>NZ_CP117834.1:1348920-2027840 GCF_028735875.1 Shouchella hunanensis
TGGCGGAAATCAGCACAATGACGAGGAGTATTTAGAGATTGGTTCACTCGTAGAACGAACAAAGTTGCTTGCATTAACGATTGAAAGGTTAAGCAGTTAAATTCAAATCATTGTCTAAGACCAGAAATTAACAATGAACGTTAAAAAAATGCGGTGACGCCTACTGAAAAAGGAGCCGCATTTTTTGTATTAAGTTAAAAAGAACAATAACGAACCTATTCCAATATTAGTTCAGAAAATTAAGTTTTATTTCCACTCGTATGAATCTCATAATCCTTATATCGCTTTATAAATCCGAACATGCCTACAGGATGTAGGTACCAGACGTTGCCACACGACGTGGCGTTCTTAGCGTGGTTTCTTTGCCGCGGGCACGGCACCAGCCGCTTCCACTCATATATTTGCTCCTCTGTCTTCGGGCGCGTGCTGTACCCGCTGGAGTCGCCGCCAATTTCATAAGTGATTACAACGAACATTGTTCATATTATTAGTCATATCTCTTTTAAGAGCAGTTATGAAATTCATTCACGATCACTAATGTTGCATAAATATAGACAGAATGTTCAGACCTAAACACTTTTAGTTAAAATAAAAAAAGGACACACCCTAAGAAAAAGGTGGTTCTGTCCTTTAGGAATAACTGTATATCAGTTTACCAGTGACTTATTCAACAACGACTTAAGGGACTGTTTTGCATGGGATTTTCCGTATCCAGACGTGTGCACGTTTCCATAATGCTGCTCTTAAGTAACGGCTGACTCGTAGAATGGAGTAGCGGCTTGTAGTGTGCAACTGCGCAAGTACGTTGAGACAAAAGACGTTTTCATGCTGTGAAAATTTGATTGTATATGGCGCGTTGCGTCTGCCCATAAAATGTCTTGATGCGTGTACGTGTTGTTTGATCCACTTAAAGAACAACTCAATTGCCCAACGCGAGCAATACATATTTGAAATCTTCAGCGTTCAAGTCGGCAAAACGGTTTGTTCCTAACGAAAGCACTTTTTGTATCCGTTTCTTTGATCAAGAAAAAGCCGAAACACGCACGTTCTCAGTATTGGATTAAGGGGAACCTAAGTACCTTATTTTTTTATTGTTTTCATCAATGCGGTACTGAGAGCCTGTTTTTTCGTTACCCCTGTACCTGTTGCTTGGAAACAAAACGCCCCGCCTCATGTACATACTGTTCGAGGCTAGCCGCCCATTCCTCTTCGCCAACAAGCTGTAGAAAGACGACGTTCTCTTCCCATGGTTCATAACGAACGATCCAAACCCCTTCAGCACTTGGCAAATGGAATTGGATTTCCTCAATGACGACGCCATCATCCGCTTCTTTGGCGTGCAACTGAAGTAAGCTGATGTTATCGAAATGCCAATCGGCTTTTTCCAAGTCCATCACAAGCTGGTCAAACAATAGCCATTCCTCATTTGTTAGTGAAAGGCTTTCTTTCAAGGCAGAGAGCTCTTCACGGCGGCTTAAACGATCAAAAGAACGATCATTTAAGCGGAATGAGGTAGTCTGCTTGGCTGTAGGTAGCTTAAACTCGTAAAATAAATTGAACATAGATGCAACTTGGGCTTGGGGGACGAGCAGAAACTCATGAAGGATTTCGTTGATTTGAATGTGACAAAGCCATTCATCCTCTGGAGAAAAATGAACGATCAAGCGCTTGTCCTGTTTTGCATTAGTTGCTCGTAAAGCATACTTGGCCTCAATATACCTTTGGATAAATTGTTGAAGCTCCTCTGTTAAAGGTGACTGGCCGTTCATCTCTTTCTGCATGTCCCAGAGCTGTTTTAAAATTAACTGGCTCCGAGTCGCAAGTAAAACTGCTTCCCACGTTTCATCAGACTGGGCACCAATCATTTCCTCGCCCATCCCTCTAGCGACGTCAGGGAAGCCAGCAGCAGAAACAAGTAATAATAACTCTTCACGTGTACATTGAAGCAAAGGTCTCATGGTACATCTCTCCTTGTATTGGGTCGAATATGAATAATGACTTGAATGAATATCATAACCCCTACATAGCTTTATCAATACGAACATTCACCTCAATTGGCGAACGCTTTCCGCGGGCACGGTCTCAGCCATTTTCGCGTAAAACCACGCTTCAACGTCTTCAAACAAGTGCTGTTCCCGCAGGAGTCGTCGCCAATTTCAGAAGTTAATATAACGAATACCTGTGTAATTATGTCGATGATTGTTCGTTATATCTCTTTTCAAAAGTAGTTATGAAATTGACTCACTTCTCAACTTTTTGAAATAACGACAATTATTGACCGGCGCTAAAGACCTATCATTTTGTCGTTTGCTGTGAACTGAAAAATCAGGTTAATCTCTGACTTTCAATTCGATGTGAGGAAAAATGTTATCATAATGCTTCTTGACAGACACATCAATGATCAAGTTTTGATCCAACTGAGTTTCAACTTCAAGCACTTCACTTTGAAACCCAAATTGAAGGCTCCCCACGCTGGAATCAAAGTTTAAATAGACGGTATGCTTTCCCGGACCAATGGGAAGACTCACTTCTTTCCCTCTCGAAATATCTCCAAAATATTCTTCGTCAATATAAATGTCAAAACGGCGCTGCCAGCACAATAATTGGTTTTTTCGTACTAATGTAAGCCGTGATCCAGTTGGCGGATGCTGTTCCATTTGTGTAGCCATTGAGTCCTCCTCAATAATTTTTTTGTTGTTCTCGTCATTTTAATTAAGTTAGTTAAAAAACGAGACAAAGTACAGAGAGATTTCCAATCAATCAACTCACCGTTAAAGCAAATCAAAAATAAAGCCCACCAAGGTAGCTGCTAGCACAGCAACAAAAAAACCAATAACGATAAAAAAGATAATATAGAAAATAAATAGTAAGTTTACAGTCCAGGACTTGAAATTGGCACGTAACCAATAATAAAGAAAATAGGAGAGTCCTCCTCCAGTGGTGTGGTAAAAACCATTCCATATTTTCTTGAGAATAGTATCAGGATTTTTAATAACAAGGCTGTCGTAAATACGCCTATAAATGGCACTATAAAATAATAGCCCCATACCAGCAGAGATATTGAGTGCATACATACAGCAGATGCAAAAGTATATAAAGAGTTCAAGGGAATAAATAAACACGTATGAATCACATCCGAAATCGTTAATAGCATTAGATATTCCTAAGAATATAAATGAAGCTAAGTCCATTTAGAAACCTCAACACTTTCAAATAAATTCTTATGAAAAAAGCCATTCAATAAAAGCCAAACCCACTGTAGCAAGAGGAATTCCAATACAGATAAAAACTATTAAGTACAGCAGAAATACAAGCTTTGCAATCCATAGTTTGTATTTTTTAATTAGCCAGAAGTAAAGAAAGTAAGAAAGCCCCCCACCAAATACATGATAGAAAAGATTCCATATTCTCTTTATTGTCGAATCGGGATCCTTTATAAGAAAACTTTCATAAATAAGTTTATAAAGAGGACTCCAAATCAATAAACCTATGCCAGCGGAAATAGTAAGGGCGACAGCTATAAAAAGAAGCGCAGATAAGAAAAATTGGACTAAAAACATGGTGCTTTACCTCAATTCTAGCAGTAAATGATTTTTTTTAGTGGAGCATAGATAGCTAAACTTAACATGTATTTAGTCCACCTGTAACACATACTTGTTTTATAGTAAACCTACTAGCTAACTTCCCCAGCTAAAAAGGGAGGTGACACTATCTTTAACATTATTAAACCCATTACTCACAGTTTCCCCAAAATTTTGGACGTTTTCTATAGTCGCATTGACACCGTTCTCTAATGCTTTACCAATTTTTTGAGCACCATCTTTCACTTTTTCGTTAAATTGATCGTTTACAATGCCTCCCGCGATTCCTCCTATAAGCCCACCAACAGCACCTCCAACTACAGTGCCAATTCCAGGACAGATAATTGTTCCAATGGCTGCTCCTAACTTAGCTCCACCAATACTGCCGCCAATTACAGTTCCTGCATGAAATGTCGAACCTGCAAAAGCTCGAAAAGAGTTTTCGTAAGTAGAATTATTTGCATTGCGTGGATTTGAGATTTCACTAAAGTGAGAAAAAGCTCCTATGATTTCAGCACCTCTAAAGACACGTCCAACCGTTTTAACAGCAGTTGTTGCAGTCCCACGCACTTTGTCGCTTGTTAAAAAGTCTTTTACAGGCGACACAATTTTTCTATTAAATTTATCAGCACCTGATGCGACAGTTCTTGCTGCTGCTTTGGAACCGTCTACTACTTTTTGAGTGAAAACTCCACCAACTGGTGCTCTAAAACTAGAGTTGCCGTAGTACTTGGAGCTAAAGGCAAGTCCTGTTAGACCATAAGCTCCAACTTTTACGACTTGTCCAGCGTCATAAACATCGCCCATAAACCCTGAAAATGTGGCACTTCCGTGAAAGAAATTATCCACACGGTATTGAGTGACCTTCGAAGTAACTTCACCGTACACTTCTTCCTTTTTGATTGTGCCAGATTCATAGTTCGTAATGGAGATTCCACCACTACCCACCTTGTCTCTTAACGTTTCCATGTAAGAGCGGAGCAGTAGCAAGTCTTCGTGAAGGGATTGCAAACGAGAATGGAATTTTTCATCAAAGTTTGCGAGCTTTTCGATTGTGTCGTTTTTCTCCGTAATAAGATCGTCTATCCCAGAGTTGATGTCAGAGAAGTCTGCGTTCGTTAAAGAGACCAAATCTGAATAACTGCTGACAACTGCGTTTATATCAGATTCATACTCGTCCGTGAGTTGTTTATTTTGTTTCATTTCCGTCTCGAACTCGTCGTCTAAGTATCGTTGATCGATGTGCTCGCTATTATCAAAACCGAAGTCGCTTAAGCCGCTAATGGTTTCATCGATCACCCGTTTGTAGGCGGTAATGAGATTACGATATAAGTTAACGTAAGGGGGATAGCTTTCTTGAAAATAACGGCGGATGCTTTCACCCCCGTGCCCACCAAGTGAGGAAGAGTGCTGAGATAACCGATTAGCACTAGCTTTTACACTATATAAGGGGGTTTGAATGCCATCAGATTTGGTGGAAAGGTCTTGTAAAAAGGTTGTTAGTTCAGAGGCGGCAAGTACCCGCTGATCGATACCCATTAGTTTCCACCTCGAATGCTTTGCCCTAGGGCTCTATCTGTTGCAATCATTGATTCAACATTTGCTACTGTATCGTCTACCTGTTTAGCAACAAGGGCAGCAAATTCTTTGTTGAGCTGTTCCATCTCTTCTAAAATTTGTAGCGCTAGTTCTGCTGTAGCTAATTTATTATCGCTGTTTGCCTGGGGAATGCTTTCAATTGTTACGCTCTCAGCGCTTGTTTTAATAGCTTCGATAAAGGCAATGGCTTCATCTGAATTGTACGTAATTTGACTCATGCTCATTCCTCATTTCTCTTAATCTATATAATTCCATATATTAAAGTGTGAAGGAAAAATATTCAAGGTGAAACCATCCTTTTAACTTGATTAATAGTAGTTAAGAGTAGAGTACTGGTACAAAGGGTGTGTGTGCGCTTTATTTAGGTGTGAAAAAGATGATTTTTTTGGAAAAATGTTGTAAACTTTTCATTGATGCATGGGATTTATCAGAACTGTTGAAAAAGAAGGTGAGCTTATGAGTGAGCGGAGCGTCTTGGAAAATGAGATATCCTTTTTACGCAATCAAGTCAATACTTATTCAGATGAGATAACCCGGTTAAAGAAGTGTAAGCAAAAATTTTCCGATTTGGTGGGTGAGTTGGAGGGCGCAAAACAAACGTATTTGCAACCGGAGCTTTCTAAGCCTTATTGGAGTGGGCAAACAGCACATCGTTTTGAAGAGAAACGACAAACAAACGTTGTCGATAAAATCGATTCCACTTGTATCGCTCAAGTAGAAAAGATGGTTCAATCAGTTGATTCTGCGATACAAGCAAAACAAGGGGCGATTGATTTAAACGAAATGCTTCTCTCATCTAAGCTTAGTGCTTTACGAACGCTAGATTAGTTGTAGCATGAGGGTTGTCTTATATCAGCCGGAACATGAACGCGATGCCTCCGTCTATTCAGTCTTCATTAAAGCAAGCGAAAATGTTTCGGAACGAAAGACATTGCGTTCCACTAGCAAAGATCTGAAGCACTATCGCAAGCAATGGCTAGACTTTAGCAATCGCAAGAAGAAGTATCAAAAGGATATAAACATTCTCGGGAGCGAAACAGTTATTCAAAAACCGATGCGGATGAAAGATGACTACATGAGAAATGGTCAGCTCAAGCCTGGTTACAATATCCAGTTGGCGACCAAAGGTCAGTATGCATTAGCCTATGACATCTTCCCTAACCCTACAAACACACGAACGCTTATCCCTTTTTTAACTACCATTGAAGAGGGCTTCTTTGAGTTCCCTCCCTTCCTCATTGCAGATGCCGGTTATGGTAGTGAGTAAAATTATGAAGATGTCATTCAGAATCGGAAACGTGCCCCTCTTATAACCTACAATCAATACAGGAAAGAGCAAAAAAAGAAAACGAAGCAAGATCCTTTTCAAATAGCCAATTAGCCTTACGATTCTAAAGGAGATTCTTTCACGTGTCCACATAATCAAAAACTCTCGTTTTTGTATGAATCCCGTTTACATGATAAAGATCGATTTAGTCAAAGCTGTCGTGTATGACTATAAATGAGCATTGGGAGCACAGAAAGCCTATATAAAACGCTTGCTTTCCGAAGCGAGAACAGGTGGATTATACCGTAAACGAAAAATAGATGTGGACCAGTCTTTGGATTTTTGAAGGCTCATTTGGGTTTCACTCGATCCTCAGCCCGAAGGACCAAGAAAGGGAAAAATGAAATAGGTCTTGCCTTCATGGCGGTAAATATGAGGAAATACACCGCATATAGAAGGTATTTCACAATTAACTTGCATCAGAAAAATAGAAAAAAGATCGCCATCACTTGAAAAAAGGGATGGCGATCTTTGTTGTGTCAGAAACTAGTTATGTCCCAGCCTCTTTCATATTAAGCGCCTTTTTTCTCTTCAAGTTTTTTCACGTCATTTAAAGGCTGTTTTGGCCAGTATGGTGCCATAATGGGACCGGTAATACACCCTCGTCCTCCATAGAAGGAAGAGGATTTTTTTTGTTACATTCAATCGCGTTTTTTAATCAAGTTGCCCCTAACAAAAGGGCTATTACCAAGCCGATTTGGAATAATTGCATGTTTCTTGATTCTTTCGCTCATACTTTAAACGAGGTGATCGGCTTGGACCAACTACTGTCCACACTTATACGTACGGTAATTATGTTTATCGCCGTTTTAATTTTCTTTCGCTTAACAGGAAAAAAAGAGCTTGGTGAAGTAAGTGTTCTTGATGTCATCATTACATTAATGATTGCTGAATTAGCTGTTGTTTTAATTGATGATCCTGAACTGCCTCTATATAGAGGGTTGGCACCTATTGCTCTTCTCATTCTCCTGCAGCGTATCTTCACTTATTTACAAGTAAAAAATCAAAAATTTCGAGATCTCGTCGATGGAGAACCAGTCATTATTATTAAAGATGGACAATTTTTACAGGAAAACTTATCGGATCAGAATTACAATATTGATGATATTATGTTGCAGCTACGGGATAAAAACATTGCTGATGTACAAGAAGTTGACTGGGCGATGCTTGAAGCCTCTGGTACATTATCTATTTTTAAAAAAGGGGATAACACACCTTTTACCTTGCCTTTGATTATGGATGGTGTGCTGCAAAAAGATCACTTAAAAATCCTAAACCTTACGGAAGAATGGGTTCATCAACAGCTAAATAAGAAGGGCATCGTTGCCGTTGAGCACGTTTTTTACTGTAGTTACTTCAATAACACATTTGCCGTTCAGAAAAAAACGATAGCACCGTAGTTGAAATGAAATAAAAAGGGTATAGATGTATAGAAGAGGTGAAGTCACGTGACCATGTATACGAAAGCACTGCTCATTTACAATCAAGCAGCTGGACAAGGTGAACTAGAAGATTTACTTAAAGACATTGTTCCTAAATTAGCCCCTTCCATAAAAGAATTCACTTTATACCAAACCGAAAAAGCAGGAGACACGGAAGCTCTATGCGTGGAGAATGGAAGCAAAGTGGACTTAATCCTCATTATGGGTGGAGACGGTACGGTTCACGAATGCGTAAACGGACTTATGCAGCAAGCTGGTCGCCCAATCGTTGGTATTTTACCAACAGGAACATGTAACGATTTGTCCCGTTCATTGAACTGTTCAAAAATAGACGATGCAGTGGATGCTATACTTGCTGGCAACACTACCGATATTGATATCGTTAGCCAAAACGATCGTTATTTCAGCAATTTCTCTGGAATTGGCCTTATTACAGAAGCATCAAAAGAAATTGAGGAATCAACTAAAGAATCGTTTGGTAAATTAGGCTATATCATTAGTGCCATCCGCTCCCTGAAAGAACCCACCCCTTTTTCATATGAATTAACAACCAATACAGGTGTAAAGAAAAGTGGAGAAGCGGTTATGATCTTGGCTATGAACGGTCAATACATCGGAACGGTTGGCTTGTTTAATGACGTTATCTCTTTAAACGATGGCATCCTTCACATGTTTATCGTGAAAGAAGCAGGCGCAACGTTGCTAAAGAATATGTATAATCAAGCACGCACAGACGAAGGATGGCTCGATCATCCAGAGCAATTGGAAATGCTTGATGTCGAACAGTGTTCTCTTATTACATCACCTGTTCTTGATATTGATAGCGATGGAGAAAAAATAGATACCACACCAGTAACGTATCGTGTTCATGAAAAAGCATTGACCTTCATCCATCACCAACAATAAAAAGAGGAATCCAATAAGTGTTGGATTCCTCTTTTGGTTTAACAGCTTCCATCTGAACATGTATCGCCTTGATTCACTACTTGAATCTGAGAGGCATCTTCTTCTTTTACCTTTTCTAACACTTGAAGGAACGCCTCTTTAGGCTGAGCTCCTGAAACAGCATATTTTCGGTTAAAAACAAAGAACGGAACGCCTTGAACCCCAATTTGGCTTCCTTCTGCCTGATCTTGCATCACAACGTCCTTATACTGATCGCTGTCTAATACGGCATTTACCTCTTCTTTCCCTATACCTGCTGTTTCCGCAATCGCTATTAGCGTTTCTCGATCGCCAACATAACGCCCTTGGACAAAATGCGCGTCCAATAGCGCCTCCATTACTTCTCCCATTTTCCCTTTTTCTTTCGCTAAATGGCTTAAGCGATGAGCATCCATTGTATTCACAACTCGGACACTCTCTAGATGATAGTTTAAACCTACTTCTTTGGCCTGAGCAGTGACTTGACTATTCATTTCTTTTGCCTTTTCAACAGGGACATTGTACTTTTTCGCAAGAACCGTCACCATGGACTCTGTCGAGTGCTGTGGTGCACTAGGGTCAAGCTGAAAACTTTTAAACGTCACGTCAACAGGTTGATCAAATTCATCTAAAGCCTGCTCAAACTTTCTCTTTCCGATATAACAAAACGGACATGCAACATCCGACCAAATCTCTACTTTCATTCTTCATTCGCCCCCTTCTTTTTATACGATATACCCATCAATAAACAAGTGCAACGGATGTGCTTTTAATCACCGTTTTATATCCTTTTAAAAAAAAATTATAAAAAAAAGTGATCCAATGTGATCTCTCTTACGTTATCTAAGTAAGTAAGAACAATAAAGCTTTTTTAAAGGAGGTCATGTCATGTTTACAGATATTCTTGTACAAGCTTTTGAATCCGTTTCTAGCATTATCGGTACTCTTGGTTAATTCTCTTTTTTCTTATTTTCTAACAGGAGGTGGATCTCATGTTTACAGATATTCTTGTTCAAGCTTTTGAATCAGTTTCTAGCATTATCGGTACTCTTGGCTAATTCTCTTTTTTCTTATTTTCTAACAGGAGGTGGATTTCATGTTTACAGATATTCTTATTCAAGCTTTTGAATCAGTTTCTAGCATTATCGGTACGCTTGGCTAATTCTCTTTTTTCTTATTTTCTAACGGGAGGTGGATCTCATGTTTACAGATATTCTTATTCAAGCTTTTGAATCAGTTTCTAGCATTATCGGTACGCTTGGCTAATTCTCTTTTTTCTTATTTTCTAACGGGAGGTGGATCAAATGCTCACAGACGTACTTACACAACTATTTGAATCAGTTTCTAGCATCGTGGGAACTCTTGGTTAATCAATATGAACGGGCAGTGATCCTTGTCGCTGCTCGCTTTTTATTGTTTTCATCTGCTCAATACCCTATCCATCGCTACACATTCCCATTCAATAACATTCCCTCAATGGCAACCCTTCTTTTTGGCAAACCCACATAAGACTAGTGTAGTATGGAGACAGTGATTGCTTAAAGGAGCAAAAGACATGAAGCAAACAGCGCTTATTACCGGGGCAACAAGTGGAATTGGTCTTGAAACGGCCAAGTACTTACTAGCAAGCAACTATCGAATAATTATTGCCAGTCGAAATAAAGAAAAAGGGGAAGCAATCGTCACCCTTCTCCGCCCCTATGGAGATGTCTCTTTTTCTTTCCTTGATTTAGGTAACCTTTCTTCCATTCAAGCCTTTTCAGAAAGCGTTCAAACTTCAAGATTGGACTTACTTATCAATAATGCAGGCGTCATGATTCCACCATATGAGCTCACGATAGATGGTTTTGAAAGACAGTTTGGTACAAATCACCTTGGCCACTTCGCATTGACCGGGTACCTTTTGCCACTTTTAACTTCTACTCCTCAGTCCCGTATTGTGACGATCACAAGTATCGCTGCCATTAAAGGAACGATTCAGTTTGCTTATTCCAATGGCGAGCACGATTACAGTCCGATGACGTATTATCGGCAGAGTAAGTATGCCAACTTTTTATTTGCTCGAGAGCTGGATCGACGTTTAAAGATACATCGAAAAACCACCATTAGTGTTGCTTGTCACCCCGGTCTAGCTTATTCAAACTTGCTCTCCAGAGGCTCAGGCAAGAAAGCCCATTGGTTCATTCGCAGCGTTCTACCTTATCTTGTTCAATCAGCTAAACAAGGTGCAGCATCAACATGTTATGCTGCCACATGTGCCCAGCTTAACGGTGGTGAATGGATTGGACCTAGTGGCTATAGAGAATGGTACGGAAAACCTAAATCTCAACCAACTGGGGATGCTATATTTGATAAACATCAAGCGAAATCGTTATGGTCACTTTCAGAAAAACAAACCGGTATTTATTATCTGTCTTAAGGAGTGTTTACTTATGTCTGATCTAAAGTATATGAAGCTAGCGCTTGAAAACGCAAAAGCCATGCTAGGTCAAACAGGGGCAAACCCTGTTGTCGGCTGCGTACTTGTAAAAGAAAGTCGAGTGATTGGTATAGGTTCTCATTTAAAAGAGGGAGAGCCACATGCTGAAATTCATGCATTACGAATGGCAGGAGAGCTGGCGAATGGTTCAACGGCTTATGTCACGCTTGAACCATGCTCACACACAGGCAAAACAGGTCCTTGCGCAGATGCCTTAGTGAAAGCCGGTGTAAAAAAAGTCATAGTCGCTTCACTTGATCCCAATCCTAAAGTCGCTGGTAATGGTATAAAACGTCTTAGAGAGGCTGGCGTTTCAGTCGAATCAGGATTATTAGAAGAGGAAGCCACACACTTAAATGAAGTATTTAACTTTGCTATCGTTCAAAAAAGACCGTTCGTGACGTTAAAAGCTGCTGTCTCCCTTGACGGGAAAATTGCTACGAAAACGACTCACAGCAAATGGATTACATCCCCTCCTGCACGGGAAGATGTACATCGACTTCGAAGTGAACATCAAGGTATTATTGTCGGCATTGAGACCGTCTTAAAAGACAACCCCTCATTAACGGCTCGTATTCCTAATGGAAGAAACCCGGTTCGCATTATCGTTGATTCGCAAATGCGTATACCGTTAGACTGTAACGTAGTCAATGATGAGGAAGCCCCTATCTATCTCTTTACCTCTGCTGCACCAGCTCATAGAGCCAAAGAAGCCGCATTAAAAGAGAAAGGTGTACACATCTTTTACACAACGAATCAGGAGAAGGTCGATGTAGATGAGATGCTTGCTACGTTATTCTCAAAAGGCATCACCTCAACGCTTCTAGAAGCGGGTGGCACATTAAATGCTGCTTTTCTAGAGCAGCAACACGTACAGAAATGTATTCTTTATATCGCCCCAAAACTTATTGGTGGACGAGATGCACGAAGCTTTTTTGAAGGAATCGGTATCGAAACAATGGATCAGGCGATTCCGCTGAAGTGGGCAGAAAGCTCCGTTATAGGACCTGACCTAAAGATTGTCGCTTATCCTCAATATGAAAATAAAAAAACCTAAATGCGCTCTACATGGCTGCATTTAGGTTTTCGTTTATTCAGAACGCCATTGTTTTTTCGCTTTTACTTTCTTAAGCAAAGGGAAGCCTAATGAAAACAGAATCATTGTTAGTACAAGCACAATCGGGACAACCTGTATCATTAGCAACCTAAAGCTTGTTCGCTGTGTTTCCACAAACCATGTGGCGTGATGCCCATTTTCAATAAACGTAAGAAACGGATACTCGTTTAAATAGTTCGTGAACAATTCATATTCAAATTCGTTAATGGATAAGTCAGTCGGAATCAAATAGACTGGCATGTACAGTTGTTCGTCTACCTTTGTTTCAGTAACATAAGATTGAGGCAAAATGAACGTTTCATAGGTGAAAAAATGCTCTTGTTCTACACTATAGGCACGAAATGGTAGCGTTTCTTCATCTGTCATGAACTCAAAGCTGCCATGATCATCATAGATTATTTGCTGAAGCGCTACTTCTTCACCTTCAAGATAAACGGGCTGTTGGTAACTAAAATTTGCTGACTCTTTCCATGGAAAATGAATAATTGAAGGTGCATCACCTTGTTGAAATGACGCTATTTCCTCCATGCCTAATTGCTTTAACACCTTTGGCCACTCATCGTCTTCTACCGCTAATACTTGAGATGCGAAAAACAGATCTCGTTCATCTTCTAGTCCATTTACAATCCAATCTTGGAGCCCCTTTAAATGCAAAGCCGAAACACCGTCACGAGCCAATGCATCTGTTAAATCGTCAAACTGATCGATGGCTCTTCTATCTAATAAATGAGCGCTTGTATACGGTTGTTTTTCTAAATAATGATCATAAAGATCATCACTGACTTC
Source organism: Shouchella hunanensis (assembly GCF_028735875.1). Taxonomy (GTDB): domain Bacteria; phylum Bacillota; class Bacilli; order Bacillales; family Bacillaceae_D; genus Shouchella; species Shouchella hunanensis. Next base: position 1,362,176 of record NZ_CP117834.1, read on the forward strand.
ATTTTCACTATGGAATTGGTTATAGTCCACTACAGATTGAATGAAAGGTATCATTAAGACTGAACAACTAAGCCCAATTAAACTTGAAACAATGAGGATTGTTGTTTTTTTCAGTTGTTTACTTACAAAGAAAACAAGAATGAACCATAGTGTGAGAAGGATACTGGCGATAATCATATAAGTGTAATCAATAGGTATATGTATTTGATTATTTACATGGTCTTGGCGATGGAAGATTGAAACACCTATTACGTGGCTCCAACTCTCGCCAAAAAACTGAAAGGCTCTATAAGCTACATAATAACTAATAATGACTAAGAGCATGGAAACAATACTAAACAATACGATACAAGCAAATGTTGTTTTCTTCGGCGAAATACCATAGTACTTTGACGTTGTTAATCCAGCACGAAAATCAAACAATGACAGAATTTGAATAGCTAGCCATGCTAGAATGATCATGTTCAATAAGAGGAGTAGGCTATAAAACGCAACCATTGCACTACCCTCTGAAAGCTTCTCCACAGGTGGATTTTGATAAACGGGTTGACGTTGTATATTGATGTCAAAAGTCTCCTTCAAATTAGAAGAAACAGTTGAAACGTGGTCCATTTCTACTAATCCAGCAATATAGCCTTCCTCTACCTTTTCAACGGTTAATGCTGAATAAGATGCTTGATAAGCTTGCAGCTCTTCATATACACCTGTAATCGTAATGTCCTTTTGATCGCCTGTGCTAGACTCAAAAGTAAGTTGGTCACCAAGTGAAAAATCGTCATCGATCGCATAAAAGTGATATTTATTAATAACCCATTCATGTTCATTCTGTGGCCACTCTCCCATTAGAAGAGTCGTCCCATTTTCATGAAAATAAGGTTCACTATTCCTTTGGACGATTACCGTCGCTCCTTCATATGTATACGCTTCCGGCTCACTTTTTACATATGGTTGGTATACTAAGTCCATTTTCATAAATTGCTCAATATCGGATTTATTTAGAGCGGCCTTGGACTGAATCGAATAGAGCCCTAAGTTTCCTCCATCACTTGATAACTGGTTAACCTTATTAGCATGAATGGCAACTTGCAGACTAAAAAACATCGACGTAAGAAACCCTATTAGCAACAGTACGTAAACTAGAAACAATCCAAGTCCTTTCTTTGTTTGAAAAGCAGTTCGATTGCCCATTAAAAAATAAATCATTTTCATTCCTACTCCCGCACCCTTCTTAAATCTAAGCGCGAATGATCCTCTATTACTCCGCCCTTTATAGACAACATTCCGTTAGCCTGCTCTGCTTTTTCTAGCTGAGATGTTGTGAATAGAAAGGTGATTTGTCTTGACCACGTATATTGAATGAGTTTTTTTAACATCGTAGCATCTTCTGGCTCTTCCATTAAGACTAGAGAAGGGCTCATCCAGAGAGCACGGATTATTCGTACCAGTTCCTGTTCAACAGTGTCAAGATCCTTCACGTATTTATGGCAAAGATGTTCTGCATGAAAATAGGCGAGCAATTGTTTTAAGTGCTCTTTATTTGCATAAGCCTTTTTGTTTAGCCACTTATTCACCTGTAAATTTGCTTCAACCGTCGCTTCAGTATGTAACAATGTTCGACTTGATACAAAGCCAACTTCCTCTCTGCGTATACGAGCTGCTTCTTCTTCATTCACATTTGTTATCGTATGTTGACCAATCGTAATTTCACCACGACTTGGTTTTTTGATTCCTAACAATAAATCCATCAGCCATTCTCTCTCATGCTGATTTTCTAAAACGATTCCAACCGCTTCACCATGGCGAATGGAAAAGGTAATATCCTCTAAAATCATCTTTTTTCTGTAAATAACCCTTTCATTTACTGATAATTGTTTAACACGGACATACTGCAAATGCTTGCTCCTTTCTTAAAGAATGAATGTTTATTCTTATGCTATACTAGACTCTGTTAGCGTATAGAGGAGGTTCCATTATGAATAATGAAATGATTTCGTATTTTACTCATGCTAAAAAGCCGCTCGGGTCGACCAGTCGAGAACAAATTCACCAGAACGGGCTATGGCATGAAACGTTCCACCTTTGGATGATAAATAACAACAATCGAGAACCCCAAATCTACTTACAACTCAGAAGTCAGACAAAAAAAGATTTTCCGAATTTATTTGATATTACAGCTGCTGGTCACTTACATTCTAAGGAAACAACACTAGATGGCTTAAGAGAAGTCGAGGAAGAACTCGGTATAGCGTTATCATCAGACGACATATACTTTATTGGTCAGTTTCTAGATAGAATTCATACAAAGCCATTTCTAGATAACGAAATCGCTTCTTCTTACGTTCATTTTACATCCCAATTGATAGAGTCGTTTTCGCTACAGAAAGAAGAAGTAGCTGGAATGGTGGCTATACCTTTTCACCAATTCAAAGAGGTGTGCTTTGGTTTGTCCAACTCAATGGTCGCCTCCGGCTATAAAGAAGAGGGAAATCAGCGCATCGCTCTAGAGTACGAAATCACGCTAGATGATCTTGTTCCCCATTCCCTCTCTTACTTAAAGCAAACGGTCATTGCATTGGAAGACGCGCTACAGCGTCATGTTTAAAAAGGAGTCGAGAGCCTTATCCCTCTCGATCTTCTCGCAAACAGCCCATAATAAGCTGGTCATAGTAAATACCTTTTACACACTCGGCTCTTCTTAACCTTCCTTCTATTTTAAATCCACACTTTTCGTACGTTCTTAGAGCAGCATCGTTTCCACTCCATGTATCTAGCTGTACACGCTGCAAGTTCAAATCTTGAAACAAAAATTCCACAAGCAAATTCAACGCTTCCGTCCCATATCCTTTTCCCCGTTCACTCTCAACACCAATGGAAATACCAATTTCAGCACTTCTTGCAATCGGATTTACATCTCGATAATCACAGTTTCCAATATGCGTATTGGTCTCAGCTACATAAATAGCAAAAATGTTTTCCGTTTTCCTCTCTTTTATGACTCGTTTATCATAGAGCGCTTCTACTTCTTCCATTGTCACATGACCATAGAGCGCAGCATAAGAACCCGCAGCTAAACGAGCGGTGTTTTCATCATTTCTCCACGTAACTTGTCTAATAAAATCTGTCTTCGATGCTGGTCGTAATTCGATTCGGTTTCCTTTGATCAAACACAAAACTCCTTTTAATATAATTTTCCTTCTTTTCTGTCATATATAGATATGTTCCATATGTTTTCATAAACATCACCCTTCCGTCTCATGTATAACATAAGTATACCAATGTTTTATTCGCCTGCATAGAAACTGAACATCGCTTTTTCGTAATCGTTTAGCAGTTGTTTTTGATTAATCGTCCACGCAATCTTTTGTTGTCCAATTGGACTATCTGGTCTTAAATCCATAAACGTCATTCCCGTTGCTTCCCCTGTGGTAACCACTTCAATATCACGATGTACGTATGTTGCTAAAGATGGATTTGCCATAATAAGGAGGGGAACAATGTCATGAATAGGTGGCCCAGATAGTTGAGGTTGTTTTTCTTGATAGTAGTTTATATATACAGAGAGAATCGCTTGAATGGTGCTCCCAAAAGTAGAGTGACTTGTTAAGCGTTGAACGAGAGGAGGAGTTACTATCGCCTGTGATGTAACGTTTAAAGGTGTGATGGTTGTTTGAAGGAATTGAAAAATAAAACGTGCACTGACAGAATCGCCATAAATATTAGCTTCAGCTACAGGCGTACGATTACCAGGAACGAAAAAAGCCCCGCCCATAATAAAGACATTTTTCACCTGATTGAACTCGTTCTCATATAAATTCAACGCACTCGCCAACGCCGTCATTCTCCCTAACTCTATAATGGTTAGCTGCCGGTTATAGGTCGTAAGAATGGAACGTATGGTGTCGAAACCCAATCGATTTCCTGGGAAATGATGTTCAGGCATGATAGAGCCAAGCCCTGCTTCTCCATGAATGTCAGGGTAAGACACTTCTTCAAACTCTGAAAAAGAACGAAAAGCAGCAGGGATCACTGGTATATGAGACATCCCTGCTACTTTTAAAAGATATTCTGCGTTTACTGTGGACTGGTCTTTTGTAACATTTCCATAGCTAGTCACAATGCCAACTAATTCAATCTGTGGGTGCATGATGGCTAGCATAATGGCCATTGCATCATCTATTCCTGGATCACAGAATAACAAGACATAATGCTTCATGTACTTGCCCCTCTCTCAATGTCCTACATTATTTTATGAGAAGCAGTACCGAATCATACTCGTTCCTTTCCCTTTAACAATCAAAATATAGATGATTATGCAATGAACAGTTTGGGTTAAAAGCGACATAACAATGTGGACATTGATCAGCGTTCAAGTACTGATGAATCGTTAACAGCTCTTTACAAACTCCACACATAATGGCCTGTTGCTCAAAAGCTGTTTTTGACCATTGGGTTCGTACATGCTCAACCGCTTCATCATGGCATTTGTAACATGGATAAAAGTCGTGGCAACACGCAAACTGAATAGCTACTACATCAACCACTGTCGAATAGTGAACACAGCGTGTCTCTGTATCAATTACTCTTCCCTTTACTACCTTCAATCTCTAGGCTCGCTTCCTTTAAATACCGGACTTAAGAGAAGACCAATGACAAAGCCAATTAAAGCCGGCAACGCCCATGCAAAGCCAATATCGTCAAAAGGTAGTGGAACTGCGCGTAAGAAATTCCATGATTCATTTGCAGCCATTAAGCCTTCATTAATAGAGACAATGGCCGTAAACAGGACGGTCATTTGGTAAACAATACGTCTTCTTTTAAATAATGGCTCAAGGAACGCTAGTAGAATAAGCACAATAGCTATCGGATAAATAAAGACTAATACCGGGATAGAAAATTCAATAATTGTGCTTAACCCAAAGTTTGATATACCTAAGCTAAATAGGGTAAAAATAATTACAAACGCTTTGTATGAAAGGCTAGGAAAGAGCTTGTTGAAATAGATAGAACAAGATGAAATTAAGCCCGTTGCAGTTGGGATACACGCTGCTAAAATAATTAGGCCTAATAAAATATTGCCACCTAAACCGAAGTATTCAAATGAGACACTTGCAAGAATTCCTGCTCCTGAGTCAGCTGAAATAGCCGAAGCACTAATGGCACCAAGATAACCAAGGCCTGCATAAACGGTACCTAGACAGATGGCAGCAATAATTCCCGCTTTCCATGCTGTTCGCTTCACAATCCGCTGATCCGTCACGCCAAAATCTTTTATTGCTTTTACTACAATAATACCGAACACAACTGCTGCAATTGTATCCATTGTTAGATAACCTTCCGTAATTCCGCGGAAAAATGGATAATCATTGAAAGAAGAATCAACAGGTTCAAGATACGTTCCTAAAGGGTTAAATAAGACCGTTACAAGTAAAATAGCAATAACAAGTAATAAAAACGGCGTAATAATTTTTCCAATACGGTCAACAAATTTTCCTGGACTTAGTGATAAATAAAATACGATAGCAAAGTATGCAACTGAGAAAAGAAACAACCATAGCGGACTAGATGCATTAAGGCTCTCACTTCTTTCAATAAATGGAAGAATACCAATTTCATAGGATACCGTTCCCGTACGAGGAACCGCAAAAAACGGGCCAATCGTTAGAAAGGTTAGAGCTGTAAATCCTATCGCAAAATAAGGATGAACTCTACGTCCAAGGCCTTCAGCGTCATCACTTCCTACGTACGTAATTGCCATAACACCAAGTATAGGTAAACCTACCCCTGATATTAAAAATCCTATAATCGCTGGCCATGCATTTGATCCAGCACTCTGACCCAGCTCTGGTGGGAAGATTAGATTACCTGCACCAAAGAAAAGTGAAAAGAGCATCAACCCAATATAAAGTGTTTGCTTGTTTGATATACCACTTAATTGGTTCATCATGTCACCTCTCTGTTTAAATTATCTGACTAATTATGTCATTTGAGAATTGTATCACATTTTGTCAAATTATGTCCATATAATTTTCATGTAAAATCTTCCTTCAAAACAGATGGTTAGTATGTGAACAAAACAGGTATAAAGAAAGACATACTTTTTTAGGAGGAATGATTTTGGGTCAGTTAATAAAAGAAGCCGAAAAATTAGAACACTGGACAGTTGAAGGAGAAACTTTAATCAGAAGTTTTTCTTTTGATGACTTTTTAGCCGGGATAGATTTCGTCCAAAATGTTTCTGCCTATTCTGAAGGAGCTCAACACCACCCCTATATCATTATTGACCATACGACCATCACCATTAAATGGACAACAGTTGATAAAGGGAAGCTTACACAAAAAGATCTTGACGCTGCTAGAGCCTGCGATCAATTCTATTCGCATTGATTGATGGATAAGCCAGTAGTGATTCACGCATTCTGCATGAATCACATAAATCCCTCAGCAAAAAAGACTATCCTTTCCCCATTTATAGGGTGTGGGTAGTCTTTTTATCTATTCTGCCTACTCCTCTTTTGAACTTGATAAAAACGCTAGTATGGCGAAAAGGAAAAAGCTAACAACAACCGTCATGCCTCCACCAATATAGAGCCCAAGCTGTAGCGCATTCGGAATAGCAAACGGTTCATTTGTATACAGCCACATACCGACTGTAAGAAGCACAGCACCAACGATGCCTGTCCACGCTTGCAAACTTGCTAGTAGCTGTTGCTTCGGCTTATAGAGCTTATGAAAGACACTCCAAGCAAAAAGGGTTAACCAGCCTAAAACAAGAACATGGGCATGAATAGCAGATAACGCATAAGATCCGCCTCCTGCCATATGCGCCCCCATCATCACACCCCATAAACCAAATAACGAGGACACGATTAACAATAGCTTTGAATGGTTCATTACGTAATCTCCTCCTTTATTTAATATTATAGCTATTCCTTATGAACGGATATACTTTAAAGGGAAAGACAGGTACCTACTGAATGCCAGATCATTATCCATCGTATTCTTCTAAAGTAAGGACAATTTCCGTTCCTTCGTTTTCAATTGAATGCAGTTCAAATGAGCCGTTGTGCTTCGCGATAATTTCCTGAACGATGGATAGCCCTAACCCAGTTCCCCCATCCGTACGACTTCTTCCTCTTTTCACTCTAAAAAACCGATCTGTTACGTTAGCGACATCCTTTTCAGGAATGCCAAATCCTGTGTCTTTTACAATCACCTTCGCCTTTCCATCCTCTACGGACAAGGTGATTGTAATGGGATGACCGCTATTGCTATAGGCGATTGAATTTGTTAATAAATTTATAAATACTTGCTTCATTCGGTCACGATCTGCTACCACAATACTTGCTTCGTCTAAATCAAGCTGAATCGGTATGAGCTTCTCATCTGCCCGAATACGAACGGTGTCAACAGCTTCTCGAATTAGTTCAGCAAACACAAGCGGCTGCTTATCCAGTGTATCCCCGTCTCCCTCAAGTTGAGCAAGATCAAGTAAGTCATTGACTAATCGATTCAGTCGATTAGCTTCTTGGGTGAGTACCGTCAATCCTTTTTTCTTATCAATGACCCCTTCTTCCATTCCTTCTATATAGCCAATCATATAGCTAAGGGGTGTCCGGAGTTCATGAGCAACATTTGCTAAAAACACACGACGATTTGATTCTACTTGGTCCAAAGAATAGGCCAATTGGTTAATTGAATTGGCTAACAGTACAAACTCGTCTTCAGACCGAACGAGCTGAATACGTGCAGAAAAATCACCTGACTCCATTTTCTCCGCAACTTGCTTCATTTTTAAAAGTGGCCCTACAAGCTGTTTTGTCAGGCGACTACCCATAAATAAAATAACTCCACCTGCTAATGTAACAATGAGTACAAGCCACCATGCGACGTTTGAAAATAACTCGTATAAGTCGGTGAGCGGTTGTGAAATAAACACCGCTCCCTCAAGACGGCCATCTTCCCCTATAAATGGAATCGCTACTCCAATTAATTCTTGTTGGAACCGTGGATGCTCCCGTCTCACATAGACTGATTCACCTTGCAATAATACTTGTCTCTCAGCGAATGAAATCAATTCTTCACCGAAATCATCTTCGAAAGGCGCTCCTCCCGCAAGCTCCATCGGATCTTCTGTTACCACATAATGGGCATCTGATGTTTCCTCTGACCAATCGAGAAATTCATAAAAATCCTCAGTCAATCCTTCTTCCTTATAAAAGGCTGCAAGTGCTTGTCCTTTACGCTCAAATTGGCTTATTTGCTGATCGACATATAGCCGTTCATATAAAAAAAAGATCAATAGGCTCGATAGAACCATAACAGCAAGAACCGTTAATCCTATCCCCATCCAGACCTTCTTCTTGATTGAAATTGATTTCATTCATTTTCTCCAAACTTATAGCCTATTCCCCAAACGGTTTGAACTTTTTTTCCGTTCTCTCCTAACTTAAGGCGCAATGTCTTAATATGGGTATCAACAGTTCGCAAAGAGCTTGTACTAAGATCACTCCAAATTTGTGTAAACAAGTGTTCTCTCGTGAACGAACGGTTTTTATGTTCAGCTAAATACACAAGTAAATCAAATTCTCTTCTTGTTAACGGGACCTCGTCCTCGCCTACAAATACCATTCGCGCGTCACGATTAATTTGAAGGTCATGAAAGACCAGACGATTTGGCTGTTCATTCATTTGATACGAGCGTCGCAGTGTTGCTTCTATCCTAGCCATTAGTTCCCTTGGACTGAAAGGCTTCTCCATATAGTCATCCGCACCAAGCTTTAATGCTTTTACTTTGTCTTCTTCATGACTTCGAGCCGTGAGCATGATGACTGGTACGGCATACTGTTCGCGTATAGCCTTACACACTTCAAAGCCATCTGTTCCTTCCATCATAATATCAAGGATAACGAGATCAATGGGATGCTGTCCAAGGAGGCGTAAAGCGTCTGTACCGCTCCCTGCTTCTAAAGGTCGGTATCCTTCCTTCTTGACATACGTTGATACAAGTTTTACTAAATCCGGCTCATCATCAACAATAAGGATCGTTCGTTCTCTACTCATTTTACCTCCCCTGACACGACTGCATATGGACCTGCTCCGACTTCAATATCTGATTGTTTTTCCAGTGTTTCGCTTGATAGAAAGGATAATGAATGGCTATCAAAATTACTAACAACAATAACCTCTTCATCGACTTGAATATAATTAGGATTATGACCAACGTCTGATGTCGCTACTACTTCATCAGACCCACCATTAATTTTATACAGGTGATCATTGCCATGCGCAATCGCGTAAATGATTCCATTTTGACCATCTCCATCAATTGCAATAGGCATTAAGCCAATATCTACGGTACCTACTTTTTCACCTGTTTGGACATCGTAACGGTCGATTTGATGGTTTAACTGTCCTGTTGGTCCATGACCACCGATCCAAAGATTGTTGTCTTCTACATACATACCCGACGCACGATCTAATACAGAAAATGACTCTTTCATGTCTAATGATTCCCTGTCTACTGTAACGATTACGTTATCCTCTGCACATAGGGCAAACAATGTACTTCCTTCTATCTCTAATTCTGTAGCCGGGCACGCTAATTGCATATCTTCTAGCCGCTCACCTTGCAACGTTCGCCATTCTACCTTGTTTATTGTAGCGTAAGCTATCATTAGAGAGTCTGTTTTAGCATCATACATTACATCACTTACGGGCTCATCTAACTCGACGATAGGTGAAACCTTTCCAGTCTCTAAGGAAAAAGTCGAAAGCATGCGAGACTCGTTTGACAAGAAAACAAATTCTGTATCATTTATCGCAATCAATTGCTCCCAAATGGTTGAAAGTGCTGTCATTTTCTCTACTTCTAGATTTTCTTTGTTAATAAAAGCCAGCGTAGGTTCTTTAACATGCGAAACAATGTAATAGGAGCCGCTCTTCTGAGGAATATCGATTTGTTCACTCTGGCAAGCAGAGAGAAAAGCCATCATTATTGCAGCAATTGTCATGAAACGTAACAACCCTTTTCTCCCTCCTTTTTTCCGCATCAGTATAGCATATAAATGTGAAATCTATACGAAGTACAGAGAACCTTACCCGAGTTTGTTCTTCACTTCCTCTACTTTGGCTGGCCTACCTAGAAGATACTGAACAATGCCCATGCTAATGATAACTACAATTAGAACATAAAGGGCTGGTTTAAACGTTCCAAACACATCAAACAAGGTTCCAACCGCTAACGGCCCTAAGGCAGCAAAAATATAGCCACCACCTTGATTTAGCGCCGATAACGCACTTGCTTTATCGGCTGTATCCGTTTCAATAATGGGGATCATAAGGGCTAGTGGAAACAACCCTCCAGCACCAAACCCAATTAATCCTAAAGCAAGTAAAGGATGAACACCTACAAGCAAACAAATAACACCGACTAATTCGATTGCACTGCATCCGATAAGAGCAGGGGTAATGTAACCATACTTTGAAACAATACTCGGTAGCACCAGCGATACGGGAATTTGAATAAATTGAAAAACCGTTACCCCTGCTGCTGCCATCGCTGTAGAGTAACCGAAGCTCATGACAATGGGTGCTGCCCACGCTGTTACAGTATAGAAGACCGTTGCCATGAACCCGAAAAATAGTGTAATCAGTAACGCACGTTTATCCTTAAAAGGCAGTGTTGAATTGGTTGTCTTCAATGCTGTTGGTCGCTTTTGTATTAAGCCGATCCAAGCAATTAGCGCGAATACTCCTAAGGCACCCCAAACAGCTAGTGCCAGCTGCCAGTTTCCTGAAAAGCCATCATAAACAGGAACAGCAAAGCCCGTAGCAATTCCTGCACCTATAACAAGGGATACAGAATAGACGCTGACAAACCCAGGTTTTGTAGGGAAATGTTGCTTTATAAATCCTGAAAGAAGTGGACCCGCTAAACCAATGCCAATCCCAGCTAAGAAAGCTGTTACCACAAGCAACATAACAGAGCCAACAACACCCCTCATCAAGGTTGCGACAGTAATAAAAATTAATGAAACAAATATAGCTCTTTCTAAACCGATCTTCTTACTAATAACAGCCGCAAAAGGCGAAAAAATTCCCATACATAAAACAGGCAAAGTTGTCAGTAAGCTTGCTGTCGCTCCACTCATACCGAGTGAGTCTTGAATGGATTCTAATAAAGGTGAAATCGATGTAATGGCTGGTCGCAAATTTAATGCAGCCAAGGTTAAAGCAAGCAAATAATAAAACGTACGCATAGTCTCTCCTGCCTCATTTTCTTTTTCTCTCTCTTTGCAAAGAATACGTAAAAATCTTTTGACTCGTCAAGTTTGTAGAACTTATTTAATTAGATTCACGTACTTATTTTGCTTCTACCATTTTACAAAAAAAACGCATAAACAAATACAATAAAATTTCTCATTTTTAAGATATTTATGTTTCACTTTTTTAAAACGTCCGTTACAATAATGTTATGTTGTAATGTTTTATTGTTTCTTAAGAGGGTACAAAACTGTAGAGATCTTTTTTCCAAAACTTACAAGCTTATGTGAAGGAGCGATTAGTGTGCGTAACCAAACTCAACATTTCATTAACGGTGAATGGATTGATTCAACCGACTCTAAAACCATTGACGTTATTAATCCAGCAACAGAAGAAATAATCGGTCACGTTTCTGCAGGTACTAAAGAAGATGTTGATAAGGCAGTTTCCGCGGCAAAAAAAGCATTTCCATCATTTTCAACCTCTACAAAAGAAGAACGGATTCACTGGCTAAAAGCGATTGCTGAAGGATACAAAAAACGAAGCAAAGAGCTAATTGATGTCATGACTGACGAGCTTGGTGCACCACTTTCCGTTTCAGAGAACGTTCATTTTAAAATGGGGCTTGCTCACTTCAAACAAGCAGCAAAAGCTTTAGAAACCTTTTCATTTTCAGAAGAAAAGGATGGCCACACACTTGTGAAGGAAAGCATTGGTATAAGTGGGCTGATCACGCCTTGGAACTTCCCGACAAATCAAACAGCAACAAAAATTGCAGGCGCCATTGCAGCGGGTAGCCCTGTCGTATTAAAACCAGCTGAAAAAACACCGTATGCAGCGATGATTCTTGCCGATATTATTCATGAAGCAGGCGTTCCAAAAGGTGCCTTTAACCTCGTTAACGGTACTGGCGATGTAGTAGGAGATACCATTAGCTCGCACCCAGATATTGATTTTGTATCCTTCACTGGTTCTGGGGCTGTAGGTGAGAAGATCATGCAGAACGCCTCTAAAACGATTAAGAAAGTTGCGCTAGAATTAGGTGGCAAATCACCGCTTGTCATTTTAGAAGATGCAGATATGGGCGAAGCTGCCAAGACAGCAGCTTCAAATATGTTCTTTAATACTGGTCAAGTTTGTACAGCTGCCACACGTATTCTCGTCCCAAAAGCAAAGAAAGACGAATTTGAAAAAGCGATGAAAGAGGCGGTTGCTTCCTTTTCAATGGGGAACCCAAAAGAAGAAGGTCATACAGCGGGACCTCTTGTTTCAGAAGGTCAGTGGAAAACCGTTCAATCTTATATTCAAAAGGGAATTGACGAAGGCGCCACTGTATTAGTAGGTGGTACCGGAAAGCCTGATGGATTAGATACAGGCTATTTTGCAAAGCCAACTGTCTTCTCAGATGTTTCAAACGACATGGTTATTGCGCAAGAAGAAATCTTTGGACCGGTGCTTTCCATTATTTATTATAGCGATATTGATCACGCCATTGAGATTGCCAATGATACTGTCTACGGACTAGCAGGCTACGTCTTTGGGCAAGATCCAGATAAACTACGCTATGTTGCTTCTCGTATTCGCGCAGGGCAAATTACGATAAACAATGCACGTACAGACTTTAACGCTCCGTTTGGCGGTTACAAACAATCCGGCATTGGACGTGAGTGGGGCGAATTTGGTATTGAAGAATATCTTGAAGTGAAAGCTGTACTCGGCATGCCATCATAACCTAAAAAAGCAGGCGCTTCCTCGCGCCTGCTTTTTTCAATTCCATAATTCTTTTCTTGACGTTGTAACCGCTCTTGCCCCAGCTTGAAGAGCGGTTTGAATGTCATCTACGGTTGTAATTAATCCTCCTGCAATGACCTCTATCCCTGTTTCTTCTCGAACTTTTTTTATATAGTCTGGCAAGACACCTGGCAACACTTCAAGAACATCTGGCTTTACTTCTTCCACTTGCTGATAACTTGTTTTTAACGCCATCGTATCAAGTAAAAAAATACGTTGGATCGCCAAAATGTTATTTTTCTTTGCGGTCTTTAGCATATTTGCTCTAGTTGAAATGACACCTGTTGGACGAATGGTCTGACAAATAAATTCTGCAGCATACCGGTCACTCTTTAAACCTTGCACGAGGTCAGCATGTAGAAGCATCTTTTTCCCTGCTTCTTTCGAAAGCTTTTTCATTTTTGCCAAAAGCGATAAATGCACATCAAGGACGACAAAGTAAACCCCTTCTTCCTTCATCACACGCTCAAAATCTTTCATGTTGTTTACTGCAGGTAATAATTGTTGACCATCAAACATTAATGTAAGCTCCTCAACGTAACTAGATTTACTTGTTCATTTAGTTCTTCACTGTAGCGTTGTTTCTCTTCTTCTGACCATTGTAGCAAATCACTCATCGCATTTAAAATACGATCTTTATAGGCATCCACTTGATCGATGTCAAACAGCAAATACGATACTCGTCGCATCAAGAAATCAACTGCTGTTACTGTCATCTCTTGCTCTATTCCATAGCGAAGCATCGCATATAGAGACCCTGGCAAGTCGTACTGATTGTTCTCCTCTATATAGGAAAACACGGCTGGGGCATTAGAACCGTAGCGTTCTGCGATTTCTTGTGCTTCGTCTTGCGTTAAGCCTTTTTCTACTCCGTCTCGAATCATCTTTTGTTTAAAGGCTTCATATTTAGCTGATCCGCCAACATGGCCGCCTGATAAAGCCATTTCTTTTGTTTGACAGCTCGGATAGCTCTTTCCTGTTTCTTTAGTAAGTTCTCCTGCTGCAATCGTGACAATGGTATCTGCCATTTTTCGATAGCCTGTAAGCTTGCCTCCTGCAATGGTCATGAGACCGCTTTTAGAGTGGAAAATTTCATCTTTTCTCGAAATCTCTGAAGGATCTTTACCGTCTTCGTGAATAAGAGGACGAATTCCAGACCAGCTTGATTCAACATCTGTTTTCGTTAAATGGTAACCTGGGAACAATTGATTCGTTGCATCAAGAATATAATTAACGTCATCGATTGTAACACCTGGCTCAGTTTGATCGCCTTTGAAGTTTGTATCTGTTGTCCCTACATACACCTTTTTCCCTCTTGGAATGGCAAACATCATTCTGCCGTCGCCAAAAGGGGTATCAAAATACACAGCGCGATGTAAAGGTAGGCGTTCTTTTGAAAGAACTAAGTGAACGCCCTTTGTATGATGAATGGACTTCCCTTCCCTCGAACGATCTTGTTCTCGTAAAGTATCTACCCAAGGTCCTGTTGCGTTAATGATTTTTCTTGCATAGATTTTTACACTTTCACCTGTTAGACGATCTGTTGCCTGGACGCCAACTAGCTTTCCATCTTCGTAAAGAAACGAATCTGCTTTCACATAGTTAATGAGCTTTGCACCGCGCTCCGCAGCACTTTTCGCCACTTCCATCGTTAAACGAGCATCATCTGTACGGTATTCTACGTACATCCCAGCTCCCTTAAGCCCTTCACTTGCTAAAATACTTTCTTTCTTTAATGCTTCTTTCGCGTTCATCATCGTCCGACGTTCGTCTTTTTTCACTCCGGCTAAGCGATCATATACAGATAATCCTAGCGACGTTGTAAAGGAGTTAAACGTTCCTCCTTTATAGAACGGGAGCATCATTCGAACTGGTTCTGTTACATGGGGCGCATTTTCATAAACAATGGCCCGCTCTTTTCCAACTTCTGCAACGAGTTTAATTTCAAATTGCTTTAAGTAGCGTAAGCCACCATGTATTAATTTCGTAGAACGACTGGATGTTCCTGCTGCAAAATCTTGCATCTCGATTAACCCTGTGTTTAACCCTCTTGTTTGTGCATCCAAAGCAATTCCTGTACCTGTAATTCCTCCACCAATGACTAATAAATCTAGCTGTTGCTCTTGCATGCTTTGAAGTGTGTCCGCTCTTGTAACTGTTGAAAATGGCATTGTTTTCCCTCCTAAGAAAATACAAAAAAAGGGGACCACAACATTCTCAAGCAGGCAGTTTGCCTACTTAAGTGCTGTAATCCCCTCATCGTCTCAAAGATTTTATCATTAACTTGTTACTCTTAGTGTACGCCTTTTTCTTTCGTTCGTAAAGTATTACGGTTTGAACGTCATTGTTGCGTCAACCGCTTTTTTCCAACCACTGTACAATTCGTTTCGTTCTTTCTCCTTCATATCAGGGCTGAACGAACGATCCATCTTCCATTGTTTCGCGATATCTTCCTTACTTTCCCAGACGCCGACTGCTAGTCCTGCAAGGTATGCAGCTCCTAATGCCGTTGTTTCTGTGACAGAAGGAATTTCTACTGGCGCATCAAGCAAATCGCTTTGAAACTGCATAAGGAAGTTGTTGGCTACTGCACCACCATCTGCTCGAAGTTTCTTCGATTCAATTCCAGCATCGCTCTCCATTGCTGTCATAACATCTTTCGTTTGGTACGCAAGGGATTCAAGCGTGGCGCGAACAATATGAGATCGCTCGGTTCCACGGGTTAATCCAAACATCGCTCCTCTAGCTTCACTGTCCCAGTAAGGTGTGCCTAAGCCAACAAAGGCAGGAACTAAGTACACACCATCTGATGACGTAATGCGTGTGGCAAGCTCTTCACTTTGTGGTGAATTTTCGATAAGCTGAATGCCATCGCGAAGCCACTGAATCGCTGATCCTGCTACGAAGATACTTCCTTCAAGCGCATACTCCACTTTGCCATCGATTCCCCATGCAAGGGTCGTTAACAGACCATTCTTCGATTCCACTGCTTTTTCGCCTGTATTCATTAGAATAAAGCAACCCGTACCATACGTGTTTTTGACCATACCTTCTTCAAAACAAGCTTGTCCAAAGAGAGCTGCGTGCTGGTCTCCTGCTACACCTGCAATCGGAATATTTTCACCAAAGAAATGATAGTCTACCGTTTCTGCATACACTTCTGAAGAGGAGCGTACTTCTGGTAACATACATTTTGGTATGTCTAGAATCTCTAATAATTCATCATCCCATTTTAACTCATGTATGTTGTACATGAGTGTCCGTGCCGCATTCGTATAATCGGTAACGTGTGCTTTTCCTCCACTTAGCTTCCAAATTAACCAAGAGTCAATGGTTCCGAAGAGAAGCTCTCCTTTTTCCGCTCGCTCTTTCGCACCTTCTACGTTATCTAAAATCCACTTTACTTTCGTTCCTGAAAAATAAGGGTCGATCAGTAGTCCTGTTTTCTTTCTAAACAGCTCATTATGGCCAGCATCTCGTAATTCTTTACAGATGCCTGCGGTTTGCCTAGATTGCCATACTAACGCATTGTATACCGGCTTCCCAGTTGCCTTGTCCCACACAACGGTTGTTTCACGCTGATTCGTAATGCCGATCCCTGAAATGTCTCCAGGCTTCACATCAGATTCAGAGAAAATCTCGGCAATAACCGCTAGTACAGATGTCCAAATTTCATTTGCATTATGTTCCACCCAGCCTGGCTTAGGAAAATACTGCTTAAACTCGCGCTGGGCTGTTTGCAGCATCTCCCCTTTATCATCAAATAAAATGGCCCTCGAACTTGTTGTACCTTGGTCAATTGCTAAAATGTATTTTTTCTTCATCATTCGTTCCTCCTCATCTCATTTTAAAATATCATTGTATAGGCGAATGCACCAATGACACCACCTGTAATTGGACCTAAAATAGGAATCCATGCATATGCCCAATCCGATGGTCCTTTTTTATTAATGGGTAAAAGAGCGTGGGCAATCCTCGGTCCGAGATCACGGGCTGGATTAATCGCATACCCTGTAGGTCCCCCAAGAGAAAGCCCGATAGCAATAATCAGTACACCAACGACAAGAGGGTTTAAGCCCTCACTGAATGTATTCGCACCGATTGCGAGTAGTCCAAATACTAATACAGCGGTTCCAATTAGTTCGGATCCAAAATTAGACGGTGTATGTTTAATCGCTGGCGCTGTTGCGAACACACTAAATTTAGCACCAGGATCGTCTGTTTTTTTCCAATGCGGGTAGTAATGTAAAAAGATAACAACGGCCCCAGCAATAGCACCCAGCAATTGTCCAATAATGTAGCCTGGAACCTGATTCCATGGGAACTCTCCAATTGCAGCAAAACCGATTGTTACCGCAGGATTTAAATGCGCTTCACTTACTGTTCCTGATACGTACACACCTAACGCTACCGCAAAACCCCAACCAACGGCAATCGTTAACCAGCCTGCACCCTCAGCTTTTGAATCTTTTAAATTAACTGCAGCAATAACACCTGCACCAAATATAATGAGTATCATCGTTCCTACAAATTCGGCAATAACTTCAGCCATTTTTGTTCCTCCTCTACTTCATCTGAGAAGCGTACGCACAAAAAAGAACAGCCTTTTTCACAGATCCATTACAGTCCGCAAAAAAAGCTGTTCCTCATACACTCATCAGCTACTTCTATTAACATGGTGCCATTATAGTATGAACAAGCTTATTTGTAAACGGATTCAATGATTCTTTCCCTATTCTTTCTACATATAAACAATTTTTCCTTTTTAAATAAAGGAAGATAAAAAAGAGATGCATAGATTAAGAATCTTCTGCATCTCTCATGAACGAGGTTAATCAAGAATTTCTGTTGGGAATGTTGAAAAATCAACATTTAATGCATGAGGAACAATGTAATAAACAGATAATACAATGATAATGGTTGCAAAGACATTTAACCAAAATCCAGCCCTTACCATTTCAATGATCTTCAACTTGCCTGTTCCAAAAATAATCGCATTTGGCGGTGTTCCAACCGGCAACATAAACGCACAATTTGCTGCCATTGCACAAGGAATCATAAGAGCAAACGGATGAATATCAAGTGCAACTGCAAGTGCCGCCACAACAGGTAAAATCATAGTTGCTGTTGCCGTATTTGAAGTAATCTCTGTTAACATCATAATTAATAATGTTGCACCACCAATGATTAACAACATGTGTAGGCCATCAAGTACCGTTAGTTGGTCTCCAAGCCAGTTGGATAAACCGCTAGATTGAAACCCTGCAGCAATCGCTAAGCCACCACCAAATAAGAGAAGTACGCCCCACGGGATGTCTTTCGAGTCTGCCCAATCTAACACTCTTGGCGTTGCTTTTGCCGGAATTAAGAATAGTAGCATAGCCGCTATAACAGCAATCATCCCGTCAGATATACCTGGCAATTGTACGATGATTGCGTCATCACCGGCCCAGAGAAATTCTCTCGAAATCCACATAAATGCAGCAAACAGGAAAACCATTCCAACAATTCGTTCTTCAAAAGACGTGGAGCCTAACTTTTGTCGTTCTTCAGCAATTAGTGCTTTACCACCTGGTAATGTTTTAATACTAGTTCTAAAACTTAATCTTCCTAAATAAAACCACGTAAATAGAATAAGTAACGCGACCATTGGTACGGAAAACAACATCCATGAACCAAAGCCAATTGACATACCGAATAACTCATTTAATTGTGCTACTAAGATTATATTAGGTGGTGTTCCAATTAGCGTACCTAATCCACCAATTGTACCAGCGTAACCCACACCGAATATAATGGCTTTTTCAAACTTTGGTATGTCTTTTTTACGTGGGTCGTTTTTCATTGCTTCTGTTACTTGAGCTGTAATGGCTAGTGCCATCGGTATCATCATCATAACAGCCGCTGTGTTTGAAACCCAAAACGAAAGAAAGGCTGTTGCCGTCATGAAGCCCAGTAAAATACGTTGTGTGCTTGTCCCGATTACCGATATGATAAAAAGAGCGATCCTCTTATGCAAATTCCATTTTTCCATTGCTGTAGCAATAAAGAAACCGCCAAGAAATAAGAAGATAATATCGTTTCCATACGATGATGCCACATCTGACCCTTGCATGGCCCCTGTCATTGGTAGCAAAATAAGGGGCATTAACGAAGTAGCTGGAATTGGAATTGCTTCAGTCATCCACCACGTAGCAATCCAAAGAGTAACCGCTAACACTCTTTGCCCATCGCCTGATAATCCAGCAGGTTCAAAGAATACTATTGTCAAAACAAATAGTAATGGTCCGAGTAATAAACCGACAAGCTGAGCCCTTGAATATGGCTTCTTATCATTCCCCCCATCAGGATTAACTGTTTTTTTCTGTTGCTTCTCTTTATGTTCAACTGCTTCTTTTTTTAGAGCAGCCGAGCTTTTATTTGCATAGGAGAAGATATTTAAAAGATCTTTTGTACGTTCAGATTGTTCCCATAATCGATTCCATGTAAGCTTCATACTTATTCCTCCGTCCTTTGAAAGCGTTTACTAATTTTTTCACGGACTTGGAGAATGGTCTAGTTTTTTTAATTAAACGAAATCAACTTTTTAATCGAAACGTCTTACCTGCTTCCAAAATACGGTAGCGATTGTATGGTCGCCCATGCGTTAAATAGACAAGATCTTTCTCGATAAACGCTTGTTCATGAAAGTAGCGTAAGTATTTTCGGAGCGAAACATGAGAAATGCTTGTCCGCTCCTCTAATTCCGCAGCTGTTTGCCAGTTTGTATCATCTAATGCTTCTAAAATCCTCTTCGCCGTTACTTCTGTAATGCCTTTTGGCATATGTACTTTTTCTATGAGTTGGTTTGTTTCATTTCGTTGAAGCAATTTGTCTATTTCTTGTTGAGCAAATGATGGTTGCTTCGTTTCTTGTTTTATAAGCCGGTAGCGTTCAAGAGCTTCTTTAAAGCGCGCAAAGGTAAATGGCTTTACGAGATAATCAATGACACCAAAGCGGTAGCCTGTTTGAACCGTATACGCATCATTTGCGGATGTAATAAGAATTACATCGACATTCCGTTCCTCTAAGCGCACTTGCTTTAAGATATCTAACCCATTCCTGTCACCTATATACACATCAAGCAACAATAGATCTGGTTTGTGTTCTTTCACTTGCTGTAAACCCTCTTCAAACGTTTGTGCACTTGCTACCAATGTAAATCCTTCAACTTTTTTAAGAAAAAGACTGTGGAAATGTGCAATCTCTTCCTCATCTTCAACCATTGCTACACGAATCAACTTGTTCTACCTCCTTTCATGTCCCTAATGGAATATGGATCGTAATAATGGTACCTTTACCTTCTCTTGATAAAAGGTCAATCGTTCCACGAAAACGAGAGACTTCTTTTTTTACATTCTCTAACCCGTAGCCATGATCTCCCTTTTTTGTCGATTGTCTTTCTTGATTAGGCGAAA
This sequence comes from Shouchella hunanensis, assembly GCF_028735875.1. Classification (GTDB taxonomy): domain Bacteria; phylum Bacillota; class Bacilli; order Bacillales; family Bacillaceae_D; genus Shouchella; species Shouchella hunanensis. The sequence goes on from NZ_CP117834.1 coordinate 1,382,686, forward strand.
AGCCTTTGCCGTTATCCTCAATAACATAGCGAAGGACGCCCCCTACTTGCTTAATTGTGACAATAATATACGTTTCTCGATGATTGAGACTAGCTTCCGCTGCATTGTCCATGGTGTTCCCAATGATCGTAATCCATGCATCAATTAGCTCTGAAGATAGTTTTGGCCAAGGTGTACCTGATTGGAACAGAACGTTAATACCTTGCTCTTCTAACACGCTTGTTTTTCGAGCTAAAAACTGCGCTAAACTTTTATCAGATACTAATTTGCCAATTTCATCTGGTAATTGGCTATTCTTCTTTTGCTGATAGCGTAAAGATAGATTTTCAATATAGTCTTTTAGTTCACTATATGATTCGGTTTCCACCATCGCACTAATAATGTGTAGCTTGTTCATAAACTCGTGGGTTTCGCTCCTTAAGCTTTTGGCATAGGTTTCTACTCCACTTAAACGTTTTATAATATCATCTAACTGATTCTTTTCACGAAATGTGGCAAGCGCACCGATACAGAGATCTTGATAAAAAATCGGCACCTTTGTCACAACTGCTTCTAAATCATTTCGTTGATAAACAACATCGTAGCTCCCTTCACGCTGTTCCATCACTTCTTCCAATTTAAGTTCTGGCCACACTTCATGGACCTTTTTCCCCTCCACAGATTCTTCATGATTGGTTGCTTTTAAAAAGGTTGTAGCTGCGCCATTAATGGCAATGATTTCACTGTCTTCATTAATCGCGATCACGCCTTCACCCGCTGCTTCTAAAATGGCTTCACGCTCATTTACAAGCCGTGCGATTTGCTGAGGTTCAAGACCGTGAAGCTGCTTTTTAATTCGGTTTGAAAGAAAATAGGCACCAATCATCCCAACAAGTAAGCTCCCGCTTGCACCAGCTACTGATGTAAGAATTGCCTGGGTTTCAGCCTCGTTAATTGCATCAGTAGAGATTCCAACTGATACGGCACCGATTAATTCGCCTGTTTGACTAAAAACAGGTTCAAAAGCTCGAACAGAAGGGCCTAAAAAACCAACAGCTTCCGAAATATACGATTCTCCTTCAAATACTAAGTCTGCGTCACCGCCTATAAACCGTTCCCCAACGCGGTCCTCAACGGGATGGGTGTAACGTTTTTGATCCGTATCCATCACGACAATATACAAGAACTCATTTTCTTCTCTAATTATCTCAGCAAGTTGTATGAGTTCATCCGTCGTTTCGTCTGCTTCAAGGGCAGATACAACTGCTGGATGAGTCTGCAAGTGGCTGGCGCTAATTTGAACTTTATCAGCCAGCTGTTCTCGTGTTAACGTTGCCTGTTGAAACGCGCTAAATAATCCGAATAATAACAACGCTACTAGGACAATGCTAGCACTTAATAACATCGTTTGCGTTCTAAGCGTTAGTGGTTCTTTTTTCATCTCCGTTCTCCACCTCTAGCCATTTTATCTGTTAAAATCCGAGCATCTTGTACTTACAAGTTTAATTTTTTTTTTTAAGAATGTATAGATTTCATTCAAACGGTAAGAATGAGTAGCGTATTCCCCTATCCCCCTTAGCTCCCAACAAATGTTGGGAGCTTTTTTTATCGCTTGGACATTTCTCTTTTCCTTTTGCATACAATTCAAAAAGAGTTTCACTTTGCTTTTTGAAGGAGATACGTGTTTATGCGTTGGTCTAGTTCTGTTTTAACTGCGGCTTTATTTGCTTTTTTAGCCGTCGCCTTTTGGGGGATATCGTTTGTAAACACTAAGGCACTGCTTGTAGAGCTTACGCCTAGTACAATCTTGATCAGTCGTTTTGCAATCGGTTCTCTATTTCTATTTTTATTTTTAATCATATTTCGCTATCCTCTTAAATTGCCTTTATACTACCTTCCGCACCTCTTTATTCTTGGGACTCTCGGTGTGTTTATACACCAATGGTTACAATCAACGGCATTGTTAACCATTCAAGCTTCTGAAGCGGGCTGGATGATTTCCCTGATTCCTATTTTCACGTGTGTACTTGCAGTTTTTTTTCTTCATGAACGATTCACACGTCTAAAAGGAATCGGCATGCTTCTAGCACTATTAGGTGTCCTGCTCATTACGAACCCTACGCACATTTCATCTTTCCAGCCGGGCTATATGCTCATGTTTCTTAGCACGATTAACTGGGCCGTTTATTCTTTGCTTTTAAAAGGACTCCGTATACCATTGCCGCCTGTGACCATTACGTTTTATATGTGTTTAATCGGTACATGCCTTACCTTCCCACTCGTACAGGTTCATACGAGCATCAAGGAATTAACGTCGCTTTCCATGAACGGATGGAGTCATTTGCTTTTTCTAGGGGTGTTCGTTTCGGCGGTTGCCTACTTCTTTTGGGCAAAAGCCTTGAAGCAACTACAAGCATCAACCGTATCTAGTTTTCTTTATATTGAACCGGTAGTAACGTTTATCGCGGCAGTCTATGTTTTAAAAGAAAAAGTTCTACTTCTAAGTATTGTAGGAGGAATCATAATTATAGGAGGAGTCTTGCTGTCAAACCACGGTTTAACTCAGCCGAAAAACAGGGAATAAGAAAGGAGACCATTATGTTCGAACGCCATATAAGCAACTGCTTGCGTCCTCTCAATAAACCAAGTATTGAAAGACTACGTCAAGCATTGCTAAAGCTGAACGCAACCTATGATGAGTTAGCTCCTTACATTCAATCAAGCAGGGAAAAGCCTTACTATCGCAAACTGCTGTTCCAATCTAAACAGGTTGAACTTTTACTCATGAATTGGTCTGGCCTTGATTGTGCCCCCCATGATCACGGTGCATCTTATGGATGGATTCAAGTGATCGAAGGCAACGTGTCGAATCAGCTTTTTAAAGTGAAATCAAATGAGCTGCCAGAGCTATTCGTTGAGAAACGCTATAAACAAGGGAAAACATTTTTTGCCCCTAAAAAAAGTGTGCACCGCATGGAAGGCAACAAAGGGTTGTTAACTCTCCACTTATACGCTCCACCTATTTCAGGGATGAAAGTGTATGATTTAGAAAAATGTGCCGCCTGTGTCGTATCAGATGATTGTGGTGCCTGGTGGCCAGAAGATCAAAAGCAGCGGCTCAAAGTTATTCAATTAAATCAAACGCCGAAATAAGGAGGAATTCGATGCATCTCTCTCAGTTAAATACAGCCGAGCTTACAGACGCTCAAATCACCGAACTTCTCTATCATTCTACTTTTGACGATGGACAACAGGGAGATTGCATCTTCGTTCCAGGAAGCAGTAAGGCTGTCGACTATAAAGTCCCAAAAGCGATTCAACTCTATCAGGAAGGACGGGCTAATAAACTATTGTTCTCAGGAGGTGTATCTTGGGATGCTTCCAAGAAACCAGAAGCGGTGATGATGCAAGAACGAGCACTTCAAAGCGGCATCCCTGAGGAAGCGATCTTAATCGAAAAAGAGTCGCTACACACAAAAGAAAATGTTCTGGCTTCTCTCCTCGTTCTCGATCGTGCTTACTACTTGCATCATGTAAAGCATATCATCATCGTCACCTCTAGCATTCATATGTTAAGAGTGTGGTTAACGATGCGCACGTATATGCCAAGCTGGATCACGTACTCTTTTGCCTCTGTAGATGATCGGAGCACAAAAGAAGGGAATTGGTTTCTGTCACCTCATAGTCGCAAAAGAGTCGAAGCAGAAGTGCAGAAGCTTGTACGCTATGCAAGAATAGGGGCCATTATTGATGAAGACATTTCCATTGGCGATGGATAAGCCGAAAAGCCCTCCAATGTTGCCACTTTTTCAAGTGCCTACTTTGGAGGGACCATAGTACGATCATGTGTTAGTTTGTGTAATACATAAGTGCAATGGCACCAGGCCCTGTGTGGGTGCTAATGATTGGAGAAGTTTCCAGTATGGACGATGAGAAATGTTGTCGGACTTTTCTTAAACGATCCAACACTTGCTCACTAAACGTCTCGGCTTCAATATGAGCTACACCGACATGTTTAATCTCCTTCTCTTCTGTTTCTTTTGCAAATGTGTCTGTTAGAAATTCAAGCACTTGCTTCTGGGAGCGCTTCGTTGCTACAGGAGTATACGAACCGTCTTGTAAGGAAGCAATTGGCTTTATTTTTAATAATGAACCAAGGAGCGCCTTCCCTTTTCCAATTCGACCGCCTTTAGCCAAGTAGTCTAACGTATCGACAACAATATATAAAGAAGTCTTCGATCGAATATCAGCAAGCTCACTTAGAATGTCCTCAAGGCTTGTCCCTTTATTTGCTAGTTCCGCCGCGCGTGTCACTTGAAAAGACAACGCAATTGAAATGAAACGAGAATCAACCACAGTCACTTTACCATCACATTCATCTGCCGCCATTTGTGCAGATGCAACGGTTCCGCTCATCGCACTTGTCATATGAATAGATAAAACGTGCGTATCAGGCTCACTTAAGAGTTCCTCATAAACCCGGACGAATTCCCCAACCGGAGGCTGAGAGCTTTTTGGAAGGTCTTCGCTTGTCACAAGCATGTGCGCAAACTCTTTCTTCGTTAAATCGACTCCATCTAAATAACTTTTACCATTAATGTTTATTGATAACGGGACAACGGTTACCCCTAACTCTTGTAAGATCGATGCATCTATATCGCAAGTGGAATCCGTCACAATTTTGATTTTTGTCATTAAAATCTCCCTTTAATAAGGCATTTTGTGAACGCATAACATACGTTGTTTGTAGTATGACACACGTGCACCTGAGTGTAAACGCTCTCTTAAAAAGCGCAATTATACGACTATAGAAAAAAGTATGAACGTAATCGTTTTCGTATTATTTTAGAGTTACCTATTTCTATGAATAAATTGTAAAGATTGTAACGTTCATTTATCCATTGTAAAGTTGAGCTTTTTTTCAATTTCCATTCTCTCTGCTACAATCTTTTCTTGAAGAGCAAGGAAAAGAGGGATGAACAGCTTGTTAACGAAACACGCTTTTGCTTACTTATTATCGCACGGCATACCTGCCATTGTGGGCTTTTTAGGAATCGCTATTTATTCTCGCTTACTTAGTCCCACAGAGTACGGTCATTATGCATTCATTTTTGCAAGTGCAGCAATTGTGAATGCTGTCTTGTTTGAATGGTTAAAGGTTAGCGTCTTGCGCATTCAACAACAGCACGAATTAGGCCGTGCTTACTATATGACTGTGAAAATCGTATTTCTTTCACTGATGCTCATTAGTGCTTTATTTGCACTGATACTGACGTTCGTCTCAACCGTTGCCACCCTCGAACTTGTACTTATTATATTGCTTTTGTCCTGGAGTCAATCGTGGTATCAACTACACCTTTCTTTACTTCGGTCAGAGTTAAACCCCCTTGGATATGGGAAAGTAGCCTTTGCCCGTTCCGTAATCGGATTGCTATGTGCAACAATTCTTATTTTCTTTGACTTTGGAGCAACAGGACTTGTTACCGGGTTCATCATCGGCCTACTGCTCTCTGTTTTTCCAATGACCCTGAGGCGCTTTGGATTAACACTAGCACCGTCCACATTTAACGTCTTATTAGTAAAACAGTTTGCAAGCTATGGTTTGCCATTAACCATTACGTTACTGCTAGGTATTGTTATCCATCAATCTGATCGATTAATCATTACGGCTATGCTGGGAATGGAGGCTACCGGAAACTATGCCATTGCCTATGATTTAACGGAACAAACCATTTTTACTTGTATGCTCATTATTAACTTGGCAGCTTTTCCGATTGCTATACGTGCATTTGAACAGAAAGGTGAACGTGCTGCTCATCAACAAGTAAAACGTAATACAGAGATGCTGTTAGCAGTTGGTCTCCCGGTCACAATAGGATTCATTGTCACAAAAGACTTTATCGCAAGCTTTTTTTTAGGCGCTGCTTTTCAAGAAACGGCACGCATCCTGATTCCTTATATAGCTGTTGGTGCTTTTCTAAAAGGCATTAAACTATACGCAATTGATACAGTCTTTCACCTTACAAAACAAACAAAGCTCCAAATCATACCAGTTATTTTAGCCGCCGTCGTCAATGTTGCCTTGACGATCATCCTTATTCCACCATATGGACTTGAAGGTGCTGCTATAGCGACGGTTTTAGCCTACGCTCTCGCAATTACCATAAGCTGGATTTTGCTCATCATTCAGCGCATTCCCTATCTTTTTCCGTTTAAAGAATTTGTAAAGGTTTTGTTAGCAAGTGCTGCCATGATCGTAAGTTTACTTCCTTATCATGACGAGAGCGGCTGGGGGATGTTTCTCACACGCGTTTTCATTGGCATTTTCACTTATAGCCTTGTTTATGCTGCCCTTCACTACTACCAAATTAAAGCATTTATTGAGAATCGAAACGAGAGGAAGAAACGTATATGTTAACAATCATTATCCCTACCTTAGGAGAACGCAAACAAGAATTTAACCGACTTCTTTCTAGTCTCGAAACACAAACGATGCCTGCGCTTGAACTGATTATTGTTTCGCAAAACCATCATGAACTAGTAAGTGAATGGCTGACACCTATTACGATTTCTTATAGGCATATTCGATTACAGGAGAAAGGCTTATCGAAAGCGAGAAATGCAGCCCTACCTTATATAAACGGAGATCTTGTTACGTTTTCTGATGACGACTGCTGGTATCCAAACCATGCAGTCGCCACAGTACATAAGTACTTAAAAAACGACAGCGACGGCTGTTGCTTTCAGATTTTCGATCCTGAAATGAATGAGACCTACAAGAACTATCCAAAAAAACCATCTTCTACTGTCAATGGCCGAATGTTGTTTCGAAAATCCTCTATCGAGCTTTTTTTTAAAACCGAAGCCATTGCCTCTTTACGTTTTCATGAGTCATTCGGTCTTGGAAGCCATTACCCTAGCGGTGAAGAGAATTTATTTTTACAGCAATTCACAACAGGAAAAAAGCGGCTTGCTTATTATCCTGAAACGATTGTTTATCATCAAAAGCCAACAAAACAATCGAGGCTTTCAGAGAAACAACTCATTAGTAAGGGCCCTTTGTTTAAAACCATGTACAACACACCTATAGGACTACTTTTACTTACTGCGTTATTCATTAAAAAAGCGGGTTCCATTAAGCAACCAGTCAACAGTTATACGAAAGCTGTGAAAGCAATGCTCTCATTTAGCGAACAGCCAGAAAGGGGGACAAAATGAAAACCATAGCCTTTATTCTCTATTCATTCGATGCTGGTGGTGTTGAACGGATGACCCTACACCTAGCAGAAAACTATATCAAACGAGGTTACAAGGTTGACCTTGTCGTTATGCATCCATCTGGGGAATATACTGATTCTGTTCCAAGTGGGGTATGTATTGTCCCCTTATCAAAAGTGAAAGCTAGAGCGGCATTGCCTGGGCTCATTTACTATTTCCGTAAGAAGAAACCAGACATTATTTGTTCAGCAAAAGATTATCTAAATGTGCTCGTTATTCTCGCCAAAAAAATAAGTCAATTAAAAGCAACATTGATTGTGTCTAGCCGCGTTCATCTAAGTGAGCAAGCGAAGCAAGATCCATCTGCGAATCGAACAAAGAAATGGGTATTACGAACCTATCGGTATGCCGATCACGTTGTAGGCGTTTCCCGCGGGGTATCCTCTGATATTCAAGCCATTGCCCGCTTACCGGTTGTTCATACGATTTATAATCCTGTTATCACAAAATCATTAAGTGAGAAGATGAATCAGCCTATCCATCATCCATTTTTATCAGATTCGTCTTTACATGTTTTCGTCACAGTTGGCAGACTACATAAACAGAAAGATTATGTAACATTACTCCGAGCCTTTGCGCTTGTGCATAAACGCAACCCTCATACGGCGCTTATTCTTGTCGGCGACGGAGAAGAACGTGAAGACTTGGAAACCTTTGTAGTGACAGCCAAACTACAGAATGCCGTCAGCTTTGTTGGCTACCAACACAACCCTTATCCCTATATGAAGCAAGCAGACGTATTTGTATTATCTTCCTTATATGAAGGTTTCGGGAATGTGTTAGTAGAGGCAATGGCCGCTGGGACGCAAATTGTCTCTACCGATTGTCCAAGCGGTCCAAAAGAAATTTTGAAAGATGGCATGTATGGACACCTTATTCCTGTTGGCAACTATGAAGCATTAGCAATGGCTATGGAATCTGCTCTTTTAAACCCTGTTCCTGCGGAAGCGTTAATTCAGAGAGCACATGATTTTACCGTAGATACATGTGCAAACCACTATGAAAAACTTTGGCTATAAAAAAACTAGACAGGACAGCTCACGTTAAGAGCCGTTCTGTCTAGTTTCACTTACGGAAAAACAAGATTATCAAGCTTGTGAATACCGTTTTCCTCTACCCAATCAGCTACATAAAGAAGCTCATCCTCTACTGTATAACGGTAAATCCGTTCATCCATTAATACGTAACGCGTTTGTTCATGTTCATATAGCCTTTGCTTGAACGCTTCATACGTCTCAGTATCCATGTCGCTTTCGACACTCGCAAATGACAGAAATTGCTCTTCGGTTAATGTATGTAGATTGTTTCGCAAGTAACTATCCCCCTCTAATGTTGAGCGCACGGTCAGTGTTTGCTCGCCACACCCTACTAGAAAGAGAAGCGACAGAACGATCATCACCTTTTTCATTTCAACTCAGCTCCCAGCAAACCATTTCCCTTACTATATCCCGAATGATTTAAGGAATAAAGAGGACTCATTTTCAATTGTAAAGACGGTTTCTGGCTTTCCAAGAAACAGAATCTTCATTTATCAATACATGCGTCTATTTTCGTTAAATTCGTAAATGTCCTTGGCTCCGAATCTTCATTTTTTCTTTAAGAAGCCTTTATAAATAACGTTTCTTACCGTGTTACGATGACGACAGTTCAAACGTGAAAGGATTCAGACGATGCACTCACTTAACTACACACTCACTCGAAGACAGACTTTACCTATTTATAGCGTCATGACCCTCTATGCCGCTTCTGCTCCCGTTGCTGTTACAAGTATAGTGCAGCATCTCATACCAATACCCGGTTCTGTTTTGCTTACATTTCTAGCGTTAGCGCTGTTCCTAGTAGCGTTGTTTACAGAGCGACAACCGGTTTCCATTACAGAATTGAATCGGATAGGGCTTCTTGTGTGTGGCGCCATTGCGATACCAGCTATTGCTTCGCTCATTGGTGTCGCCTTTGCCTTGGTCTCCATTCAATCTGTCGAATATACAGCGTACGTGAATCATTCTTTACTCAACAGACTGATTAATCTTTCTTTATACACTGTGTTGACACTCGTTGTTCTTATCTTTATTCGTAGAGATGTTCAACAAACGAACATATCCCTTCTAAAAGGCTATACAATCGGAACGTTTCTTCTCGCACTCGGAGGTATCTGGCAGTTTTTACATTTTACGATTGGCTACCCTATGCCCCTGTTCGATACTCGAGCTTATGTACATAGCGTTAACCAAGACGTGCTGTTTAATTTCAGGATCACTTCTTTTACGGACGAACCAAGCTTTCTTGTACCCTTCTTACTAGATGGTCTCATTATCGGAACACTTATCATGACTAGAAAAACATACGCTTTGTTTGCAAGTCTGGTCATTCTCGTTTTACTACTCACTTTTTCAATTAGCGGTTATGTGAATGTTGTCGTCATTGGGCTTGTAGCCATGCTATTGCTGTTTACTAGAAACATGATCCCAAAGAAAATGATTCTAACGATTATAGGCGGTTTGTTTCTACTCATTACTACCTTATTCCTTTTACTACCACAAGCCTTTATAGCCTTATTCATGCCGATTCTTGGCCGGGTTGATGGTCTTTTTGATGTCATGCACCATAGCAGGCTCTACATGCTCGTCTTTCCGTTCGTATGGCTCTTCGACTACTCGTTCATGAATACACTCTTCGGCTTTGGCCCTGGAAGTTACGATTTCCTAGCACGAACGAAATTTCTTAGTCACCAAGGGGCTGTTAGCGGAACGTCAAACAATGTCTTTGTTGATCTCCTCTTTGAACACGGCTTGCTAGGGGGGTTGCTATTCACAATAAGTTTCATTGCAATTTCCTTTTATTTATGGAAAAAGCGCAATATTCACCTTTATTACAGCATCGCATTGATTTTATGGATTCACTTAGGTGTAACAAGCCTATACAGAGCTGATTTTGCCTCACCCCGATTTTGGCTCATCATCATGATCGTTGTTGGTTTACTAGAACTTGCTAGACAGAAACGATACTTACCAAATCACGTACCGAACATTTTTCAGAAAGCGAAGGTGACTTCTATATGAATGTATGTGTAATTGGAACTGGCTATGTAGGCCTTGTCACAGGTGTATGCTTCAGCTCTCTCGGGCACAACGTTGTCTGTGTTGACCACGATCTCGATAAAATTAATAGCTTAAGATGCGGTGTTGTGCCAATTTATGAGCCTGGTTTAAAAGAGCTTATGAATAAAAGCACAAAAGCGAACAACCTTATTTTCACTACCGATTTAGAAGAAGGGATGAACGAAGCAACGATCATACTAATCGCGGTGGGCACACCTGCAAATAAAGATGGATCTGCCAACTTGACGTATATCAAACGCGTGGCATTAGAGATTGGTCAATACGTTCGACCAGGTATGACAATCGTAACAAAAAGTACAGTCCCGGTTGGTACAAATAAAAAGATTAAGCAGTGGGTGTCATTCAGTAGCGGTCACCAACAGTTCTCGATTGCATCATGCCCTGAATTTCTACGAGAAGGGAACGCCATAAAAGACACATTAGAGATGGAGCGTGCTGTTTTTGGTGTAGAAGATGTTCAAGCCGAGCTCGCTTTACGAGCCTTGCATAAACCCATTAATCCCACAATTATCGTGACAACAATTGAAACAGCTGAAACAGCAAAATATGCCGCAAATGCCTTTTTGGCCACAAAGATTAGCTTCATTAATGAAGTAGCAAATGTTTGCGAAAGCGTCGGTGCTGATGTAGAAGCGCTTGCACGAGTTATGGGTCTTGACCACAGAATCGGTACATCCTTCTTAAAAGCCGGGGTAGGCTACGGCGGATCTTGCTTCCCAAAAGATACACAGGCGTTCATTCGAATTGCTGCAGAGGCGAATTATCATTTACAGATTGTTCCTGCTGTCGAACGTGTCAATCACGAACAGCGCTACCGCCTTTTAGCGAAACTTAAAAAAAGCTGCCCCATACTGGCTGGAAAACGAATTGCCATTTTAGGTCTAGCATTTAAGCCACACACCGATGACATGAGAGCTGCTCCTGCACTCGATATTATTCAAGCCTTACTAAGTGAGCAAAGTAGTACGATTGCTTACGATCCCGTTGCATCAGACCAAGCGAAGCGCTTGCTACCAGATGTCGTTCTTGCTTCTTCTTGGCAAGAAGCTGTAAAAGAGGCAGATGCGGTTCTAATTTTAACAGATTGGGCTGAATTCAAATCCATTGATTTAGAAGAGCTAAAGGTACTTATGCGTGATTCTGTTGTTATTGATGGACGGAATTTATTTCATCCTGAAGAAATGAAACAGCAAGGATTTTATTATGATTCTGTCGGTCGAGCACAGGTTGATGGACGTCTCGCACCATCACCTTCATTGACAGCTCAAACTGGAACCCATTAGAGGAGGCATTTCTGCGATGAGACAAGTGGGATTAAGCGCCCTTGCTTTATTCTTTTTAAGTGGATTCTTTTTCCTCGATAGCAACAATGCTGATCCTTACCGAGAAAAAGAGGAACCTATTAACCAGCAGGTAGTTGAAGAAATTATCCGCTATCATCGTGCAGCTGCATTCGTTATCAATGAAAAGGATACAACGCAGTTCAATCATCACTTCTCACATGAGTTAACCGAAAAAGAAATGCTTTTATTTCGCTCCATTGATCACTCAATGGAACCAATGATTACAACACAGCTCAGTCACACCGTCACCTTACGTTGGTCTGACATCGATGTCCATTATGAAAACAGATCAAATCGCTGGTATATTACATCCGTTTCGGAGGTGCAGTCAGAGTGAAGGAACCACTCGTATCCATTATTACGCCCGTCTATAACTGTGAGCGTTATTTAGCAGATACCATTGAGTCCATACTAAGCCAAACGTACGAAAATTGGGAATTATTGCTCATTAATGATGCTTCTCAAGACGGAAGTAGTGAGATAGCCAAACACTATCAATCTAAGGACCATCGGATTCACCTTTTTCACTTGTCCAGCAATAGCGGCGCGGCTGTCGCTCGTAATCTAGGCTTAACACGTGCTACAGGCAAATATGTCGCATTCCTTGATGGAGATGACCTGTGGAAACCGCAAAAATTAGCTCGTCAAGTACACTTTATGGAAAAAAACAACTACCTTTTTACGTTTACAAGCTATCGAATTATGCGCGAAGATGGCCGGGAGCGACATAAGGTTGTACCTGCTCCTAAACAAGTATCGTATGACAAACTGCTATCAAACACGATTATCGGTTGTTTAACTGTCATGATTAATCAAGAAGCGTTAGGCAAGCTACAAATGCCAACCATTCGAACAAGACAAGACCTTATGTTATGGCTAGCTATCTTAAAAAAAGGCCATATCGCCTATGGTATGAACGAAGAACTTGCAGCCTATCGTAAAGTTGGCGGATCCATTTCAAGTAATAAGTGGAAAGCGGCTAAACAAAACTGGCACATATACCGCAAGCATGAGGCACTGCCACTACTTAAATGCTGTTTTATTTTTTGCAGCTATGCGTGGAACGGTGTAAAGAAACTATAACCATTCATAACACTAGACGTAGCACAGTGAGGAGAACAACATGGACTCGTTCATTATTGCATCCCTAATTAGCTTTATCTCCACTATTCTTGTCACACCCTTCATGATTCGTATTGCGCACAGGTTCGGTTTTGTCGATAAACCGAACGAACGAAAAGTACATCGAACTGCCATGCCACGTATCGGTGGTGTTGCTTTTATCATTGGTACGCTTGCTGGCATGCTCTTTTTAACGGATCTTTTTGAAGCCGACGTTCGCACAACATTCTTTATTCTACTTGGCTCTGTTCCGTTACTAATCGTCGGCTTACTAGACGATCGTTTTATTCTAAAAGCAAGGTATAAACTAGTAGCACAATTACTAACTGCACTAATCGTTGTTAGCTCTGGTTTAACCATTGAATTTATATCCATTCCATTTGGTGACCGGCTAGACTTTGGTATTCTTAGCACCGTCATCACGGTTTTTTGGCTCGTAGCCATTATGAATTCGATTAACTTGATTGATGGACTTGATGGGCTAGCAGCTGGTGTAAGTATTATTGCCTTAGCAACAATGCTTGTTTTAGCGACAGGCAATCCTGCTGCATATGGGTTAGTCTTCGCATTTGGTGTACCCTTAATCGGTAGCGTCAGTGGTTTTCTCTTCTACAACTTTCATCCTGCAAAACTATTTATGGGGGATACTGGCTCTTTGTTTCTCGGCTATATGATTGCCGTTCTATCAATTGTCGGGTTGTTTAAAAGCGTGACGATGATTAGTTTGATCATCCCACTCCTCATTCTTGGTGTTCCTATTATGGATACGTTCTTTGCGATTATACGTAGGAAGCTCAATCATCAAAACATCGGTTCTCCTGACAAAGGCCATCTCCACCATTGCCTATTAAAAAAAGGATACGGCCATCGGCAAGTCGTTTTAACCATTTATGGAGTTAGCATCCTCTTTGCTTGTGCGGCACTCTTAATGTCCATGTCTAATTTATGGCTTTCCCTTCTACTCCTATTGATCGTCACTGTGCTGATCCAGCTTTTCGCAGAAATCATTGGCTTAATTGGGGAGAAACGCCAACCATTATTAAACTTAATAAGGCGGCGATTCAAACGAAAACACCCAAAAATGGTCATGCGAAGTAAGTGAAGCGGGTGGATCAATTAGAGCCAACCCTTTTTAGAAAAGGGTTGGTTTTGTAATACGGTAACTATGAATGAAGAGCTGGACAAATTGTTCAAGTTATGAGGTTTATCGATTTGCTTGTCACCGAGCATGCCACTACAAAGAAAAATAAGGTTAATCCACTATACTTCACGAGCTTGGATGAATTACAACAGAAAAATGAAGTATCCTCCATTATGTTATGGAACAACTCACGAATCGATTGAATTGCTGCTATTGATGATACAATGTTACAAGAGGTAAAAAAGCAGTCTATAGTAGACTGCTTTTTTTACCTCTCTTTCTCCATCTCTACCTCTTCAATCAATCCATTTGGACCGAAGAATTCTACAATGAATGTTGTGCCTTCTGCGAAAGACGATAACGGAAAATTCCCTCGATATTGAACGTTATTTCCTTCTGTTGTTATCGAGTAAGTAGCGTCCGTAATGGTTTGTCCATCTGGGATACGAACATGCACTTCAGGAACATCCCACTCATTTTCTCCTAATTGTTGCTGAACGTCTGGTTTAAACACAAACGCTAAATCTAAGTTTGTAGCCGATACCTCTGTGGTCACGAATTCAACGTTAGCAGGCTTTTCTACAGGTCGATATGCAACAAGTAGCTCTCTTTCTGTGTTCTCAAGATTAAATAACCATTCACCATCAATCTTCTTTACTTCATTTCCTTGGAATAGATTAATCGACTCCACCGACAATAGAGCATTTTCGAGTTGCGGAAACGGACGGTCAGTTCGATTCTCAAAAAGGTATTCAATTTCTGCTAGTCCATATTTAGTTAACAGCTTACTACTTGTATACCCACTGCTTACATAACTAGCTTCTGTTCCACGTAATGGTTTAGTGTCCGGTATTTGTTCAACCACGTACTCATCGTCTCCATTTTTGATGCGAAAATCGATACTGACATCTGTTACATCTTCTAGTACTGTCTTATCATCAAATTGAATAGTGAAATAAGTCCCCATTTTACGCTCATCAATAAAATGATGGGCTAATGTAAGGGTGACGTCTTCATCACGTGCCATACTCTCCTCTGCAGTACCGTATCCATTTGCTACTGCCTTTTCTACCCCTGGGTCATTGCTATAAAATAGATCTTTAATGGAGGCCTGCACATCTTCATTTGTCGCCATACCAATTACAAACAGACCAACAGCTGTAAGAGACACCTGTTTCCAAACACGAAAACGTCTTTTTTTCTTCCCACTTACTTGAATTTCACGATAGGCTTGGTTCAACGACTCACTAACAACTTTTGGTAATTTGTCCATGATTCTGCACTCCCTTCCCTATTTCATAATAATGCTTCTTTAATTCGGCTCTTCCTCTCGATAAATGAGATTTAATGGTTCCTTCTGATTGGTTTAATAGCTGGCTAATTTCTTTTGTCGTATAGCCAACAGCGTAATACAAGGTAAAGATGTTGCGCTGTTCTTCTCTAAGACTGTTCACTGCATCTTTAAATTCAATGTCCGAATACTGATTTTTAGCCGGCTTCATGAGATAGTCATTTAAATCAACTGCCGCTTGGGTCTGTTTTTTCTTCGTTAAACTAGCACATTTGTTTAGTAATATTCGAAAAAGCCATGTATGAAGATACTCGCTTTTTTTTAATTTATGTAGCTTCTCAAACGCAGTCATCATCGTATCTTGCAACACATCAGCTATATCTTCATCCTCTTTTACAATACGTTTTGCTGTTTTATACAGCACCTCTTCATATTGTTTAACGAGAGTGACAAACGCTTCTCCATCTCCTTTTTTTGCTCTTTTCACCAACTTCTCCATACAATCCCCCTTGCTTGCTTTTATCTTACACTTATTAGACCATGTAAGAGATCAAAAGGTTGCAAAAAAAATCCTTGCAGCTTCACACTGCAAGGATTGAACTCATTTATGCTTCTTTTTGGTGTACCGTCACTTGTTGGTATGGAACATCAATTCCTTTTTCAGCAAAGGAATCTAAAATGACACGGCGAATTTCTCGCTCTACGCCCCACTGCATGACCGGCTTACATAACGCAATTACACGAATAACAGCGCCAGATTCACTTATTTCCTGTATACCTAGCATATCCGGCTTCTCGATCATGTTTTCGTTTCTATCATAAACAACAAAGCTAGCGTCCATGATCAGTTGCTGTAACTTCTCAAGGTCATGTCCATACGAAACACGCATATCTACTACGGCATATGAATTTTCTTTTGAATAGTTTTTCAGATCCTCAATATGACCATTTGGGATAATGTTGACTTCACCTGTCCAGTCTTGAATCTTGGTGACTCTAAGCCCAAAATCAATGACTGTTCCTGTGTATTGACCGGTTGTAATGTAATCACCAACGGAAAATTGGTCTTCATATAAAATAAAGAATCCTGTAATTACATCTCGGACCACGTTCTGTGCACCAAAACCAATTGCTAGACCTAGTACACCTGCCCCCACGAGGACGGATGCAAGGTTAAACCCTAATTCATCTAGTACCAGTAAAATGGCAATAAAATAAACAACGTTGGCTACAACACTATGTAGCAATGACGTTAAGGTTTTACTTCGTTGTTCTGATACATTGACATACTTTCCTTCACGCTTTTGTAAAATCTGGGTAATGACTCGCTTTAATACCCCTAATAGAATTCGCGCCAGTACTAGAATAACAATGACTTTTACAAGGGTACTTACAACAGCAAGCCAAAACTCCGTATCCGATAAGAGCGCATACGTGGAGTTCCATAAATCATCAAACATAGAAACCTCCTAGAATAAATAGCATCACTTATTCTTTATCCGCACTTACGTCTTTTAAAACATAGCCTATTTTCATTAAAGCTGCTTCAATGGTTTTGACATAAGCGACATCAAGCTTTACAAGTTGATCGCGAATTGTATTTTCATGAGCAAGCTGGACCGGAACTCCGGATAACATGACTTTTACACCCATTAGTCTTAATGCAGAAATTAATGAATGAAGCAGTACGGCAAAATTTGTATCGCTATACTTTATTTGAGATAAATCAATAATAAAATGGTTAATACGGTGATCTAATGCATAGTTTAATGTGTCTTCTAAAATTTTCTTCCCACGGCTTTTATTAATATTACCTTGCAAAGCCAAAATTGCTAAGCCTGAGCGAATCGGTATAATTGGCACACTTAACAGTTCGATATCCGCAAAGGTTTCATCAAGCTCAATAATATAAGACAAGACTTCCGCTATTGTTTTCAAGAACTCTACATCTTCTTCACTAAAGTGTTTTTCCGCATGGTCCATGACGCATAAAGTACCGAAAATATCCCCGTTCATGCTTTTTAACTTTACACCCATAAAGCCTCGAACATGCCACTCTCTTGAGGCCACTTGATCTTGCGTTTTCGGATTTGTCATTAAGTTCTCAACGGTGGTATACTCTTGATCGCTTTCAAATACTTGCTTACAGCTTGATTCATAATAATCAATCTCTACATCTTTAGAAAGGATCGTCTCCTTCTCATTAAATGCGTTGACGATCTTAATTTGTTCATCTTCTTTTCTAGCGATATAAGCAGTGTTTACACCTAATTTATTTGAAACAAGCTTGAACAGCTTGTTTGAGACTTCTATTACGGAATCGTAGTTTGAATGGTACTTCGTTTCGTCCATATATTCTGCTCCTTTTATTACCTAAGCGTGGATGTCTGTTTTTAAGCGCTCTTCCTCCATACCCATTTATACATAAATAAAACCTCTTTTTGTTTTTTTTAAGTACATACTACATTTTTTTAGGTAAACAAAAAAGGTTTGGCACCAGCCAAACCTTTCACAAAGTATTATTCACCTAACTCAAGTGCAATCTCCATCATTTTTGTAAATGATGTTTGACGCTCTTCCGCTGTTGTTTCTTCTTGCTTATAAATATGATCGCTTACTGTTAAAATGCATAAGGCGTTCACACCAGCTTCTGCTGCATTCATGTATAATGCCGCTGCTTCCATTTCAATACCAAGGATTCCCATTTTACGCCATTTATCATTTGCTTCTTTATCGGCACTGTAGAACGTATCACTCGAAAGAATATTTCCAACGTGTACCGGATATCCTTTCTCATCAGCAATATGCTTTGCTTTTTCAAGTAAAGAGTAAGAAGCAACTGGTGCATAATGACCTGGAATATGGTACTGGCTTACGTAGCTCGAATTCGATGAAGCACCCATTCCAATGATAATATCGTATAAATCTAAATTGTCCTGTAAAGCACCACAAGAGCCGATACGAATTAAGTTTTTCACACCGTATATATGAATCAATTCCCAAGAATAAATACCCATTGATGGCATACCCATTCCCGTTCCCATTACAGAGATTTTTTTACCTTTGTATGTGCCTGTGAAGCCAAGCATATTACGAACACTATTAAATTGTACAACGTCTTCTAAAAATGTTTCTGCGATAAACTTTGCTCTTAATGGATCACCTGGAAGAAGAACCGTTTCTGCAATCTCACCTGTTGGGTTAATATGAGCGGTTTGTTTTACTTCTGACATATCCTAACAACTCCTTGTTTGTTTCACTTATTATGTGAAAAAATACAATTTCCATTACTATGCTTACTACATCATCATAGACAAACTCCGGCTAAATCGCAAAGATTTCTGTGCTAATCAAGCAAAAAACTCCCCTTCACGTGACAAAGGGGAGCACAACTGCTTTATTCGTATTCTTTTTCAAATGTTTTCGTACTTCTTGTTGTATCAATTGGACGAACCGCGCTTTCAATTTGTTCACGCTGTGGCTCAAGAAATGGCGGAAGTGAAAGCTTCTCACCAAGAGTCTCGTAAGGCTCGTCACCCATAAACCCAGGTCCATCTGTTGCAAACTCAAACAAGATTTGCGGCGAGACTCTTGCATAAAGAGATTCGAAGAAATGACGATTCACATAGCCAGATGTTTGGAAGCCAAGTGACTCTAAATGCTTCGTCCACTCATCGAGAACAGCACGATCTTCTACTCTAAACGCGGCATGATGGACGGTTCCAAAGCCTTGTTGAGCACGTGGTAAGATCGCGTTATGCTCTACTACAATTTGTGCACCATTTCCACCTTCCCCTACTTCGTATAGATAGCGAGAACCTTCATGGGCAATTTCTTTAAACTGCAAAGCATGTTCTAATACTTGTTTAAAAAAATCCACATTCGCAACTCTTATATAAATAGGACCAAGACCGGTAATGGCATATTCTAGTGGAATAGGACCGTCTTGCCACGGAATGCCAGACTCTACACCTTGATTAGTTTCATCAGAAACGAGCTGATACTGTTGATCATCGAAGTCTACAAAAGACAGTGTTTTTTTACCAAACTCCTCTTTAACACCTGTATGTTTCACATTTAAGCGGTTAAACCGTTTTTCCCAGTATTCAATCGCTTCATCGGTTGGTACGCGGAAAGCCGTTTTAAAAATCTCATCTGTTCCGTGTGACCCTTTTTGGATTCCTGGGAAGTCAAAGAACGTCATGTCCGTTCCAGCATTCCCTTTATCGTCCGCAAAGAACAGATGATACGTCTGAATATCATCTTGGTTAACTGTTTTTTTCACCAGTCTCATCCCAAGGGTATACGTAAAAAATTCATAGTTTTTTTCCGCGCTGCTTGTAATGGCTGTTACGTGATGAATACCTTTTAATTGATTCATGCTAGGACCTCCTCGGTATCTAACTTTCCTTTTATCTCTAATTCAATTATAACTAATTCGAGATAAATGTCAACAATGAGACGTTTCATGAGGAAACAAAATTGAAAAAACGCGCTCTGACAGTCGTTTTCGTACTAAACGGTACATCCTCGACGTCATGCGCGTTCGTTTTTCCCTTTATATCATTGTTGTCTGTCTTCTTCTGTTCTTGATAAGAGCACGCTGTTTTTTTGAAAAAAACGGTCTACTCGTCTCTCTACCTCTTCGTCTTCTACAAGTGGTGGTGCATGGTGTGATTTAAGTCGTGCATCAATAATGACGGCATCACACCCCCAATGCTTATGCTTCATAAAAGCATTAACGCCGTGAATATCGTGAGAAGGGTTGCTTCTTGTAAACGTCGCCCAAAGGAAATTCTCAAGTGAGTCACTTAAAAACTCACTGTCATCACATAGAACGATAAGAGGACACCGCTCCATATTCACCTCTTCTAACCTTTTTGTAAACTGGTTCATTTCCGCCTCTATGACCTCATAGTCTGTAAATCCTTTTTCAAGCTGAACAGCCACCACTCCTGGCATAACCAGGCTAGCACCTTCAATTCCGCTTACTTGTTTCATTCCGTTAGGCACTTGCTTACAGAGCTCACGCTTTTTATCTCCATAAGCTGCAAACGTTACCTTACTGCCTCGATTTAATCCTGTTCCGCTGTAATCTAACGTATCCATTGTTGCGTTCGCTTGGAAATGGAGATCCCGTCTTAAATCAATTCGCTCTAAAATATGTTGAATGAATGCTGCTTCGTCATGAATATCAATCGATTCTTCTTCTTCAGCTGTTAAGAATAAATATTTCGCTAAGCTTAGCTGACCAAAACCTAAGATGCGATTGGCAATCGTCAATAACTCTGTTGGCTGATTCACTTTCTCAAACGGCGTGTATCGTTCACTCCCAATGGCGAATAGAAGCGGGTGAACACCAGCAGCATCTACAGCGTGCACAGCCTTAACACCTGGTAGTTCTTGCGTTACTGCATCTCCTGTAATCTCATGAATCAAAGCGCCAAAACTTGTATCTTCTTGCGGCGGTCGACCAACCACCGTAAATGGGTAGATAGCCCCTTTTCTTCCGTACACTTTATGAACTTTTAAAACCGGGAACTCATGAGTTAAACTGTAATAGCCTAAATGATCACCAAAAGGTCCCTCTGGCTTTGTATCATCTGGATAGATGTCTCCTGTAATGACGAAATCAGCATCATGGCTAATACAGTAACCATCTTCATAGCCATAGCGAAAACGACGATTCGCAAGTAAGCCAGCAAATAACATCTCACTTAACCCTTCCGGCAGAGGCATAACAGCGGCTAATGTGTGTGCCGGAGGACCTCCAATAAAAATACTGACTTTTAACGGTTCATCGCGTTTAACGGCTTTTGTTTGATGAACACCGATACCGCGCTGAATTTGATAATGTAAGCCAACCTCTTTCCCAACTTGATAATCATTTCCATCAAGCTGAACACGATACATGCCTACATTAGCCGACATGATGCCTTTCTTGTCAGGGTCTTCTGAATAGACTTGTGGGAGCGTAACAAACGCCCCCCCATCATCTGGCCATGATTGAATAAAGGGAATGTCGGTTAGTTCGATTTCTTCTAACTTAGAGCCATTCAAGCCTGATTTTCGCATCGGCAATGCCGTTAACGCTGAGACACCATTTCCAATATGGCGAAACGGACTCTTAATAGCTTTCATTGGATCATCACGAAGGGCGATAATGTCTTGCACTTTGTCCCAATTATGGCGAAACATGAATTTGCTTCGTTCAATGGAACCAAATAAGTTCGCAACAGCCGGATAACGTGACCCTTTTACGTTTTCAAATAGTATTGCTGGTGCCCCTTCTTTATAGGCTCTTCGTTGAATGGAAGCCATCTCTAGATAAGGATCTACCTCTTCTTTAATACGGACAAGATGACCGTGCTTTTCCAGATCAAGCACACATTCCTCTAGACTTTGATACATGTACTTACCTCCTACAAACATTCTTCTACTTTCTATTATGCTTGCAGGATGAAAAAAGAGTCAATTCTCACTACTAGGAAAGACGCTTCTACGAAAAAATAAATTGCTAAAAGATAAATATTTATTGATAATCAATATATATATTAGTGGATAATAGAAAAAAATCAGAGATGGGGTTATTTCATGAGAACAAGATTAATTGGGCTATATACCTCCGTTTTTATCTTTATCTTATCCGGTTGTTTTAACGAAACGGTTGAAGAGGAAGGTCTTGCAATGATCACTGTCACAAACATGGCATCATTTCCTGTTTATGGTTTTGAAATAGCCTATGAAAATGGGTATTCAGGTATGGCTTATGCAGATGGTTCACGATTAGAAGAAGGTGATTCTTTAGACTTTACGTTTACAAAAGGAGATGGTTATCACGAAGACGGCTTAGGGGACGTCACCTTTTTCGTCATAATAGATAGTGAAGAAAATGCTTATCCTATTAAAGGCACCTTTCCGTTAGAAGCCTATGAGGATCAGTGCTATACCTTTACTTTAACCGGGGATAAAATAGAAAATGCACAAATGTATTTAGAACGTTAAGAAGCTTGTCAAAAGCCTCCGGGTAGGAGACTGATGAACAAGCTACTAACACTCATTATAAGGATTCACGGATAATTTTCTTAGAGTGGCTGACTGATAGAATGCCAAATACTGAGTACAGTGCTGTGTAAAGGGTCATCACAATAAGCATTGGGATGTGCATCTCATTCCCAAAAATAAACCAGCCAGAGCGAACTGCAAAGTAACTATGCAGTAAACCAATCAACAATGGAATGCCGAAATTGTAAAGCTGACGAACTTTAATCCCTTTAAGCAAGTCTTGATTCGTAAATCCTAACTTTCGAAGGATCGTATAGTCAGGGCGATCCGCCTCACTCTCATCCATTTGTTTGATGTAAAGAATACAACCTGACGTGAAAAGAAACGCGAATCCAAGAAAGCCTACAATAAACATGACTAAGCCCATTTGTTGCTTTTGTTCCTGTTCACTGGCAAGTTGGCCGATTGCCAACTCACGAAAGCTTTCGTTATGATCCATAAACCATTCGTTGGCTGCTTCTAATTCCGCAGCATCTTCTATATTAATAGCAAACTCCATTCGTATGTCTTCAACGCTAGTAAGCTCTTGATAGACCTCATCGGCTACAATTAAAGTAGGCAAACCACCAACAGATAGAATATAGTTCACGACAGGCTCTTCTTTCTTGCCAATAAATTCAAGGTTATAGTGATCGTCTCCATTAAAAATGGTGATGTCCCCAGAATCCCCGAACTGCATGAAAATTTCCAGCATAGGAGCCATTGGTGTTAAAAAGACATCCCCCGCTTGGACAGTCACTCCGTCCACATCTTCATCGCTGACTACAGGTAAAGACATTTCTCGTGGATTAATGTAAAGATCATCACTCTCATATTCTAATAAATTCTCCACATCGACATTTAATGCCTTCACTTCTATATCGTGAAGTGAATACGTTAGGCCTTCTTCATCAAGAAACGTGATCATCTCATTTCGATCCTGTTCTTCTAAAAAGCCAAAATCATTTGGCGCATTAAACAAGGCATTTTGATTCGCTGAGTAATAGGAAATGTAGCTTAATGACAATAAACCAATGGCTAATGCCGAAACGGTTGTAATAATTGTTAACAGCAAAGCACTTGATTTCATTCGAAACATAATAGACGAAAGGGATAGAACTTTCACAACGGACATATATCCTGCTTGCTTCTTCCGTACGATCTTGGCCAGTAACGACACTGACCCTCTATAGGACAAGTACGTTCCTAAAATAACTGAACCTAATGTGTAGCCCATGCCAAGAAAGAGAATACTCGGCGATCCAGCAAAGGTGTCACTTAACAAGATGGTTGATACATAATAGCCGCTACCGATTAATGCGATTCCAATTATTCCAGTAATAATTTCCCATACACTTAGCTTTTTAACAACAATCTCTGTACGCTTACGAAAATGGAACAGTTGAAGAACCGTATGTCGCTTGAGGAATAAAGCATTCGCTACTACGACAATAAGATAAATTCCTAGAAAAACGAGTAACGTTTGTAACAACGCTGTACTTGAAAAATAAAGAGAAACGATTTCTTCTACACCGATAATGTTTAATAAAATCATTGTGACGAGCTTTGCTAAAAGAAACCCTGCAATGATACCAATCATAAGGGAAATGAGGTATAAATACATAATCTCAATACTAATCAACTGAAATACGCGTCTTTTTGTCATACCAATTAATTGAAGCAATCCAAGCTCCTGACTTCTACGCTTAATCATCAGATTATTGGCGTACAGCAGGAAAAAAGCCAGAATGAAAAATAGTAAAACCGATGCCGTTCCAATACCAGCAGAACCACGTGTTGACTCTTCCACCGCCTCCATTGCAGGTGCATAACGCAATGTAACAAACGCAAAATACAACGCTACACTAAAGCTAATGGAAAAAAAGTAAATCCCATACGTACGCGCATGCTTTTTTAAATTTTTTAGAGCTAATGTGTTACTCATCGTGAACGCCACCTAAAACAGCTTGCGTTTGGATAATATCTTTAAAAAACGCCTGCCTTGACTGCCCGCCTCGTGTCAGCCTTGTATAAATTTGACCATCTTTAATAAAAACAACGCTACTGCCATAGCTTGCTGCAGTCGGATCATGGGTCACCATCATAATCGTAGCATGTCGTTTCTCATTCAGTTCGCTTAATGTTTCTAGTAAACCTGAGGCTGCTTTCGAATCAAGCGCTCCTGTTGGTTCATCAGCAAAAATAATACTCGGCTCGTGAATGAATGCTCTTGCAGCAGAAGTTCGTTGCTTTTGTCCGCCAGACAATTCGTTCGGGTATTTGTCGGCTAACTCTTCAATTCCGAGTTGTGTTGCAATGGTTTCAAACCTTGCCGTTGCTTCTTTTTTACTGATTTTCTGAACCGTTAAAGGGAGCAAAATGTTTTCTTTAACGGTTAACGAATCAAGTAAGTTATATTCCTGAAAAATAAATCCTAATTCTTTTTTTCTAAACTCCGCCAGGTGCTTTTCTTTTAAGTGGGTTAGCTCCATACCGTTAACTAAGATCGACCCTCCGCTTGCTTGATCAATCGTAGACAGAACGTTTAATAACGTCGTTTTTCCAGAACCGGAGGCACCCATAATGGAGACAAATTCACCTTGTTTAATTTTTAAATCAATGTTTTTTAATACTTCTTGCTTATTCCATTTACTTCCATAGTTTTTTATTAATTTGCTTGCCTGTAAAATGTCCATCGTAACACTCCTTCTTTCTCTACTTGTACCTTTAGTATAGGAGCTTTCTCTTTAAGATTCCTGCGAATGAGCGAACAATATACAAAAGCATGTGACAGTTTTGTCACATGCTGGTCAATTCAATGAAAGAATTTCTACGTGGGAATAGCAGCTGAGCTGTTGTTCCTTTATTTAAAGTAGACTGGATGCTAAGTCTAATTGATAAGCCATCCGCTACTTTTTGCGCTAAATAAAGACCCATTCCCGTAGCGGATTGTTCATTGTGGAGAGTTGTGGACGTAAAGCCTTTTTCAAAGATGCGAGGCAAATCGTGGTCAGCAATTCCTTTGCCTTCATCAATAATTTCAAGCACGGTCTGCTCATTTTTAACATAAGACCGAATATGAATATCTCCACCGTTAGTATACTTTATCGCATTTGACAACAACTGCCTAACGAGAAAGGATAGCCACTTGCCATCGCTATGAACCATTAATTCATGTAGTTCAAGCTCAATGCCAATGCCTTTTTGCATACACCAATTCTGGAAGGTTCGAATCTCTTCATATAGTAGCCGTTCTAACTCGATTTTTTCCATATACAAATCATTTTCGATAAATTCCATTCGTTTTTGGTACAACTGTTGATCCAGTAACAAATGTATGCGAAGCCACTCGTTTTGCAACGCGGCCTTTGTTCCCTTGTCATCAAGCCGATCAATGACTAAACTCATTGTTGTTAAAGGGGTTTTCACTTCATGGATCCATGCCATCATTTCATCTTTATCATGATCGACTTGTCGACGGTGTGCAATATACTTTTGTGAAAGATGACTACGCTGTTCTTCAAGTGCCGTTTCGACTACTTCTTCAAAAGGGGTTTGTCCGTCAGGTAAGTCTGACAGTTGTTCATACTGATTGTACTGCTCCAGCTGCTTATAAAATCGTGTCTCTTTATAATAGCGGTAAATAAGAAATCCACTAAAAAAAATAGCCGTTAGTAACAAAGGATAGCCTACTTGCTCCAAAGACAGGCTTTGATCGAGATAAGCGACAAACAGAATTAATCCATGTACAAATAAAATAAAGCTAATCCACGCGACTCGTTCTTTAAGAAAACGTCTTATCATCATGCGCCCTCATCAACAGCCATATAGCCTTGCCCAACCTTTGTTTCAATAAAGGTTCCTAGACCAATTACTTCTAATTGTTTTCGCAAGCGATTAACATTAACCGTTAGTGTATTATCACTTATAAATCGTTTATCGTCCCATAACTCTTTAATTAATTCATCTCGACTAACAATGTGATTTCTCTTACTGAGCAAAATTTTCAAAATGAACATTTCGTTTTTCGTTAATTCTACTTTCGTATCGTTGGACGTTACAGTATTGTTTTCAACATTAATGATTGCGCCTTGCCACGTCAGCGTTGTTCTCTGTTCTTCATGATTATAATTATAAACACGACGTAATGTAGCTTGAACTTTCGCAATAAGGACATCAAAGTGAAATGGCTTTTGAATATAGTCGTCTGCCCCTAACTGCATGGACATGACGTGATCAGTTGGATGCTCACGAGACGATAAGAACAAAATGGGGACAGTAGACTGGGCTCGAATCATTCGACACCAGTGAAAGCCATCATACTTTGGCAGTTGGATATCGATCAAGATCAGATCTGGTTTAACGCGAATAAACGTCTCCATCACCTCTTCCCAGTTTTCAACGCCATAGACATGAAAATCCCACTGTTGCAACTGCTGTTTAATTTCTTCAAAAAGTGCTCGATCATCTTCAATTAACAAGATTTTAGACATCTCTTCACGACCTTTTACTTGCCTAACGTATTGTTTCTTTAGCTTAATCTGATTCAAGGACAATTGCAAACAAGGTACAAAAAAGATCTATCAACATGTTATTGATAGATCCTAATCTATAAGAACCTACACACCAATTCCTACTTGAAATTCAGCTTCAGTTGCTCGTTTCACTTCATCAAGTGTGACACCTGGTTGCAGTTCTAACAACGTCATTGCATTAGCTTTAAACTCAAACACGGCTAAATCGGTAATTAATAAATCAACAACACATTTACCTGTTAACGGTAAAGTACATCCTTTCTTCACCTTTGATTCACCATATTTGTTGGTATGATCCATAATGACAACGGTTTTTTTAGCCCCTTGAACAAGGTCCATCGCTCCGCCCATTCCCTTGACCATTTTTCCTGGGATCATCCAATTTGCTAAATCTCCTGTTTCTGAAACTTCCATTCCACCTAGTATGGCTAAATCAATATGCCCGCCTCGTATCATCGCAAACGACTCCGCACTATCAAAATACGAGGCACCTTTTTTTGCTGTAACCGTTTCTTTCCCGGCATTAATTAAGTCAGGATCTACTTCCTCTTCTGTAGGATAACGGCCAATACCGAGTAGTCCGTTTTCTGACTGAAGCATGACGCTGACTTCATCAGGAATGTAATTTGCAATTAAGGTAGGCATACCAATCCCTAAATTCACACACATTCCATCTTGCACTTCCTTTACCGCACGATCAATAATTCGTTTTCTTGATTCGTTCATTTCATGCCCCCTCCTCAACTAGTACAGTCCGGCGCTCAATTCGTTTTTCATATTCATGACCGACAAACACGTGCTGCACATACACACCTGGTAAATGAATATCATCTGGCTCTAGCTCTCCTATTTCAACAAGTTCCTCCACTTCCACAATCGTCACTTTTCCAGCAGTCGCCACTAAAGGATTAAAGTTTCGTGACGTTTTTCTGAACACAAGATTACCGAAGCGATCCGCCTTCCATGCCTTTACTAATGCCACATCACCTACAATGCCTCGCTCCATAATATGACGCTTGCCTTCAAACACTTTTTCTTCCTTCCCTTCAGCAACTGGCGTATCTACTCCCGTCGCCGTATAAAAAGCCGGAATACC
Organism: Shouchella hunanensis; assembly: GCF_028735875.1. Classification (GTDB taxonomy): domain Bacteria; phylum Bacillota; class Bacilli; order Bacillales; family Bacillaceae_D; genus Shouchella; species Shouchella hunanensis. The sequence goes on from NZ_CP117834.1 coordinate 1,410,634, forward strand.
AGCACCACCAGCACGAAGCCGTTCTGCTAATGTACCTTGAGGAACGAGTTCAACCTCAAGTTCTTGACTAAGAAACTGTTGCTCGAATTGTTTGTTTTCACCTACGTAGGAAGAAACCATCTTTTTTATTTGCTTATCTTCTAGTAGTATTCCTAAACCAAACTCATCAACGCCACAATTGTTACTTACAACCGTTAATCCTTTAACCCCTTTTGCTTTTACTGCTGCAATTAAATGTTCCGGAATACCACATAAACCAAATCCACCTACAACAAGTGTTTGCTCGTCCTTAATCTGACTCATTACTTCGTCTAAAGAACCTATGACTTTATCCATCATGCAACCTCCTTCAACTTAAGACAACCTATAAAAGCGCTTTCATCTTTATTCTACCAGTATCACACGTTCTTTTCCAATTACGTTATGGAGTATTCATCAATAACTGATCATAAAAACTAGGCGTACCCCTTCTCCGCTTCTGAATAAACTAGTTATTAGCCTAGCAAAAAGGGGGTATCAAGATGTCAACCAAAGTGAAGGTACTTTTTGGAGCATGGTCGCAAGCAATTGGTACAGTCATTGCGGCAATTGCTGATACCCCCAATAAAGCACTTACGCCTAAACAAATAAACGATCTTGGCCTTTATGGCAATGCACTCCAAGCTACAGGAAATGGCCTTCTTGCAGATACAAATGCGTTTGGTTCACTTAATCAAGTTGGAAATGCGGTACAAGCAACCGGGAACACCATCATTGTAGGTGCTCTTGCCTTCCCATTGGAAGAAAATCTAGAACAAAATTTAATTATAAAAGGAAATTTAATTCAAGCTGTTGGTGGCTCTGTTTCCTTTAATGAAGACTTAAAAGAAGAAGTCAGCATCGCTGCACTATATGCTGTCAGTGGCGATTTTCTACAAGTAGTTGGAAACGGTATTCAAGCCTATGCAGCGATAGCTGACTTTATTGTTGATGATGACGAAGAATTCGTTAATGCTGTAGGTAGCTGGATTCAAGCAACTGGTGCTGTCTTAGCTGCGTTAAGCGTTTCAAAATCATACATTTCTGTAACTGAAGAGCCAAGCGATGATTCACTCATAAGCAAGGGTTAACCATATACGTAAAGTAAAACAATGGATGTGACATAACCCACAGCGACTATCGTTGACGGTAGCCAAAACAATCGACCAAGCTTTTCATTTTTCCATATACCGTAGAGCACAACAATTGTTAATAACAGTAAAGCAACCATTGTAATCCAATTACTTAAGCTAGCATCGCGAATTAATACACCATCTCGATAAAAGAGATCTGCTAAAGCAAGTAAATTTAAATTGAACATATTACTACCTACAATCAAGCCAACAGCAGCACTGAATTGATTTCGTTTAACAGCTAAATAGACAATAGAGACTTCTGGCAAAGACGTAGCACCTGCAATGAGAATCGAGCCTACAAAGGATTGCCCTAATCCACTTTGAATGGCAATCTCATCCCCTAGAATCGTTAAGTAGGAACCCGCTGCCAAAATAATTAACGCTACAATCACAAAGCGAATGATGGCCCCTTTCAATGACATTGATACTTTTTTCGCTGCAGGGGGTTCATCTGGCAATAGATCTTTTTTATTCAAATAATACAAACCACCAAAATATAAAAGGACGATCAGCAAGACATCCACGCCCATGCCAAAAACAGATAAGGATGACCGTGCAATTAGAGAAATGGCAATGATCATCGTTAATAAAAGCCCCAATGCTCCAGGCATCGCGTTTTTCGGCGCTAAATGGGTATACATTCGTTTACGACGAAACCATAGATCTCCAAAAGCAAGGACCGTCAAATTAAACAAGTTGCTCCCAATCACATTTCCTACTGCTAAATCGGGACTATTAATGACACCCGCAGTAATATTTGTTGTTACTTCTGGTAAAGAAGTAGCACCTGCAATTAAGACGGCTCCAGTGAAAAAACCAGTCATGCCCGTACGTAATTGAATGGTGTCTGCATATGTAGATAACTTTATTGCTGCAAAAACGGTCACTGCTGCGAGAAGAATAAATAAGATATAGAGCATCACATCGTTAACTCCTTTTTTCACTCCACCTGGGTAGAGCACCTTTCAGACTTTTGTCTTCTTACATAGGATGCACAAGAAGCCGTTTTTTACGCTTTAATTGCTACAAGTTTGGAGGTACTTTTATGAACCTGATTAGTCGATTGACTCAGAAGCAATCGTTACTAACCGAGCAGCTGATTCGTTATCAGCAAGAGGACGGCTCATTTCGACTATGCTTTGAATCAGGTACGATGACCGATGCGTATATGCTTTTACTCTTGTCACATTTTAACCAGGAGTACACCTTACAAAAGAAAATAGCTCATCGCCTCTTACGTACACAGTCAGAACATGGCTATTGGAAACTTCACGAAGACGACTTAGGTCACCTTTCGTCTACAATAGAAGCCTACACCGCTCTATATGTTTCAGGATTTGCGAAGAAAAGCGACTCTTCTATGAAAGCAGCTGAATTATTTATAGTAAAAAAAGGCGGTGTAGAAAATGCACACATTGCCACAAAGACGTTATTGGCCTTGCATCACTTATACCCTTGGCCAACGCTTTTTCCGCTACCGCTTTTTTTAGTCCAGCTACCAAAATGGGTACCATTCAGTTTCTATCGGTATAGTGCCTATGTTAAAACCCATTTTGCAGCGCTACTCATTTTAGGCCATACCCGTTTCTATGTAAAAAGAAAACACAACCGGCACATTCAGCATCTTTATATAAGTTCTAAGCATCTCCAGTTGCGCAAACGGAAACGATTACGCTTGTCATCCTATACAAAAGCAGCCTTTCAGAAAGCGGAAAGCTATATTTTACGTCATATTGAACAAGATGGAACGCTTCACAGCTATTCTAGTGCGACTTTTCTAATGATGTATGCGCTATTCGCACTAGGCTATAAAAAGCAGTCTCCTATCATGGAACAAGCTTTAGAGGGATTGAAGGCTCACCTTTATACGGAAGGAGAAGAGGGTCACATCCAAAATTCTCCCTCCGCCATCTGGGATACCGCGTTAATTGCAACAGCTATTCAGCAGGCAAACACGGATGATAAGGAAACGCTCCTACGTTCATCCATTCACTACATTTTATCCAATCAGCAAAGAAATGGCGGTTGGGGTTTTTCGACAAGCAATTCAACCAATCCTGATGTAGATGACACACACGCATGCTTACGCTTCCTATCACCGCATCTCCATTTACCTGAAACGAAGCGTGCTTGGCGAGATGGGTTTTCTTGGCTATTAAGCCGACAAAATCGTGATGGGGGCTGGGCTGCGTTTGAAAAAGATAGCTGGGCCGCTTTGTGTTTGCCTCTTGAAAATGGAGCAGATACCATTATGGATCCATCTTCTCCTGATTTAACTGGCCGAACGCTGGAATGCCTTGGAAACTACGGTCATTTATCAGCTAAACATCCTTCTGTTGAAAGGGCTATTATGTGGCTTGAGAAAAATCAGCAAAAGGAAGGAAATTGGCAAGGAAGATGGGGTGTCTCCTATATTTATGGAACGTGGGCTGCCGTTACAGGGATGCGTGCTGTCGGTGTACCGATTGATCATGAAAGCTTACAGCATGCTCGACGTTGGTTGGAGTCCGTTCAACTACTAGATGGTGGTTGGGGCGAGTCATGCAAAAGTGATGTGGAGCAGCGCTTTATCCCGCTACAGTTTTCCACAATCGTTCATACAGCTTGGGCGTTAGATGCGTTAATTTCACTATACGATCGACCAACAAAACAAATGGACGATGCGCTTACACTCTTAATGGACTGGGTTATGACTTCTTCTATCCGCTCGACTTACCCGACTGGAGGAGGGCTTCCTGGTCAATTTTATATTCATTACCATAGCTATCCGCTTCTCTGGCCTCTTGTCACACTTAACAACTACAAGCAAAAATATATGAAAACAAAGGCGGAATAAGCAAGAAATTAGCCCTGTCCAAAGACTCCTTTTAAACATAAAGTAAAGGAACACACACGTGTTAAACCGACTGATTGATATGAAAGGAGTTCCCATGAGCACAATTGATCCTCAATTAATGCATGCGTTTCGCTCTAAAATGAAAAACCCGCGACATTTCCACAATGTGTGCAAAATCTTATGTCGTCAACGGCGTGAAGATTTAAAACAGTACGGTCGTTGTTGTTCGATGATTGATGAGTTATCTCATTGCTTAGGTGTACCTATTTCGAGAGAGCAACGAGACCGACATGCAAAATGGCTGATGAATTGTAATGTCGATCCTAAAAACCGTCAACATCGCCATGATATGTGGGGCCTAGTTACAGGTCGTTAACCGCAAAACAAAAAAGCGTTTAGGCAAAGAAAGCAATACATTCTTACGAATATTGCTATACTTCCTTAACGCTTTTTTATTCTAGTTAGACTGTTTTAACCGCTGCACAGTTGCTAAAAGAAGGAACGAGAATAAGACGATGGAGGCTACCCAATAGAGTGCCATTAACGTATTCCCGGTTTCAACTGCTAAATAAATACTAATTGGAATCGTCTGTGTCACCCCAACAATGCTTCCTGCGAACATAAGCGTAGCACCAAATTCACCAAGAGCGCGTGCAAACCCAAGGGTAAAACCTGAAACAAGGGATCGCCATGCTAAAGGCAGGCTTACATAGCGGAAAACCGCCCATTCACTCGCACCCATTTGCCTCGCTGCATCTTCAAGTTCGTCGTCAACCGATTCAAATCCATTCATTAATACTTGATAAATTAATGGAAACGCCACTACAGTCGCTGCAATAACCGCAGCAACTAGTGTAAACACAATTGGCTGATTAAACAATTGTTCATACCACTGTCCGATAAGACTGCGTCGACCAAAGAGCACAAGCAAACCAAACCCAATAACAGTCGGAGGTAGGACAAGCGGTAACATGAGAGCCGTTTCAAGCATGATCTTTCCTTTGAAAGCTCGTTTCTTTAACAGCCAGCTAGCCAGGAGAGCCAATATGAACGCCAGTACACTCGCTATACCTACAACCTGTAAAGAAACAAAAATAGGTGTCCAAAATCGAGAGTCCATCATTTATTCACCTTTCTGAAACCCATACGATTCAAACGTGGCCATCGCCTCGTCCTGTTGGAGCCACTCATAGAGATTAGCCGCACTGTTATTCGTCGTTAACAATCCAATTGGGTAATGGATAGAATCATGGCTATTTGCAGGTGCTTCCGCTACTATGGTTACTGCATCTCCTGCCACACGTGCGTCGGTTTCATACACAATCCCTACATCGGCATTCCCTGTCTGAACATATGTAAGAACTTGGCGTACATCTTTTCCAACAATAAGCTTATCCTCTATATCAGCGAAAATCCCCATAGATTCAAGGGCTTGTTTCCCGTATCGACCAGCAGGAACGGTCTCTGTCTCGCCGATCGCGAGCCCTTGATACGGAGCCGTAGTAAGGTCTGCCCAACTCGTCAATGTTGAGGCGATTTCTGGTGTTGCAATTAATACAAGCGTATTCTCTATTAAGTTAGTAGAGCTTTTTATCCCCTCTGCTTCTACCACTTCTTCCATATCCGCAATCGAAGCAGATAGAAACAAATCGGCTGGTGCGCCTTGGATAATTTGTTGACGTAGTTGACCAGAAGAGCCATAGTTCACGGTTATGTCTACATTATGATCTTGTTCATAAATTTCAATCAATTCATCTATAGCATCATTCAAGCTAGCTGCGGCCATGATCATCACTTCCTCTGTTTCATTAGATGAGCAACCCACTAAGCCAACTCCTATAAACGTGACAAGTAGCCTTTTCTTCAAAAAAACCCCTCACATCTGTCTCTTTTTCCGTAGTATAAGGTATATCTATTTCTATGTAAATCTATCAAGTCTCCACATACCAGCATTATCCGTGAATAAGTCTATAGAGCGAAAGAACAACTATCTTTACATCACATTCATTAAGAAGTAATCCACTTAAGTGTAGCTAGCCTCGTGAAGGAAAACCATGCCGATCTTTGAGTTGGCATTGAAAAAGCCGCACACCCAACCGGTACGACTTTTTATCCCCTTATTCAGCCGAAAATCGGTAAACGGTTTCATGTTTATAAACATCTTCCGGTTTCAGCCAAATAGATGGTAATCCTTTATGTTGGAGAGCGGCCGGGTGTCCCTGCGTTTCTAAACATAAGCCAGCGTGCTTTTCTATCTTTTTGCCTTCTTTTAGAAGCAACTCGTCCTCCAAACTATTTCCTGTGTAAAACACAACACCTGGCTGTGTCGTTCTCATCACAAGCTTACGCCCAGACTCTTCATCATAAATAACAGCTTTGACCTCTTTGGTATGATCCAACAAAAAATAATGATCATATCCATTCTTTGCTACCTGCAGCTGATGGTGTGTTAAATGAATTCGTTCACCAAGTCTTTTTTCTGATCTAAAGTCAAACGGTGTATGAGTAGTTGAGCGAATAAATCCAGTTGGAGCAAGGGTTTCATCTAGTTCCAAGTAGCTATCACTTTCCAGCATAATCACGTGATTTAATACCGACCTTTTCACCCCACCTGTAAGATTAAAATACGTATGATTCGTGAGTGTAACAGGCATCATTTCATCTACCGTTGCATGATAATCAATAATCCATTCATTTTCATTTGTAACGATGTATGTAATCGTCGTTGTGAGCTTTCCAGGATAATGATCCATTTCCATTTCTTCCGCTGTTAGAATGGCACCAACCCGATCTTCATGCTGAAAAAGAGTCACGCTAAACAGCTGTTGATGCAAGCCATTCCCTCCACCATGCAGATGATGATGACCATCATTTGCTGATAGCGTATGTTTTTTTCCGTTTTTTATAAAACAAGCATCCTTTATCCGACCTGCAACTGGCCCAATTAACGCGCCGAAATACGGCTTATTTTCTTTATAATGAGAAAGATCTGCATAAGAAAGGACGACATTTTCATGTACACCTCTCTTATCTGGGACGATTAAATCCGTCACGATCCCTCCAAAGTTAAGAAATTTTAAACACATGCCGTGATCATTTTCAAGAATCGTTTCTGTCCATCCGTTACTTGTTTGCTGGTTTATTGCTTTCATGAAAAACCACTCCTTCAACCTTTAAGGTAGAAATCCCTCTTTACTGATGAAAAGTTGATTCTCTGAAAAATACTTAAGAAAACGACGTTTCACCTTCCATATGGCATCTCTCTCATACCATTTCTCTAGCCCTAGTTCAGTATAAAGTGAAGCCATTTTAAGCTTTTCTGTACGCTTGCCTCCTGAACCATCACCCATAAAAAAATCATCTATACAGACACGGTCCACTACATCTGCCAACATTTCAGGAAACGCTTTTGAACTCGGCAGTAGGGGCGCTACTGTCGCTTGAATTGGAATTCCGTTCTCTTTGAGACACTGTAACGCTTTTACTCTTCCTTGGATCGGAGGTGCCTGAGGTGCAAACTGTTTTCGAATAGCATCTGAATCCGTTTCAATGGTCATACTTACACGCACGCGATTACCTAGACGTTTCAATAGGTCCATGTCCCTTGTAACAAGGGCGCCTCTTGTTTGAATGAATAAAAAATCTGGTTGTTCCCTTACCATGGCTTCAAGCAAGGATCGAGTGACCCGCTCTCGATGTTCAATTGGCTGATAAGGATCTGTGCTTGAAGACATAAAGATTGTCACTGGCCCATGGTTCTTTGCACGACGTATTTCTTTTTCTAGAAGCGAAGCTATGTCTCTTTTAATAGTAACCCAATTTCCCCATTCTTCCTCTTGAAACAGTTGAACGGGCATTTGCCTGACATAGCAATACGAACAAGCAAAGGAACATCCAACGTATGGATTTAAGGTGTGAGAATAGCCAGCCAAAAAACCACTCGCTTTAGTTAAAATTCGTTTCGGTTGCGATTCCCTCATAGAAAGACCTTTCATCTTACTCACCCCTAACCACTCGGTTCCCATAAAAAGAAAACGATTACATAATTCTCTTCTCTTACACTTTTCACATTCGCTTGCGATTCCAATCAACAAGTAGCCCTAGCACTAGTCCTAAACCAATATACAGAACATAGGAGTTTGTAAATAAGCCAAACGAAAACCCTACTGTAAGGCCGATTATGGTCGCGCTACCTAACCTTAGCGACTTGCGTTTTCTGCCATTCATTCGTTCTTCCCCTTACCGTTTTTGTTACAAGTAGTCTACCATGCGTCGTTTAAACAGAAAAGCGATCACACTCTTCTTCGAATTAGTTGAAAACAAATCATTATAATGCTAATATGAGCATATAATCATATATTGAAATGAGGGAATGCAATGTCATCGTCCTATAATGATCTTGATCAAGAAACACTGTTCATTGTTTCTCAAAGCTTTAAAGCCTTAAGCGATCCAACCCGGATTCGAATTCTTCATTTACTGGCAAACAAAGAATGCTCAGTAGGAGAAATTGTTGAACACCTTGAACTAGGGCAGTCTACTGTTTCTCATCAACTACGATTTTTGAAAAATTTAAGACTTGTTAAATCAAGACGTGCTGGAACAACGATTTATTATTCACCTCAAGATGAACACGTACTCGACATTTTAGAGAAAACCATTGAACACGCCACACACGATTAAACAAATTGAATCCTATTAAATGATAAGGAGGGATACAATGGGTCACCATCACCATGGACATAGTCACCACCATTCTACTGGTCAAGCAAATAAACGAAACTTACTCTTTGCCATGCTCATTATTGGTAGCTGGATGTTTATCCAGTTCATTGGCGGTTTGTGGACAGGGAGCCTCGCTCTTTTAGCTGACGCCGTTCACATGTTTAATGATTTTGCTAATCTATTTATTAGCTTTCTTGCTATTACACTTGCAGCAAAAGCGGCAACAAAGACAAGAACGTTTGGGAACCATCGCTATGAAGTACTTTCCTCGTTATTAAACAGTGTCATGTTGCTAGTCATTGCGTTTTTTATTGTTCGTGAAGCGATTGGACGATTCATTGAACCTGAAGAAGTCATGGGCAGTGGCATGATTGTATTAGCGTTTATTGGATTGCTTGCCAACCTTGGAGCCATGTATGTACTTATGCGTGGCGATGTAAAAAATAACTTGAATATGCGCGGCGCTTATTTACATGTTTTGAGCGATACATTAGGTTCTGTTGCCGCTGTACTCGCAGGCGTCATTATTTTAACAACTGGTTGGTATCTAGCCGATCCTATTTTAAGCATCGTCATTGCCTTAATGATTGCTTTATCGGCAATACGGCTTCTTAAAGACACCTTGCACGTGCTTATGGAAGGTACCCCTAAGTATATTGATATTGACGAAGTAAACGCTAAAATACTTGCAATTGATGGCGTTAAACGTGTTCATGATCTCCACGTTTGGACCATTACTTCTGGGATGGATCGCTTAAGTGCTCATGTCGTCATTGACGCTGACAAGAAAATTGACGCACAAGACGTACTTATGCGCGCAAACGATTATTTTCAACATACACTTCATATCGAAAACACGACGATCCAAATTGAACGAGAATAAGAAAGGAACAGCTAAACGCTGTTCCTTTCTGGCTGTACCTTTACATTGAGCAGAGGATTTGGTTCGTACCTTGACGCAAGGGAATGAATGAAGAGTTGAATTTCATTAAATAGCTTCTCTTCAATTTGATTTCGTTTTTTCTTCGCTTCTTCATCAGGCAAGAAGTGATGCGTGTTTGATGCTTGACACCATAAAGGCAGTAGCCGAAACACCGTAGCAGCTTCATGATAAAAATCAGCTTCGTAATGAGTAAATGGGATATCCATATTTATTCCGTCTGACCGTTTGACCATCCACTGTCCATTTACAAAAAGCAGCTCCTCATTCTCTAGCTCAAAGACGATTCGAATGGCTTTTTGTCCTAAATGAAAGGTCGTTTTCGTACCCATTAAATTATAAGTCTTTTTTATGTCATCGACTGCCTCGCCTGCTTGCCTTAACTCTTTTTCTATCGCTTTACACATCGCGATTAGTAAATCTTTATATTCATCATTCTCTGTTAGCTTTTTTTCAATTTGTTTGATCTTTCTCATCTTCATAAGCCGGGGATGTATAAATGCATTGTAAACAAGTAAGAGTGACAACACAATTCCACTAATCCATATAAGCTCCGTCATGTTTAAACAGCTCCTGAACAGCAAAGTCTATCTTTCTATTATAAGACATTTAACGAAGTCATGAAAAGGGATAGGAGAAAGGGAATGGTTTACATATAAAAGAGTAGGTGATCCACCTACCCTCCTTTTTTATTCCCCTTCAATAATGGCCTCATAAACAGAATCAATCGTTTGCATATTCGCTTGAAACCCATTGTATAACCAGCTACTAGTTCCTGAACGGTTGTAGATATTCCCTTGAGCTACTGCTGGAATATTGGTCCACACAGCTTCTGACTCTAACGTCTCAATCGTTTCCGGATCGCTATCAATTAAGAATAAGTAGTCAGCGTCAAGCTCAGCTACCGCTTCCAACGAAACAGGATTCCAGTGCGCTCCTACATCTTCGGGTAAATCTGCAATCATGTTTGCAGGCGTGAGCTCTAAATCTTCAAAAAGTACTGCCCCACTCGCTACATCAGGTGCTACAACATAATAGTTACCGCCAATAACCCATAAAGCTGCAACTTTGCTATCCCCAATTTCTGCTTGAAGCTGTGCCTTTACATCCTCTACATGGGCATCATACTCATCCACTGCAGCCTTTGCTTCACTCTCTTTTTGTAATACATCTCCTAAAAGAGTCAAAGTCGCTCGCCAATCATCTTTTGTTTCATTATCAATAACGTAGGTAGGTGCTATCTTATTATATTGATCATAGCTCCCTCCTGCTGCTGAGTCTTCCCCCCAAGCAAAAATTAAATCAGGCTCTGCCTCCATAACAGCTTCTAACGGTAGCGTCGAATCAATCGGTTCAACGCCTTCTAAATGCTCTTCTAAATAAACTTGCGTACTGGCTCTACTGGCAACTGACCATTGACGCACCGGTGTCACGCCGAGTGTGACAAGTGGGTCTTCTACATAAGAACCTAGTATTCTTTCCGGATTAGCTGGGATGGTGACGTCATTTCCGACTTTATCAGTAACCGTTCTAGGTTGCTGTTGTTCTTGCGACTCTCCGTCAATTGAATTATCGGAACCATCGGAACAAGCCACTAAAAAGGCCATTCCTAATGCAGTAAAAAGCAATGATCGATTCATTCGTTTAACTCCTTCATAGATCTACTACTGTTATAGTATTGATAATGATTTTCATTGTCAATACTATTTTGTTAAAGTCTACAAAAAAGCACTAAAACTTATAGAACCGAGCTTGTTTAATAAAAAGCACTTCTTTTTCTATTTTCTTCATTACTATCGTCCCTTATACTTATCTGTATCAAGCCTCTGTAGCTCTAGAAGGGAAGAGCGCCGGAAAACAAATTGTATAAACCGGGTCGCAAGGCAAGGGTTTCAGAAGCACCGAAAAGCAAATTAGCTGAGACAGGTGGAATTCCTGTCGGTGAAATTCCGTAGGGAAGCGTGTTCTCCCCTAGCCTATGCTTACGAAAGGAGTGCGGGTTCGAATCCCGTCAGAGGCTTCCCCCATCCACATCTGATGATAATTCTAAAACCATCGTTTTTATACCCAAATTCGATTTAACTGTTTTGAATACAAAGCCAGGGCATTACGATACTGGAGAATATTTTGATCCTGTGTTGTTTCAAGTAGACACGTTAGTAACACTTCCATCGCTTTTTCATGTTCTCGAACGTTATAAAGGGTTAACGAATAAAAGACTTTCAAGGCATTGTCTTCTGGAAATTTCGTTAAACCGAATTCTAGCGTTGATTTAGACTCTTCGTACATTCCAAGCGTTCTATATGTACTGCCAAGTCCTAAAAAGGCACCTTTTAACTCTTCTTCGTCTAACCCAAGCTCAATCGCTTTTTCATAGTGAGGATACGCTTTTTTCTCATTCCCTTTTGAATCATAGGTTGATGCGAGGTAATAGTGAAGATCACCATCATGAGAGTTGCCTTCGAGCCATTTATGTAGGTGTTTAAAAGCATCGCTATCGTTCCCTTCACGTAAAAGCAAGTCGATAGTCTCTTTTTGCTGTTGGTTCATAAGAATCTCCTTAACAAATCAATTTTACTATTGTCTCTACTATAACAGATAAAGATAAATAATTATCTAAATAAAATGAATTAATACACTTTATGTTGCACGTGAAACAACTGAGTAAATGAAAAATAACCCCTTTGCACGTAAATCGACTTAACGACTTACGGAAAGGGGTTTACAATCATTCATGTTCTACGTTCATGGATACGTAAACCATTCGGATTCGTATTGAGGTCCGTCTTTTTCATACGTGAAACGGAAAGAAAGGGATTTGTTCTCCACATCAGGTAGCATTAAAAACCACTTACCATTTTCTAGTTGCATGCGTACATTTTCTTGATTCCCATTATTGATTCGATAATGAAGATCCACATAGCGGGCAGGCGTATTCGGCGTGAATGTAATCACTCGGTCTGATTGACTTTGTTCAATCGAAACCGTGAAATCTCCTCGTTCAATGACATTCCCGTCATCTCCTGGCTCTTCCGGCTCCTCTGGTGGATTTGTTGGTGGTGGCCCACTCCCTTCTTGACTGACATAATAACTATTTCCGTCCACAGTCGCTTCATGTCCGTCCGAGAACAAGACTGTGCGTGCTTCATCGTCATAATTATAGGCAACATAGACACTTTCACCATCTTTATTAAAGACAGCGTAGGTCGGAATGTTTGCTGTGATTTCTGGATTTACTTGTCCGAGAGAAGCTAAACTTGTAATCCACTGATAGGTCTGTGCTTTTGTACTTCCTCTTTCAATAATCGTTTCATCCCCTGGATCAAACTCTGTGTAGTCATCAATCCTTTGCTCCATTTGTCTCTGGGCATCATTTGGATCGGTTAACGCACGGTAGCTCCAAACCATATTCGACCACCAATTCCAATCCTCTGACCCATTTGTTTGCTTTAACGCTTGATAAGCTCGCTCTACATATTCAGGGTGATGGCCAAGGTAGAGTGCCCCTCCATGGATGGGTAGCCAGTTAATCGCATACTTTTCTACCGCCCCCGAATTCCACCACGTTGCGTGATCCATTTTTCCGCCCCAATTAATAGTGACAATTTCTGGTCCATATTCAGGAGGATGGATTTCATCATACACATCAAAGAAATATTCGTTAATGGCGCTCATTTCAGTTGTATACAAATAAATCGCTCGATCTAACAATTCTTGATCATTTGTTGCTTCTGCCCATAAAATAAGATTGGTCCAAGCATGCATCGCTTCAGAAGAAGATTCTTGGTTATTACCAGAATCAAACGTCGCTAATCCATCTGCCCACGAATGTCCTGAATAAGGGTCAAACATACGTAAATACGGATACATCGGATCTTCACGATCAGCTGCAAAATCTCTTATAAGTTCGTTAACCATTCCTCCCCATTCATCATCTTGTGCCCAATCTGGGTTTGCCCTGGCTACTTCGGCAGCTGCTTTCACAAAATAACCGTAATGAAAATGATGATCATTAATCCTTACAGCGGAACCATGCGCTGCATGATAACCTAATAGCGTTCCCCAGTTTTCATTATAGTAAAAAAGGTTTTCTCCTTTTATCGCATTGTTCTCATCTGTTGATCGTAGCCAATCTTCTAGATGGCCCTGTAATTCTTCTCTAAATTCATCACCTAGCTCCTGCTCACCAAGCTGATCGGCAAGAGGTGCTAAGTTTGAAAGCTTCCCTAAATATTTTCCTAGTTCATACGTATCTTGACCAGTCGGATAATCATTTCTTGCTTCGTGCAAATAGCCACTTAGCCTGTCTGTATCAATACCTGCATTCGGTAAACTTGGCAACACACCTGTATACGTAAGGCTTGTTTCAAATTCACTTCCTTCGATTAGCTTCATATCGCCTCGAATGGTAAACAAATTCAGTCCGTCTACAAGATCTCCTGAAGATAAATGTCGGTATTGATGTGGATACAACGCAAGCAGCGTTCCGTTATCCCCTCCTGCTACTGCTTCTGTGTTCGCAGAGTACGTTGTTTTCACTTCATTCGTCTCATGGTTTACAGCATAATCAGCTCGGGTCTCACGAACAACAGAATAGGCATGCTCGGCAAAAAGCGCCAACGTCTCTGCATCTGTATTTGGCAGTTTGGCTACACTAATAAATTCAGACGGATTCTCCCACTGTTGGCCGTTCGTTTCCCAGTTCGATCCCTCTGGTGCAAAGGCCGCATACTGTTTATTATCATGGGTTGAAAAGCCAATGATATGTCCTTGCTGCGCCCAAATCTGAGGGTTTTGTGGAAAATCAATGACAGCATGTCCGCCTGTATATTCAGCGTAAATATAGGGAATGCCCACACCGTATGTAAAGGCTAGTGATGATTGATTTTTTTCTGCTAACGATCGAACATGCCAATCGCCATAGTCATCTACTTTTGCATCATTAAAGTTGCTTTCATTTGAGTGACCAATCGTAAAATCCGTGGAAATGGCTCCAACGATATGCCATGTTCCCGCACCACTGTTCTCATGAACAACGACATTATGTGGAGCATCGTAAAAGACGTTCAGTCCCTTTTCGTTTTGTCTGACACTAAATGGATGGGGGTAATGATTATTTGCATACGTATCAACCGCAAGTGAACTCCACCATCGGTTAGTCGGCATTGGTCCTTCTACACGATCCGTTCGATAGATTGTCTCGGGAGGCTCCTTTTGTTGATCCGCGTAACCTGGATCACCGATGTTATCGAAATCAATTGGTGGATACTGTAAAGAAAAGCTTCCTTTCCCTACTTCTTTAACCGCTTGATTGGCGAAACTTGATTGAAACGGAAAGAGTACAATAAGTGCTAAAACGAACCAGAACCATCTTTTTTTCATTTTATTCCCTCCAATTTGTTTTTTGTTTCATATCTACTTTCACATCTGCATAAAATGAGCATGTCCCCTTAATCACTTTCCCTACTCTACGCAGAAACGATTTCTGAATCCATCGAAAAACGTCGACCCTTTATTGGGAAATAAAAAAAGAACATGCATCAGAAATAATAACATTAGTGCTTACGATCAAGCAGTATGTGCTACGCTCTCTTACGCTACGACAACAAGCTACAAGAAATGGTTACAAAACACTTATTCTTTCACCAAAGAAGATTGGGAAACAAAAGCTTACTCATTTTATATGTTTTAGAAATTTGTCAAATGTGCTTTAAATACAAAAAAACTACTCATTCGTTGAGTAGTTTCTTTAATAAAAATTATTGATCAGCTAACCACATGGACAAATTATCCACTTCATCTTCCTCTAATTGGGATTGAGCCGGCATGCTTCCTCGCCCATTTACAATGATCTCTCTAATCTCGTTAGAAGATAAGTTGTTGTTAGCAAGAGCAGGACCCGTTCCACCTTCATTTAAACCAGCATGGCATTGAATACAGCTTTGTTGATACGTCTGTTCAGCTAACGCCTCATCGTACTCTCCAACTTCACTCGTTCCATCATCGGTTCCGTTTTCCGGTTCTGGTGCTTCCGCTTCATCACCATTTCCACCACACGCCGTTAAAAATAACGTTAGTCCAGCTAATACCATCCATTTTTTCATACACATTCTCCTTTTATGGTTACGGTTTCACCTTTTTAAAAACATGCTTATAAAATATAAGCTAGTACCATTATTGTTAACCGATTTATGGAGAAACTAACCTTCTTTTTTAGAGTTTGATGGTTTATTTTTCTTTCTCGACCATGAAGCGAAGATAAGCATCCTCAACTTCTGCATACGTTAATTCGTACAAATGGGTATCTTTATATTTATAAATACCTGCCTTCAGCAGTTTATCAATCATTTTTTCTTGTCTTTTCTTAATAAGCTCTTCTTCTGTCATTCATGCATCACCTGTTCTAAACAATTCTATCTCCATCATACCATATCTCTGTTTAAATTAAATTAATTTTACCCGATTAGTAGGATTAATAGATAAATAAAGTGACGTCATTTCCATCAACATCACTTATCCTAAATCTATGTAGATAAAAATATAAAAAGCATTATTTAGCATTGTCAGCCTCTTCGCCTACAACTGTAGAGTTTGATTCCTCAGGATCAACGTTATTAAAACCATTTATATCAATAAATTGCGCAATACTATTTTTATCTTTATCCGCAACAAGTAGGTTAAATTCGGAAATATTAATAAAAATAGCATCTATTTCTTCTTTTGATAGTTTCTTCTCTACAACAAATTGAGTTTGGAATGTTGTATGATAATTTTTGGGAGTTTCTGCAGGAACAAATTCACTCTTTGAACCATTCAATAGCTCATGCAAATCATTAGGGTATTCTAAAGAAAAGTACAGTTCTTGGTAACCATTAGTCAATAGATCGTATAGATCTGTATCTATTTCGTAGCCCATATTAAAAAATAGTTCCACTTCTTCATCAACATAGTCTACGTTAAATGAAGTAATGTTAAATTTTGGAGGTACTATTATATTTTCTAAAGAAATGGTTGGTTTTGTAGTCTCAGAATCTGTAACGTGATCTCCTTCGACTACACCTTCATTATTATGACAACTGATTAACAGAAATACAGTAACAAGTAATGGAATTGTCTTTAAAAGCATGTGCACACCCTCCATACATTTAAGTTACATTTACTGTTTAACTTTATCACTCCAGGTGAAAAAACGTAAACAATCTAACGTTCTTTACCCTCGTAGATTAATCCCCTCACGTGTCATCAACTTGTATAAATCGTCAACCTCTATAGAGAGGGACAACCTTTGTATACGTTTGAAAGTTGGCTTTTTCATCTTCGTCTTTAAAAAAAGTAAGAATCTCTAAATACGTTACCCTCGACAGTTTCTCTTCTAGAAGACTTGTCATTGCTTTATCGTTTACAGCTGCAAGTAACAGTATATTTCCATAAAACCATTCAAATGCTTTTGAGCGGAATCCCTTCTTTTCATTCCATTCGATATACTGGCAAGCACTTTCACTAAACCTGTATTTTTGCGCTATTAATTGCTGGATGACTTCTGATTGTTCCACGAAAAACGTACCCCTTTGTTCATGCTGGTATCCTTAGTATAAAGGAGCAGACACATCCATGTGAGTGGAGATTATAGGGAACAAAGGGAACGATTAACTATCTATAAAAAGCGGGAAATAAAAAGAAACCCGCTTTGAATTTAAGCGAATTTCTATCGTTACAGTACAGCTTAGCCTATGCATTCTTCTTTGTTTTTGCTGTTTTTTTCTTTGCAGGGGCTTTCTTCTTTTTTGTTTTATCAATGGATGCTTGAAGAGCAGACATAATATCGGTTACATTTGAAGTGTCTTTCGCTTTTTCGGTTGTTGTAACAACTTCCTCACCAGACTTTTTCTTTTCAATTAAGTCCATAAGGGCGTGCCGATACTCATCTTGATAGTTATCAGGATCAAACGATACTGTAAGTTGATCAATGAGCATTAAAGCTGCATCCAATTCTTTTTTTACGATCTTTTGCTCTTGAGGTACATTTGGAACATCTTCCATTTTCCTTACTTCATCAGGAAAATGGATGGTTTCCATCATCAACCCATTTTCATATACGCGCACAATAGCAAGCTGTTCTTTTGAACGAATGATTATTTTGGCAACTCCAATCTTACCCGACTGAACCAGCCCTTCACGTAATAACCCATAGGCTTTGTTTCCACCGGAATCAGGTGCTAAGAAATAGCTTTTTTCAAAATAAATCGGATCAATCTCTTCTAATTTAACGAAATCAATAATTTCTACCGCTTTGTCCTCTTGTTCTTTCTTGAGCTGTTCTAAATCCTCTGCATCAAGGACAACAAACTTATTTTTTGCATACTCATATGCCTTCACAATATCTTCGTTCTTCACTTCTTCATCGCAATCGGGACAAACTTTTTTATAGTTTATCGGGGTATGACATTTTTTATGAAGTTGTCTTAATTTAATGTCTTTGTTTTCCGTAGCGGTATGGAGCTTAACAGGAATCGTAACGAGGCCAAAACTAATGCTCCCTTTCCAAACTGTGTGCATGCAGTCACATCCTTTTTATCCTTAATATGCAGGAAAAGCTAATAATTTATGTGTCGAGGGAAAAACTAACTCGTGAGGTGAGATGATTGAAACCAATGTTAGCTACAAATGCATCTACTATTCCTAAAGGAGACCAATGGTCATATGAGGTAAAATACGATGGATTTCGTTGCTTGCTTCATTGGGACGAGGACGGACCAGCATTATACAGTCGGAATAAAAAAGAATTATCGAAAGCATTTCCAGAAATTATTCATGCATGCTTACAGATTGAAGAGAAAGTAAAAAAGCATCTTCCACTTATTTTAGATGCAGAGATTGTATCATTAGTGAACCCTTATCAAAGTAGCTTCTCTATTGTGCATCGACGCGCAAAACTTCGTACCAAAGAACAAGTTACGATCTATTCCCAACGCTTGCCTGTTTCCCTTATGATTTTTGATCTATTAATGGAAAAAGGCATTCCTTTAACAGACCTTCCGTTAAAGGATCGGAAACGAAAGTTGAATGTACTTCAAAGCCAGACACCAACGTTAGCCATTATTCAACCCTATAAAAACCCTAAAGAGATAGAGACGATTGTGAAGAAATACAATGGAGAAGGCATTATAGCGAAAAAAAATACAAGCACTTATGTGCCTAAACGATCCTCCCAGTGGGTCAAGATAAAGAACTATCGCTATGTTCATGTCATTTTAACAGAGTACGATAAACAAAATGGTTATTTTCAAGGCGGGGTGTATCAAGAAAATACATACGTTCCTATTGTTCAGTTTTCCCATGGTTTAAAGACTGAAGACCGAAAAGCGTTAGCCACTCTTTTTGAAAAAAACGGGGAACGTGTCGGCAAAGAACGGTGGTCTTTACCTCCTTCTATTTGCGTGAAAATTGGTTGCATTAGTTTTGATGGCGATCAACTTAGAGAACCGTTTTTTCAATCGTTTTTACTAGAAGAAAAGGTGGAGGATTGCACGTGGCAAAACCTTCTTTCTCAGCTACAGCCTTTGCCTGCCAACGTGGTGATTACGAGTGAGAATAAACCGATTTGGCCAGCTATACAATATACAAAAATGGATTATTTGCAGTACTTACATGCGGTTGCATCAACTATGCTCCCTTTTTTAACAAATCGGCTACTTACAACTATTCGTTATCCTCACGGTGCCGAAAGCGAAGCCTTTTATCAAAAAAATTGCCCAGATTATGCACCCGAATTTATCCTTACACATAACCGTGACGGCATAAACTATATTGTTTGTAATTCACTTGAATCGCTACTGTGGTTAGGGAATCAGCTCGCACTAGAGTATCATCTTCCTTTCCAGAAAAAAGATCAATCATGCCCCTCAGAAATTGTGTTCGACTTGGATCCGCCTAGTGTGGAACAATTTTCTCTTGCTGTAAAAGCAGCTCTAGCGTTAAAGGAAGTAATTTCATCCTTTGGCTTAATGGTTTACATCAAAACGTCGGGAAATAAAGGCTTGCAGCTATACCTGCCTTTACCAGAAGAAACCTTTACTTATCAAGAGACAAGGGTTTTCTGTCAGTTTATTAGTAGGTATGTGGTAGAACAGCATCCAGAACATTTTACACTTGAACGCTTGAAGAAAAATCGAGCAGGACGATTATACGTTGATTATTTGCAGCATGACGAAGGAAAAACCATCATTGCGCCTTATTCGCCTCGTGGACATAGCCGTGGTTTAGTTGCCACTCCTCTATATTGGGAAGAGGTAACAAATCAATTGAACCCCTCCCTTTTTACACTGACACATGTTGTAAGCCGTTTAAAATTAGAGGGAGACCCTTTTCGAACGTTTCGAGAAAATGTACATGAGCAAGGAAAGCGATTTTCAGATGTTCTTCTACATCTACAATCACTCCTTTCTAAAACGTAAACCTCTATAAAAAAGGAAGCCAACTCTACGTCGGCTTCCTTCCTTTTACTTATTCTTTGTTTGACCCTTTTTTGTTACCTTTTGCATATTTACCTTGTCTACCGTATTCTTTGTTCTCTTCTTTTGAACGTTCATCTCCTCGCTTACCCATAACGATCGCCTCCTTAGTGATTTACATACTGAGTACCCGTCAGCGATTGAGCTAAACATCCTATTTGAACGTTTTTCACAAAGCATAATTGGGCTAGCGCAGTATTTGGATTGCTTAGTTAGGAATGATTACGATTTACATTATAAAAAAATTTTACCAACTTGCTTTTTTCACACCAGGAATTTGACCTTTATGCGCTAGTTCGCGGAAAGCAATACGTGATAATTCAAAATCCCGGAGTACACCTCTTGGTCTTCCAGTCACGCGACAGCGTCTCGTTAACCGTGCTGGAGAAGAATCTCTTGGTAATTTTGCTAGCGCAATATAGTCTCCTTTTTCCTTTAATTCTTTCCGTTTCTGAGCATATTGTTCAACAAGTGCTTGACGTTTCATTTCCTTTGCAACTTTTGATTTCTTAGCCATTTCTTTTACACCTCTTTCTTATAAATCGTAATGATTACGAATTATAGCAGTGTTTTTCTTTTTTGACAACCCTAAAGAGCCAGATACAATGACCTGGCTTATCGTACTTATTTTTTTCGAAACCCTGACAAACCAAAGTTAATAAATTGATGAATTAGCCGCGCCATCTCTTGAGGCGATTCTTTCTTCCCATTCACTAGCCAACTTTCAATTGTATCGACTCCTCCGCTTACAACCAAAAGCGGTATGTATTCGGATAGATCATCACCTAATTGATGTTCTTCCATCCATTTTTTCATAATAAACTCTTGAATAATTCCTATCACTCGTTTTTTAAAGGACGTATCGCCGTTATCACTTAAAAGAATTTGGCATTGCTCACTCCGCTCTGCAACATATTCTAATATTTTGGTCGACATTTGCAAGACTTCATCCTGTTTTTTATAGTTATATTGATTGAGCGTGGCATACATATCATCAAAAAGCTCTTTTCCAATTTTATCGAGTAGATCATGGGCGTCAATATAGTGGCTATAAAATGTTGAACGGTTAATATTAGCCATTTCACATAATTCTTTTACGGTTACAGATGAAATCGGCTTCTCCTTAAGCAACTTCATTAAAGCCTCTTTTAATACCATTCTCGTAAACTGTTTTCTGCGGTCAATTTTTTCTGACAACGTATTCACAACCTTTTCACAAATTTATCCGACATTTTCTATTGATCTGTTGTTCTGCTAACACATTTTATCCAACTGTTTGTTGTATAGACAACACCGTGTAGATATAATGTTAAAAGAATTTACGATATTGTCAACATAGGGTGGGGGAAATGGATTGCTTGTTGAAAGAATTATAAAACATAAGAAATCTGTTGTGATGGTTTTTGCTGCGTTAACACTGTTAGCAATCATTGGACAATTTTTTGTTTCAACCAATTACAATATGGTTGATTATCTACCTGATGATGCTCCCTCTACGAATGCGCTAGAGGTAATGGAAAATGAATTTACAGCATCTATTCCAAACACGAATGTACTAGTAAAAGACGTCAGTATACAGGAAGCACTGTCGTATAAACATGAGTTAGAAAACATGAATGGAGTCGAGGAAGTTCTTTGGCTTGATGACCTTGTTGATTTACAAATTCCACTTGAGATGGTTGACAGGACGACGCTTGAATCGTATTACAAAGACGGTAATGCCTTGTTTTCTTTAACCATTACAACCGGAGAAGAAGTGGAAGCAACAGATGCTATCTACGAACTTATTGGTGAGGATAACGCGATTGCTGGTGAGGCTGTCAATAATGCCACGTCTCAAAACATGGCGGTATCAGAAACCATCTATGCAGCTGCATTACTTGTCCCGGTTATTATCATTATTTTAGTTCTGTCGACTAATTCTTGGGCAGAACCCCTCTTTTTTCTTACTGCCATCGGAGTTTCTGTTTTAATTAACCTAGGTTCCAACATCTTTCTTGGAGAAGTTTCGTTTGTTACACAATCTGTTGCACCGATTTTGCAGCTTGCCGTTTCCCTTGATTATGCCATCTTTTTGCTACATAGCTTTAATGATGAATTAGCCAAAGGGAAGAAGCCTGAACAAGCAATGGCCGCTGCTATGAGAAATTCATTTCCTGTTATTTTCGTAAGTGCGGTTACGACGTTCTTTGGCTTTATGGCTCTAATGTTCATGAACTTTGAGATTGGCGCAGACTTGGGCTTAAACTTAGTTAAAGGAATTGTCTTTAGCTTCATCTCTGTTGTTGTCTTCCTACCTGCTCTTACGTTGTTTTTATACAAATGGATTGAAAAGACGCGCCACAAATCTCTTGTGCCTAGTTTTAAAGGGGTTGGAGCGAAATTACTGAAATTACGTTATCCAGCGCTTATCCTTGTCTTTTTGTTAATTGTTCCAAGCTTTATTGCTCAAGGGAGTACCTCTTTTATTTATGGGCTAGGTGATTTACCTGACACAACTCGTGCAGGTGCAGATGCAGCATTGATTGAAGAGACATTTGGTGAATCAACACCACTTGTTGTTCTTGTGCCTAATGATGATATTGCAAAAGAAGCAGAATTGGTAAGTCAGCTTGAAGAGCTCGCTTATGTTGATTCTGTCATGTCTTATACGAACGTTGTCGGTACAGGGATCCCTGCTGAATTTCTGGATGATTCGATTATCAGTGAATTTCAATCAGAACAGTTCAGTCGAATTATGGTTTTTACAGATGCAGGCGTTGAGGGCGATATTCCGTTTAGCTTAGTTGAAGACGTACGTGCATTAAGTGAATCGTATTACGGAGATACTGCCTACACCCTTGGGGAAAGCGTGACACTTTATGATATGAAAGAGACTGTCACCGTTGATAATCAAGTTGTTAATACCATAACGGTGGTAACGATCGCCCTTGTGTTAATGATCACATTTAGGTCGATCTCCATTCCTATTATTCTGCTTGTTACGATCCAATCAGCTGTATGGATTAATTTAGCGATTCCCTATATGACAAATGATTCGCTCGTATTTGTTGGCTATTTAGTTGTTAGTACGGTGCAATTAGCCGCAACCATTGATTACGGTATTCTCCTTATGGAAACGTACAAACACCATCGTCAAAAAATGCCAGCATACCCTGCAATGAAAAAAGCCCTTGATGAGAAACTATTTTCCATCATTATCTCAGCAGCGATTCTTTCAAGTGTTGGTCTTATTCTATGGATTACATCTACGAATCCAACGGTTTCTTCTATTGGATTATTGTTAGGTCGAGGTGCCATTTTAGCCTTTATCCTTGTTGTTGTCCTGTTACCGGCACTATTGCTTGTTGGTGATAAACTCGTGAAAAAGACGACGTATCGATCAAATTTCTATGAACAAGAGGAGGAGACGGAACGATGAGAAAAAGATGGACGATTGCCACTGCTGTATGTGTTCTTGTGTTTACATCCCATTCTTACGTTTCAGCAAATACAGAAGCAGAAACAGGGACGATTGAAAGCAAAGATGAAGTTGTCTATGCGAATCTATTTGCTAATGGTGGGATCCAGGAACTCTACATCGTCAATGCGCTAACAGTTACTGAAGAGGGGCTGATTTCTGATTATGGCCAGTACGATACCATCACGAATTTGACGGATTTGTCAGCAATTGAACAAAAGGATGAAGAAATTACATTAAACGCGCCTGTCGGGACCTTTCACTACCAAGGCAATATTCAAAAGGATCCCCAGCTACCCTGGGATATAGAGATTCGCTATCTATTGGATGGCGACCAACTAGACGCTGAGGACATCGTTGGGGAAAGCGGAACATTTGAGCTTGAAATAGACATTTCGCAAAACGATACGATGGATGAAGCATTTTTTGACCATTACCTCCTACAGGTATCGGTTCCACTCAATAGCGATCTTTTTACAGCGATTGATGCACCAGACGCAACTATTGCCAATGCAGGTAAGAATAAGCAGCTTGCGTTCACCGTAATGCCAGAAGAAGGAGCCGAACTCCGTCTTTCTGCTGAAGCATCTGCTATTGAACTTGAAAGTATTGAGATTTCAGCATTACCTTCTTCATTTGCCATTGATATGCCGGATACGGAAGAGCTAACAGGTGAATTTGATTCCTTAACTGGAGCGATTGGTGAGCTTGCTAACGGTGTCGGTGGCCTTAAAAACGGCATTCAAGAATTATCCTCCGGTTTAACGGAGCTGGGAAAAGGTTCTGCACAGTTTCAAACTGGTCTTACCGACCTGTCTTCAAGTGGGAGTGACCTCGTTACGGCTTCCAGTCAGCTACAAGCTGGTTTAAATGAAGTGAATACCGCATTAAACGGAGCAGAAGATGACCTTAGCTTTGATATGGGTACAGAATTAACAAGCGGCCTAGATGAACTTGTTGCAGGCTTACGCGAGCTGGCAGGAGGGCTAGATACACTCGGTGCCCATCATCAACAAGGCTATCAGGCACTTGAAGAAGCCATGAATCAACTTCCAGCAGCTACACTATCAGAAGAAGCAATCGGCAAGCTATATGAAACAACAGAAGATCGTGAAACCCTTGATGTTTTAGTGGATTCTTACACTGCTGCGCAAACGGTTAAAGGTACGTTTGATGCAGTTAAAGAAGCGTTTACCTCTGTCCAACCGGCGTTACAAGAAATGAGTACTTCCGTCACAGACATGGCTGATGGGTTACATACAATGTCCCAATCCTTGTCTGCAGTCGCCGACTCGTTTGATGCAGATGCTGGCTTAGGTGAATTGACGAACGGCATTTCCCAGCTCGCCAGTCAATATAGCCAGTTTCATGAAGGTCTCGCTTCTTATACTGGCGGCGTATCTAAAGTAGCAAATGAATACAACCAAATCCATCAAGGGATTCAAGAGTCTGCTACTGGTTCAGCACAGTTAGTAGATGGCGGCGCGTCCCTACAGGCAGGAATGAATGAACTGCATGATGCTACTGCAGAAATACCGGAACAGATGCAGCAAGAAATCGATGACATGATCGCCCAATATGACAAATCAGATTTTGAACCTCGATCGTTTGTTCACGAGAACAACGACGACCAAGTCGAGAATGTCCAATTTGTTATTCACACCGAGCCTTTAACAAAAGAGGAACCCTCTCCTGAAGTGGAGGAGGAAGAAGAGCCTAACATCTGGCAACGTTTTTTAAACCTTTTCCGCTTTTAAAAGGTACACAAAAAGAATCCTTACACCTTGAACAGTGTAAGGATTGTTTTTATTTAAGCTAAATGTTCCTGAGAAGGTACGTACGACTCTTCAAGCTGTAAATCTCGTGCAGTCGATGCCTGAATTTCTTTAAATAAACTTGGATGGCTCATTAATAATTTTCCATAAGAAGGAACCATCTCTTTGATTTTCGCCTTCCATCCATCTATTTCTGATGGAAAACATTTTTCTAAGATTTCAAGCATCACATGGACTGCTGTCGATGCACCTGGTGAAGCACCAAGTAATGCGGCAACGGAACCATCATCTGCCGTGACCACTTCTGTTCCAAACTGAAGGGTTCCTCTTCCGCCTGCTTCCGTATCTTTTATAACCTGCACACGCTGACCAGCAACGATGATCTCCCAGTCTTCACTTTTCGCATTCGGAATAAATTCCTTTAATTCTTCCATTCGCTTCTCATTTGATAACATGACTTGTTGAATTAAATAGCGGGTTAACCCTAATTCTTTAAACCCTGCTCCCAGCATGGTAAAGAGATTATTAGGCTTAACAGAACCAATCAAATCAAAGTATGATCCGGTCTTAAGAAATTTAGGAGAAAATCCAGCAAACGGACCAAATAATAACGATTTCTTATTATCAATATACCGTGTATCTAAATGCGGAACCGACATTGGTGGAGCTCCTACTTTTGCTTTTCCATATACTTTCGCATGATGCTGCTCTACGATTTCAGGGTTGTTACAGACGAGAAATAATCCGCTTACAGGAAATCCACCAATTCGACGTGATTCAGGTATTCCTGTCTTCTGTAATAACGGCAAACTACCTCCACCAGCACCAATAAAGACGAACTTAGCTGAATGATTTTCCGTTTCTCCAGTATTGATATTTTGAACTTTCACTTTCCAAGAGCCATCGCCTGCTTTCTTCAAATCTTTTACACTATGCTCATAATGAACAGCGACGTTCTCATTTTCTAAATGGGTAAATAACTTACGTGTTAGCGAGCCAAAATTCACATCTGTACCTGTGTCGATTTTTGTTGCGGCAATAGGTCCATCCGTTTCTTCACGGCCTTCCATTACAAGAGGCATCCATTCTTTTAACACTTCAGGGTCATCACTAAACGCCATTCCTTCGAAAAGAGGGTTGTCTGATAACGCTTCCATACGTTTTTTTAAAAATAAGCCATTCTTTTCACCTTGAACCATACTAATATGTGGAATGGGCATAATAAACTCTTTAGGATTTTCAATTAGCTTTTTTCTTACAAGATAAGACCAAAATTGTCGTGAGAGTTGAAAATGCTCGTTCACCTTTACAGCCTTGCTTATATCAAGTGATCCGTCCGGCTTTTCCGACGTATAGTTTAATTCGCACAGTGCTGCATGACCTGTACCAGCGTTATTCCATTCATTCGAGCTTTCTTCCCCTGCACTTTTTAACTTTTCGAAAACCGTTACTTTCCAGTCTGGTGCTAACTCTTTTAATAACGTACCTAGCGTCGCGCTCATCACTCCAGCGCCAATTAAAATAACGTCTGACTTAGTTTCTCTATAGCTCATTTCGCTCATCCTTATGTCCATTAGTCATTAGAAAAACCTCTATTATCTAATAATAAACTATTTCTGACAGATAAAAAAGGTGTGAACTACCCAAAGATTGTTTTTTCTCAGAAAAACCCGAAATAACGGCGATTTTCTCTGTTTTCTTAGTATTCCACATCTTATTTGAATATACACATCATAGTGCTTTTCACTACCATTTGGCAAGTGAAAGTTAAACACTGCCTTTTTTCTGTAAAGGTCCTACAATGATGCTTCCCTTCTAGTTTATGTCTCTTTGCTTATCCATATTAAAGTGAATTATGAGAATAACCCTTTGACGACTTTGAAGAAAAACCCATATAATGAAATCATTCCAAATTTGTACACGAAGGGTTGAATCAATGAAGAAATTACTTTTTTCTTTTTCTGCCGGGTTGCTTACTTCTATTACTGTTTTTTCTCTAATCCGCTATTTTTTCTAAAGTCGATTAAAGAGAATAGGAAGCTGCGAATGAATACTGGTTGTCTTGTTTTAACGTACTAAGAGAAAAAAGACCCAGACTTTCGTAACTGAATAAACGTTGATAAAAAAACTTGTACTTTTTTTCTGTACAAGTTTTTTTATATGTGGTTTTATTTTGTGCCGTTTGTACATACGTATAACGTAGGACAGGGAGGTGAGGCATTGTCAGTGGTTGACGGTCTTTTCTTTTTTTTGACGGTAATGTGGGTGTCTGAATTTCTTTTTTTTCGAGGAAAATCAAAGCAAGAGCCTGGTGATTTGAAGGAAAACAAAAGCTTTCATTCGATCTTGGCGTGCACGGTTCTTAGTATTACGAGCTGTGTTCTTTTACATCAAATCGGTTGGACCCTGTTCGATCTTTCGATTCTTTCAAGCTTAGGCGTCGTTCTATATAGCCTTGGTATCGGCTTGCGGTATTGGTCCATGTTTGTCTTAAGGGATCACTTTTCAAGACATGTTCATGTAACAGCAACAATGGAATTAGTTAGCCATGGTCCTTACCGTCTTATGCGCCATCCGCTATACACAGGCTTATTTCTTTGCGTTCTAGGCATCTCCATTTATCTTGGGACTATCATTGGGATCCTCCTTTCCGTTGTCATTATGGCACATGTACTCAAGAAACGAATGGTAATAGAAGAAAAAATGCTTACAGCAACACTGCCCAAACAGTATGAGGAATGGAAACAAAAACGCTGGATTTTGCTTCCTTGGGTCTATTAATAGAAAAAGGTGTGTGAGATATGACGAAAAAACGAATTGTGATCGTAGGCGGTGGCTTAGGAGGGTTATCGGCGGCAATTAGTTTAGCTTCACAAGGACACGATGTAACAGTGCTTGAAAAAAACGAACGTATAGGCGGCAAATGTAATATTCGCAGCGGTGAGGGCTATCAGTTTGACACTGGTCCATCAATCTTAACGATGCCTTGGGTGTTAGAAGCATTATTTAACCGAGCGGGACGTGACGTTCATGACTATATGGAGATTGAACGAGTTGAACCTCAATGGCGCACCTTTTTTGAAGACGGTGTATCGATTGATTTAAAAGGCGACTTACCTGACATGCTTGATGAAATAAAAAAAGTTGCACCTGATGATGCCGCCCCTTTTATGAATTACTTAAACTACAGTGCACAAATGTATGAGCTGTGCATGAAAAGCTTTTACAACAAAAGCATATCGGGTCTAAGTGAACTTCGTAAGCTTCATTCATTACGAGAGCTTATGGCATTTGATCCGATGAAGACACTAAACGAAGGTACAGAACGGTACATTAAAGACCCGCATATTAAACAGTTTATTAATTTTCTCGTCATGTACGTTGGTTCGTCTCCTTATCAAGCACCAGCTGTCTTGTCTCAGCTTGCATATGTTCAGTTCGGTCTTGGTAATTTCTATGTAAAAGGTGGCATGTACAACATTGTACGGGGAATGGAGCAATTGCTAACAGAACTAAACGTAACAATTCGTACAGAAACGCCGGTAAAAGGAATTATTCAAGTCGATTCCGTTGCAAAAGGGGTGCGCTTAGAGTGTGGGGAAGAAGTACATGCCGACATCGTCGTGTCAAATCTCGAAGCGATTCCAACCTATCGTCAATTGTTAAAGGAGCATCCACAACATAAGACACAGGCAAAGAAGCTAGAAAAGTTCGAACCTAGTGTGTCTGGACTTGTTCTCTTGCTCGGGCTAAGACGAGAATACCCACAACTCGCCCATCATAATTTTTTCTTTTCAAAAGATCCAGAAGAAGAATTCAAACAAATTTTTGAAGAAAAACGCCCAGCTGACGATCCCACTGTTTATATTGGCATTTCGTCTAAATCAGATCCTAGTCAAGCGCCAGAAGGGAAAGAGAATCATTTTGTTCTGACTCATGTGCCACCACTTAAAGAAGGCGAGACATGGGAAAAATATAAAACGAGCTATCGAGAAACGGTTATTAGCAAATTAGAGCGGAATGGATTAACAACAATAAGAGATGATATTGAGTTTGAAATGACCTTTACACCAGATGATCTACAGTCTCTGTACGGGGCTAATGGAGGATCCATTTACGGTGTCGTTGCAGATAAAAAGAAAAATGGCGGGTTTAAAATTCCTAGCAAAAGTGAGCTCATTTCTCAACTCTATTTTGTCGGTGGTTCCACCCATCCAGGTGGAGGTGTCCCAATGGTTACCCTCTCAGGTCAGCTTACGGCAGACTTAATTGCAGAAGAGCTAACCATTCAGCAAAAACCAGCTGTGCGATGACAAAGTAAAAAGGCTATTTGCAAGTAAAAGCTGCAATGAGAGGCTGGGACAAAAGGTTCTTAGTCGATGAAAAAGCCGAACTATTGTCTGAAATGCCCTAAAGGCATGCAGTTATAGTTCGGCTTTATGTTTTAAGATAAGTTAATATACATATCTTTATTCGGCAATAGATAGGCTTAAGTTAGTTATGTCCCAGCCTCTTTCCTTTTTTATTGATAATCAATAAACAAATAACTAAAGACAGACAGACATAGAGATAGAAGGAGAATACTAGCAATAACGATCATATGTCGTTTTCGCTGGAGTGCTACAATCGCAATATATTCTCGCACCATCGCATTTGGCCAGTAATAAAGAGCTGTTTTACTACCAATTCCTTGACTCTTTAAGCCTGCTTTTCTCGCATACAGACCTGCTCGAAAGAGATGGAAGTTATTCGTGGTAAATATGCTTTCGTAGTTGCCGTCAGGTCGTAGCTGATCCATCAATGCTTTTGAAAATGCCATATTTTGATACGTATTCAGTGATTGCTTTTCTTGAAGCGTATCCTCGGCAGGAATACCATGTTGTATCGCATATTCTTCCATTGCTTCGGCTTCAGATCGATTCTCATCTGATCCTTGTCCACCTGAAAAAATAATCTTAGGCGGGGTCGTTACCTTCTTCTGTTTATAATAAAAGCCCATCGCTTTGTTGATTCTACTTGCCAATAGTGGTGGTACATCATCGTTTATTAATCCACTCCCCAATACGATAATAAAATCTTGGTTATGTTTTGGTCGATTAAATTGATACAAAACGTAAGCCGTAAAAAAGTTCAAGAGATGAATAAAAAAATAAAAAGCTATGATATAAACACTACTAAACAAAGGTCGAAAATGAACAGAAACGTATTGAGAAAGATCCAGTCCATTTAGAAGAAACAAAAGAATGAATCCAAGACCAGTGAGCATTGTTAGTGAATTAGCAAGCTTCTTCCCCTCTCGCTGCATAAGTAGCTTAGCATTATATAAAAGACCTCCCACCAAAGCGACACTACCAAAAGGAATCAAAATGACTAGCGCAACAACCGGGAATAAAATGAGATACTCTGAATACGGATAGTCCGTCCGCAATACTAGCACGAAGCAAAACAATAAAAAAGAAACAATACACGCATTAAACAAGAAACCATTGATCATTCTTCTAGGGTCTCTTCTATATGAAAACATAAACAGAAGAAACATAATGGCTGAAAACCCGCCTATCCAGAGCATATAAGCACCTCCTACTCGGTTTAATACGTACCTTAGCGATCGTACTTATTTATGACGCGCCCAATCGGCAATTGCCTCAATATCTTCAGGCTTTGTCCTACAACAACCACCTATTATCCTAGCTCCTGCTTCATACCAGCTTTTCGCACTAGTAGAAAATGGTTGACTAGAGAGGACTTCGTTCCATTGCTTACTCGATGCATCATAGGCTTCACCTGAATTCGGATAAACGATGATTGGTTTAGCCGTTTTACTCTTTATTTCTTTAATCAGTGAATGAATAAAAGTCGGCGCAGAACAGTTTATACCAATTGCTGCTACTTGCTCCTCCTTTGCTAGCCACCTTGCACAATCTGCCATTTTTTCTCCACTACTAATATGAACTCCGTCTTGTGCACTAAAACTAACCCACGTATAAATGTGAGGAAATTCCTTTAATACCCTTATTAGAGCCTTCGCTTCTTTCAGACATGGAATCGTCTCACAAGCTAAAATTTCAGCACCAGCTTCAATGAACATACGAATCCGCTCTCTGTGAAACGAAACGAATTGATCTTCGCTTACTTGATAATCACCTCGATATTCAGAGCCATCTGCTAAAAACGCACCGTAAGGACCTACTGATGCAGCCACTATAGGTTTAGGTCTTCCATATCGATTCTCTTCATCGCTCCAAAAGTCATCACGGGCTTTAACCGCAATGTGAACAGATTCTTTAAGTAAACGAATTGCCTCAACTTCACTTAAGCCCCTATCCTTATATCCCTCTACTGTAGCTTGATAGCTAGCGGTAATGGCACAATCTGCACCCGCAGCAAAATAATTTGTATGTATTTGCTTAATTAAAGTAGGCTCCTCCATTAACACTTTTGCGGACCATAATGGATCGTTTAAATGACACCCGTGGGTTTCAAGTTCCGTCGCCAAAGCACCATCTAAAATCATCATTGGAAAGTGAGTTAGAATTTTTTCGATTGGATTCATGTGATATCCTTCCTCTCTAATTAGATTGTTCTTGGCACTACGTATGTTTCTTTAACTGGTTGTTGAACTATGTTATTCCGAGTGAACGTTTTACAATTTTTCTAACCGCTTACTTCAAATCAGAAATTATGCTTGTATCGATCAAGAAGCGGTTTTCAGAAATGCCTTTTCTTATCTGTATTAGAATGTTAGGGACTAACATACTCAATTCTTATTATAAATATTCCCATCAATAAAAGAGGTTTATCATTCTAATACATTTTTTAAATTGTTCTTATATTGGCTCAGCATAAATAAAATATCGTTCTTCAGGTCTTGTGAGTGAAAAAAACGGGTAACAAGTCATCAACACAAGTGTTTCTTTTTCTTTATCTCCTACACGCCAAGTCTCCGATTCATGACCAATTTCAGCAAAATCGACTTTATAATCGTATTGACCATATGGAGTACTAACCGTAATTAAATCACCTTTTAAGACATTACCAACATTTAAAAAAGCAGAGTCATTATGACCCGCCAAAAAAACCTGTTCCCCGTCTCCAGGAAATCCAGTTGTAGGATCGTGTCCTACACCATGACGAAGGTGTTCTAGCTCCGAACCATGTACAATTGGCATCGATAAATCAATAGATGGGATTTCAATTTTTCCATATGGTTGCCCTAATTCAATTGAAAAATCAGTTCTTTTCATTAATAAATTTTCATTTAAAGTTGAACTGTAACCGAATTTAGCTAGGTAATCCTCGGTAGCCTCTATTTGATAATTACTTCCATAATAAAAATCCAGTAACAAATATCCGACATAGAGAAGGCAGCTTAACCCTAAAATTAAAAACCCATTTCCAACCCATCGAATCATACAAAACACTCCTAAAAAGAGTATAAAAGAATGCCACTTAGATAAGTCTAAGTGGCCTGTTCATTATACCGTATTCCTTTTTCTCTTTCTATTCATCCGATGAATAGAAATACCAATTGCAAGTAATACAAGTCCTGCTAGCGCAATAACATATAGATTATTCGCTGTTTGTACTAACGTATCTTTTCCATATGGCTTGTCTCTTCCCGTATCTTGAGGAGGTGTCGGTCCGTTCGGGTATTCACTATCTTTTATTCCTTCCTCTGGTGTTTTTGGGTCATCTGTTGAGCCATTATTTGGATCAGTTGGACTTGGTTTTTCATCTAATTGAATTAGAATCGAATCAACATCGTCGTCTTTTACTATCTTTCCGTCTGGAGTGTGTCCCAATACAAAAGCAATATTGTCTAGTGTTTTCTGATTTAAGTCAGCTTCTGTTACCACATAAATGACAGACCCAGTCGTTGTCTCTCCTGGTGCAAGCGTTGTTGTTTCAAGCTCAATCGCCTCACCAAGCATCGGATCATTCACGTTTACATCTTCTAACGTTACATTCCCTGTGTTCTTAACAGTGAATGTATAAATGACTTCGTCACTTGCTTGACTAATCGTTTCCTTATCACTCGTTTTTGTTAATTTGATGCTTCCAGCTGCATCTTCATAAACCGTCACATCGTCTTCGTCACTTACTTCTTCATTAGAAGGAGATAAGCCAATAACGGTTGCTTCATTGTACACTTCACCACGATTAACATCGGCTTGAGTAATCATGTAGGTAGCCGTTGCGAGTAGAACATCTCCTGGCGCAAGTGTTAAGAATTCTACATGTTCAAGTAATTTTCCATTGATGGATACATACTCAATATCACTCAGGTTTTCTAATTCATCTGTCAAAATGACATTAGTTAAGGTTACGTTGCCTGTATTTTCAACAGTGAACGTATACTCAATATCTTCTCCAACTATTAAATTGTGACGATTGGCTTCTTTTGTTAAATCAATTGACAGGTTCTTTTCGACTGGAACTTCATTATCATCGGTATCTTTAACAGTGGTTCCATCTGGTGCTCCCCCTGTTGTTGCTGCTACATTAGTCAAGATTCCATTGTCTAGATCGGCTTGGGTTACCACATAAACGATAGACACAGTTATTGTCTCTCCTGGTGCTAATATGGTTGTCTCAAGTTCAATCTCCCCACCAAGCATTGGATCATTCACATTTACATCTGTTAATGTCACATTGCCTGTGTTTTCAACAGTGAATGTATAAGTAACTTCGTCACCAGCTTGACTAATCGTTTCTTTATCACTCGTTTTTGTTAATACGATGCTTCCAGCTGCATCTTCATAAATCGTGACCTCATCTTTGTCTGTTACACGTTCGCCAAGGTTTGACTCACCCACAATCGTTGCTTCATTGTACACTTCACCACGATCGATGTCCGCTTGGGTAATCGTGTAAATGGCTTCAGCAACTAGGACGCTTCCTGGTTCAAGGGTTATGGAATCTGTGTTCTCGATTACTTCACCATTGATAGTCATGTATTGAATATTGCTCAGGTTCTTCAGCTCATCCGTTAGCAATACATCAAACAACGTCACATTCCCTACGTTTTGTGCAGTGAATGTGTAAACGATGTCTTCACCTACCACTAAATGATCACGATCTGCCGCTTTGATTAAGCCAATCGCTGGCGTTTGTTTCGTCGGAACCGTGTCTTCGCCTTCATTTTCGACTGGAGATCCATCCGGACCATTTCCTGTCACTGTTGCGATGTTTACGATGCTTTCATTATTCAAGTCTTCTTGCTTGACTGTATAGCTAGCTGTTCCAATTGTTTTTTCACCCGGTGCTAAAGTTGTTGCTTCGAGCTCAATCGCTCCACCAAGCATTGGATCGTCCACACTTACATTCGCTATCGTCACATTGCCCGTGTTTTCCACTTCAAATGTGTACATAACAACGTCACCAACCGCTTGTACTATTTCGAGATCACTTGTTTTAGTAAGTAAGAGATCTGGCGCCAACGCTTGTTCAATGGCCACGTCATCTTCGTCACTTACTTCTTCATTTGAAGGTGATAAGCCGATAACAGTTGCTTCATTGTACACTTCACCACGATCAACATCGACTTGGGTAATTGTGTAGGTGGCCGTTGCGAGTAGAACATCTCCTGGCGCAAGTGTTAAGAATTCTACATGTTCAAGTACTTCTCCATTAATGGAAACGTACTCAATATCACTCAGGTTTTTTAATTCGTCTGTCAAAACGACATTAGTCAAGGTTACATTTCCTGTATTTTCAACAGTAAATGTATACTCGATGTCTTCTCCAACCACTAAATTATCACGATTTGCTTCTTTTGATAGATTAATGGAAGGGTTTTGTTCAACAGGAACAACGTCTTCGTCTTCATCTTCTACAGTATTACTTCCAGGTGTTGTACCAATGGTGCTAGCATTATTTACTACCTCACCATGATTTACATCGGCTTGGGTAACTTTATATACTGCGGTACCAAGTGTCTTCTCTCCTGGCGCAAGCTTCGTATTTTCAAGCACAATTGCCCCACCTAGCATTGGATCCATTACTTGTACATCTTCTAACGTTACATTACCAGTATTTTCAACTTCAAATGTATACATAATTTCAGTACCAGCTTCATTCACAAGATCAAGGTCACTTGATTTTATTAATTTAATTTCTGGTTCTGGATCCTGAGCAACAGTCACTTCATCTTCATCTGTCACTTCTTCATTCAAAGGGGATTTCCCTACGGCTTTTGCAGTATTCATTAGTTCCCCACGATCAACATCGGCTTGGGTAATTGTGTAAGTAGCTAATGCTTCTAATACGTCACCTGGCTGAAGCGTTATAGGAGCGTTTCCAATGATGATCGTGCCATTAATCAATGTATAGCGAATGTTACTTATGTTTTCAAGCTCATCTGTAATTGACAGATCACTTAATGTCACATTCCCAACATTTTCTACAGTAAAAGAATAAACAATTCTTTCTCCAGCTACAAGATTATCGCGATCTGCTGTTTTTGTCAGCTCGATTGCTGGCGATTGCTCTGTTGGAATAGTGTCCCCGTCTTCATTTTCTACTGGAGTTCCATCTGGACTTTCTCCTGTCACTGTTGCGATGTTTACAATGCTTTCACTATCTAAGTCTTCTTGAGTCACTATATAGCTAGCCATTCCAATTGTTTTTTCTCCTGGCGCTAGCGTTGTTGATTCAAGTTTAACCGTTTCACCAAGCATTGGATCATCAACGCTTACATTCGTTAACGTCACATTCCCCTCATTCTGCACTTCAAATGTGTACGTAATAACTTGACCAACCGCTTTTACCATGTCAAGATCACTTGTCTTTGTAAGTGAGAGACCTGGGGCTAATGCTTCTTCAACGGTTACGTCGTCTTTATCACTAATTTCTTCATTTAAAGGAGATAGGCCTATAACGATTGCTTCGTTGTGTACTTCACCACGATCGACATCTGCTTGAGTAATCGTATAGGTTGCCGTTGCCATAAGAACATCTCCTGGCGTAAGCGAAAGAGACTCTAAGTTTTCAAATGCTTCTCCATTAATGGATACATATTCAATGTCACTAAGGTTTTCTAGTTCATCCGTTAAAGCAACATCAGTCAACGTTACATTTCCTGTATTTTCAACAATGAATGTATACTCGATGTCTTCTCCAACCACTAAATTGTCTCGATTGGCTTCTTTTAATAAATGGATGGCTGGGTTCTGTTCAACTGGAGTATCATTATCATCAGTATCTTTTACAATAGTTCCATCAGGTGTTTCCCCTGTTGCAGCTGCTACATTTGTTAAAATCCCATTATCTAAATTAGCTTGAGTTACCACATAAACGACCTTTCCTGTCGTTACTTCTCCTGGTGCGAGCGCCCTCGTCTCAAGTTCAATCACTCCACCAAGCATTGGATCATCCACGCTCACATCTGTTAGCGTCACATTCCCTGTGTTTTCAACAGTAAAGGTATAAATAACTTCGTCTCCAGCTTGGCTAATGGTTTCCCTATCACTTGTCTTAGTTAATGTGATGCTTCCATTTGGATCTTCATAAATCGTAACCTCATCCGTGTCTATTACGAGCTCACCAAGGTTTGACTCACCCTCAACTGTTGCTTCATTGTACACTTCACCACGATCGACGTCCGCTTGCGTAATCGTGTAAGTCGCTTCCGCAACCAATACGCTTCCTGGTTCAAGGGTAATAGAATCCGTATTCTCAATCACTTCTCCATTAATGGTTAAATATTGGATTTCACTCAGGTTTTTAAGCTCATCCGTAAATGACACATCAAACAGCGTCACATTCCCTGTGTTTTGTGCAGTTAAGGTATAAACGACCTCTTCGCCTGCTACTAAATCATTACGATCTGAAGCTTTGATTAAGCCAATCGACGGTGATTGTTCTGTTGAAACAATTTCTTCGTCTTCATTTTCAATTGGAGATCCATCTGGACTTTCTCCTGTCACTGTTGCAATGTTTACGACGCTTTCATTATTTAAATCTTCTTGCGTCACAATATAGCTAGACGTTCCAATTGTTTTTTCTCCTGGTGCTAGCGTTGTTGATTCAAGTTCAATGGCTCCACCAAGCATTGGATCGTCCACACTAACATCGGTTATTGTCACATTTCCCGTGTTTTCCACTTCAAATGAGTAAATAATTTCGTCTCCGACTTGTTTCACCGATTCGACATCACTTGTTTTTATAAGGGTTAATAACGGATTCATTCGTTCATTTTCTTTCGCCATTTTCGTAATAGTTGTTTGCTCTTCTTCTATTGAAAAGTAGAGAGGCTCATCGTCTAATATATACGACTTAGGTGCTTCTATTTCAACAAACCGATAGTCACCTTCCTCC
Source organism: Shouchella hunanensis (assembly GCF_028735875.1). Classification (GTDB taxonomy): domain Bacteria; phylum Bacillota; class Bacilli; order Bacillales; family Bacillaceae_D; genus Shouchella; species Shouchella hunanensis. The sequence goes on from NZ_CP117834.1 coordinate 1,448,353, forward strand.
AGATCCTCAATCAATAAAGTCCCTGCATCATTCGTAACAAACCCACTACCTACTTCTATCCACTGTCCGTCAACGTCACGCTCCAATATAAAGGTAGCACCGCTTAATACGTTCTTCGTATCAGTATCAAGTTTCGTCAGTTCAACATGGCGTGTAATCTTTTCATTTGCTATTGTAACGGTATTCATTCCGTTAATATTTACGGGTTGAGTATCCGTAATTCCTACGACATAACCGTCTGGAGCATTGTCTTCACGAAGCTCATAATTACCGTATAATAAGCGATTGAATGTCACTTCTCCATCTTTATTAGTTTGCTGAGTACTAATAACTATCCCAGAATCCGCATCCCTCAATGAGAACGTCGCACCCTCAAGCGTTTCATTGGTATTAGCGTCTACTTTAATGACAGTAAGTGCGCCCAACTCTCCTGAACCTTCTCCCACACCTTGGGTTCGTGCTACTCTAACCGATTTAGTAGAAGTCCATTGATTCTCTTCAATCGATTCACCATTAAATGAGACGTCGTTTGATATCGTCTCCCCCACCATTGCTTGTATAAATGACTGGTATTCTAGTACATATGGACGATCAATTTCATTGTTAAATGTTAGCTCAAATCCATTTTCTTTGAATTCAAGGTTATAATCTTCTCCTAATACCAATAGATCGCCTTTAGTAATGTTGCCAGTGGCTTCTACCGTTGTTTCATAGAGAACAAACGAATCTTCTAATAACAACTGGTTTTCTGTTAACTGATCAATGACTCGCGCATTTTCTACCTTTGCTTGAGCGTAGTTAACCCCAACTTGCCAGTTGATAAACCGACCACTTTGTTGGCCTTGCTTGTTTGTATAACTTCCTCCGTGCGGAATAGAAACAGAAGCTTTTAATTCAAACGCATCTTGCCCATCATCAGAGAAAACCGCCTCATTAACATAATTTGCTTGAACAAAGCTTAATCCATTTAAGCTTGTTTTGTAAGTCACTAAGTATGCTGTATCAATCGGTTCATTAAAAGTGATTGTAAATTGATTTGACTCATCTTCATTTGAAACAAGTTCAATCCCATACTTATCCGAATCAACAAGCGTTCCTTTTTCAAACGCATTTTCTCCACTATTAAGAGTCATTTCATAGATTTGAATTGTATCACTAAGTAACTGTTGATTTCCTAGAATCGTATCCTCAATAATTAGTTGATTAATAGGTTTAAGGTTGTAGTTAACCCCAATATTCCAAGTAATTTCTTTATCGATCGCGTTGTAAGAACCGCCTTTAAATCCATTTGCTCTCGTATAAGAACCAGGTGTAAATTGATCGGTGACGATTTGCTCCTGTTGGTTATCAGCGTCACCTGGAGCCGTCCATAACAACTGCGCTTCATTTTTGAAATACGTCAGTTCTTTGCTTTCCCGCTGTTCATAATCAAATTCAGTCTTATACGTAATCAGCACTTCTTCTTCAATGGTACGCAAAAATTCTATATTAAATTGTTCTTGGTTCTCAAAATCATTTGGTTCATTTGTGTTAAAGCGATAATCTTCATCAACTTGCCATGTTTGACCACCTGATGTTATTGATATTGATTCAAAATCCAGTTTTAATCCACTATTAGTAAACACATCTTTTAAAATAACATTTTCCATTTCAAATCCGTCAGTATTAAAGCGGACCTGCCAGTTGACCGTTTTTTCTTTATAATTGACATTACCGTGTGATTTTGAAAGCACGTATTGGCCAATTCCTTGCCTATCACCAGCACTTCGATCTACTGTTGTTACCGTATTAGAAATCGTTTCTTCATTACGGACACGATCTTTCGCCTCTGTCTTATATGTTATTTTATAAGCGGCGTCAATGTCCTGTAAAAACTCTAATCGAAATCCACTTTCATCTGATGATGGTTTCAAGTCAAAATAATCAACCTCATCTTCTCCTGTTTCATTACCGTTTTCATCTATTGTGATGCGCTGCACTACTACCGATTCAGCAATAATTCGATGAGTTTCAGTAAATGAATCTTCGATAAACGCATTTTCTTGTGCAATACTTCGTTCGTCATAATTGTATTGAACTTCCCATTCAATTGTTTGACTTGGTCCATCGTATTGAACAACACGTTTATCTAGTGGCGTCCCTCGACCAACAGCAACAGATGCTGATGCGTGTCCCACCTCTGTTCCACTCGACAGTAACATTGCTTTATTTTCAAACGTCGCTTTTTCATCGTCAGTTAACGTTGTCGTAAAAACAAGACGATAAGCTCTATTAATCTCTTCATTAAACTCGATTGAGAAACTTGGATCGCCAGAAAAAGTATACTCACTAGACGGTACTTCTTCCCCTAAAGAAGATGTTCCATTAAACTGCATATCTAGATAGTATAACTTGATTGAACCATCCACTAAGCTTTGGCCTTCTTGAATTGGATCGCTCAAAACTGCTTGTGCGACAGTGTCTAACGATTTATTAAAATCGACTGTCCAATCAATTGTTTCTGCATTATAAACTCTATTTGGTTCCCCTCGTTTTTCAATTGATTGTCCTGATGGCCTAAAATCTATTGGAATGGTCATTGAGTCTTTCCCCTCAATTGGTGTGACCGTAATGGTTTTTCCTTCCTCTATAATGAGGTCCTCACGAAATTCAGTCCATAAACCAACCGTTCCGTTGATGTTTGAATACTCTTCAATGAAAGAAGTAAATTCAATCGTTGCTTCTCCTGCTTTGTTAACAGAAAAGTAACCAATGATATCTCCCTCGAAACGCATTTCTAATCGATCAACTTCATCGTACACATGAAACTGTTCAGGGATCATAAACTCAAACATTGCGCCTTCTGTATAGCCATGACCATTTGGCAATGCCCACGTATAGTTAATACGAATATCTGCGTTTAATCCAGGGGTATCTATTTTATTACCACCTTCGTCTTCAAACCAAATATCATAACCAGTAAGAATGTTTTCATTAATGGCTGTATTAACTGATGTACTAGATTTTGATTCTTCTGTTGCTTCTTCTTCTACATTATCTGCTTCTTCTGTTGCTTCTTCTTCTACACTATCTGTTTCTTCTGTTGCTTCTTTTTCTACACTATCTGTTTCTTCTGTTGCTTCTTCTTCTACACTATCTGTTTCTTCTGTTGCTTCTTTTTCTACACTATCTGTTTCTTCTGTTGCTTCTTCTACACTATCTGTTTCTTCTTCTAAATCTTCAAAAGCAATTTTCAAGTCCTGTGAACCGTGAGCATGCGCAAACACTAGATTAATAGAATTAGTATTTGCAAGTACTTCTTGGTTCCATCTTGCGGGGACACTAATGTCACCATTCAATTCTCTCAAATCTTCAGTAAGCACTATCTTGAGTTGACTATCACTAATTTCATATGTTCCAATTTCTTCTTGTTTCTCATTCAGAAGAATTTCATTTAAATTGTCTGTTCTAACTTCTTCAGGAATCGAAATGTTAATTTCATCAACTTCACTATATTTAAACCCAATGTTCAAATAAAAATTATCTTCTTTACTGACTACACCCCCACCATACGGATTTCCATTTTCATCTTGCAAGGAGATGCCAATTCGATTTTCATCTCCTTCAATTGCTAATGCGACATTTGTTCCAATTGGTTGGAAAATAAAAACAAAAATAAGCAGCCACACAAGAAATTTTTTCAATTTTTTTCCTCCTTTTATATGATTATCGAATTGTCATTATTCAAATTATGTAAAAAAATAGAGAATGATGACGCATTCACTTTCATCATATATTAGAAAGAAAAAAAGAGCTATATTTAACTATAGATAAGATGACTTATTTATATTCGTAGATAACTTTTAATATTTAGTCTGGTGGTAAAATGATAGACAGCAAAAAAAATAAAATGTTATGATGATTCATTCATTTCAAGAAAAATGTATAAAGCTTATACAGCTGTTGGCTAAAGAATCATTTTTTGCTTTTCTTCGGGTAACGCTTGTCTTCACTATCACGATGGTCTATATGAAAAGGAATGCTTAAAATGATTGGTGTAAAGCAATGAAAAAAGTATTCTTTATTTGTTGAGCGTTCAAATCAACTTTATTTTTGTTGCGCTCGTCTATCGGAATGTCCAGTATGCCTTTTATGATGATGCATTCAGTGATCAGTATGAAAGATAAACAATTCTACGCAAACATTTGCTTCGAATGTGATAACATCATGCACAACAATTTTGACTATAACGGTCCTAATGACCTATTTACGAACACAGTGTCCATAAGATATTAATAAATGAACAGCATATTTTCACCAATTTAAGGGCAATGCTTTTGGTTTTTTACAAACAACCCCGTCTTTTATCTTAAAAGGCGGGGTTGTTTTATTTTATATACGTTTTATCACAATTTGTTGAAGGAGGAATAGAGTTGAACGATTTAAATGATTTTTTGAAAACGATTTCATTAAGCTTTATCTTTTTCTTGCTTCTTTCTTTACCTACTGTTGCGGAGGCTGACGTAACAAACAAAGTCAATTACTCAAAAGATGTGATTTACCAGGTTGTTACCGATCGATTCTCTGACGGGAATCCTGGCAACAATCCTTCAGGCGCTATCTTTAGTCAAAACTGTATAGATCTCCATAAGTATTGTGGTGGGGACTGGCAAGGGATTATAGACAAAATCAATGACGGTTACTTAACTGATTTAGGCATTACGGCACTATGGATTTCTCAGCCGGTCGAAAATGTTTACGCCTTACACCCAAGCGGCTATACCTCCTACCATGGATATTGGGCTCGAGATTACAAAAAGACAAACCCTTACTATGGGAATTTTGATGACTTTGATCGTTTAATGAGTACCGCACATAGCAATGGGATAAAGGTAATCATGGATTTCACGCCAAATCATTCATCACCGGCACTTGAAACGAACCCTAACTATGTTGAAAATGGGGCGATATATGATAATGGCGCATTATTAGGCAACTATTCAAATGATCAACAGAACCTCTTTCACCACAATGGCGGAACAGATTTCTCTTCATATGAAGATAGCATTTACAGAAACTTATATGATCTGGCAGACTATGATTTAAACAACACAGTCATGGATCAATATTTAAAAGAGTCGATTAAGTTTTGGTTAGATAAAGGGATTGATGGCATTCGAGTAGATGCCGTTAAGCATATGTCAGAAGGGTGGCAAACCTCTTTAATGAGCGAAATCTATTCGCATAAACCTGTTTTCACATTTGGAGAATGGTTTTTAGGATCAGGAGAAGTTGATCCCCAAAACCATCACTTCGCTAATGAAAGTGGTATGAGTTTATTAGATTTCCAATTCGGTCAAACCATTCGAAACGTCTTAAAAGATCGCACAAGCAACTGGTATGATTTTCATGACATGATAAAAAGTACTGAAAAAGAGTATAACGAGGTCATTGATCAAGTAACCTTTATTGATAATCACGACATGAGTCGTTTTTCGGTAGGATCATCTTCAAACCGTCAGACAGATATGGCACTAGCTGTCTTGCTTACTTCTCGTGGTGTACCGACAATTTACTACGGGACAGAGCAGTATGTAACAGGTGGCAACGACCCTGAAAATCGCAAACCATTGAAAACATTTGATCGGTCTACCAACTCCTATCAAATCATCAGTAAACTTGCTTCACTACGCCAAACAAATTCCGCCTTAGGCTATGGCACTACAACTGAACGTTGGCTGAACGAAGACATTTATATTTTTGAAAGAAAGTTTGGCACTAGTATTGTATTAACTGCTGTCAATAGCAGTAATAGTAACCAGACGATCACTAATTTAAACACCTCTTTACCTCAAGGGAACTATACAGATGAACTACAGCAACGTTTAGATGGAAACACGATTACTGTTAACGCCAATGGCGCCATAAATTCCTTTCCATTACGAGCAAATAGCGTAGCGGTTTGGCAAGTAAGCAACCCCTCTACGTCTCCTCTAATCGGCCAAGTAGGTCCTATGATGGGTAAGGCCGGGAATACCATAACAGTAAGCGGTGAAGGATTTGGTGATGAGAGAGGGAGCGTACTCTTTGATTCAACCTCTTCTGAAATTATTTCTTGGTCAAATACAGAAATAAGCGTAAAGGTGCCTAATGTAGCAGGCGGTTATTATGATTTATCCGTCGTAACTGCAGCAAACATAAAAAGCCCTGCTTACAAAGAGTTTGAAGTATTGTCAGGCAATCAAGTCAGTGTTCGCTTTGGTGTTAACAATGCCACAACGAGCCCAGGAACCAATTTATATATCGTTGGGAATGTGAGCGAGCTGGGGAATTGGGATGCTGATAAAGCAATTGGACCTATGTTTAACCAAGTGATGTACCAATACCCAACGTGGTACTATGATATTAGCGTTCCTGCTGAAAAAAACCTTGAATACAAATACATTAAAAAAGATCAGAACGGTAACGTTGTCTGGCAAAGTGGCAATAATCGAACCTATACGTCACCTACTACCGGAACAGATACGGTTATGATTAATTGGTAACGAAAGAGTAGATCCCCCCCCATTTTCTACTATTGAAAATGGGGGTGATTGATAGAGAAAATCCTATAAAACTTCCCCTTTCTAATCAACCATTTTATTGAGTTGCGTAGATGTTATAAAAAGTTCATTTTGCCAAAACCAATGAAGGAAAATAATAGTACGTTACAATAATAAGTAGCAATTAGAGACTCTCATAAAAGAGGCTGGGACATAACTAAAAGTAGTATTTGAAAAGACGAATAGTCTAAAATATGCTGAGTAGCACCGCTACAGGAGAATCCTTCGCTCATTTTCATATAAAACAAACGACGAACGTTCCTATTTTCAGGAATGTTCGTCATTTTGGTCTATCTACTTTTGTCCCAGCCTCTTTTAAAGATTGTTATTAACTAATAATGGTTCAATTATGCGATAAAGATCGCACGTTCATTTTTGTTCAATTTTATATGATTAAATGCAAATTATATAGTCAGCCGAATCAGATTGCTAATACTTCAGGGTATAGTTACTTAGTTAAAAACACCTTTTGCTACCTGAAGAAATTCTTTTACAGCAGGAGAAGCATTCACTATAGATTGACAAGCAAGTGCCACTTCACGACTGTTTTCAATGTTCAACTTACTTATTTTTATGTTTTGTTGCGTCTTCAAAAATAACTCTGGACCAATAGTCACTCCGAGTCCTTCTTGCACCATGTTGGCAATTGTTGTACAATCGTGCACTTCAAAACGAATAGAAGGTCTCAAATTCGCTTCATGGAATAACTCATTCACATGTGATTGATACATTCCAGTAGGCATAATAAACGGTTCATCAATTAAATCTTCCATACTAACTATTTCTTTAGAATGAAATCTGTGCTTTGTATTATAAGCCACTACCATATTATCCTTTATCAAAGGAATTAAATCAAAATTGGACTCAACTGTTCTTTTCACAACAAAACCTATATCAACAATCCCCGACTTTAGCCACTCTGTAATTTCTTCATAGCTTCCTTCAAACAATTTAAATTCTATTTTGGGATGTCTCTTTTGAAATGTTGCTAGCAATTTGGGTAATAGACAAGACGAGGCGCTTGCAAATGTACCGATACGAATGACCCCAACTTCTAAATTTGTCGCTAACGCAATTTCTTGATTGATGCTTTCCATTCTTTTAAGTACTTCTCTAATGTGTGGTAAAACTTTTTGACCTATTTCTGTAAGTGATATTCCTTTTTTACGATCTCGAATCAGTAAAGAAACTCCAAATTCAGCTTCTAAACTAGCCACAGCATGACTTACTGCCGATTGGGTCATATTTAATTTTTCAGCTGTTGCGGTAAAGCTTCCTAACTCCACTACATTTGTAATTATTTCAAAACGAACAATACTCATGAGTGATTACTCATCTCCATTATTAAAAACATCAATTTTACTTATGTTAACACAGCTCTTAAAATAAAAACAATGTTTGAAATTTGAAGGAGACAAAGAAAAATGAACACTAAATTAAGTCAGCTTACTATTATTTTCTTGGCTTTAGGAGCTTTTGTAACAGGTACATCAGAGTTTGTTGTTTCTGGAATATTAGAATTAATCTCCCTTGAAATGGGTGTTTCAGTTTCTATTGCCGGTCAGCTAATTACAATTTATTCTCTATCCTATGCTTTTGGTGCATTATTTTTGGTCATGTTAACTTCTACATTTGATCGTAAGAAAATACTTTTATATGCCATCTTTACTTTTATAGTTGGGAATTTTATCGCGTTTTTAAGCCATAATTTTATCATGCTACTGTTATCTAGGATTATTATGGGCATGAGTGGAGGACTTTATATTGTTGTCGCAACAAATTATGCTGCACAATTGGTATCCCCTAAAAGAAAGGGTAGCGCTATAGCAACAGTTATTACAGGCTTCACTGTTTCATTAGTTCTTGGAGTACCAATCGGAACATTTTTAGCCGGCTATTTTGATTGGCATTATATCTTTCTTATTATTGCATTTGCTACAATTCTCTTATTAATGGGGCTGTATAAACTATTACCATCAATAAAAGGAAATCAAGCTTTATCATTAAAACAACAAGTAAAGATTATTAAAGATAGGCGAGTCCTAACTGGTTTAATGACAACTATAACGTGGATTTTAGGCTATACACTAGTATTTGCATATGTTGCTCCTTTGTTAAGTAGCACCGCCAATCTTTCAATAGAAATGACAAGTATTGCATTGTTTGTATTAGGGACATTTGCATTTATTGGCTCGCGCTTTGGAGGTTACGCTGTCGATAGATGGGGGCCAAATCACACAATAACGGTTAGTCTAATTGTTCATATCGTTGCTTTATTTATATTGACATTTACGCAGCACTCTACCATAGGCGTATTTATCACATTTGCAGTTTGGGGGATAGCAACCTGGACAACAACACCAGCAAATCAATATTATTTAGTGTCACTAAAACCACAGTCCTCTGAGACAGTTTTGAGTTTTAATACAGCATTAATGAATATTGGAATGATGATGGGCTCTGCACTTGGTGGCGTTATTATTACGTATATAAACATTACTAATTTAAGTTGGATTGCAGGGCTATTTGTTTTTACTTCCCTTATTTTTATTAAGTACTCATTCTATCTAGATAAAAACATAACAAATAAACCCACGACTAGTTAAAGGGAATCTAAGGAGGATTCAGTTTTAATATAAACACCTAAACATCCTGACGTTTCAAAAGAGAGACAGTATGATAATAATTGAGGTGATAAAATTGGTTGAATGGAAAACCTGTCTTGTTTGTGGCTATAAAGGACTTGAAGAACCACCTTATGATGCGCTAGGAAATAGTAGCTTTGAAATTTGTAGTTGTTGTGGGTTTCAGTTCGGTCTAGATGATGAAGATAGGGATTATAGCAAAGAGGAATTATATAAAAGTTATCGTGAGGACTGGATTAAAGATGGATCTAAACCTTTTTCCGAATCCTTCCCAAACCATTTAATTGATTTAAATGGTTCTTTAAAAGCCCCTGTCCTCCATGAACAACTTAAAGCCCTCGAAATGATCCCATGAAATTAAGCGTTCGATTCCGTTAAAGCACAACACGATACACTAGTGTTGTGCTCTTTACCTTTCCTACAACCTCATTTACTTATGGTACGGTTCCCCTCTATTAATCCGGAAACTCCTATAAACCTGCTCCAGCAAAACGAGCTTCATCAACTGATGAGGGAACGTCATTTTAGAAAAAGAAAGCAATTCATCCGCTCGCGCATAGACATCATCAGAAAGTCCGAGTGACCCGCCAATAACAAAAGCGATTTTACTTTTTCCGTATGTACCGAGCTGCTCAATACTTTTAGCAAGCTGCTCGCTTGTCTTCATTTTTCCTTCAATGGCTAGGGCCATGACGTACGTATCTGCATCAATTTTTGCAAGGATCCGTTCTCCTTCTTTCTTCTTGACGATACGCATGTCTTCTTCGCTTAAATGCTCTGGTGCTTTTTCATCTGCTACTTCAATCTCTTGGATTTTAGCGTAGGCGCTAAGTCTTTTTTTGTATTCGTCGATCCCTGAACGTAAATATTTTTCCTTCAGCTTCCCAACAGTAATGACACTAATATTCACTTGTGTATAACTTCCTTTCCCATTTCCTTTCTCCTGTTATCCTCTGTGTATAACACAAAAGTGAAGAGGATAACACTTATCCACATGATTTATCCACATATCAACAATGTGGGTATCTGATTATTTTGTTAGTGTATAGACTGCTTTTTCTTCGCAAAATTGGCATGTTCGTGGTTCTTTTGCTTGTTCGACAATGGGTGCCGTTTCCCATTCATCCACAGCGACATCCAATGCTAGTTCAATATGCTCTTCACATGCTGCTATCATCGTGCACGTCCTTCCATTTTTCATTCTTTCAGTATAGCATTTTGTTATCCACAGTCCAAAGCGTTCTTGCAAAAAAAAGAACCCCTTTCTTTATGAAAGAGGTTCACTTACCGTCTTATACATCTGGTTGCTCCGTTAGTGTCACATCAACGGTTTCTTCTGTACCGCCACGATAAAGGGTAACAGAGATCGTATCACCAATAGTATTTTCACGATAGAGCATATGTCTTAAATCTTGTGCATTTTCAATGGTTTCACCATCAATGCCAACAATGACATCTTGCTCTTGGATACCTGCGTTTGCAGCCGGGCTACCAGGGGAAACGTTCACTACCACAATTCCTTCGGTTATATCTTCAGGTAAGCCAAGGGATTCCTGCAGTGCAGCTGTTGGAAATTCATTTAAATTACGTAAGGTAATGCCTAGAGAAGGTCGTCTTACCTCTCCTGTTGTCTCTAATTCTTCAATAACAGGCTGGACAATTGCAGATGGAATGGCAAAGCCTAATCCTTCAGCAACACCGGAAATTTTCATTGAATTAATGCCAATCACTTCACCATTTATGTTAATTAATGCACCACCACTGTTACCAGGGTTAATGGCTGCATCTGTTTGCAGTACTTCGGCATTCCAATCAGCTTGACCGTTTCCAGTCGTATCAATTGGAATACTTCTTTCTGTTGCGCTAATAATCCCTTGGGTGACGCTACCAGCAAATTCTAGGCCCAGTGGGTTTCCAATTGCAATCGCTGGCTCACCAACGCTTAATGAATCAGAGTCACCGAATGAAGCGACTGTATCAACATCATCGGAACTAATTCGTAGTACAGCTAGATCTGTCAATTCGTCTTCACCAATCACTTCTGCTTCTACTCTCGTGCCATCGGTTAAGGCTACTTCTACTTCCGTAGCACCATCGATGACGTGTTGGTTTGTTACGATGTATGCGTATTCCCCTTCTGCTTTATAAATCACACCTGATCCAGTACCACTCTCGCTTGCATCCCCTTCACCGAATAAATCGGATTGCTGAAGATTAATAACACCAACAACCGCATCGGAAACTTCATTCACAATATCCGTTACAGCGGAATTGACATCTAAATTAATAACATTTGAATCGACTTGTTCCGTTTGAGGTTCAGCAATCGTATCTGTATTTTCTTCAACATTGTCATCGAATGGAGCTAGGTTTGACAATAATGGTGAGGCAATCAATACAAGCGCTGCACCGATAATTGCCCCGCCAAAAGCAGAAAATCCTGCAACTTTACCATTACTCGTTCCTTGCTTCGGTTCCTTATAGCGAGAATCATTTCCATCGTAATAACCCATTGCCCTTTACCCCTTCCATTTCAGCTCTCTAACCATTTTCCTACATTATACCCATTTAACCTAATTCTTCTAGGTTAAAACCGGGAATTAAATGATTTTTGTAGTTCTTTTAACATTTGTTTAGAAAGAGAGGCTAATCATGAGAAATAAACAAAATTTGTATGGTCTATTACGTAACTATTTACGTTTTTCGTTGCTTTTAAACCACGCACAATGCGGTTGGGCTATATGGGTCAGTGTCATGAAGATGAATGGTTTTCCCTACTTGATGACCTTCTTGTTCAAGCACTTGTTTAACGGTCATTCGTGCTAAATCTTTCATATTGTTATCTAAGCTTAAATGAGCAAGATACACATGAATCGGCGTGTCATCGACAATATCGTGTAATGCTAGAGCAGCATCTTCATTTGACACATGCCCCATATCGCTTATAATGCGTCTTTTTACATTCCATGGATATCTACCAACCCGTAGCATATTTAAATCGTGGTTGGATTCAAACACGTATGAATTCGCACCAGCGATGGTTTTTTTTATCCGTTCGCTCACATAGCCCATGTCTGTTGCAATCACAAGCTTACGCCCTTCATGACGGAAACAGTAAAACATCGGATCAGCAGCATCGTGGGACACACCGAATGATTCTACTTCAAGGTCGCCGAATTGTTTAACTGTTTCTTGATTAAAATGGAATTTTTGATCGGTGTTTAATTGACCGATTTGCTTTTCCATCGCTTTCCACGTTTTTTCGTTCGCGTAGATTGGCAAGTTGTGTTTACGGGCAAATATGCCTGCACCTTTTATATGGTCACTATGTTCATGGGTCACAAGTAAGGCATCTAGTTGCTTTGGATCACGATCAATCTTTTTAAAGAGCTCGTCCATTTTCTTTCCAGTTAACCCTGCATCCACTAAAATTTTTTGCGATGGAGTCTCCACATACATCGCATTTCCTGTACTACCGCTTGCAAGCACACTGAAACGCATAGCCATCTTACGTCCTCCTTAATTCTATTACTCTCTCAAAAAAGAGGATCACTCACTTAAATCATCTTCAATTTCTTCATTTGTTTGTGATTCGTCTGGATACCATTGGTGCTGTTCTGAAAGTATTGCATTTACAAGGTAAATTCTCATATCCTTTTCTTCTGCGTCAGCACCCGAACGATCGACTGTTACTGCCCACATAGGAGAGAAGAAGCGGGGTGTCTGATCGGATAAACTATAATAGCCAAATTCAATATGCTCAATCGTATTATTCATTGATAGGTAATGGTTATCTAATAGTACTCGTATCGCTGTCATATACGGGGTCATATCCCGCTCGTCTCGATTTTCACTGAAGCTATAGCGTTGTTGTTCATAGCCAATCACTTCATCATCGTCATTTAGCTCTACTGTTAATGCTTCATCGTTATCGATGTACGTTTCAACTTGATTATACATTTGATTAAAATGAAGAAAGTTGCCTTCTCGTCTAGAGAATACGTATTCCTCACCATAAAGAACATGCTCTGCTAGTAAGGGCGCAAACGCTTCTTCTGTATTCGCATTTAATACTTGGCTAATATTAACCGGATCTTCTAGTTCAACTCGAATCACGTTTGAAGATTGACCAATCGTTTCCACTGAATGGCCGCTATTTTCTAGCTGTTCGATTTCTTCATTTGTAAAGCTTACTCTCGAACCCTCAAGCACGACCCCTCTTGCATCAGATGTATTTACATCTTCATCGGGGAGAGTGATATTGTTATCATCAAGACGTTCGACAATTTCTGGCGCTTGTTCAATACTTTGCAATTGACCTTCCATCACACGATCGACAAACTGCCAGCCTAAGAAGATATTTAACAGCAAGAATACTACAATAAAAATAGATTTTGTTCGATTCCAATTCATTCTGTTAACTCCTCGTCAGATCTAACAACAGCTTCCCATTCTCCATCTAGTTGATAAAACCAAGTTGGGGTTAAGTCGGCACGCTTACTACTTGTCATCGTGGCTTTATAGCCTAAACGAATATCGGTTACATCTTCCCATAAAATGGTTGAGCTTTTTTTCATCTGATTGACAGCATCTAAACCAGACGAGACTTCTCTCTCTTGCTCTGTATACCGATCTTCAAGCTGGAACAGAGGGCGCCCCATACTCACGACTTGTGTACCAGCTCGAGTGACGTACATCTTCATTCGATCCTGGTCACTACTCGTTGTGGTTAAACGATGTTCAAACACTGGTAAATGATTCACATATAACCGAAATTCAGCTTGATCGGTTGCATCTTTTTTATTCACTTGATCAATGGCATATTGATCTGTCCATCCACCCGTTACATTAATAAACTCTTGAGCAACTTCTACAATGTGACGATTGCTTTCCTCTTGACTATCTGTAGAGTATGGATACGAGTAATTTAAATAAGAAATGGTACTATCATGGGTCACTGTTCGACTGCCATCTGTAAACAAATATTCCCCGTTTAATTGATTCGCCCTAGGCACATCCGTATCGTTGAACAATCGCTGATTAATCAGCATAGGCATCTCTTCATCGTTTCTTAATCTGTAATCATAAATTCGCACAACTTGCTTTTCAGTTGGCACATAAATGTCATTGCGTAACAACAGATAAGTTGAATCATTTTCTTTCACAACCTCTGTTGCTAGTTCAGACTCTGTATCTGTTGCATAAATTAAGTTTTTTAAATCGCTTGCGGGCATCGTTGTACGTAATGACATAAACTCTTCTTTTTCAGAAGAGGCAAAGGTGAAATTAACGGTGTCCTCTTCTGTCACATAAATAAGTAATCGATTCACTTCTCGACTTGTATTCATTTGATCGTAATTCCCGTCAAAATAAGCCAAGAGCGACTGTAATGGTAGCTCATCTGGAAACCGTAATTCAATGCCCTCTGCACTTGTTGTCACTGGATCTGCTGATATCGCATGTTCAAACTGATACTGACGCAATGTCGTAAGCGTTTGATCATACCGACTATTCAACGGATTCATTAGCGCATACCCTTCCAAGTCTTTGTGCAAAATCACCGAGCTAGGCTGAATAAGATCCGTTATTAATCGCTCTTCCCCTATCATGGAATCTGCATAATTCCCGCTCTCACCTGATTCACCCTCTAACGCTTGAAGATTTGGCTGATACGTCCATAGCTGGTAGGTAAAAAACAAACTTAAGCCAATTAACGCGACTAAAGTGGCTGTTTTAAACTGTTCGTATTTCACACTTTACCTCCTTTAAACGTGGAGTAAGGCAATGTTATATAAATGGTCGTTCCTTCATTGTATTCACTATTCACCCAGATTTCTCCTTCGTGCGCCACAACATATTCCCGGGCAATCGCTAAGCCAAGACCTGTCCCACCTACATTTCTCGCTCTTGCTTTATCCACACGGTAGAAACGTTCAAAGATCTTGTCCTGAGACTCAGTCGGGATTCCCATTCCTTCATCTGAAATACTGATTCTTGCTTTGTTTCCTTGATGAAGTAATGTAATGCTGACGTTTCCGCCTTCTGGTGAATACTTAATGGCATTCGATATAATGTTATCCAGCACTTGCGTTAATTTATCTTCATCAATTTTTGCAAATGTCGGCTGCTTGACAATATGACGATGAAAAACAATATCTTTGTCCTTTACAACCATCTCAAAACGCTCGATAATTTGATGCAAGAATGAACCTAATTCAACCCAGCGTAAATCCATCTCGTAATCATTGGAATCGATACGAGAAAGCTGGAGAAGATCATTTACTAATCGAATCATACGGTCTGTTTCTTTTTGTGTAACGTTAAGAAAGTGCGGCGCAATTTCCTTGTCCTCTATCGCACCATCTGCAAGTGCTTCAAGGTAACTTTTCATCGTTGTTAGCGGTGTCCTCAGTTCATGAGATACATTTGCCACAAACTCACGGCGTTCACTTTCTATTTTTTCTTTTTCCGTTACATCGTGAAGAACCGTAATTAACCCATTCATCGGTCCGTCATCTTCTTGGATAGCAGAGAAGTTTGCCTCTAATAAAACCAATTCCTCACCATGACTAAAATCAAGTAAAACCGATTCATTCTTCTCGTATAAATCATAAATGCTTTGCGTTTCATCCATATTCAATACGTCAATAATAGGTTTTCTTAATACATGCTTTAAGGAGATTCCTAATAATTCCTCTGCACGTCGGTTCATCAGTATAATTAAACCACTCTGGTCGGTAGCTACAACTCCGTCGGTCATATGAGCAAGAACCGAACGAAGGCGCTTCTGTTCTCGGTCCCTCATAAGTGTTGTATCATGGAGCTTATTCGTTAGCTCGTTAAATGACATTGCGAGCTGACCAAGCTCATCTGATCCGTACACCTTTACCTGTCTTGAAAAATCTCCGTGCCCCATCCGTAAAGCTTGCCTACGCATGTCCAGAATGGGCGCTGTAATGGTTCGAGCCACCAATATAATCACAAAAAACGTAATTAATAATGCAATGGTTGAGGCAACTATAAAGATTTGGTTGATCGACTGGGCTTGATCTGTCACTTCTTCAATCGAAGCTTCTACGTAGACAGCGCCTTGAAGTTCGGTTGCTTCCGTATTTCCTCCATCAAGAGAAGCGTTGGCAAAGTCTTCATTTGGTCGAATGGGCTGTGCTTTCACAAAATAACGTTCTTGGTTCTGCTCATTAATGCGCTGATCGCTCAATGATGATCCACCTGTAATTGCTCTTCTAACAATTGTTTGCTCTGTTAGCTGACCAATACGTGTCTGATCATTTGGATCAGAACTTGCAAGCAATACAAAATCTTTCCCGATAATTTGCGCTTTCCCGAACCGAATGTTTTCATCTGTTTGTGGGAACGTCTCATTTAAAAGCGTGTTTAAATTTTCCTGCGTGTCTGAATCCTCGTCAATTAATTCACGTGCCGCACTGACTGTAAGCAAGTTAACCCGATCGCTAATGACAGTTTCGTAGTTATCCATTAAACTTCGCTCAAGTGAATTTGAGAAATAAAAACCAATAATCTGCATGGCAAGAACAATGAGCAACATGTAGATAATAATGAGCTTAAAGCGTATGGACTTAAAAAAGCCTACGTTTTGATCCATTTACTTTACTCCTGATTATCCTGTGGTGCTAAGAAATAGCCAACACCTCTACGCGTCATAATCCAAGTAGGATAGCTTGGGTTATCTTCAACTTTTTCACGTAAGCGTCGCACGGTAACATCCACGGTTCGCACATCACCAAAATAATCGTAGCCCCATACAGCTTGTAAAAGGTGTTCTCGTGTCATCACTTGTCCAATATGCTTTCCGAGATAATGAATTAATTCAAACTCTCGATGTGTTAAATCAACTGCTTCCCCACGTTTTCTTACTTGGTATGCATCAGGGTGAATGGACAACTCACCAATATGCATTTCTTTTGATGAAGAGCCTGTTTCTTCGACTGCAACTTGCTGACGTCTTAGATTCGCCTTTACCCGTGCTAACAACTCCCGTGTACTAAATGGTTTCGTCACATAGTCATCAGCACCTAATTCTAGACCTAATACTTTATCAATCTCTGAATCTTTAGCCGTTAGCATAATGATTGGTAAATCAGATTGTTTACGTACTTCTCGACAGACTTCCATTCCGTCCTTATATGGAAGCATAATATCAAGTAACATAAGATCCGGCTTACGCTCATTCACTTTTTCTAGTGCTTCGTTTCCATCATAAGCACACTCTACGCTAAACCCTTCTTTTTCTAAATTAAATTTCAATATATCTGCAATTGGTTTTTCATCATCAACAACTAAAATATATTTATCCATTCTTTTTACCTCCTGGATCAGTAGTATCTATTTATTTATTCCATTAAAATTTATGTCACTTAAACAAAACACCAGCCACTGCTGATGTTTTCACTACAAAAAAATTGCCCGGGGAATAACGACATCCCTCGTACTAGTTTAACATATCTACCAAAAACAAAAAGAACTTTATGCATTCACATAAAGTTCTTTCGATGCCGGCCAGAGGACTTGAACCCCCAACCTACTGATTACAAGTCAGTTGCTCTACCAATTGAGCTAGACCGGCAAGTGGTGGCTCGGGACGGAATCGAACCGCCGACACACGGATTTTCAGTCCGTTGCTCTACCAACTGAGCTACCGAGCCTTACTTATTATACATCATGATTATTTCAACAATGACGAAGAAAAAATGGCGGTCCGGACGGGACTCGAACCCGCGACCTCCTGCGTGACAGGCAGGCATTCTAACCAACTGAACTACCGGACCATTTGTGTATGTATTTATATAAAAGTGACCCGTACGGGATTCGAACCCGTGTTACCGCCGTGAAAGGGCGGTGTCTTAACCGCTTGACCAACGGGCCACTGTAAAAATGGTGAGCCATGAAGGATTCGAACCTTCGACCCTCTGATTAAAAGTCAGATGCTCTACCAACTGAGCTAATGGCTCAAATACCAAACTGAGCAGACGGTGCAATAAGCAAGCCGTGTTTCGTCATATCCTCTCGACGACAAGATTTATAATATCACATATAAATCATCTGCGCAATACTTTTTTTAAAACTTTTTTCTATAACGTGCTTGGCTCATAAATTCAGTCTTAAGCATACTGAAAAAAAAGGGAAAACGCAAGCTTTTCCTTACGCTTTCCACATAATTCATTATGCAAAGACACCACGGACAAGATTTGTTTGATTCCGATCCGGACCAACAGAGAATACGGTTAATGGAATACCCGTTAATTGCGTAACTCGTTCTAAGTAATGACGCGCATTCTCAGGTAAATCTTCCAATGTTTTTGCCCCTGTAATATCTTCTTCCCAACCTGGTAACTCTTCATAAACAGGCTCACACTCTGCTAGTACATTTAGACTTGCAGGAAATTCGTCCATAATTTCGCCTTTATAACGATAGCTTGTACAAATTTTAAGTGTTTTAATCCCGGTTAGAACATCAATCGAGTTAAGGGATAAATCTGTAATCCCGCTTACACGGCGTGCATGACGAACAACGACACTGTCGAACCAACCAACACGTCTTGGTCGTCCAGTTGTTGTTCCGTATTCACGGCCAATCTCACGGATTTGATCACCCGTTTCATCATGTAACTCAGTTGGGAAAGGACCGTCACCTACTCTAGTTGTATAAGCTTTAGATACACCAACAACATGATGAATTTTAGAAGGACCTACACCAGATCCAATAGTCACTCCCCCAGCAATTGGGTTTGATGACGTAACGAACGGGTATGTTCCTTGATCAATATCAAGCATAACGCCTTGTGCACCTTCAAAAAGCACACGCTTCCCATCATCTAATGCGTCATTTAGTACAACAGATGTATCCACGACGTATTTCGCAATTTGCTGACCATATTCAAAGTATTCTTCAACAATGTCATCAACAGAGAAACCTTCTGTTTCATAATACTTTTCGAAAAGACGATTCTTTTCTTTCAGCACGGAAGCTACTTTTTCTGCAAACGTATCTTTTTCAAGTAAATCAGCAATACGAATGCCAATACGAGCCGCTTTGTCCATATAAGCAGGACCAATTCCTTTTTTCGTAGTTCCAATTTTATTAGCGCCTTTGCGCTCTTCTTCTACAACATCTAATTTTATATGATAAGGTAAAATAACATGCGCTCGATTTGAGATTCGTAAATTACTTGTATCTACGTCTCGCTCGTGTAAATAAGCTAGCTCTTCTACAAGTGCTTTTGGATCAATAACCATACCGTTTCCAATCACACATGTTTTATCTTTATAGAAAATCCCTGAAGGAATCAAGTGAAGTTTATATTTCTTGCCGCCAAAAACAATTGTATGGCCAGCATTGTTTCCACCTTGATAACGAGCCACAACCTCTGCCTTTTCAGATAAATAATCTGTAATTTTGCCTTTTCCTTCGTCGCCCCACTGTGTTCCTACAACAACAACTGAAGACATACCGACACCTCCACGCTCATTTAAAACCATTGTAAGTATAGCAGGTCAATTCCAGAGCGTCAATGAAATCCGAACATTGATCTCTCTAATGACCTTTTCATTCGTTTAAAATCTATTTTACATTGGTGGCATGTCGTTTTCGTCATGCCTACGGTCCAAATTAACGAATTTATTGTATTCTTTTACAAATGCTAGTTCAACTGTCCCTACTGGACCATTACGTTGCTTAGCAATAATAATTTCAATTGTATTTTTGTTTTCTGTTTCTTTATCATAGTAATCATCACGATAAAGGAAAGCAACAATATCTGCATCTTGCTCGATACTTCCTGATTCACGAATATCAGACATCATTGGCCGCTTATCTTGTCTTGATTCTACTCCACGAGAGAGCTGAGATAATGCTATAACTGGCACTTCAAGCTCACGAGCAATTGCTTTTAACGTTCTTGAAATTTCCGATACTTCCTGCTGACGATTTTCACCACTTCGACCATTTCCTTGAATGAGTTGCAAATAGTCAATAAGAATCATGCCTAATCCACTTTCTTGCTTCAATCGCCGACATTTTGCTCGTATCTCACCAACTTTTACACCTGGAGTATCGTCAATATAAATTCCTGCTTTTGATAAAGACCCCATTGCCATGGATAGCTTGTGCCAATCTTCTTCATCTAATGCGCCTGTTCGCATTCGCTGCGCGTCTATATTTCCTTCTGCACAAAGCATTCGTTGTACAAGCTGACTTGCGCCCATCTCTAAAGAAAAGATTGCGACGTTTTCATCGGTTTTCGTTGCGACGTTTTGAGCAATATTTAATGCAAACGCCGTCTTCCCTACAGAAGGTCGTGCCGCAACAATAATAAGATCGTTTCGTTGGAAACCTGCCGTCATCGTATCGAGCTCAGAAAATCCTGTTGCAATGCCCGTTATGTCACCCCGAGATTGTTGTAGCACTTCAATCTGATCATACGTTTCTAGTAAAACATCTTTAATTTGAACGAAATTTGATGAGTTTTTTTGCTGCGCTACTTCTAGAATCGTCTTTTCTGCATGATCGAGAATGGCACCTACCTCATCCTCGCTTGCATAGCCGTCTTTCACGATATCTGATGCTGCACGAATTAAGCGTCTTAATAATGATTTTTCTTCTACAATACGGCTGTAGTAATCCACATTCGTTGCTGTTGGAACCGTTTCAGCAATATCTGTTAAATAAGCGACACCACCAACATCGTCGAGCCATTGCCTGCCCTGAAGATCTGCCGTCAACGTGACTAAATCGACAGGCTCACCTTTTTCACTAATATCAAGCATCGCTTCATATATTCGTTGATGACTAGCACGGTAAAAATCCTGCGGAAGCAGTCGTTCACTTGCCGTTGTGAGCGCCTGTTCTTCAAGTAAAATGGAGCCAAGGACGGCTTGCTCTGCTTCAATATTTTGTGGGGGCGTCCGGTCATTTAGAAGATCACTCATAAGGTTTACTCCTTTTGTAATAGTTAACGGAAATGAAGCTGACTCGTTTTGAGTCAGCTTCTCTTATACTTCCTTCACATGAACATTTAATACAGCTGTTACCTCTGGATGAATCTTAATCGGCACTTTTGTATAGCCAAGTGAACGGATTGGTTCATCTAATTGAATTTTGCGCTTATCAATTTTCTTGACTTCTTTTTGTAAAGCTTCTGCAATTTGCTTGGTTGATACAGCTCCGAATAAGCGTCCACCCTCGCCTGCTTTTGCAGGAATGGTAATCGTTAATTCTTCTAATTTCTGTTTAAATGCTTGTGCGTCTTCAAGCTCTGCTTGTGCTTTTTTATCTTGACTCTTTTTTTGTGCTTCAAGATCTTTAATGTTTCCGGAAGTCGCTTCCTTCGCTAACTGGTTTGGAAGCAAGTAGTTTCTTGCATACCCTTCCGCAACGTCTTTTGTTTCCCCTTTTTTACCTTTGCCTTTTACATCTTTCAAAAAAATAACTTTCATCGTTACGAACCTCCTTCAAATCCATCGTCTATCGCTTGTTCTAATCGATCTTTTACTTCTTCTCTCTCGGCATCTTCTAGTTGTGTTGCTGCGTTTGACAAATGTCCTCCACCGCCAAGACGTTCCATAATGACTTGCACATTGATATCGCCGAGGGATCGAGCACTAACTCCGACTCGGCCATCGCCTCTTTTACAAATAACAAATGAGGCACGAACACCACTCATTGTTAAAAGCGTATCGGCTGCTTGGGCAATAATGATCTGATCGTATGGCTCATCATCATTTGCCATTGCAATCGCATACCCGTCTCGGTAGACATAGGCATTTTCCATCAGCTTAGAGCGGCGGACATAACTCGCTAAGTCTTCTTTTAAAAGCTTCTGTACAAGGGCTGTATCTGCTCCATTTGCTCTTAGGAACGATGCAGCATCAAAGGTACGTGCACCAGTACGAACCGCAAAGCTCTTTGTATCAACGGTAATACCCGCAAGTAACGCTGTCGCTTCTAGCCGGTCCATTTTAAATTGCATTGGTTGATACTCTAATAGCTCAGTGACTAGCTCTGCTGTAGAAGAAGCATAAGGTTCCATATAGACAAGTACCGGGTCATGTACGAAGTCTTCACTTCTGCGATGGTGGTCAAGTACGATAATGCGGTCAACCATTTGCAATAATTTAGGTTCAATGACCATGGACGGTTTATGCGTATCCACAATTACAAGAAGGGTTTCTTTATCAGCAATTTGTACCGCCTCTTCAGGTGTAACAAATTGATTCCATAAATGTTCTTGCTGTTTCACTTCGTCTAGTAACCGTTGAACATCAGCATTGGTATCTTCTTCATCAAGTACAATAAACCCTTCGCGATCATTCAAGTCTGCCAGTTTCAAGACACCCAGAGAGGCACCAATTGCATCCATATCTGGTCTATTATGACCCATGACGATCACTTTTTCGCTTTCTTTAACGAAATCACGCAAAGCATGGGAAATCACTCGCGCTCTGACTCGAGTTCGCTTTTCTACAGCATTTGTCTTTCCTCCATAGAATCGAACACGTCCATTTTTCTTCTTTATTGCTACTTGGTCTCCACCACGTCCTAAAGCCAGATCGAGACTAGATTGAGCTAACACACCAAGCTGCTTTAACGAAGCTTCTTCTGTACCTACACCAATACTAAGGGTAATGGGTGCTTTTTCCTTCGCAGTGATGTCACGTATTTCATCAAGAAGTTCAAAACGATTCTCTTCTAACAGTAGTAATGTCTTGTGATTCATTACTGCTAAAAACCGATCTGATGATGTTCTGCGTAAGTAAATGTCATAATCATTTGCCCAGTTATTTAGTGCCGTAGTGACTTGGGCTAGCAAGCGACTACGAATTTGGTCGTCCATGCTTTGGGTTACTTCATCGTAATTGTCTAAATAAATATGCGCAATTAACGGTAGCATATGGTCATACCGCTTCTGCGTTGTTTCTTTTTCTGTAACATCTACCACGTAAATCAGTCGTTCGTTTTGTTCAAACGTAAAGTGATAATAGCCAGATTCAAACTGTATGGTTTCTTCTGCGGTATCATCTTGGATATACTGCTGTAAATCTTTATGAATAACAGTTACATCCATTCCATTTAACCCTGTTCCAAAGCGCTCTTGTATAAATGGATTTGTCCATTGAATGGTTCCACTTTCATTATAAAGAACAATTCCAACAGGAAGCTTTGTTATCGCTTCATCACTTGCTTTATTCACTCGGTACGAAAGCGTTGAAATATACGTATCAAGATAGTGGTCGTCCTTTTTCTTTGCTCTAAAGTAAAAAAACACCCAGATAAGTAAAAGTACTGTTACACCAACACCAGCTTCCCACTGATTAAACGTAAGCCAAGCCGTTAAAGCTAAAACGAGGGTAAATAGAGTGATGACATACGTATGCTGCCACCACGGCTTGTTCCAATTAGGCATGAATGTCATCTCCTACTCATTGCGGCCAAATTTATTCCTTCAATCGATCTCTTAAGCGCAACATCAAATCCATCAATCCGATAATCTTTATGAATAGTATCGTTAACTGCATAACCAACATCAACAGTACAAGACCAATCGTGACAATCACAATTGCTGCTTTCGATGCCTTTTTATCATACATATAGGTTTGGATAAACGATAGACCTTGTATAAGAAGAAAAATACTAAAGATGTTAAACCCTATTAACGAAATGCTCGCCATAAGAGAACCCTGCTCAAACGAAATGAACCCTAAAAGCATAAACAAAAAGTAGAAAGCAATGATATATTTCGGAAACTGCCAGTTACGAAAGGCAGGAAGTTTATCATATTGTATTCCTACACGTTTATACATAAGCGTAGACAGTCCATAAAGGATAAACCCATACATTGTACCGAATACGAGGAGTAAAAACGGCATCATATTTTGTAGCATTTGCATATATTCTCGAATAAACGCGTCATCGTATACATCAACAGCAAACGACTCAGCTAGCCTTTGGGTTTCTACTAACGTTTCTCTAACTGCACCTAAAATTGACACATCATATAAACCTTCAATGACCACATAGATCATCGCTAAAGATAAGAACGGCGCAATGATAAACACGGCTATTCGTTCAACCGCCGACTTCCTCATATATTGATAGTAACCAACGAGTACACCGATTAATGCGAAACAAACTGGAACCAGTATTATACTTGAAAAAACAAGCGATAACCCAACAGTGGCCACTGTCGCCAAACTGGCGACCATCGTTCCTGTTTTCAATCCATATACTGCCGTTATATAAAGAAGCGGTAATGGAAGTGCGATAAATGCAAGTGTATTGATTAAAGGAATACCAGTAACAAGCAGAGTATACAATAGAACAAACAGTAACCCGTTTATGATCCCTCTTGTTACAACTTTCTTGTCTTCCAATTCGTCACCTCTTTTAAGCGTGCAAGCTGTTTCTTCCCACAGCCTTTATCTATTTTATCGCAATTACTCTGAAAGTAAAAGCGAGTTCAATTGAAATTAAAAAAAGAGAGCAATCAAACTGGCTTTTCGAAAGCCGGCTTAATCCACCCTCTTTTATCGCAACATTAATTTACTTCGTTTACGTAAGGAAGTAAAGCAATTTGACGGCTGCGCTTAATTGCAACAGTCAATTTACGTTGATATTTTGCAGATGTTCCAGTTACGCGACGTGGAAGAATTTTACCACGCTCAGAGATGAAACGCTTAAGCAAATCAACATCTTTATAGTCAATGTGCGTAATTTTGTTTGCTGTAAAGAAACAAACTTTTCTACGCTTTGGACGACCGCGACGTGCCATAAGACATTCTCCTTTCTATTTGTTATTAGAATGGTAAGTCATCATCAGAAATATCAATTGAACCATCATTTGAAAACGGATCATTGTCGTAACCGTTTGAGCGATTACCACTTGAACCTGCGTTCCCTGAACCTGATCCATAATTTCCTTGAGAACCACCGAAGTTTTGGTTTTGATTGTTTTGGCTATTACGAGGTTCAAGGAATTGAACACTCTCAGCCACAACTTCAGTTATAAATACTCGTTTTCCTTCATTGTTATCATAACTGCGGGTTTGAACTCGTCCATCAACGCCTGCTAAACTTCCTTTTTTCAAGAAATTCGCTACGTTTTCTGCTGGCTTTCTCCAAACAACACAATTGATGAAATCCGCTTCTCTTTCCCCTTGTTGATTAGAGAATGGACGATTCACTGCTAGCGTAAAGTTCGCTACAGCAACGCCATTCGGGGTAAAACGAAGCTCAGGGTCACGGGTTAATCGGCCAACAAGAACAACACGGTTTAACAATGCGATCCCTCCAGCCTAGCTCGTTTATTTTATCGTTATTATTGTTCGTCTTTTGTAACAAGGACACGAATAACATTATCATTGATTTTAATCAGACGATTAAATTCATTGATTGCTTCAGTGTTCGCTTGTACGCTAATAAGAACGTAGTAGCCATCTTTGAAATCATTGATTTCATAAGCTAAACGTTTTTTACCGATCTCTTCTACCTTTAAGATTTCAGCACCGTTATCAGTGAGCACTTTGCTGTAGCGCTCAACGATTTCTTTGTTTGCTGCCTCTTCTAGGTTTGGAGCGATAATGTACATAATTTCGTACTTACGCATTCCATTCACCTCCTCTTGGTCTAAACGGCTCTGTTTGTAAAGCAGAGCAAGGAGCAAAAACTAATTCACTCACATTCAATGATTATATCATTTTAGAAATTAATGAGCAAGCTTCAAATTAAAATCACCTGCCTTTATATAAAAAGTAGAAAACAGTTTGGGAAGAATACATGAGGGTCTTGCGAAGATTTCTAGGAGCTTACTTAATTATTACGCTCTCTTTTTCTAAATTCCTTCTACCTTGTAAACGATATTTTTCGACAACGTCTTTTTTACCTCCTATCAAAAAAGAGCTGTACAAAACGTACAGTCTCTTGTTCTTTCGCTATTTTCATTCGTAAACATGGAACCTGTCTCTACGCAGTGCCAAAGACGGATTCAACTAACGTACTTCTTATACATTAAAACGGAAATGGATCACGTCGCCATCTTTAACGACATAGTCTTTTCCTTCAAGCCGGACTTTGCCTCGTTCTTTTGCAACCGCCATCGTTCCAGCATCAACTAAATCAGAATACGACACGGTTTCTGCACGAATAAAGCCACGTTCAAAGTCTGTATGAATGATTCCTGCAGCCTGAGGTGCTTTTGTTCCATTGCGGAACGTCCATGCTCTCACTTCTTGTTCACCAGCAGTAAAATACGTTTCTAGTCCAAGTAAAGAATAGGCAGCACGAATTAACTGATCAAGACCGGATTCTTCAATCCCTAATTCTTCCAAGAACATTTCTTTTTCTTCACCTTCAAGTTCAGCAATCTCCGATTCAATCTTGGCACATACCACAATGACATTGCTATTTTCCTGGTTGGCAAACTCTTTCACTTGCTTCACATAATCATTATCTTCTTCAGCAACAAGATCATCTTCAGAAACGTTTGCAACATATAAAACAGGCTTACTGGTTAATAAGTGAAGCTGTTTTACAATTTTAAGCTGATCGTCATCAAAATCAATGCTACGTGCAGGCTTTTCGTTTTCAAACGCATCCTTTAGAAGCTCAAGTACAGCAAGCTCTGCAACGGCTTCTTTATCTTTCGTCTTTGCTAGTTTTGCTACTCGTGTGAACCGCTTATCAACTGATTCTAAATCAGCCAAAATCAATTCTAAATTAATGACTTCAATATCTCTTAACGGGTTCACGCCACCAGACACATGGGTAATGTTATCGTCCGCGAAACAACGAACAACATGGGAAATCGCATCCACTTGACGGATATGAGATAAGAATTTATTTCCTAACCCCTCACCCTTACTCGCGCCTTCCACAATTCCAGCAATATCTGTAAATTCAAAAGCTGTTGGTACCGTTTTTTTCGGTTTCACAAGTTCTGTTAGTTTATTTAAACGTGAATCTGGTACTTCAACAATCCCTACATTCGGGTCAATCGTACAAAAGGGATAGTTTGCAGATTCAGCACCAGCTTGTGTGATTGCATTAAATAAGGTCGATTTTCCAACGTTTGGTAAACCAACAATTCCTGTCGTTAAAGCCACTTCCGTCACGTCCTTTTATTTATCGATTCTCAAATCCGAACATTATTGTTTACTCGTTCTCAGACTCGATTACTTTTTTTAGCTTCTTTGAGAAATCCCGACGTGGTAGCATAACACTATGTTGACAACCTAAGCATTTTATACGTACATCCATTCCCATGCGGATAATCTTCCAACGATTTTCCCCACAAGGGTGCGGCTTTTTCATTTCTACGACATCATGTAGCGCAAATTCCTTGTTTGCCAATGTTCTTTCCTCCTTCGGGTATTTCTGCTTGTATTATACACGAAGGAGTGCTGCCTTTGTAGTGTCAGCGCTTCTTTTTTGTAGCAGGATGTCTTAAAATGGGGTACAACAGTAGCGCAGCAAGGATATATAAATTTAAAATGCCGTATAAAGGATACAGAATTGAAATTAATGTGGAGAAGCCGAATAGTGTCAATGGTGCCATTAGTGCAACGAGCAACAACGCTATTACCCACGGCTCACCAGTTACTTTCACTCGAATACGAGATAGTAACCCTAATACACCTGAAGCAGCTGTTGTATAAATGGCTAGCCATAATACCAGTGAGATTGCTAATACCATTACTGATGGATAATGCTTTAAAATAACGAATAATGGTATCTCATAGAAGATGATCTCTTGAGCAACAGTAAGCAAGGACTCGTTGTAAATATACGAAACCGTTCCTAAAATAGCGCCACTTCCGATACTCGCAATGTAGATTTCCCCGCGATGGTTAATTTGGTTTCCAACAGCGCCTAATACAGCGATGATAGGCAAAATATTTAAGGATGTAAACGTTAACGATGATGGCCAATTTTTCTGTTCCTGTAAATTAAATGAAAATGTAAATCCAATAGAGTGTTGATAAACAAGTAAAACCGCCAATAAGCAAACAATTAGAATAGGAATAAGAAGCGCATTTATTTTTGTCATACCGCTTGTACCTTTTATAAAAATAATGACAACAAGAAACCCGTTGACGATAATACCAAGCCAAGTTGGAATATGATAGACTTCGAGAGTGGCTCCAGCCCCCGCAAGCATGATGACAGTTACTGAAAATAAATAGAGGATAATCATTACGTCATAAGCCTTAGCTAATCGCTTTCCTAATACTTTTTCTAACACAGGTAGATAATGAGTGGTTTGTTCTTTTTTAGATACCGTTAAAATAACAGCACAGCTAATGGAGAAAAGGACAGCAAACAATACGATAGCTAGTCCGCTTTCAGCACCAAAAAATTCCCATAACTCTCTCCCTGAAGCATAACCTGCCCCAATAATTGTTCCTACTATTAAAAACATCCACTTTAATCCATTTCCCCACAAAATCCTCACCCTCGCTGTTTCAGCATGTATAGATTTTCTAGAAATCTACTATACTGTTACTACTATGGTGAAGGAGTTAAAAATATGAGTACAAACCTTTGGCCTTTTAGAAAAAAAGTGTTTTCCAAACGTATGCATATTGATGATGATTTATTTACACAAGAACTAGGAAAGTCCTTACTTTTATTTTGTCGTCAACACTCAGCAAAAGAACTTGTTGTCGCTTGTATTGGTACTGACCGTTCTACTGGCGATGCGCTTGGTCCGCTTCTTGGAACAATGCTACAGAAGCGTCATCTAACTCAATTTACTGTTTATGGAACATTAGAAGCACCTCTTCATGCGGTAAACTTAGAAAATCGATTAAAGGATATTCACGAACTTCATCCTCATGCTTTTCTCATTGCGGTTGATGCCTGTTTAGGACGGCAAGGACATGTTGGATCGATCACGCTTTCGAATCAATCATTAAAGCCAGGGGCAGCTATGGGGAAGTCTTTGCCTGAAGTTGGCGATTGTTCTCTTACTGGAGTAGTAAATGCTGCTGGTCTGATGGATTTCCATATACTTCAAAGCACTCGTCTTCACGAGGTCATGACAATGGCTGAAAAATTACAAACCCTCTTTACTTATGTGGATGCGCAACTGAAACAATCGACCCAAAAAAAACACCCTTCTCTTTTTCAAAAGAAAGGCATTTTCACTGAGCTTTAAAACGATGTTCCTATTTCCTTTAGTGCATTAATAAGGACACGAACATCTTCCTTTGTCGTATAAGGTCCAAAGCTCACACGTACCAACCCTTTGTCAATCGATCCAAACCACTCATGTAATTTTGGAGCGCAGTGTAAGCCAGCTCTAACAGCAATTTGATAATGTTGATCAAGAATAATGGCACACTCTTGACTGCTTAACTCAGCAAAGGCGAAGGAAACAACCGCTAGGCGACCCTTAGCTACTTTTGAACCAACAAGTGACAGGTTCACATTCGCAATCTCTCTTAAAAAATAATCGACCAACTGCATTTCATGCTGATAAATTGCCTCTGTTCCTCCTAAATATTCAAGCTCATCTAATCCAGCCCCGAGCCCTACAATAGCAGGCGTATTTAGAGTGCCAGCTTCATACCGCTCCGGCCACGTATTTGGCTGATCTTTAATTTCAGAACTATGACCAGTACCGCCATAGGTCATTGGCTTTAAATGATAGTTACCTTTGGATACTAAGATACCTGTACCTTGAGGACCTAATAATCCTTTGTGACCAGGGCAGGCAAGCAGATCAATACCATCTCTCTCCATATTAATGTCAATTGTCCCTGCTGTTTGTGATGCATCAACGCAAAGGATTGCCCCAACAGATGCTGTTTTTTCAGAAATCGACGTTAATGGAACGATTTCCCCTGTAACGTTTGAAGCATGATTAATTACGACAAATTTCGTTTTATCGTTAATAGCTTCAACTACACTAGCAGCCGTTTCCTCACCTGTTTTCCCGCCAGCAAATCGAATAACGATACCGGCTTGCTTTTCCATTGCATATAATGGTCGAAGGACCGAATTATGTTCAAAATGAGTTGTAACGACTTCATCTTTATTAGAAAACGGAAATCCGAGAATAGCTTGATTTAACGCAAACGTTGCATTCGAATAAAACCAAACGTGATCTTCTGATGGCGCATGGAAAAATGTCGCCATTTTTTTCCTTGTTTGCAAAACCAATTCAGAGGCTTGTCTAGCTAGAGAATGCCCTCCTCTTCCAGGGTTTGCACCGTGCATTTCCATCGTAGCGACAACCGAGTCAATCACTCGTTTCGGTTTAGGAAATGAGGTAGCGGCGTGATCAAAATAATACATGTAATTCTCTCCTTTCAAAAAAGAAGCCGCCTCTTTAAGGAGGACATGCTTCTTTATTCTTTCGATTGTATTAAAATATCTAAAATTCTCTCTAAATCATCTTCAGAAAAATAATCAATCTCTATTTTCCCTTTTTTCTTCCCTGGCTTGATCATGACCGATGTCCCAAGTGAATCTCTTAAACGCTCTTGATGATTTTTAAGAAAAGGAGACAATTTCACTTTTACTTCTCTTGTTTCACGTGGAACATGTTCATTAATCTCTTGAACTAATTTTTCAACTTCTCGAACGCTGAGCTTCTCTTGAAGAACATTTTCAAGCACTTGAGATAATTTCTCTTTATTTTGTAATCCGAGTAATGCTCTACCATGACCCATACTTAGTTTACCAACAGATATAAACTCTTGAACCACTTTAGGTAGCTGCAACAACCGCATATGGTTGGCAATATGTGGCCTACTCTTCCCTAACCGCTTTGCCAATTGTTCTTGTGTGCTATTTGAGTAGCTCATCAGTTTTTCGTACGCAATGGCTTCTTCAATCGGATTCAAGTCTTCCCGCTGTAAATTTTCAATTAACGCAATTTCCATCATTTTCTTTTCATCTAAATCTTGAATGATAACAGGAATTTGATCTAATCCAGCTTGTTTAGCTGCTCTAACACGACGTTCTCCCATTACAATTTCATAATCTTTAATAGATTTTCTTACAGTAATTGGCTGTAAAATGCCATGTTCTTTAATCGAATCACTTAATTCTTTTAAAGATTCTTCTGAAAATGTTTTTCTTGGTTGATACGGGTTTGGTCTTACTTCAGATACAGAAATAAATGTGACTTGTTCCTGATTTTGTTCACTTTCGTTCGGAAAAAAAGCTTCTAATCCTTTACCTAAACCTTTCTTTCCAATCGATTTAACCATTTGCAACCACTTCCTTTGCTAAGTCTATGTACACTTCTGCTCCACGTGACTTCGCATCGTATTCAATGATTGGTTTTCCATAACTTGGTGCTTCTCCAAGACGAATGGTTCTAGGGATAATCGTATCAAATACTTTATCTCGAAAATACTTTTTCACTTCTTCAATAACTTGAATACCAAGATTGGTTCGTGCATCCAACATTGTTAGCAGCACACCTTCAATCGCTAACGATGTGTTTAAATGTTTTTGCACCAATCGAACGGTATTTAAAAGCTGGCTTAAACCTTCTAAAGCGTAATATTCACATTGTACTGGGATAATAACAGAATCTGACGCTGTTAACGCATTAATTGTTAGCAAGCCTAATGACGGTGGACAATCAATAAAGATATAATCATACGTTTCTTTTAATGGTGTTAAGGCTTTCTTTAAACGAACTTCTCGTGAAATCGTTGGCACGAGCTCAATTTCTGCACCAGATAACTGTATCGTCGCAGGAATTACATCTAAATTACTTACACTCGTTGGAAAAATGACCTTGCTAGCCGGTACATCATCAATAAGGACATCATAGATACATTCATCCACATCCCCTTTTTCAACACCTACTCCACTCGTTGCGTTACCCTGTGGATCTATATCAACTAGAAGTACTTTTTTTCCTAAATGAGCTAAACATGCTGCCAAATTCACTGAAGAAGTTGTCTTCCCAACGCCGCCTTTTTGGTTTGCGACAGCGATAATTTTTGACACTTGGACACCTACTTTCCTTCGTTGCAGAAACATTCTCTCTTTATTTTCTTGCATTAATTGAGAATCCCTAAAAAAAGTCATTAACTGAGCATAGGATGCCCACTTAACCTTCACTTGGAATAGATTACTTTTATTTTAGCATAAATCGACGATAAACCTATTAAAAAAAAGACCTATCTTTATGTAATAGATAGATCACTTTTTAGGTATTCGGATGGTAAATTGGTAAAAATCATCATTATCTTCTTCATCTGTATCGACCTTCAGCCCCGTTTTCATCACCATATCCACAGACTGACGGATCGTATTCATCGCAATCCGCATATCTTTTGGATACGATTTACGGGTTGGTTTTTTCTTTTTCGGTTCATCTTTTTCTTCAAGATCCGGATAAAGGAACTGTTGAACGCGTTCTTCTGTTTGCTTCACGTTTAACTGTTCTGAAATAATTTGTTCTAAAATAACTTCTTGCGCCTCGTGATTACCTTTTAACCCAATAAGTGCTCTAGCATGGCGTTCTGAAATAAAGCGATTTAAAATAGCGTCTTGCACTTTTTTTGGCAAGTTTAATAGTCTTAGCTTGTTTGCAATCGTTGATTGTCCTTTTCCAAGACGTTGCGCAAGACTCTCCTGTGTTAACTGATGAATTTCAATTAACTTCGCATAAGCTGTGGCTTCTTCAATAGCCGTCAGTCCCTCACGCTGTAAGTTTTCAATTAAAGCAATTGAAGCTGTCTGTGAATCATTAAACTCTTTTATAATAGCAGGTATTGTTTCCCAACCTAAAGACGAAACGGCTCTAAACCTCCGCTCACCTGCAATGATTTCATACTTCTCTTCTCTAATACGCACTACAATTGGCTGAATAATTCCATGTGTACGAATGGTTTGTGCTAATTCAGTAATTCGCTCTTCATCAAAAACCGTTCTTGGCTGAAAGCGATTTGGCACAATGTCTTCAACTGGAATTTGCTTCACTTCTTCGTTTTCGATTAAATCACCATCGTCATGTTTATCATTTAAGCCAAATAGGCGTGAAAACGATTGCTTCATCGCCTCAGACACCACCTTTTATTAAATAACCATCATGTATAGTTCGACACCTATAAAAGTCATTCCTTTGTTTAAATGAATTTGTTCCACGTGAAACCTTTACGTAACGTTTAAACAATAGGTTGTTTGTTCGGCATTCCAGGTTTTCTAGGATACTTTTTTGGTGTTGTTTTTATTTTTTTAATCGTAACAATATGACGGTCACTCTGTTCAACTGGTAAAGAAAAGAAATGGTTGCTTTCTATTTGTCCACCCAATGTTGTAATAGCTTTTTCCCCATCATTTAACTCTTGATTAGCGCCTGCTGCTTTTAACGCAATAAATGATCCATCTACTTTAACAAAAGGAAGACAAAGTTCTGCTAAAACAGACATACGCGCAACCGCTCTTGCTGTCACAATATCATAATTTTCTCTATGCATCACATTTTTACCTGCTAATTCAGCACGATCATGGTAAAAAGAGACATTTGTAAGTCCTAATTCGTCTGCTAAAAACGTTAAAAAACCAATTCTTTTATTTAAAGAATCAATAATCGACACGTGTAAATCAGGATAAAGAATTTTTAAAGGCAAACTCGGAAACCCTGCTCCTGCTCCAATATCCAATACAGATTGATTAGTAAAAGGAAAATAAAAACTAGGTGTAAGTGAATCATAAAAATGCTTTAAATAAACGTCATCTTTAGCAACAATTGCTGTTAAATTGATTTTTTCATTCCACTCAACAAGCAGTTCAAAATAACGGTTGAACTGCTCCTCTTGAGTAGATGAAAGCACGATATTTTTTTCAGCAAGTAATTCTGGAAATTTCTCGAAACTCATATAAACAACCTCACGATGATGTTTTGGCAAGACGTCCTTGTTCCAAATAAACAAGTAAAATCGATACGTCTGCAGGATTAACGCCAGATACACGGGAAGCTTGCCCTACAGATAAAGGTCTAACCATTTTTAATTTTTGTCGCGCTTCCGTTGCAAGCCCTTGTATAGCATCATAGTCAAGGTCTTCAGGGATTTGCTTACGCTCCATTTTCTTTAAACGTTCAACTTGCTGCCACTGTTTTTCGATATACCCTTCATACTTCACTTGAATTTCAACTTGTTCGCACACGTCCTCATCAAGCTGTTGATCAGGGTGCGGCACAATGTTCATCAAATCGTTATACGTCAATTCTGGTCGCTTCAATAGCGCTTCTGCTTTAATTGCCTCACTCATAGCGTTTGACCCTAACTGGGTAAGAACTTCATTCACTTGAGATGATGGCTTCACGATTAATCCTTTAATACGCTTAATCTCTTGTTCGACTGCTTCTTTTTTGTGTTTAAACTGAGCATAGCGCTCTTCAGAAATTAAGCCTAGGTCATAGCCTTTTTCCGTTAAGCGTAGGTCTGCATTATCATGGCGTAAAATTAAGCGGAATTCAGCTCTAGACGTAAGTAAGCGGTAAGGCTCATTTGTACCCTTTGTAACTAAATCATCAATCATAACGCCAATATAAGCGTCTGAACGATCTAAAATCAACGGCTCTTGTCCTGCTACTTTTCGTGCTGCATTAATTCCTGCAACCACCCCTTGTCCAGCAGCTTCCTCATAGCCCGATGTGCCATTAATTTGTCCAGCTGTAAAAAGCCCCGGTACTGCCTTTGTTTCCAAAGTCGGCCACAATTGTGTAGGAACAATGGCATCATATTCAATTGCATATCCAGGGCGCATCATTTTCACATGTTCAAGACCAGGAATGGATTTAAGCATAGATAGCTGAACATCCTCTGGTAAACTTGTTGATAAACCTTGCACATATACTTCTGTTGTGTTTCGACCTTCCGGCTCTAGAAAAATTTGGTGTCGTGGCTTATCATTAAAGCGGACAATCTTATCTTCTATAGACGGACAATACCTTGGTCCTGTTCCTTCTATCATACCTGAATACATTGGTGAACGTCCAAGATTTTCATTAATAATTTCATGTGTGTCCGATCCGGTATAGGTTAACCAACATGGAAGTTGATCGGTAATATACTTTGTGGTTTCATAAGAAAAAGCACGAGGCTTATCGTCCCCTGGCTGTATTTCTGTTTTTGTATAATCAATTGTGTTCCCATTTACTCGTGGGGGCGTTCCTGTTTTGAAACGGACAATGTTAAATCCAAGTTCTTTGAGGTGGTCAGACAGCTTAATGGATGGCTGCATATTATTTGGACCTGATTCATAAGATAGCTCACCTAAAATAATTTTACCTTTTAAATAGGTACCTGTTGTAATAACGACAGCTTTCGCACGATATTCAGCACCTGTATTGGTCATAACACCGCGACACTCGCCGTCCTCAATGATTAGTCGATCAACCATTCCTTGACGTACTAATAAATTGTCTTGTTCTTCTAGGGTTTTTTTCATTTCATGTTGATACTGGAATTTATCAGCTTGCGCACGTAAGGCACGAACCGCCGGACCTTTACCAGTATTTAACATTCTCATTTGAATATGGGTTTTGTCGATATTCCGCCCCATTTCACCGCCTAAAGCGTCTACTTCACGAACGACAATCCCTTTTGCAGGACCGCCTACAGACGGATTACACGGCATATACGCAATCGCATCTAAATTTAACGTAAGCATAAGCGTGTTCGAACCCATCCTCGCAGCAGCAAGACCTGCTTCCACTCCTGCATGACCTGCTCCAATGACAATCACATCAAACGAATCAGCTTGATAATTCATATATGCTCGACTAGATCGTTTCTCTAGTCTCCCTTCCTTTCAATAAAAATTTTTGAGTATCTGAAGTACATCAGTTCACTCCTAACGCTCTTGTTACTCAACGAACTCGACATCCACAATTCTTAGAGGAGTTATTTCCCTAAACAAAATTGTGAAAACAACTGGTCAATTAAACTATCTTGCACATCTTCTCCAATAATTTCTCCCAAAAGCTCCCAGGTTCGTGTCACATCAATTTGGATAAGGTCGACTGGGACATCCATCTCTGTAGCCTGTAGCGCGTCCTCTGCACGTCTTCTTGCTTCGTTTAACAACCCTATATGCCTAGCATTTGATACGTAAGTTAGATCTTGACCTTCAATATCTCCAGCGAAAAACAATTGTTTAATTGCCTCTTCTAATTGGTCAACACCCTCATCATGAATTAATGACGTTGTTACAACTGGTCGCCCGTTGGCAAATTGATGCACTTTTTTAATATCAATCGCTTGTTTTTGGTCGGTTTTATTGACAATAATAACGACATCCATATCTTCAACGGCTTCAAAAAGCGCTTCGTCTTCCATCGTTAACGGTTCACTGTTGTTTAATACGAGTAAAATTAGCTCTGCCTCTTTTAAGGCTTTACGTGAACGCTCAACCCCAATTTTTTCAACAATATCTTCTGTTTCGCGAATACCTGCTGTATCAATCAATCGAAGAGGTACACCTCTTACATTAACGTACTCTTCTAATGTGTCTCTTGTTGTTCCCGGAATGTCTGTAACTATCGCTTTTGATTCGTGTACAAGACTATTCATTAAGGAAGACTTCCCTACATTTGGACGTCCGATAATAGCCGTTGCTAATCCTTCACGCAGTACTTTCCCTTGCTTCGCAGTAACGAGAAGATGATCAATTTCTACTAGAACTGGCCTCATCTTTTCGCGAATAATCTGTTGTGTCATCGTTTCTGCGTCATACTCAGGGTAATCAATATTGACTTCTACTGCAGCAACAGTCTCTAAAAGTTGTTGTCTAAGGTGTTGAATCTTTCCTGACAACCTTCCCTCTACTTGTCTCATCGCTACGTTCATTGCCTGATCTGATTTGGAACGAATTAAATCCATCACACCTTCTGCTTGAGAAAGGTCTATTCTCCCATTTAAGAAAGCACGCTTTGTGAATTCTCCCGGCTCAGCCAACCGAGCACCATGTGACAATGCTGCTTGTAACACGCGATTAACAGAAACCAACCCTCCATGACAGTTAATTTCAACGATGTTCTCTCGCGTATACGTTTTTGGTCCATGCATAACAGTGACCATAGCCTCTTCAATGACTTCATTACTCTCGACTAGGTGCCCGTAAGTAATGGTGTGCGTCTTTACATCACTCAATTTTGTTGTTCCTTTAAAGAGCTTGTCACTAATGTCAATTGCTTGATCTCCACTGAGCCGGACAATTCCGATAGCGCCTTCTCCAAGTGCCGTAGATATTGCTGCGATTGTATCCACATTCATCACCCCCGTAAAATACAGCTTCAACTAATAAGAATAGCATACGCCTAGTTGAAAAGCCATTGCTTCAATGTGAACTTTCTCTTCCAGTTTTTATGGCTCCATAAAAATAAGAAGTGCTTCTGCACTTCTTATTTTTTCGGTTCAACAACAACATGTCGCTTTGAACCGTTTCCTTTTGATTCAGTTGTGACAATCTGACTATCCGCTAATGTTGTATGAATGACTTTACGTTCCCGAGCAGACATTGGCTCAAGTACCACTTTTTCCTTTGTTGTATGTGCCTTTTGACTGATTCGAATGGCTAGTTGACGCAAAGTCTCTTCTCGTTTTTCCCTGTAGCCACCGGCATTTAAGCGAATACGAGAGGTATCGCTTGTGTCATGCTTAGCAACAACTAAATTTGTTAAATGCTCTAAAGAATCAAGTGTTTGTCCTTTTTTTCCAATCAACTTTCCTTGGTCATCACTTTCAGATGTCACAAGGTCCAATGCAACATATTTCCCATCACGTTGATGATCTACCGTAACGTTAAGTCCCATTAATTCGGCTGTTTTTAAAAGAAAGGATTCAGCAACGTCTTCGGTCTTAGGTTTTACACGAACTTCAATTACTGCAGGTTTTCCACCAAATAATCCTAAGAAACCTTTTTGCGGTTCTTCAATTACGTTATACATTAATTGATCTTTTTTTACATGAAGTTCATCTAATGCTTTTTGTACAGCTTCATCAACAGTCCGACCTTTTACCGTCTTCGTTGCCATAGGATACCCCTTTCTTATTTCCGTTTTTTCTTGTTTTTCTTCTTCTTATTTGAACTCTTATTTTTTGCGTTTGTTGAATACGTACCCTTTGTCGTGCTTTGATTAACACCAACAGTAGATTCCAACCCTCTTTTTCCTGTATTTGGTCCAGTAATAAAGTAGGTTTGTGCAATCATGAAGATGTTTCCTACTACCCAATACAAAATAACAGCAGCTGGTAAGAAAATCCCGATTACTAAAATCATAAACGGCATAAGATATAATAATATTTTTGCTTGTGGATTATTTTGAACCATCATCATTTTTTGCTGCACGAATGTTAACACAAACGCCAATATCGGTAAAATAAAAAATGGATCTGGATCACTTAATTGAAACCAAGCAAAGGATTCCCCTTGAAAATTCTCAGTACGCATAATCGCATGATAAATAGCAAGAAATATCGGCATTTGAATCAAAATCGGTAAACAACCTGCAAAAGGATTTACTTTATGTGTTGCAAATAATTTCTGCATTTCTTCATTTAATTTTAACCGTGTATTTTGATCCTTTGCGCTATACGTCTCACGTAATTTCTGCATCTCCGGCTGCAACTGCTGCATCGCCTTCATGCTTTTCGTTTGCTTCACCATTAATGGCAGTAAAATGAATCGAAATAAAATGGTTACAATGATAATGGCAAATCCATAGCTATTTACCCAGTTTGCAATGAAGATAATTAATTGTGATAACGGATACACAAAGAAGGAATTCCAAAAACCTGAGCTCTCTGATGTAATAGGCTCGTTAATATTAAAACAGCCAGATAAAAAAAAGAGCATCCCCGTCATGACTACGAGCCAGCTAATTCGTTTCACTTTCTTTTCTTCCTCCTAGCTGTCGATTTTCTTTATTTGTTGAACACGAACAATCATTTTTGATTTTCTAAGTACATGCTCCAAGCTACTTTTAATTTCATGGTACGTCATGTCTTTAACTGGATTTCGGGCAATGACAACATAATCGTAATTATGCTTTAGTTCACCCTGAATTTGAGTAAATACTTCACGTACAAAACGTTTAATCCGATTTCGACAAACGGCATTTCCCACTCTTTTTGAGACAGATAATCCGAGGCGCAGTGAATCTTGTCCTTCTTTCGGCAAGATATAAAGAACAAATTGACGGTTGGCCATTGATGATCCTCTATTAAAGACAGCCGAAAATTCTTCATTTTTTTTAATACGTTGCTCTTTTTTCATTCGTCTCACGACCCTCTTGGCTCAAATAATGTATATAACCTGAAAAAGACCACTGATGTCAGTGGTCTATGCAGACAATACTTTTCTTCCTTTTTGACGACGGCGAGAAAGAACTTTACGTCCATTTTTCGTAGCCATTCTTGCACGGAAGCCGTGATTCTTTTTACGTTTACGGTTATTTGGTTGGAACGTTGGTTTACCCATGTATTCCACCTCCTTCGAGGATTTAGATCTTAAGGCACTCCTAAAAATTATATAGATGTATGCCCGTATGTGTCAAGTCTTTATTCTAAACTTCTTTTAAACCTCTTTTTTCACTTCTTAACAAAGTCTCTCTCTTCCTTTGTGGACATATTTTTATTCACAAACGGTTATCTACACGTTATCGACAAAGATTTACACATATCTTGTATTGTGGACAACACTAAAACACTACATCCTGTATTTTGTGGATAAGTTCATCCTTCCATTGCTACTACAGCTTTTTTTTGCTATGATATAAGAGATTTCTTTCGTGGACAAAGTGAGTACTAAAGAACCTGTCCACAGCCTGTGGGTAAGGTTGTGGACAGGTTCTTTCCATCTGTTTATTTTGTTATCCACAGTTTGTTGAAGTCGTTGCTTTTCTACGTGACATCCTATAATATGAATGTTTCGTCGTATATATTCGTCCGTATATTTATACCACTACTTATACAAAAGTTGTACAGTGTGAGAATGTCGCAGAAGGAGGGGCTTTTTTGGAAAATATTCATGACCTATGGAATAAAGTACTTGAAGAAATGAAACAGAGAGTAAGTAAGCCTAGTTATGAAACTTGGCTAAAATCAACGACAGCAACGGCTTTGCAAAATGACGTTATTACAATAACAGCTCCAAATGAATTTGCTCGCGATTGGCTTGAAGATCATTACTCAAGCTTAGCAGCAGATATTATCGAGCATTTAACTGGTGCAAGACT
Source organism: Shouchella hunanensis (assembly GCF_028735875.1). GTDB lineage: Bacteria > Bacillota > Bacilli > Bacillales > Bacillaceae_D > Shouchella > Shouchella hunanensis. Next base: position 1,488,826 of record NZ_CP117834.1, read on the forward strand.
AAACCCGAAATTTGTCATTCCACAGCACGAACAAGAACAAGTCATTCAAGAACAACCAACTCCTGCCGCGACAGAAGTAAATGTAGCTACCCAAAATGACACAAATCGTTCGATGTTAAATGATAAATACACGTTTAATACCTTTGTTATCGGTTCTGGTAACCGGTTTGCCCATGCTGCTTCACTGGCTGTTGCAGAAGCGCCAGCCCGAGCATACAATCCACTTTTCATTTATGGTGGCGTTGGACTAGGCAAAACACATTTAATGCATGCCATCGGTCATTATGTAATGGAACATAATCCAAACGCTAAGGTTGTTTACCTCTCTTCAGAAAAGTTTACAAATGAATTTATTAATGCGATTCGTGACAACAAAGCGGTTCATTTCCGCAACAAATATCGCAATGTCGATGTCTTATTAATAGATGATATTCAATTTATTGCTGGGAAAATTCAAACTCAAGAAGAGTTTTTTCATACATTTAACGCTCTACATGAAGAGTCAAAGCAAATTGTGATCTCGAGTGATCGTCCTCCTAAGGAGATTCCTACATTAGAAGATCGTCTTCGTTCAAGATTTGAATGGGGCTTAATAACAGACATAACGCCACCTGATCTTGAGACGCGTATTGCCATTTTAAGAAAAAAAGCAAAAGCAGAAAACCTTGATATTCCAAATGAAGTGATGCTTTACATTGCGAATCAAATTGACACGAATATACGTGAGCTAGAAGGGGCTTTAATTCGTGTTGTCGCGTATTCTTCTCTTATCAATCAAGACATGAATGCCGATTTAGCTGCTGAAGCTTTAAAAGATATTATTCCAAATGCACTACCAAAAACGCTGAGCATCTCAGATATTCAAAAACTTGTCGGTGACCATTATCAAGTTAAATTAGAAGATTTCAAAGCGAAGAAGCGAACAAAATCTGTTGCTTTTCCTAGACAGATTGCAATGTATCTCTCAAGAGAAATGACAGATGCCTCCTTACCTAAAATCGGTAGTGAATTTGGTGGCCGTGACCATACAACGGTCATTCATGCTCACGAAAAAATTTCAAAATTACTTGTTACCGATCAAGATTTACAACAAAAAATACAAATGATTACCGAGCAGCTTCGCCAATAGGCTGTGAATGATGTGTATAATTGGAACAAGCCTATCCACAATTTACCCACATGTGAATAGGCTATCTCTTTACGCATTTTTTTAGTTATCCACAAACCCACAAGCCCTATTACTATTACTACGACTTTTATAATAAAAAAAGAATACTATATATGTTTATGAAAAGGAGTATCAAAGTATGCATGTCCTAATTGATCGCAACCGAATGGTTCATGATGTTCAACACGTATCGAAAGCTGTTTCTCCGAGAACAACGATTCCTATTCTTACTGGAATAAAAATTGTCGCAACAAAAAATGGTTTAACGTTAACAGGAAGTGATTCTGATTTATCGATTGAAGCATTTATTCCAACCGTTGAAAATGAGAAAGAACTTGTTGAAGTCCAGGAAGAAGGAAGTATTGTATTACAGTCAAAATACTTTTCTGAAATAGTGAAAAAATTACCTGGCGATACAATTGATATTACGGTTCATGATCAATTTGCTGCTACGATTCGTTCTGGATCTTCTGTCTTTACGTTAAATGGATTAGACCCTGATGAATATCCACGACTTCCGCAGTTGAAAGAGGATTTGATTTTTTCTATGCCTCAAGACATGCTTCGCAATGTTATTCGTCAGACTGTCTTTGCAGTGTCCACTCAGGAAACACGCCCAGTGTTGACAGGTGTAAACATTGAGACCGAAGAAGGTGGGTTAATCTGTACTGCAACAGATAGTCATCGCTTGGCAATGAGACGTACAAAAATCGATGCTGAAAATGAAGACCTGCATTTTCAAAATGTGGTTATTCCGGGAAAAAGCTTGCAAGAATTGAGCAAGATTGTAGAAGATACATCAGATGCCGTTAATATTGTTGTGACGGAGAACCAAATTTTATTCAAACTTGGGCACGTGTTATTTTTCTCAAGATTGCTAGAAGGAAAGTATCCAGTTACATCAAGTATGATTCCAAATCAATCAAGAACAAGCTTTGTGCTGAAAACGAAGCCGTTGCTTCAGACATTAGAACGAGCACTTCTTTTATCTAGAGAAGCAAAAAACAATGTCATAAACATGAAAACCTTGGGAGAAGGCGAAATTGAAATTTCATCTACTTCACAAGAGGTAGGGAAAGTGACCGAACAAATGGAAGTTGAACGGTACGAAGGTGAAGAATTAAGAATCTCTTTTAACGGTAAGAACATTATCGATGCTTTAAAAGTCATTGATAGTGAAGAGATTCATTTGATGTTCACAGGAGCGATGAGTCCGTTTGTTATCCGTCCAATTGATTCTGATCGGTACTTACACCTTTTTTCACCAGTACGGACTTATTAAAAGCTTGTGTGAAAAAAGGTTGGCTAGAGACGATTCGTTTAGTACAATAGAGAAAGAGATTTTTTAGAGCGAACAATACGATACAGCTAACAAATTAGAGACAGCATCCATTTGACGTATGCTGTCTTCCCTTCGTCTAGCAGATGGTGAGGTGTACGATCTTGGAACAAATTGAGATTGAATCAGAATACATTACACTCGGTCAATTACTAAAAGAAGCTGGAGTGATTGATACTGGTGGAATGGCAAAGTGGTATTTAAGCGAATATATCGTCTACGTAAATGGTGAAGAAGAAAATCGCCGAGGTAAGAAGTTACGACCTGATGATCAAATTGATTTAGTAGATGGACGAACCTTTGTAATCGTTACGAAGGTGTAAGAATGCTAATAAGAAAAATTCAACTAACGTCCTACCGTAATTATGAGAGAGCTGCATTGTCTTTCGGTGATAAAGTAAATGTGTTTATTGGAGAAAATGCACAAGGTAAAACCAATTTACTAGAAGCGATTTATGTCATCTCTCTTGCGAAATCCCATCGATCGAATAAAGACAAAGAATTGATACGATTCGATGATGAATTTTCCCGAATCCATATTGAAGCTGAAAATCGAACTGGCCAAGTCGAGCTAGATTTAATTATCTCGCAGAAAGGAAAGCGCGGGAAGATAAATGGGCTAGAGCAAAAACGCTTAAGTGATTATGTTGGAACGATTAATGTTGTCATGTTTGCACCGGAAGATTTAGAACTTGTTAAGGGAAGCCCACAAACAAGAAGGCGTTTTATTGATATGGAGTTAGGGCAAATTAGTCCGGTTTATCTCTATGAATTGTCTCATTACGGCAAAATTATGAAACAACGTAATGTCTTACTTAAAACGATGCAGGTGAAACGTTCGACGGATTTTACGATGCTTGATATTTTAACTGAACAAATGATAGAGCGAGCGGCTTTTATTATGAAAAAGCGTGGGGAATTTACGAAACAGCTAGAAAAATGGGCTGTTCCGATTCACGATTCTATTAGCAGAGGAAAAGAAGTGTTAAGACTTCAATATATCCCTTCTTTAGAGGTATCAGAAGAGGGAAATCTGTCGAAAATAAAAATAGATATGCAAAAAAAATACGAAGCGAAAAAAGCAGAAGAAGTAAGAAGAGGAACGACGTTATTTGGGCCGCATCGAGATGATTTAGCTTTTACCATTAACGACTTAGATGTTCAAAAGTTCGGTTCTCAAGGGCAGCAGCGAACGACAGCATTATCTCTTAAATTGGCAGAAATTGATTTAATTCATGATGAAGTCGGTGAATATCCTGTTCTATTACTAGATGACGTGCTATCAGAACTAGATGATTATAGACAATCTCATTTACTAGAAACGATTCAGAATCGCGTACAAACGTTTGTAACAACGACGTCCATTAGCGGACTACATGAAAGTGTTCGTCAAGAAGCGTGCATTTTTACTGTGAACCAAGGTGAAATCAAACGAATGGAGTAAACGATGTATATTCATGTAGGTGGAGATATTATTTTACCAATCAACCGGATTGTTGGTATTTTTCCATATGTTGAAGAGGCGTTACCGAAAGACACACTCGCTTTTCTTGAAAATCAAACGATACAAAAAACGTGTATCGGCAATGTAACAGACGCGATCAAAAGCGTCATTGTAACAAATCATCATGTGTATTACTCTCCGGTTTCCACACAAACCCTCTATAAGCGCTCAACCGAAAATGTGCTAGATCGTTTATTTGAGGAAGAAGAAACCAATGGATAGGACCCCTAACGAGAAGGTGAAAAATGTTGGAAAATGATCAAAATCAAACGTATGATGAAAGCCAAATACAAGTACTTGAAGGGTTAGAGGCAGTAAGAAAACGACCTGGTATGTACATCGGATCGACAAGCCAAAGAGGGTTACACCATTTAGTCTGGGAAATTGTCGACAATAGTATCGATGAAGCAATGGCCGGTTATTGTGACACCATTACATTAACCATTGAAAAAGATAATTCTATTACGGTGGAAGATAATGGTCGTGGTATACCTGTTGGGATTCAAGAAAAAATGGGTCGTCCAGCAGTTGAAGTTATTATGACTGTTCTTCACGCTGGTGGAAAATTCGGTGGAGGCGGCTATAAAGTCTCTGGTGGTCTACACGGTGTAGGGGCATCTGTTGTAAATGCCTTATCGACTTATTTAGAAGTGAATGTCCATTTGGACGGGAAAATCCATAAGCAATCCTATTCAAGAGGTGTGCCTCAAGAGGATTTAAACATTATTGGTGAAACCGAAAAAACAGGGACCGTTATTACGTTTAAGCCAGACGGTGACATTTTTAAAGAGACATTAGAATTTGATTATGACACATTAGCGAGTCGTGTAAGGGAGCTTGCCTTTTTAAATAAAGGGCTTACCATTCGCATTGCTGATAAAAGAACGGAAGAGGGAAAAGAAGCTACGTATTATTACGAAGGTGGAATTTCTTCGTTCGTTATGCATTTGAATCGTACGAAAGAGGCACTTCATGCTGAACCTATCCATGTTGAAGGTGAAAAAGAAGGATTAACAGTAGAAGTAGCTGTTCAATATAACGATGGCTATACAAGCAGTATTTATTCATTTGCAAATAACATTAACACCCACGAAGGTGGCACACATGAATCAGGCTTTAAAACTGGTTTAACACGTGTTATTAACGATTATGCAAGAAAGAACAGCCTGTTTAAAGAGAATGATCCGAATCTTAGTGGTGAAGATGTTCGCGAAGGATTAACGGCTATTATTTCTGTTAAAATTCCAGAGCCTCAATTCGAAGGGCAAACGAAAACAAAGCTAGGGAACAGTGAAGCAAGAACAATTACAGACTCTCTTTTCTCTGAAAGTTTCTCACGTTTTATGGCAGAAAACCCTACGGTTGCGCGCAAAATCGTAGATAAAGGCTTGATGGCTTCTAGAGCTAGAGAGGCTGCAAAAAAAGCACGTGAATTAACGCGCCGAAAAAGTGCGTTAGAAGTGAGTTCACTACCAGGTAAACTAACAGATTGTTCTTCTAAAGATGCAACCATCAGCGAATTATTTATCGTAGAAGGTGACTCGGCAGGTGGGTCTGCTAAAGGTGGACGAGATCCACATATCCAAGCGATTTTGCCTCTTAGAGGGAAAATCTTAAACGTAGAAAAAGCGCGTTTGGATAAAATTCTAGCAAATAATGAAATTCGGATGATCATAACAGCAATTGGCACGGGTATTGGCGAAGAATTCGATATCGAAAAAGCTCGCTACCATAAAATTGTGATTATGACAGATGCGGACGTAGATGGTGCCCACATTCGGACGCTTATTCTTACATTCTTCTATCGCTATATGCGTGAGTTAATTGAAAGTGGCTTTGTGTACATTGCGCAACCGCCATTATATAAAGTGGAACAAGGAAAAAATAATGTAACGTATGTTTATTCAGATCGAGAATTAGATGCACATCTCTCAACCATTGAAGATCGAACGAAGGTGGGAATTCAGCGTTATAAAGGACTAGGGGAAATGGATGCTACTCAATTGTGGGAAACCACAATGGACCCAGACACAAGAAATATGCTTCAAGTAACTCTAGCAGATGCTATTAAAGCAGATGAAATTTTTGAAGTGTTAATGGGAGATCGAGTAGAGCCACGACGCGATTTCATTCAAGAGAACGCACAGTATGTAAAGAACTTGGATATTTAAGAGGAGGACTAAGGATGTAACTTAGTCTGTTGCGGAGGTTTTTGTATGGCTGAAGAAGATGTGTCGAGACTTAGAGAACGATTAATTGATGAAGAGATGAAAGAATCATTCATGGATTATGCCATGAGTGTTATTGTTAGCCGAGCTCTTCCTGATGCACGAGATGGAATGAAGCCGGTTCACCGCCGTATTCTTTATGCGATGTTTGAATTAGGAATGACACCTGATAAACCGTTTAAAAAATCGGCAAGAATTGTCGGAGAAGTTTTAGGGAAGTACCACCCTCACGGAGACTCTTCTGTATACGATACAATGGTTCGTATGGCGCAAGATTTTAGCTATCGTTATATGCTCGTTAATGGACATGGAAACTTTGGTTCTATTGATGGAGATTCGGCGGCGGCAATGCGTTACACAGAATCAAAGATGTCGAAAATCTCCATGGAGCTTGTTCGTGACTTAAACAAGGATACGGTTGACTTTGACGATAACTACGATGGTACAGAGCGCGAGCCTAAAGTATTGCCAGCGAGATTCCCAAACCTTTTAGTGAACGGTACTTCTGGTATTGCCGTTGGGATGGCGACGAATATCCCTCCTCATCAACTAGGGGAAGTGATTGATGGTGTGCTTGCATTATCAAAAGACCCAGAGATTACGATCCCAGACTTAATGGAGCACATTCCTGGTCCAGATTTCCCTACTGGAGGAGAAATTTTAGGACGTTCTGGAATTCGTAAAGCTTATACGACTGGTCGCGGGTCCATTATGGTGCGCGCAAAAACAGAAATTGAAGAGAAAAAAGGAAAACAGTCTATTATTGTGACTGAACTACCTTACCAAGTAAATAAAGCTCGTTTAATTGAAAAAATTGCTGAACTCGTTCGTGATAAAAAAATAGAGGGTATTACCGAGCTGAGAGATTCATCTGACCGAAATGGTATGCGTATTGTTATTGATATCCGTCGCGACGCAAATCCAAACGTCATTTTAAATAATTTGTACAAGCAAACAGCTTTGCAAACGAGTTTCGGAATTAATATGTTGGCACTCGTTAATGGCAAGCCTGAAGTATTGAATATAAAACAGGCGTTAGAGCATTATTTAGCGCACCAAGTAGAAGTTATTCGTAGACGGACACAATTTGATTTAAATAAAGCAGAAGCTCGTGCGCACATATTAGAAGGGCTACGAATTGCACTAGACCATATTGATGAGATCATCGCGTTAATTCGTGCGTCAGCAACAGCTGAAATTGCTCGAAATGGATTGATTGAACGCTTTGAACTTAGCTATGATCAGGCGCAAGCCATTTTAGATATGAGATTACAAAGACTGACTGGTCTTGAACGAGATAAGTTAGAACAAGAATACAAAGAAGTAATGGCTCGTATTGCAGAGCTAAGAGCTATTTTAGCTAGTGAAGAACGTGTGTTAGAAGTTATTCGCGAGGAATTAGAATTGGTTAAGCAGAAATTTAATGATGAACGCAGAACGGTTATCTCGATGAGTGAAGAACATCTTGAAGATGAAGATTTAATCCCTCGTCAAAATATCGTCATTACCATTACACATAACGGTTATGTAAAGCGTCTACCGGTTTCTACGTACAGAGCACAAAGACGTGGTGGTAAAGGAATACAAGGAATGGGAACAAATGATGATGATTTTGTTCAACATTTGTTTATAACAAATACCCACCATACCATTTTATTCTTTACTGACAAAGGAAAAGTATATCGTTTAAAAGGCTATGAAATTCCTGAATTAGGACGAACAGCAAAAGGGATCCCAGCCATTAATCTCTTGCAAATTGAGCCAGGGGAAACGATCAGTACAGTAATTCCAATCGAAGAATTTGGCGACAACTCTTATTTATTCTTCTTAACGGAACATGGTATTGCGAAGCGAACAACGTTGTCCGCATTTGCAAATATCCGTAAAGGTGGTTTGTTCGCCATTAATTTGCGTGAAGGCGACTCGTTACACGGTGTCCGTTTAACAGATGGGGACCGAGAGATGATGATTGGTACAAGGCAAGGAATGGCTATCCGTTTCCATGAGACGGATGTTCGTGACATGGGACGAACTGCTGGTGGTGTAAAAGGGATTACCCTTTCGAACGATGATGGTGTAGTTGGAATGGATGTTATCAACGAAGACCAAAAGGTGCTTGTTGTAACGGAAAAAGGTTACGGAAAGCGCACAGAGCTGGAAGAATACCGTGTTCAGAGCCGAGGCGGTAAAGGCATTAAGACGTGTAATGTAACCGACAAAAACGGTCCGCTTGTGTCGTTAAAGATGGTTGGCGAAGACGATGACATTATGATTGTAACGGCGAATGGTATTATTATTCGGACAACTGTTGAAGGGATTTCGACAACCGGAAGAAATACACAAGGGGTTACTCTTATCCGTGTTCAGGAAGGCGAAGAGGTAGCAACCGTTGCCCGAGTCAATATTCATGATGAAGATGTAGAGGATCTTGAGGATAGCGAAGAATTAGAAACGACAGAAGCTACAAACGATATAGAAGAAACCACTGACTCGAATGAAGAATAAAAGAAACTGTCCTTTTGGACAGTTTCTTTTTGCTTTAAAGGACTGGGTACTCTGGATCAAGTCGAGGATGAGTGTAAAAGGGAGGTCTAGGTCCTATTTTTGGAACAAGCCATGAATCTCCTAAATAGTGCATACGCTCATGTTCTGATGAATCGCTCTTTGTAAGCAGGGTGACTTCAGGATAAAGTGTAAAGTTCATAAGACTGCTCCTCCTTTGTAACTTACTATATGCAAAGTCAAAGAGGGAGAAGTATGTCTCTCAGCAAAAAAGACGTGCACGTAGGTAATCGCCTATTCATAGTGTAGGATTATCGAGGTGATGAAATGACCAATGAATTTGACAAAAAGCGTGAGATTGAAGAGCTTCAACAATGGTTTCATTCAAATATAAAAGAAGGAACTTATCCTTTATATCCTAGCTATGGAAAGATCACACGCTATGAAGAACTAAATTTAACGGGCCCCGAACAAAGACAATTGGAGCAACCGGGAATTGAATCATTAATGGTTCCGCGTCCTATTATAGAAAATGAACAATATAAAGGTTCTGGAAAACTAGAAAATAAAGTCGCCATAATTTCAGGCGGTGACAGTGGAATTGGTGCAGCGACGGCAATTGCGTTTGCAAAAGAAGGTGCTAACTGTGTGATTAGCTACTTACATGAGCATGAGGACGCCTACCGAACGAAGAATAGGATTGAGGAATTAGGACGTCGCTGTTTACTTATTTCAGGGGATGTGAGTTTAAAAGAAAAAAATGAAGAAATTGTACGCCGAACGATTGAGACTTTTAAAAAGATTGATATCGTCGTTAACAATGTCGGTATCCAATTTCCGCAGCAATCGATTACCGATATCACGGACGAACAATTTGATCACACGTTTAAAGTGAATGTGTACTCGCATTTTTACTTAACAAGAGCAGCTATGCCCTATTTAGAGCCTGGAAGCTCCATTATTATGACATCTTCTGTCGTAACGTATGTGGGAGAGCCACAGCTTGTTGATTATACGGCGACAAAGGGAGCGAATGTAGGATGGACGAGAGCTCTGGCGAAACAAGTTGGAAAAAGAGGGATACGTGTAAATGCGGTGGCACCAGGTAAGATTTGGACCCCGCTTATTCCGTCTAGCTTTTCAGCAGATGATAATGCCCTACCTGTAGATAATGTATTTGGTAGAGTAGGTCAACCTTTTGAATTGGCTCCCACATATGTGTACTTAGCTTCAGACGATTCACGTTTTGTAACTGGTCAGGTTTTACATGTTGATGCGGGGCAATCAACAAATAGTTAATTGTTAGTGGCCGTAAACTAAACACAAGCTTTTTATGGATCATGAAGATAATAGTAAAAGAGAATAATTGATTAGAACGAGAATGGTGTGTGCTTGAACCAGCAACGCTGTTCTCGTTGTCAATTTAGTGGCTGAATACATTCTTCTTAGGTTCGTTTGCTAATAACGACGAAATACATGAATAGGAGAGTACGTATGTAACTAACATAGTGTTGTTGAACTTACTGAATAGAAACAAGTTAAATGAATAAAGCTGAAAAAAGTTTAAAAATATAGTTGACGATTTATTAATAGAATGATATATTATTACTTGTCCTCTTAAGAGAGGCGCAAACAACTTAATTATAATTTAAAAAAAGTTGTTGACTTTATACGCAAGAAAATGGTATATTGATTGAGTCGCCAAGAGAGATCGAGGCGCAAACGAGTTCTTTGAAAACTGAACAAAAGCCAAGCGTAAAAAGAGATACAAGGTATCTCGTCAATGAAGTTAGACACAGCTTTAAAATGTGCAAATGAGCAAGTCAAACACTTTTAACGGAGAGTTTGATCCTGGCTCAGGACGAACGCTGGCGGCGTGCCTAATACATGCAAGTCGAGCGGACAGAAGGGAGCTTGCTCCCGGAAGTCAGCGGCGGACGGGTGAGTAACACGTAGGTAACCTGCCCCTTAGACTGGGATAACTCCGGGAAACCGGAGCTAATACGGGATAATAGAGAGAATCACCTGATTCTCTTTTGAAAGACGGTTTCGGCTGTCACTAAGGGATGGGCCTGCGGCGCATTAGCTAGTTGGTAAGGTAACGGCTTACCAAGGCGACGATGCGTAGCCGACCTGAGAGGGTGATCGGCCACACTGGGACTGAGACACGGCCCAGACTCCTACGGGAGGCAGCAGTAGGGAATCTTCCGCAATGGACGAAAGTCTGACGGAGCAACGCCGCGTGAGTGAGGAAGGCCTTCGGGTCGTAAAGCTCTGTTGTGAGGGAAGAACAAGTACCGGCGTAACTACCGGTACCTTGACGGTACCTCACCAGAAAGCCACGGCTAACTACGTGCCAGCAGCCGCGGTAATACGTAGGTGGCAAGCGTTGTCCGGAATTATTGGGCGTAAAGCGCGCGCAGGCGGCTTCTTAAGTCTGATGTGAAATCTCGGGGCTCAACCCCGAGCGGCCATTGGAAACTGGGAAGCTTGAGTGCAGAAGAGGAGAGTGGAATTCCACGTGTAGCGGTGAAATGCGTAGATATGTGGAGGAACACCAGTGGCGAAGGCGACTCTCTGGTCTGTAACTGACGCTGAGGCGCGAAAGCGTGGGGAGCAAACAGGATTAGATACCCTGGTAGTCCACGCCGTAAACGATGAGTGCTAGGTGTTAGGGGTTTCGATGCCCGTAGTGCCGAAGTAAACACATTAAGCACTCCGCCTGGGGAGTACGGCCGCAAGGCTGAAACTCAAAGGAATTGACGGGGACCCGCACAAGCAGTGGAGCATGTGGTTTAATTCGAAGCAACGCGAAGAACCTTACCAGGTCTTGACATCCTTTGACCACTCTGGAGACAGAGCTTCCCCTTCGGGGGCAAAGTGACAGGTGGTGCATGGTTGTCGTCAGCTCGTGTCGTGAGATGTTGGGTTAAGTCCCGCAACGAGCGCAACCCTTGATCTTAGTTGCCAGCATTTAGTTGGGCACTCTAAGGTGACTGCCGGTGACAAACCGGAGGAAGGTGGGGACGACGTCAAATCATCATGCCCCTTATGACCTGGGCTACACACGTGCTACAATGGATGGTACAAAGGGCAGCGAAACCGCGAGGTGGAGCCAATCCCATAAAGCCATTCTCAGTTCGGATTGTAGGCTGCAACTCGCCTACATGAAGCCGGAATTGCTAGTAATCGCGGATCAGCATGCCGCGGTGAATACGTTCCCGGGTCTTGTACACACCGCCCGTCACACCACGAGAGTTTGTAACACCCGAAGTCGGTGAGGTAACCTTTTGGAGCCAGCCGCCTAAGGTGGGACAAATGATTGGGGTGAAGTCGTAACAAGGTAGCCGTATCGGAAGGTGCGGCTGGATCACCTCCTTTCTATGGAGTTTTTACTCTAGTCGATGTATGACCTCGGGTCATATAGCGCTTTGGATCTTTTGTTCAGTTTTGGAAGAATTCCTCTTCCAATTGAAAATGCGAAGGTAATGGATACCACGCTTAGAACGCCACGTCCTGTGGCAACGCCTGGTACCTACATCCTGTAGGCATGGTTCTTTGAAAACTAAATCATAATCAATCAACTCAAATTAGTTTTGTTCATCGGTGTTACAACTGTTTGAACGAGACGTCAAGAATTCATAAACCTTTTAGGTTAACTGTTTTACAAAGAGACCCAAGTAGATCAAGGATGGGAAATGCTTGATGGAAGGAGCGTAGTTCGCTACGTAACTGACAGAAAGACAGGAACCAGACGAAGAGATACGAAGGGAATCTGAAGTAAAAATGGATAAGTTAGAAAGGGCGCACGGTGAATGCCTTGGCACTAGGAGCCGATGAAGGACGCGACGAACAGCGATATGCTTCGGGGAGCTGTAAGTAAGCTTTGATCCGGAGATTTCCGAATGGGGGAACCCACCATCCGTAATGGGATGGTACTCCTGCCTGAACACATAGGGCAGGGTGAGGCAGACCCGGGGAACTGAAACATCTAAGTACCCGGAGGAAGAGAAAGCAAATGCGATTTCCTGAGTAGCGGCGAGCGAAACGGAATCAGCCCAAACCAAGAGGCTTGCCTCTTGGGGTTGTAGGACACTCTATACGGAGTTACAAAGAAACGGAGTAGGTGAATTGTCTGGAAAGACAAGCCGAAGAAGGTAACAGCCCTGTAGCTGAAACTTCGTTTCCTCCAGAGTGGATCCTGAGTACGGCGGGACACGTGAAACCCCGTCGGAATCCGGGAGGACCATCTCCCAAGGCTAAATACTCCCTAGTGACCGATAGTGAACCAGTACCGTGAGGGAAAGGTGAAAAGCACCCCGGAAGGGGAGTGAAAGAGATCCTGAAACCGTGTGCCTACAACTAGTCAGAGCCCGTTAATGGGTGATGGCGTGCCTTTTGTAGAATGAACCGGCGAGTTACGATAACGTGCAAGGTTAAGCTGATGAGGCGGAGCCGTAGCGAAAGCGAGTCTGAATAGGGCGAGTAAGTACGTTGTCGTAGACCCGAAACCGGGTGATCTACCCATGTCCAGGGTGAAGGTCGGGTAACACCGACTGGAGGCCCGAACCCACGCATGTTGAAAAATGCGGGGATGAGGTGTGGGTAGGGGTGAAATGCCAATCGAACTCGGAAATAGCTGGTTCTCCCCGAAATAGCTTTAGGGCTAGCCTCGAGTGATGAGTTTTGGAGGTAGAGCACTGATTGGACGAGGGGTCCCCACAGGATTACCGAATTCAGTCAAACTCCGAATGCCAAAAACTTTAACTCGGGAGTCAGACTGCGAGTGCTAAGATCCGTAGTCAAGAGGGAAACAGCCCAGACCATCAGCTAAGGTCCCCAAGTATACGTTAAGTGGAAAAGGATGTGGAGTTGCTTAGACAACCAGGATGTTGGCTTAGAAGCAGCCATCATTGAAAGAGTGCGTAATAGCTCACTGGTCGAGTGACTCTGCGCCGAAAATGTACCGGGGCTAAACGTATCACCGAAGCTATGGCAATCCCAGTAGGGATTGGGTAGGGGAGCGTTCCAAGGACTGTGAAGCTAGATCGTGAGGACTAGTGGAGTGCTTGGAAGTGAGAATGCCGGTATGAGTAGCGAAAAGAGGGGTGAGAATCCCCTCCGTCGAAAGCCCAAGGTTTCCTGAGGAAGGCTCGTCCGCTCAGGGTTAGTCGGGACCTAAGCCGAGGCCGAAAGGCGTAGGCGATGGACAACAGGTTGATATTCCTGTACCACCTCGTATTTGTTTGAACGATGGGGGGACGCAGAAAGGTAGGGTGAGCGCGCCGCTGGCTGTGCGCGTCGAAGCATGCAAGGCTGGAACATAGGCAAATCCGTGTTCCGTGAAGGCTGAGCTGTGACCGTGAAGGACCCAAGGGTCCGAAATCCCTGATCCTCCGCTGCCGAGAAAAGCCTCTAGTTAGAATACAGGTGCCCGTACCGCAAACCGACACAGGTAGGCGAGAAGAGAATTCTAAGACGCTCGGGAGAACTCTCGTTAAGGAACTCGGCAAAATGACCCCGTAACTTCGGGAGAAGGGGTGCTCTATTAGGGTGTTAAAGCCCGAGAGAGCCGCAGTGAATAGATCCAAGCGACTGTTTAGCAAAAACACAGGTCTCTGCGAAGCCGTAAGGCGAAGTATAGGGGCTGACACCTGCCCGGTGCTGGAAGGTTAAGAGGAGGGGTTATCCCGTAAGGGAGAAGCTCTGAATTGAAGCCCCAGTAAACGGCGGCCGTAACTATAACGGTCCTAAGGTAGCGAAATTCCTTGTCGGGTAAGTTCCGACCCGCACGAATGGTGCAACGACTTGGATACTGTCTCAACGAGAGACCCGGTGAAATTATAGTACCTGTGAAGATGCAGGTTACCCGCGACAGGACGGAAAGACCCCATGGAGCTTTACTGTAGCTTGATAGTGAGTGTTGGTACCATTTGTACAGGATAGGTAGGAGCCTTGGAAGCCGGAGCGCTAGCTTCGGTGGAGGCGTCGGTGGGATACTACCCTGATGGTGCTGACATTCTAACCTCGACCCGTGATCCGGGTCAGGGACATTGTCAGGTGGGCAGTTTGACTGGGGCGGTCGCCTCCTAAACAGTAACGGAGGCGCCCAAAGGTTCCCTCAGAATGGTTGGAAATCATTCGTAGAGTGCAAAGGCATAAGGGAGCTTGACTGCGAGACCTACAAGTCGAGCAGGGACGAAAGTCGGGCTTAGTGATCCGGCGGTGCCGTATGGAAGGGCCGTCGCTCAACGGATAAAAGCTACCCTGGGGATAACAGGCTTATCTCCCCCAAGAGTCCACATCGACGGGGAGGTTTGGCACCTCGATGTCGGCTCGTCGCATCCTGGGGCTGAAGTAGGTCCCAAGGGTTGGGCTGTTCGCCCATTAAAGCGGCACGCGAGCTGGGTTCAGAACGTCGTGAGACAGTTCGGTCCCTATCCGTCGCGGGCGTAGGAAATTTGAGAGGAGCTGTCCTTAGTACGAGAGGACCGGGATGGACATACCGCTGGTGTACCAGTTGTTCCGCCAGGAGCATCGCTGGGTAGCTACGTATGGACGGGATAAGTGCTGAAAGCATCTAAGCATGAAGCCCCCCTCAAGATGAGATTTCCCATGGCGTAAGCCAGTAAGACCCCTTAGAGATGATGAGGTTGATAGGTCAGAAGTGGAAGTGTGGCGACACATGGAGCGGACTGATACTAATCGGTCGAGGGCTTATCCTAAATTTCTTGAGTTTGAGTATGATGATTTGATTTAGTTTTGAAAGAATCACCGATTCTTTTTAACAAGAAGGATTTCATTCCTTTGACAAAGAGCAACAAGAAGATCGAGGACTAGAAGTGCTTGAAGGAAGGAGCGTACTTGCGTACGTGACTGACAGAAAGACACAAATAGGACGAAGAGATTCGCCGTTGATCTGACGTCAAAATAAGTCTGGTGGCAATAGCAAAGAGGTCACACCCGTTCCCATGCCGAACACGGTCGTTAAGCTCTTTTGCGCCGATGGTAGTTGGGGGCTTCCCCCTGTGAGAGTAGGACGTTGCCAGGCAATCAGAAAGACACCTGAAAAGGTGTCTTTTTTTTGCGTAGAAAGAAAGGTGCAAAAGAGCTGCGCTTCGACAGAAGCGAGTCAGACAAAGAAAACCGCCGTAAAATACGAGCACGATAAAAAAGAACACCATGAAAAAACAACGAAGGAAAGCAGCGTGCACCCCCCAGTGAGACGAAAGGGTTGTTTTCGTAAAAGCTTCATGGGAAGCATCGTGGATCAATTAACAAGAGGAACGTCCTCGAAGAAAACCACCCTGAAGCCAAGGGACGTTGTCATCTAAAACGTCTTGATTTAAATGCCTCCATAGGCAGTAGAAAGCTTACTAAAGAATAAAACGAAACAAAAGAGGGCCTCATATGGGGGTTACTCGTTTCACGCAATAAAAGGCTTGTAAATGACTTTTAAATTGATAAGGCTATCGCCTTCAACAATAAGCTAGGTTAGCGTTGTATTATTTTTTTGAGAACAACCTGTTGACTATCTTTTTCTACAAGGTCTAAGAAATTCTTAATGAACGGCATTTCATCACAATCTAATGTATGCAATCTCTCTCCCCACCATTCTGTTTCATAGCGGCAAATCATGCTGAGGTTATAGAGCACAAGATAGTAGACCATTAAAGTTGGGAGCTTCATGTAGTCTGTTTTATTTGAATGGAGAGCATATGTCTTTTCATTTACAAATAGAAGTGGGTTGATGTTTCGTTCTTTTAATACATCAATAGGGTGTAAGACAATCGTATCCTTTTGTTCACTAATGTTTAACGTTTGTTTGTAGCCATAGCTGACTAAATAATCCTTGAATCGTTCAGCTGTCATATGATAGGCATCAAGCACACTGGAAGGGAAAGTGAGTGATTGATTTTTGTTAAGTGTTCCATAGTAATAAGGTTGTTCAGCAAGCAGGTGAACAAAAGCATCTTGCATTGGTGGTAGTTGTTTAAATAAGAGAGCCATGGAGTATTTGTCAGAATATTGATTTGGTTTCATGTGAAACATTTTTTGCATCAGGTGGGGAAACAAGCCATCTTGTTGTACTTTTACTTCATCAGCTAAAAACGAATAGCCTTGCTTCTTTCTTTTTCTTGTCGAGACGCCATGAGACAATACGGATGATTTCGCTGGGTAGTCTGGGTCGTATTTGAGAATACAGGCTTTTAAAAGCTGAGAAAGTCCATAAAATAAAAGCATTGGCTTGATCGCTACAGGAGCTTGCTTAGCCTGAGTGTAGTAGAGCTGACCATGTTGAATATGATACATAAATCGATAGGAGTTCATGTAGCTTTTAGAAGAGGCAACATCTTCTTTTTCAAAAAGCTGATACTGTTCTTTTAGAAAATCTTGTGTAAAACTGGCTGATTCAAAAAAGGTAAAATCATTCATAGAGGGATCCATCCTTATGTACAGTGAATTCAGAAAAGTGCTACTTAAACCCTTGTCTTGACAGTAGTTTGCCCAGTTGATAAGCTACTAATAATATTTTCTGGCTTTTTTAAGGGGGCAAATACGATGTGGGACGATAAATTTAAAAAAGAAGGCTTAACATTTGATGATGTTTTGCTTTTACCGGCTAAATCTGAAATTCTTCCAAGAGATGTTTCAGTTGCAACAAAGTTAAGTGAAAATGTAAAGTTAAATATTCCAATTTTAAGTGCTGGTATGGATACTGTAACGGAATCGGAAATGGCTATTGCGATTGCTCGTGAAGGTGGTATGGGTATTATTCATAAGAATATGTCCATCGAAGAGCAAGCTGAACAGATTGACAAAGTCAAACGTTCTGAAAGTGGCGTTATTACAGATCCATTTTTCTTAACACCAGATCGCCAAGTATTTGATGCTGAGCATTTAATGGGTAAATATCGTATTTCAGGTGTACCTATCGTAAACGATTCTCAACATTTAGTAGGGATTCTAACAAATCGTGACTTACGCTTTATTGAAGACTATTCCATTAAAATTGATGATGTCATGACGAAGGAAGGTCTTGTTACAGCCCCGGTTGGAACGACTTTAGAAGAAGCAGAGAAAATTTTACAAAAATATAAGATTGAAAAATTACCACTCGTTGATGATGAAGGTGTGTTAAAAGGGTTAATTACAATTAAAGACATTGAAAAAGTAATTGAATTCCCTAATTCAGCGAAAGACAAGCAAGGTCGTCTTCTTGTAGGTGCAGCGATTGGTGTGTCTGCAGATGCTGATGTTCGAATTGAGGCGGTTGTAAAAGCAGGAGCAGATGCTATTGTCATTGATACTGCACATGGTCATTCACAGGGTGTATTAAATAAAGTAGCTGATGTAAGAGCAAATTATCCAGACCTCACCATTATTGCAGGGAATGTTGCTACTGCTGAAGGAACAAAAGCATTAATTGAAGCTGGTGTAAGTGTTGTAAAAGTAGGAATTGGTCCAGGGTCTATTTGTACAACACGTGTTGTTGCTGGAATTGGTGTTCCACAAATTACTGCCGTGTATGATTGTGCGACAGAAGCAAGAAAACATGGTGTGCCGATCATTGCTGATGGGGGTATTAAGTACTCTGGTGATATTACTAAAGCATTAGCTGCTGGTGGACATGCTGTGATGCTAGGTAGCTTGCTGGCAGGTGTTTCTGAGAGCCCTGGAGAGACTGAAATCTATCAAGGGCGCCAATACAAAGTCTATCGAGGCATGGGTTCACTTGGAGCGATGGAAAAGGGAAGTAAAGATCGTTATTTCCAGGAAAATAATCAAAAACTTGTTCCAGAGGGAATTGAAGGACGTACATCTTATAAAGGACCATTAGCGGATACGGTTCACCAATTGGTTGGTGGTGTTCGTGCTGGTATGGGTTACTGTGGAACGGCTACGTTAACAAACTTAAGAGAAGAAGGCCAATTTGTCCGAATTACTGGTGCAGGCTTAAAAGAGAGCCATCCACATGATGTACAAATAACAAAAGAGGCTCCAAATTATTCGTTATAATCGACAAACTTTTGACTAATAGATAGGGACTTCCCTATCTATTTTTTTGTATGTTAGCATGATACAATAAGAAACATGTGTAGAAATAGTGGAGGTGTCGTTTTGAAAAGAAATAACCGAGCGAAGTGGGCAAGAATGTCTTTATTGTTCACATTAATTTTAGCTCTAGTAACAGTACCTTATCAAAAAGCAGAGGCGAATACAATAAATGTGGATGCGTCTGCTGCAATAATGATAAATGGAGATACAGGACAAATCCTTTATGAAGATAATATAGATGAGCAGTTAGCTATCGCAAGTATGACAAAAATGATGACAGAGTATTTGTTGTTTGAAGCGATTGAAGAAGGCCAAGTTTCTTGGGATGATACGGTTACAATTGAAGATCATCTATACCCTTTATCACACCAAGGCGGTCTTTCGAATGTAATGTTACGTTCGGACTATGATTATACGGTGAAGGATCTGTATGAATCAATGGCTATCTATTCTGCAAATGCATCGACAATGGCACTTGCTTCTCATATTGCTGGATCAGAATCGGCTTTTGTTCAGCAAATGAATGAGAAAGCAGCAGAATTAGGCCTTGATCATTATGATTTTGTAAACTCCAGTGGTTTGCCGAATTCTAGTTTAGATGGTCATCATCCGGACGGTACTCCAGCAGACGCAGAAACAACTATGTCCGCTCGTTCTGTTGCACAACTTGCTTTTCATCTACTAAATGATTATCCGGAAGTGTTAGAAACAGCAAGTATTCCTTTTGCTGAATTCCAAGCGGGACCAGATGAAACGGTAAATATGCCAAACTGGAATCAAATGTTACCAGGTATGAGTCATGAATACGAAGGCGCAGATGGATTAAAAACGGGCACTACAGATGCTGCAGGGAACAGTTTCACAGGAACAGCCTTACGAGACGGTACCCGACTTATAACGGTTGTAATGAATGCAGGAGATCCACAAATTCGAACAGAACGTTTTGATGAAACAGCGAAATTGTTTGATTATGGATTTGATCAGTTCGAAGACATTACTGTTGTGGAAGAAGGCCAAGAGCCAGAAGACAACACGTTCACTGTTAGCGGTGGAAAAGAAACAGAAGTCTCCGTTGTCACTTCCGAAAACTTGAATGTAGCAACACCAAAAAATGCAAATCAAGACTACACACTCGAAGTCGTTCTTGATGAAAAGCTCTTGAATGAAAATGGAGAACTTGTCGCACCAATAAGCGAAGGCGAGCGAATTGGTACGTTAAAAGTGAACTTTGATGATCCGACGGAATACATTCAAGGAACACAGTTAAGCGGAGTTGCACTAGTAGCAACAGAAGATATTGAAGAAGCTGGCTGGTTTACAATGTCAATGAGAGGTATCGGTTCATTCTTCTCAAGCATGTGGACGAGTCTTACTGATACAGTATCTGGCTGGTTTAATTAAGTAAATGAAAGAAGCAGTTCTATTGTGGCTGCTTCTTTTTTCACTATTTGGGTACATAAACGAAAGAGGGAGTTGATTATATAATGAAAGTGGCACTGTATCAAGGGGATATCGAACTTGGTGATGTTAAGAAAAATAGTGAGCGTGTGACAGCATGGATGGAACAGCTTTCTAAAGAGAAAAGTGTGAATTGTGTTATTTTACCCGAATTGTGGTCGTCAGGTTATGCGTATGATCAA
Organism: Shouchella hunanensis; assembly: GCF_028735875.1. Taxonomy (GTDB): domain Bacteria; phylum Bacillota; class Bacilli; order Bacillales; family Bacillaceae_D; genus Shouchella; species Shouchella hunanensis. The sequence continues at coordinate 1,509,266 of NZ_CP117834.1, forward strand.
TTAGAACAGATAGCGTCTCAAGAAAAACAAACAAAAGCCCTGTTGGTTGAACTCGCTAACACCTATAAGGTGCATATAATTGGAGGATCAATCGTTACAAAAAGAGAAAATAAGTTTTACAATACAGCTCTTGTTTATAACAAAGAAGGGGCATTGGTTAATCAATATGATAAAGTGCATCTAGTGCCAATGCTAAACGAACCTGATTTTTTTGCAGCTGGTCAAGAACCGCCACGTTTATTTACTTTAGATGGGTTAACGATAGGCATAATGATTTGCTATGACCTACGTTTTCCTGAATTGGCAAGAAAACTAACGTTAGCAGGTGCAGATGTATTAGTCATTCCTGCTGAGTGGCCAAAAGCAAGAACAGCTGTATGGCGTACATTGCTTCAAGCACGAGCGATTGAAAACCAAGTATACGTTATTGGTGTTAATCGCATAGGGTCTGATACTCAAACCGCGTACGGTGGTCATTCGGTTGTTATTCGACCAAGTGGTGATGTAGTAGAAGAAGCAACTGAAGATAAAGGAACGATTATTGCAGCTTTGAAGAAAAAGGAGGTTGAACAGATTAGAGAAGATATTCCATTATTAAAAGACCGCAAACCTGGTCTTTATTGAGAGATGTAGCTGCAGAATAGGGGTGCAAAGTCATGTTAAATTTAAGTGAAATCATGAAGTTAGACATCATGAAGCCTGCTACGATTAAAACTGCTATTGAGCATGTAGGCAATAAACAAGTGGAGTGGGTCTCTATAACCGAGGCACCAGTAGAAAACTTTATACGTAAACACGAACTTGTTTTAACAACAGGTATTGGTTACGGTCATGATCCAAAACAATTTTATGAATTTGTATCCGACGTCATTAAATCTGAAGCTGCTGCGTTAGCAGTAGCGACAGGTCGCTATATATTTGAGTTATATGAAGACGCGAAAGCACTAGCAGAAGAACATGAATTTCCCATTCTATTTTTGCCATGGGAAATTCGATTTGCTGATTTAACGCAAGCGGTAACTGCCCGTTTGTTAGATCAAAAGCAAGAGCATCTCCGATTTACGCAGCATATTCAACAAGAATTACTCTCCCTTACTCTTGCAGGCAATCGATTATCAACAATCGCTGACCATGTTTCGAACTGTATAGCGGTACCTATCGTCATAACAGATCATGTAGGTACGTTAAAGGGGAGAAGTCATCTTGCCTCCCATTCATTTGAAAAGCAAATACGAAATGCGTTAAACGACGTGAAAGCATTTGATTCCTCAAGCGAACACCATCCTCTTGAAAGCAAAATTCAAGAAATTGTTGTGGGAGAGAATACGTTGTATGTATTACCAATTATCCAAACAAATCATGATATTCAAGGCTATTTGTTTACAACGCCACTGAGTGGATCAGACAAAATTGATGAACAAAGCTTTTTCATTATTTTAGAACATACAGTAACCGCAGCCGCGTTCTGGTTTTTACAGGAAAACGCTGTTCAAGAGGCGGAGGCAAGGATTCGAGATAATTTCGTTGCCGATTTAGCTAATGGGATTCACACAAAGCCTCTACATGCAAAAGCACGTGCGTTTGGCTATAATTTACATTTATCTTATCTTGCAATCGTTGGTTTTCCTCATAATTTTGAGACGTTATTCTCGCAAATTGGTCAAACGGCTACTTATGAAGAATGGTTAACGAGTATGATTCATTACATTGAGGAAGAAATTTATTTCGCAGGGTCGACGATTGAACGAGGATGTATGTCAACTTTTTTAGATGGTCAAATGGTCATCTTCTTAGAGGTTTCTGCAGAGGATTATAAAGCAACGGTCAATAGTTTTTTAGACTTATTATACCGTAGATTGGATCATTTATTGCCTGATGTTGAACTTACTTGGGCAATAGGAGATGCAGCCATTGAGCCCAATAGATTTGCAACTCGTTTTACAGAAGCAAAACAGGCACTGCAATTAGGGTTGGGTCGACTTGGTAAAGGCAGTCGAATTTATTTCAGCGATACGAAAATTGATCGAGTCATGCACAAAATCGGTACAGTTGGTGAAATTAAAGAGTTAATCACCGGTTACGTTCAACCGCTTATTGATTATTCGACAATGAGAGAAATTGATTTACTTGAAACCTTTATTGTGTACCAGCGAAATCAAAATAAGGTGTCTCAAACAGCTCGTGTTTTGCACCTTCACCGTCAATCTCTATTATATCGACTTAGAAAAATTGAGACCATTACAGGCTTATCTCTTGCGAATCCTGATAACCTTTTTTTGTTGGATTTATGTATTCGTACGTATCAAATAAATAAGAATATGGAGACACCTCAGCTGTAGGTGTTTTTTTTGTGTGTGGAATAAGATCTGACGTTCAAAATCCTTGCTACAAAAGGAAAAAGTGACTTGAAAAGAAAATTGTATAATGAATATACCTAATTTTCATACATTTTTTCCATTACGTTCAATAGAGGGGCTCTATATACTGTACATAGAGAATAGCTTACATCTATAAGGAGGCCAGAAAATGTTCCCGTTTACGTTAGAGGAGTTTCAAGCACGAATTGCGAATACAAAAAAGAAGATGGAAAAAAGGGGAATTGATGTCTTACTCATAACGGATCCAGCCAATATGAATTATCTCTCTGGTTTTAACGGCTGGTCCTTTTATGTTCATCAGATGTTAGTCTTATTCATTGATGAGGAACAGCCGATATGGCTTGGTAGAGGGATGGATGCGAATGTCGCTAAGCAGACAACATGGCTGATGCACGAACGGATTATTTCATATCCGGACTATTTTGTACAGTCTCGGGAAGAGCACCCAATGGATTTTATCGGCAAGGTCCTTGCAGACATTGGTCAATCGAATCGCTCCATCGGTGTTGAGATGGATACGTATTACTATACCGCACAGGCTCATCATCGCTTAAATCAAGCTTTACCAAATGCAACCTTTATCGATGCTACAAACCTCGTAAACTGGGTCAGAATTATAAAATCAGAACAAGAGATTCATTATATGAAGCAAGCGGGAAAAATTGCTTCTAAAGCTATGTATGCAGGCATGAATGCCATTCAAGCTGGTGCAAGAGAATGTGATGTGGTTGCTGATATTTACCATGCACAACTATCAGGAACGGATGAAAGTGGTGGCGATTATCCAGCCATTGTACCATTGCTACCTGCCGGTATTAAAACAGGCGCCCCTCATATTACGTGGACGGACCAACGCTATCCGAGTGAAGAAACGGTCATCATTGAACTGGCAGGTTGTCATCAGCGTTATCATGCACCTTTAGCTCGAACGATTACAATTGGAAAACCACAGCAGCGTGTCTCAGATGTAGCAGACATTGTCGTAGAAGGGTTAAATGAAGTGATGGCTTTTATTAAGCCTGGTGTCACGTGTGAACAAGTCGAGGCAGTCTGGCAAAAGACTATTAATCGTTATGGATTAAAGAAAGAGTCGCGGTTAGGTTATTCAACCGGTTTGAATTATCCACCTGATTGGGGTGAGCACACTGCAAGCTTACGAAAAGGGGATCAGACAGAAATAAAAGAGAATATGGCATTTCATGTTATTCCCGGTATGTGGTACGAAGATTTTGGAGTCGAGATTAGTGAATCGATTCGAATTACAAAGGACAGTTGTGAGCTGCTAGCAGATTTTCCTAGACAGCTATTATCAAATACGTCGATTGACTCAGCATCTTAATCAAAAATAAGGGGATGAAGATATGACAGGACAACACAAACCAACATTAGCAACCCAAGCTGTTTGGGCAGGAGAAAAAGAATATCTTGTACATGGAGCGACCCAGGTGCCTGTTATACCTAGCGTTGCATTTGGCTATGACGATATGGATGAATGGTATGAAGTCGCAATCGGACGCAAAAAAGGTCATATATATGGACGAAACACAAATCCAACTGTGCAAGCATTTGAAGACAAAGTAAAGATATTAGAAGGCGCTAACGCGGCGACGAGTTTTTCTACTGGAATGGCCGCCATTTCAAACACGTTATATACATTTCTTCGTCCTGGTGATCGTGTTGTGACAATTAAAGATACGTATGGCGGTACGAACAAAATTTTTACAGAATTTTTGCCGAATATAGGCGTGGATGTGCAATTTTGTGAAACAGGTAATCATGAACAACTAATAGAGGAAACAGCGAAAGGCTGTAAAATTTTATATTTAGAAACACCGACAAACCCAACTGTGAAAATTACGGATATAAAGAAATGTGCTCAAGCAGGTCATCAAGCAGGAGCGCTAGTTGTTGTCGATAATACGTTCGCTACCCCAGTAAATCAAAATCCGTTGCAACTTGGAGCTGATCTTGTTCTGCATAGTGCTACCAAATTTCTAGGCGGTCATGCCGATGCATTAGGCGGTGTTGTCGTAGGCTACGATCACGCCCTGATCGAAGCCATCTATCATTACCGTGAAATTAACGGTGCAACAATGGATCCTTGGGCTGCTTATCTTCTATTGCGTGGTATGAAAACGCTAGATCTGCGAGTAAAGAGACAGGCAGAAACAGCAATGAAACTAGCAACGTATTTAAAGACGGTCGAAGGTGTGGAACAAGTCTTTTATCCAGGTCTTGAAGACCATCCAAATCATGCCATTGCGAAAGAACAAATGTCAGGATTTGGTGGTATGTTGAGTTTTGCTGTTACTGGAGGGGTGGATACGGTTCGTCATCTATTGCCGAAATTACAATTTGCTAATCGAGCTGCTAACTTAGGTGCTGTAGAGACGACAGTAGGACCTGCAAGAACAACGAGTCACGTGGAATGTACACCAGAAGAACGTGCAGCCATGGGCATACCAGAAGGCCTCATACGCGTTTCTTGTGGGATTGAAGATGCAGATGATATTATTCAAGATTTTAAACAAGCGTTTGAGGCAGTGAAAGTAGGCGTTTAATGTGGAAGTGTTAAAAGATTATGCTCTTAAAATAGAAGAGCAGCTTATTGAATGGCGTCGCCATTTGCATCGATATCCTGAGTGTAGCTTTCAAGAAAAAGAAACCTCTGCTTTCGTCAAAAAACAGCTAGAAAGCATACCGGGAATGACCGTTTTTGAGTCAAACGTTGGTTATGGGGTCGTAGGAACATTATCAAATGGTGTTGGACCAACGATTGCATTGCGTGCCGACATGGACGCATTGCCAATTAAAGAGGAGGCAGATGTCTCCTTTTCTAGCGAACATCCTGGGGTAATGCATGCGTGTGGCCATGATGCTCACACGGCCATTTTACTTGGCGCCGCAACGTTGCTTGCAGAACAATTCAACCATAAATCAAGAACAGGTACAATTAAATTTGTGTTCCAACCAGCAGAAGAATCGACGGATGAAACGAATACATCAGGTGGGTTGTATTTAGTAAAAGAAGGTGTGTATGACGATGTTGATATGGCGTTTGCTCTCCATATGTGTCCGTGGCTCACGCCGGATGCCATTCAAGTTTACAAAGGACCAGCTATGGGTAGCTTAGACGTGTTTAAAGGGACAATAAAAGGAACCGGTGGACATGGTGCTTATCCTCACTTAGGAACGGATCCTGTCTGGTTGCTGTCTCAAATTTTGCCTACATTATACAGCTTACAAAGCAGGTTTATTTCTCCGTTAGAGGCAGCTGTATTAAGTATAGGCATTATTCAAGGTGGAAGGGCTAATAATGTGATTCCGTCTGAGGTATATGTGGAAGGAACCGTACGTTGTTACTCGGCAGCTACACGAAACGACTTAATTGAGGAAATAAAAAAAGCTTTTACATTAGCAAATGTATTCGGTGGAGAAGGCACTTGCCTAATTGACTCTGGTGAGCCGGCTCTCGTAAATAACGATGAGGCTGTTGATGTAATCGTGGAAACGGCTAAAAAGCTTTATCCAGACGATCGGATTGTGGAAGCTCCCTATGGTATGGGGAGTGAAGATTTTGCCCATACAGCGGAAAAAACGCGATCTGCTATGTTCTTTTTAGGGTGTAAACCCGAGCATGGTCAATATGATTTACACACGCCGCTTTTTCAAATTGATGAAGCATGTCTGAAAAAGGGGGCAACTTTGTTAGCTTCAATGGCGTTGGCTGCATTACAAGGGGGAATTGACAATGAAGCTTAAATTAGCATTACTCGGATTTGGAGTAGTCGGGCAAGGGCTCGTGGAGCATCTTATTCATAATTGTGGGAAGGCGAAAGAAGAGGTTGGCTTTGATCCAATGGTCGTTGCCATATCTGATTTTAAGAAAGGTTCTCTCTATGATCCGAATGGCCTTGATTTAGAGCTACTCCTTCATACATTGGAAACAACAGGTTCCCTTGAGGATTACCCTCATTCAAAAGGTTTAATTCGTGATCTTGATGCCATTGCAACCATTATTGAAAGCAACGCAGATGTCGTCGTTGAAGCTACTTATACAAATGTAAAAACAGGAGAGCCAGCTATCACCCACTGTAAAACAGCATTTCAACACAAAAAAAGCGTTGTGATGACGAATAAAGGCCCCATTGCTCTTGCATTAAAAGAGCTTGAGAGTCTAGCAAAAGAAAACAACGTGTTTCTTGGCTATGAGGGAACTGTTATGAGCGGAACGCCGTCATTACGACTTCCGAAGACAACATTAATTGGAAATAAAATTACGAAGATTAGTGGAATTTTAAACGGCACAACCAATTACATGATTACACAAATGGAACAAGGCTGTTCATATGAAAGTGCCTTAAAGGAAGCACGAGAAAAAGGATATGCAGAGGCAGATCCAACGAGTGATGTTGAAGGCTACGATGCCATGTACAAAGTCGTTATTCTCGCAAATGCTATTATGGGTAAAGATATTACTGTAGAAAAAGTTGAGCGACAAGGTTTAAATACCTTAACTCAAGAGGCTATCTTAATGTCTAACGAAAAGCAGACTTGTTGGAAGATGCTCGGTACAGTGGAAGAAGGAGCAAATGGTGAGATACACGCATCTGTGAAGCCGGTCGAAATTCCTCTTACGCATCCTTTAGCAAGCATTGGCGGTGCAACAAATGCCATTACGTATTCATGTAATATGTCTGGTGATATTACGTTAACAGGAGCCGGAGCAGGGAAAAGTGAAACCGGGTATGCTCTTTTAATTGATTTAATTTACTGCCATCTGCACGTGCAAAGCCAATCAAATACGACGATGATACATTAGGAGGTTATTCCTATGAAGGTAGATTTGAAGCGTCAGAAAATGTTTGTTGCAGGTGATTGGGTTGAACGGGAACGTGTACTGGAGGTGCGTAATCCAGAAGATGATGACTTACTTGCAGTCGTTCCACGTGCCTCCCGAAAAGACATGGAAGAAGCAGTGGAGCTAGCAAAGAAAGGTGCTCAAGTATCTGCTCTTTTACCTGTGTATAAGCGAATGGATATCTTAAATAAAGCGGCTGATTATGTGTCGGCACATAAAGAAGCCTACGCTAGAACGATTGCTCTGGAGGGTAGTAAGACGATTACAGAAGCAAGAAAAGAAGCAGGTCGATGTGTAGAGACGTTGCGGTTATCGGCAGAGGAAGCGCGAAGAGTAACAGGTGAAACCATTCCGTTTGACCAATCTGAAGGAGGAGTTGGTCGATTTGGCTATTATGAACGAGTCCCGTTAGGCATTATTGGGGCGATTACGCCATTCAACGATCCATTAAATTTAGTTGCCCATAAAGTTGGTCCTGCAATTGCTTCTGGGAACGCAATTGTTTTAAAACCATCAACGGCAACCCCTCTTAGTGCTCTCTTTCTAGCAGAAGCATTCGATTATGCAGAACTGCCAAAAGGCATTCTTTCTGTTATTACAGGTGTAGGGTCTGAGATAGGTGATGTCTTAATGACCCATCCAGATGTGCGAATGATTTCATTTACAGGTGGGATGGAAGCTGGATTAAAGATTGCCAATCAAGCAGGATTAAAAAAGAAAAGCATGGAACTTGGCTCAAATTCTCCTGTGATCGTACTGGAGGATGCTTCACTCGAAGAAGCTATACCTGCATGTGTAAGCGGCGCTTTTTGGGCTGCAGGACAGAACTGCATCGGTGTGCAGCGGATTTATATTGATGAATCCATTTATAAAGAGTTTAAAGATCAGTTTGTGAAAGAGACGAAGCGATATCAGCTTGGTCCAAAGCTTGATGAATCAACGAGTATGGGGCCGTTAATCAATGAAAAAGAAGCAAAGCGTGTGGCTTTTATGGTGGAAGACGCAGAGCGGACAGGTGCAACCATTCTTACAGGGGGCAAACGAGACGGGGCTTTTTATGACCCAACTGTGCTTGAAAATGTTCCAGAAGATTGTCATTTAGGAAGAGAAGAAGTATTTGGCCCTGTTGTTTTGCTTTATTCTTTCCGTACCCTTACGGAAGCAGTAGAAAGAGCGAATCAAACAGACTACGGTTTACAAGCTGGTCTTTTTACGAAAGACCTACAGCGAGCGTTTACCCTGATTAAACAGCTTCACGTTGGCGGTGTGATGATTAACGATAGTACGGACTTTCGCATTGATGCAATGCCATTTGGCGGTACAAAACAATCAGGTGTCGGGCGAGAAGGTGTGAAATTTTCGATACATGAAATGACTGAAGAGAAAGTGATTTGCTTTAAGCTTGCTTAGATGACACTATATGGATTGAAGGAAATAGCCTTCAATCCTTTTTTGCATATAGGTGGAAATGGTGCTTAATGTGTGGATGAGAAAGCTTGTTTCTCTATAGGCTGTTATAGGCGTTACCATGATAAAATATCGTCTCGTTTGGTTTTTGTCTTTATGAACAGAACATGTTAAACTAATGAGAATAAACAGAAAAGAACAAAAAGGAGAACAACTATGAAAAAAATAGTCGGAACAGTAACGGTTGCAGGAGCAGTTCTCGTATTAGCAGCCTGTGGAAGTGATGAAACATCGAGCGGAGAAACAAATTCAACAGCGAATGATGAAAATACGGAAGTCGTTACATATGATATTGCGACAGATAACAATTTTGTTCCATTTGAATTTATTGATTTAGAAACAAATGAGTTAACCGGTTTTGACATTGAATTGATGGAAGCGATTGCAGAGGAATCGGGATTCGAAGTGAATTTTCATCAAATGGATTTTAGTGGTGCATTGTCAGGAATTGAACAAGGATCCTATGATGCAGCCATAAACGGCATGAGCATCACAGAAGAACGCAAGCAGAATATTGATTTTTCTGATCCATATTACGAGTCAGGTCTAGTGTTAGCCGTTGCGCAGGACGATGATACAATTCAGTCCATTGATGATCTCACTAGTGATCATAAAGTTTCCACTAGACTATCTTCCACAAGTCAAACGTATCTTGACGAACAAACAGATGCAGAAGTTGATGCGTATCCAGAAATTACAGAAGCCTATCAAGCATTAATTGCTGGTCACGTTGATGCGGCACTTTATGATATGCCGAACGTACAATATTTCATCCAACAGCAAGGAGAAGGCTCAATGAAGATTGTGGGTGATTTGTTAACAGGTGAAGATTACGGGATTGCTTTTCCAAAAGGGTCTGATTTGGTTGACGATGTCAATGAAGCATTAGCGACGTTGATGGAAAATGGCACCTACGGAGATATTTACGAAACCTATTTTGGAGAAAGACCTGAAGGAATGTAATTGAAATTGAGTTGCTCATACAACAAGGTGAGCAACTTTCTTAATTGAAAGGAAGAGGTAGAATGGATTTTGATTTTGGTGCCTTTCCATTTTTAGTAGAAGGGTTAAAGTTAACAATTATTATTACGCTAGTCGGGGTGTTTTTTGGAAGCATTATTGGTTCCTTAGTAGGTCTTATGAAACTTTCTCGCTTCAAGCTGATAAAAGCTGTTGCAGTGGTTTTTGTAGAAGTTATTCGAGGTACACCGCTATTAGCACAAATCTTCTTTATTCACTTCGGGATCCCTGGTATTTTTGGTGTCAGATTTGATCCATTATACACAGGAATTTTTGTTATTGCGATTAATTCAGGCGCATATATTGCCGAAATTGTCCGTGGAGCGATACAATCAATTGATAAGGGACAGATGGAAGCAGGGCGTTCTTTAGGCTTAACAGGAACGCAGACGATGCGGCATATTGTATGGCCACAGGCAGTAAAGGTAATGATTCCTCCTTTTGGGAATCAATTTGTCATCAGTTTAAAAGATACATCGCTCTTATCAACGATTGCCGTTGCAGATCTGATGTATCAAAGTAGAACCTATACCGGAATTTCTGCATCTTATTTTGATACATACTTACTCGTTTGTTTATTTTACTTAGCCATAACGATACCAGCTTCTATTTTATTACGTTATATAGAACGGAGACTTGACCACTAATGATTACTGTAAAGAATTTATATAAAAGCTTCGGGAAAAATGAAGTGCTAAAAGGGATTTCAACGACAATTCATGAAAAGGAAGTTGTATGTGTGATTGGTCCATCAGGATCAGGGAAGAGTACCTTTTTGCGCTGTTTAAACCGGCTTGAGGAAATTACCTCTGGAGAAGTATATATTGAACAGGAGAATATCGCTGACTCGCGCACAGATTTAAATCGGATTCGTCAAGAAGTAGGGATGGTGTTCCAGCATTTCAACTTATTCCCCCACAAGACCGTTTTAGAAAATATTACACTTGCTCCGCTAAAAGTGAAAAATGCAAGAAAAGAAGAAGCGATTGATGTGGCATTGGCCTTGCTTGAAAAAGTGGGTTTAAGTGACAAAGCGGATGCTTATCCTGCAAGCCTGTCTGGAGGTCAAAAGCAGCGAGTAGCAATTGCACGTGCGCTCTCCATGAATCCAAAAGTGATGTTATTTGATGAGCCTACATCAGCACTTGATCCAGAGCTTGTTGGTGATGTTCTCGGTGTCATGAAGGAACTGGCTTTAGAAGGAATGACGATGGTCGTTGTGACGCATGAGATGGGTTTTGCAAGAGAAGTAGGAGATCGAGTATTCTTTATGGATGATGGGAAGATTGTAGAAGAAGGCACACCCCAACAACTATTTGATGAAACACAGCACGAACGGACGAAGGCTTTTTTGAGTAAAGTGTTATAAAAAAACGAGTTAGCTGTGATCAGCTAACTCGTTTTTTTATGAATATGCAGGCTCCATAGTGCCAGCTGTAATCTCTTCCATGTAGTGACATGCGCCTTTGTGGCCTTCCTTCATATCTTCAGTAGTACGAAGTTCAGGGTTTTCCGTACGACACTTGTCAGTAGCAAATGGACAACGTGTGTGGAAACGGCAGCCACTTGGTGGATCAATTGGTGAAGGCACATCACCTTTTAAAATAATACGGTCTTTTTTCGTATTAGGGTCCGTACTAGGAATTGCTGATAGTAATGCTTTTGTATATGGGTGTTGCGGATTATCAAACACAGACTTTTTATCGCCCATTTCAACAATTTTACCAAGGTACATAACAATGACTCGATCAGAAATGTGACGAACAACCCCAAGGTCATGTGAAATAAATAAATACGTTAATTTGCGTTCTCTTTGTAGCTTTTTCAGTAAGTTAATAACTTGTGCTTGAATTGATACGTCAAGTGCGGAAACAGCTTCATCACAAATAATTAATTTTGGATTAACCGCTAAAGCACGAGCAATTCCCACACGTTGACGTTGACCACCACTAAATTCATGTGGGAAACGATCAATTTGGTGCTCACCCAAACCTACTGTTTTCATCAGTTCACGAATAATACCATCATGCTCTCTAGCAGGTGCAATGTTTTGGATCGTTAACGCTTCTGATAGAACTTGTCTAACTGTTTGACGCGGGTTAATGGATGCGTATGGATCTTGAAAGATAATTTGCATATCATCGCGCTTTTTCCGCATCTTTGCGCGATTCAAAGAAAGAATGTCTTCACCTTCAAATTCAACCATGCCTTCAGTTGGTTCGTCTAAGCGAAGGATAGCACGGCCTGTTGTGGATTTTCCGCAACCAGACTCCCCTACAATCGAAACTGTTTCACCTTCGTTTAACTCAAATGAAATATCGTCAACCGCTTTAACATGGTTTATGGTACGACCAAGGAAGCCACCTTTTATCGGAAAATATTGTTTTAAATTAGCTACTTTTAGTAACGTATTCGGCACGAACATTCACCTCCGGACCTTCCCATTTATCTGTATAAATCCAGCAACGTACTTGACGCCCATCTTCTTCTGTTTGCAATTCAGGAAGTTCTTTACAGATCTCACTTGCAAACGGACAACGTGGCGCAAATCGACATCCTTTTGGCATGTCAGCTGGTGCTGGTACAGAACCTTTAATAATGGTTAAATCTCCTTCAACATCTTCATCATGTTTCGGTAAGGAGTTCATGAGACCTACCGTATACGGATGTCTAGGGTTTTTAAATAAATCATTAATTGGTGCATACTCGACAACTTGTCCACCATACATGACGGCAACATTGTCACACGTTTCAGCAACGACACCAAGGTCGTGCGTAATCATAATAACGGACATACCTAATGTACGCTGTAGTTCTTTAATTAATTCTAAAATCTGAGCTTGAATGGTAACGTCTAAAGCGGTTGTAGGCTCATCAGCAATGAGTAGCTCTGGTTTACATGCAAGGGCAATGGCAATCATAACCCGTTGACGCATACCACCTGAAAGTTCAAATGGATATTGATCAATACGCTTCTCAGGAGAAGGAATGCCTACGAGCTTAAGCATTTCAATTGAACGTTTACGCGCTTCTTTTTTTGATAACTTTTCATGAATTTGAAAGGACTCACTAATTTGACGGCCAACTGTAAACGTAGGGTTTAAAGAAGTCATCGGCTCTTGGAAAATCATTGAGATTTCATTTCCACGGATTTTTCTCATTTGTGCTGGTGATTTCTCGGATAAGTCTTCTCCTTTAAAAAGAATCTCTCCTCCAACAATTTTTCCTGGATGAGATAGCAAGTTTAAAATCGATAGAGAAGTGATACTTTTACCAGAACCAGATTCACCAACAATCCCGATTGTTTTTCCTTTTTCAACATCAAATGTTACGCCATCAACAGCTTTTACTTCAAGCTGTTTAGTGAAAAAAGATGTACGCAAATCGCGGACTTGTAGGATTGCATCTTTACTCAATCGTCTCACACCTTTCTACGGTAAATTCTATTATTCTGTTTCCACTCTTTTATTTACAAGACGATAAGCAATGTCTACTAAGAACATAACAAGAACAAACAATAGGGAAGCAACTAGAATACCACCTTGCATAACAGGAAAATCACGGTTACTAATGGCATCAACAATCATTCTTCCCATGCCGTTAATCGCAAAAACACTTTCTGCTAATACGGCTCCACCAAGTAAGCTACCGAAGCTCAGGCCTGTAACAGTAATAACAGGGATTAACGCATTTTTTAAAGCGTGCTGATAAATAACAACTTGTTCTTTTACCCCTTTTGCACGAGCTGTACGAATATAATCCTGATGAATGACTTCAAGCATACTTGAACGGGTCATTCTGGCAATGATTGCGGCACCAGAAATACCTAGCATAAAGACAGGTAAAACGATCTGACTAAAGCTACCCCAGCCAGTAGGACTGAACCATTCAAAATTAATCCAGTTACCAAGAACCGGGACATTACCTAAAACAAACCATTGAATTAACACGAGACCAAGCCAGAAGTTCGGCATTGACATCCCGAAAAGGGCAACAACCATAATCGCGGAGTCACGGAATGAACCGTGTTTAGTCGCTGCTAACACACCAGCAATAATGCCTAGAAATATACTTAAAATAGTACTGTAAAAAGCAAGTTCAACGGTCACCCAGATGCGGTCACCAATCATTTCTGATACAGGTAGACCACTACGCAAAGAGTTACCTAAATCAAGCTGAACTAAATTAGTCATGTATCGAAAGTATTGAACAGGGTAAGGATCATTTAAGCCTAAACGTTCATTAACCGCTTCAATTTGTTGCGGTGTAGCTGATTCACCAGCAAGAACTTGCGCTGGATCACCAGGAATAAAATGCATTAATGAGAAAACGAGTAATGTAACGCCAATAATGACGGGTACTAATTGAATAAGTCGACGTACGATAAATTTAAGCATTCTTACACCTCTCTTCTTAGCTTATTTTGTCGATTTCGGATCAAGTGCGTCTCGCAATCCATCACCAAATACATTGAAGGCAAGTACAAAGACAACAATGGCTAAACCAGGAGCATACGTTAAATGTGGAGCTTGGAACATATATTCTCGTCCTGTGTTCAACATTGCGCCCCATTCAGGAGATGGTGGAGCAGATCCTAAACCTAAGAAGGATAAGCCTGCAGCTGATAAAACGCCTGTAGCGATAGATAATGTAGTTTGTACAATTAATGGTGACATTGTATTTGGTAAAATATGTTTAAAGATAATACGTGAATCTGACGCTCCAAGCGCACGAACGGCGTCAATATATTCTAATTTCTTTACTGCTAACGTTGACCCTCGGGCAATTTTTGCGAAGACTGGAAATGAGCTAACAGCAATGGCGAGAATGATATTATTCAAACCAGGTCCTAATGTTGCCACTATTGCTAGTGCAAGAACAATACTAGGGAAAGCAATTAAAACATCCATAATACGCATAATAATAGTATCAATAAAGCCACCGTAATAAGCTGATACAATTCCTACTATGGTACCAACAGTTCCAGCTATTGCAACAGAGACAAAACCAATTTGAAAGGTAATACTCATTCCGTGAAGAATTCTAGAAAATACGTCGCGACCATGATGATCGGTTCCAAACCAGTAATCTGCTGATGGACCTTGTAGACGGACTGCATAATCTTTGTCATCAATACCGTATGGAGCGAGAAGCGGCCCAATAAGAGCAATGATAGCTAAGATGATAATAAGGGATCCACCGAAAACTGCAGATTTATTTGACAATAATCGGCCTAAAAAAGCTTTCCAGTTTCTAATCCAAGGCTTTTGAGGGTTTACTGGAATCTGCGCTTGGCTATTCGTTTCCTGAGACATGTCCAACTTCCTTTCTTTCTAAGCGTTATTCGCATCGTCTGATTATACACTAGCCTAATTTAGAAAAACAATCAGATTTTATAATCTTAATATAGTATTTTATAGGAAGAGCCTCATTACTTCAAAGGGAATTTTTAGATTTTCTCTAATAGTAGAGATTGTTTATTCATAATTCTATATAGAATCAATGAAACAAGACTAAAGTCATTTAATTTGTTTATTTCTGATAAATTAATTGAGAAACATTATCGAGGTTCCTTATTTAATAGGATGAAAGTGGAAATAAATACGATATAAGGATATAACTATGTACTAGGAACAATAGGTTGTATAATTGTTTAAAAATTTTGTTGATATTCTTGAATAATAGTGTAATATATTATGTAGTTTAGCTTGTTTTACAGAAAACTCACACTAGTAACAAAGGGAGGATACATCTTATGAAAAGAAACAAAGCACCTTTTTATGCAGTACTCGCTCTTACAGCTACTTTAGGCCTTGCTGCCTGCGCCGATGATGGACAAGGGGACGGCGGTAGCTCTAACGGAGATAACGGTGAAGATGCAACAGGAGAAGCGGTTGAAGGCGGAGATCTAGTACTCGCTGAACAATCTGATATTGTTGGTCTTGATCCACACCAAGTAAACGACGTTCCATCTGGTCACGTTCAGTACCAGGTTTATGAGGGATTATTAACATTCGATGAAAACATGGACCTTCAAAACGTACTAGCTGAAGATTACAGCTGGAATGATGAAGGGAATGTGCTAACGTTCCAACTTAAAGAAGGCGTTACATTCCACGATGGCGCAGAATTTAATGCGGATGCTGTAAAAGCAAACATTGAGCGTATTACAGATGAAGCAGTTGGTTCTCAGCGTGCGTTCCTATTTGAAGGAATTGAAGAAATTAACGTTTTAGGTGATTATGAAATCGAATTTGTTCTTGAAGAGCCAGATGTAGCGTTCTTATTCAGCTTTGCGCATAGTGGCGGATTTATGATCAGCCCTGACGTCATTGAAGAAGACT
Source organism: Shouchella hunanensis (assembly GCF_028735875.1). GTDB lineage: Bacteria > Bacillota > Bacilli > Bacillales > Bacillaceae_D > Shouchella > Shouchella hunanensis. The sequence continues at coordinate 1,525,336 of NZ_CP117834.1, forward strand.
ACGCTGCAATGGAAGATGGTCAACAGCCTTATACTGCTGTTAACGCAAATCCTGCAGGTACTGGTTACTTTAAATATGAAAGTGGTACAGTTGGAAGTTCAGATCTAGTGTTTACACGTAACGACGACCACTGGAGTGGGGAGCCTGCTATTTTAGACTCTGTTACGTTCAAAACAGTTCCAGACACATCTGCTCGTTTAGCTGAACTTACAACTGGAGATTCTCACTTTATTACTTTAGATGCTGCTGGTTTAGCACAGCTTGAAGGTATTGGCGATGCTGATCTTAAAGTAACAGATAGTATTTCTGGTTCTTATTTCGGATTTAACACAGAAGTTGAGCCGTTTGATGATGTACGTGTACGTCAAGCGATCGCAATGGCTGTTGATAAAGAAGTTGTTATCGACAACTTATTAGAAGGATACGGCTTCCCGGCTAACTCTCCAGTAGCGCCTGGTGTCATTGGTCACGACGAAAATGCAGAGGCATTACCATTTGATGTAGATGCAGCGAAAGAACTATTAGCTGAAGCTGGCTATGAAGATGGTTTCTCAACAAGCATTATGACAAACGATTCACCAGCACGTATTCAGTTAGCTGAGTATATGCAGTCAGCGCTTGCTGAGCTAAACATTGAACTTGAAGTACAACAAGTTGAGTGGGCTACGTACTTAGAAGATACTGCGAATGGTGAGCACGAAATGTTCATCCTTGGCTGGAGTTCAGCAACTGGTGACGCGGACTATGCACTTGCTCCTCTTTACCACACTGATAACTTCGGTTCTTCAGGTAACCGTGCGTTCTATTCAAACGCTGAACTTGATGAGATTCTTAACGAAGCAGTAGCTGAAGTAGACGAAAATGCACGTATGGATCTTTATGCACAAGCACAAGAAATTGCAAATGAAGAAGTACCACTTGTCTTTACTCACTACACACAATACCTACACGGTGTTCGTGACCAAGTTCAAGGCATCATTGTTACACCTACAGATAACTGGGTGTTAAACGAAGCTCACTTTGTTGAGTAATCGTGTTACCGAAAAACTGTCGATTAATCGGCAGTTTTTTCTTGCTTTCTTAATTAAAAGGGTGTATGATAGTCTTTGTCAGTTGATACGGAGGAATACCCAAGTCCGGCTGAAGGGATCGGTCTTGAAAACCGACAGGGGTGTTAAAGCCCGCGGGGGTTCGAATCCCTCTTCCTCCGCCATTTTTCTTATAACATGTACACGACCCTAGATGAGTGGTCGTTTTTTTGTATCTATAGAGGGGCTGAAAACGTGGTCATTCAAAGTGATGAAGAGTGGATGGAATATGCGCTAATAGAAGCAAAACAAGCACTTGTATATGATGAAGTCCCAATTGGTGCTGTTGTTGTAAAAGATAATAAAGTAATTGCGTCAGCATTTAATTTAAGGGAAACGGATCAGCTTGCGACGGCTCATGCAGAAATTTTGGCTATTCAGAAAGCATGTAATGTGTTAGATACCTGGCGTCTAGAGGAATGCACTTTGTATGTAACGCTAGAACCTTGTCCTATGTGTGCAGGAGCTATTGTTCAGGCACGAATACCCAAAGTGGTGTTTGGCGCATCTGATTATAAAGCTGGCTGTGCTGGTACATTAATGAACTTATTAGAAGAGCCGCGCTTTAATCATCGCTGTGAAGTAAAAAGTGGTGTCTTGGCAGAAGAGAGTGGTCAACTGTTATCCACTTTTTTTAAAGCGATTCGTATGAAAAAGAAACAGTCAAAAAAAAGAATTTGAACAGTAAAACATTGCGTTTTTGACATGAATCACGTATACTTAGAGTTGCGCTATTTTACTAGTGCAATAAACGATGTTTACACTTTGCCGTGCTAGACGGGGAGGTAGCGGTGCCCTGTAACTCGCAATCCGCTGTAGCGAGGTTGAATTCCTTTTTGAGGTTTCGGCTTTGTAAGGACTGCCCTAAGTAAGTGGTGTTGACGTTTGGGTTCTGCGCAACGGAAACCCATGAACCCTGTCAGGTCCGGAAGGAAGCAGCAGTAAGTGGATCCTTTCGTGTGCCGCAGAGGTGCCTGGATCGAGCTAACTGCTTAGGTAACGCTTATGAAGTTGTTATCGAAAAAAGGTGCACGGTATTTAATTATAGAATAACCAAAAGCTCGCTAGATATGGCGGGCTTTTTTTCTACTGTTTTTTAGATAAAAAGATGACCAGCGCTTTATTCGTTTAGAAGGAAACGATATAATAAAGGCATGACTCTGAAAGGTTGGATGAGTACATGAGCTATCAAGCCCTTTATCGTGTATGGAGGCCTCAACTGCTAGAAGATGTAGTAGGTCAGATTCATATTACGAAGACATTGCAAAATGCGTTACTTCAACAAAAAATGGCTCATGCTTATTTGTTTTCCGGTCCAAGAGGGACAGGAAAAACAAGTGCGGCGAAAATTATTGCCAAAGCAATTAATTGCGAGCATGCACCTGTTGCTGAGCCGTGCAATGAGTGTAGTCGTTGTATTGGAATTACGAATGGTTCTATTATCGATGTTATGGAGATTGATGCTGCCTCAAACAACGGTGTTGATGAAATTCGTGATATCCGGGAAAAAGTTAAATACGCACCAACAGAAACGGACTACAAAGTCTACATTATAGATGAAGTTCATATGCTTTCCACAGGTGCTTTTAATGCCCTTTTGAAAACGCTAGAAGAACCACCTGCTCACGTTATTTTTATTTTGGCGACAACAGAACCTCATAAAATTCCGCTAACGATTCTATCCCGATGTCAGCGGTTTGATTTTAAGCCGATTACGAATGAAGAATTAGTCTCTCGCATGAAGCGTATCCTTGATCATAATGGTCAAGCTTATGATGAGGATGCAATTGATTTGATTGCACAAGCAGCTGACGGTGGGATGAGGGACGCGTTGAGCTTGCTGGATCAAGCGATCTCTTTTTCAGGAGACCGTGTAGCTGTGAAAGACGTTCTTGTCATAACAGGCTCTGTTTCAAGAGAGGCATTAAATAATCTAGTAGGTGCTTTGTCCCAAGATAACGCCAGATTAGCACTTGAAACAGTTGATGAGACTTTAAGGAATGGAAAAGATCCGAAACGTTTGCTAGAGGATTTGATTTTATATTTTAGAGACTTACTTCTATATAAGACAGCCCCAGAAGCGAATCACTTATTGGAAAGAGCGAAAGTGGAAGAATCGTTTGTCTCTGTAGCGAAGCAGTATGAGGTGCGGAAACTGCATCGCATTATACAAAAGTTAACGAGTAGCCAGCAAGAAATAAAATGGGCATTGAAACCAAAAATTATTTTGGAGATGGCGATCATTAATGTGATGGAAATAGAAGATGCTCCTTTAGCTCCGCAACAAAACCAAGATGTAGAAGAGTTAAGAAAGCAAATAGAGAAGTTGCAAACACAGCTGAAACAAGGGCAACCGATTGCAGCCGAAGAGCAACAATCGCCACAACGTAAACCTCAAACTCGTCCGAGATCCAGTGGTGGTAAAGGTAAGTCGACGATTACGGCTCAAGTGAAAGAGATTGTTGCCACAGCTGATAAGAATGAGCTGCAAGAAACCGTTAGCAAATGGGCGAATGTGAGAGAACAATTAAAAACGATAAGTGTACCTGCCCATGCATGGTTAAACGATTGTAAGCCCGTAGCAGCGTCTTCCTCAAAGATACTCTTGGCGTTTCAAAATGAAATGCATCGTGATATGATGGATACAAAGTTTCGTGATGTTCTGAACCAAGTGCTTCAACAAGTATATGGTGGACGATCGGATTTTTCCACATTGCTGCAATCACAGTGGGAACAAGTAAAAACAGATTATATGAAAGACAAAGAGAATGACCAACCACAAGATCCTTTTATGGAGGAAGCTGTAAAGCTAGTTGGTGAAGATTTAATAGAAGTAATTGATTCTTAAGGAGCTGATTTTATGAAGAACATGGGTAATATGATGAAGCAAATGCAAAAAATGCAAAAGCAAATGGCAAAAGCACAAGAAGATTTAAAAGAAAAAACAGTTGAAGCGACAGTTGGTGGAGGAATGGTGACTGTTGTCGCATCTGGTGACAAACGAATCTTAGAAGTGAAGATCTCTGAAGATGTTGTTGATCCTGATGATATCGAAATGCTACAGGATTTAGTAGTCGCTGCGACAAATGAAGCGTTGAAGCAAGTTGATGAACTGGTTGAGCAAGATATGGGGAAATTCACTAAAGGGCTAAATATTCCGGGAATGTTCTAGGAGGCAAGTTGATTGCAATATCCAAAACCGATTGCTAAATTAATTGAAGGATTTTCGCGCTTGCCAGGAATTGGACCAAAAACAGCAAGTCGTTTAGCCTTCTATGTTTTAGATATGAAGGAAGACGATGTGTTAGATTTTGCAAAAGCACTTGTTCACGCTAAGCGAGATTTAACGTATTGTTCTGTATGTCATAGCATAACGGATTCGGATCCGTGTCAAATTTGTGATGATGCCCATCGAGATCAAACAACCATATGTGTTGTTCAAGAATCGAGGGATTTAATTGCAATGGAGAAAATGAGGGAGTACACTGGCTTGTATCATGTTCTTCACGGATCAATTTCACCAATGGACGGAATTGGCCCGGAAGACATTAAAGTGGCTGAGCTCATTAAAAGGTTACAGGAAAATGGTCAAGTGGAAGAAGTGATTATTGCAACGAACCCAACAATTGAGGGTGAGGCTACGGCAATGTATATTTCCCGCTTGATAAAGCCTACTGGTATAAAGGTAACTAGATTAGCGCACGGCTTGCCTGTTGGTGGAGACTTAGAATACGCGGATGAAGTTACGCTATCAAAAGCAATAGAAGGTCGACGCGAGTTGTAGGTGGACATAAAATGATTGGAAAACGAAAAAAAGGCGCTCTTCGAAAAGAAGAGGATCAACGACTCTACTACTATGTCGATGCGATGAAAGAGCAATTGGACTACAAACGAGGGTTGCTAGAACATAGTTTAGATGCATCTGAGGACATGCACTTTGATGTACAGCGTGCTGAAATGTTGTACTCATTCTTACTTAGAGAAGCAAGAGTGCGCCATGAACGGAAACGAAAATAGAAAGAAAGAAGCTCCTGTTTGTGCAGGAGTTTTTTTATTGAGAAAAAATAAAGTTCTAATTGGTGACTCTATACATATAGTAAAGCAAGACGAGCTATCGGTGAGGAGGGGTTGGGTTTGGGAGATTGGATATTGTTATTGCTGGGGGCGCTGGTTATCTTATTGTTGTTAGTAGGTGCTTCAGTTAAGCCATTTCGATTTATCGGTCGATTAGGTGTGAAATTTATTATTGCGGCATTGTTTCTCTTTTTATTTAATTCATTAACGACGATGACAGGGCTTTTTGTACCAATTAATTTAACAACTACAGCGGTTGTTGCTTTGTTAGGATTACCAGGTATGGCCCTGTTAGTCGCGGTTCAGCAACTTATTTTATAAAGGACAATCAATAGAATAAAAAAATCTTTTAAACAACTAAAATTTTAGTTGTTTATTTTGTATTGCTATGATATATTATTACTTGTCCTCTTAAGAGAGGCGCAAACAACTTAATTATAATTTAAAAAAAGTTGTTGACTTTATACGCAAGAAAATGGTATATTGATTGAGTCGCCAAGAGAGATCGAGGCGCAAACGAGTTCTTTGAAAACTGAACAAAAGCCAAGCGTAAAAAGAGATACAAGGTATCTCGTCAATGAAGTTAGACACAGCTTTAAAATGTGCAAATGAGCAAGTCAAACACTTTTAACGGAGAGTTTGATCCTGGCTCAGGACGAACGCTGGCGGCGTGCCTAATACATGCAAGTCGAGCGGACAGAAGGGAGCTTGCTCCCGGAAGTCAGCGGCGGACGGGTGAGTAACACGTAGGTAACCTGCCCCTTAGACTGGGATAACTCCGGGAAACCGGAGCTAATACGGGATAATAGAGAGAATCACCTGATTCTCTTTTGAAAGACGGTTTCGGCTGTCACTAAGGGATGGGCCTGCGGCGCATTAGCTAGTTGGTAAGGTAACGGCTTACCAAGGCGACGATGCGTAGCCGACCTGAGAGGGTGATCGGCCACACTGGGACTGAGACACGGCCCAGACTCCTACGGGAGGCAGCAGTAGGGAATCTTCCGCAATGGACGAAAGTCTGACGGAGCAACGCCGCGTGAGTGAGGAAGGCCTTCGGGTCGTAAAGCTCTGTTGTGAGGGAAGAACAAGTACCGGCGTAACTACCGGTACCTTGACGGTACCTCACCAGAAAGCCACGGCTAACTACGTGCCAGCAGCCGCGGTAATACGTAGGTGGCAAGCGTTGTCCGGAATTATTGGGCGTAAAGCGCGCGCAGGCGGCTTCTTAAGTCTGATGTGAAATCTCGGGGCTCAACCCCGAGCGGCCATTGGAAACTGGGAAGCTTGAGTGCAGAAGAGGAGAGTGGAATTCCACGTGTAGCGGTGAAATGCGTAGATATGTGGAGGAACACCAGTGGCGAAGGCGACTCTCTGGTCTGTAACTGACGCTGAGGCGCGAAAGCGTGGGGAGCAAACAGGATTAGATACCCTGGTAGTCCACGCCGTAAACGATGAGTGCTAGGTGTTAGGGGTTTCGATGCCCGTAGTGCCGAAGTAAACACATTAAGCACTCCGCCTGGGGAGTACGGCCGCAAGGCTGAAACTCAAAGGAATTGACGGGGACCCGCACAAGCAGTGGAGCATGTGGTTTAATTCGAAGCAACGCGAAGAACCTTACCAGGTCTTGACATCCTTTGACCACTCTGGAGACAGAGCTTCCCCTTCGGGGGCAAAGTGACAGGTGGTGCATGGTTGTCGTCAGCTCGTGTCGTGAGATGTTGGGTTAAGTCCCGCAACGAGCGCAACCCTTGATCTTAGTTGCCAGCATTTAGTTGGGCACTCTAAGGTGACTGCCGGTGACAAACCGGAGGAAGGTGGGGACGACGTCAAATCATCATGCCCCTTATGACCTGGGCTACACACGTGCTACAATGGATGGTACAAAGGGCAGCGAAACCGCGAGGTGGAGCCAATCCCATAAAGCCATTCTCAGTTCGGATTGTAGGCTGCAACTCGCCTACATGAAGCCGGAATTGCTAGTAATCGCGGATCAGCATGCCGCGGTGAATACGTTCCCGGGTCTTGTACACACCGCCCGTCACACCACGAGAGTTTGTAACACCCGAAGTCGGTGAGGTAACCTTTTGGAGCCAGCCGCCTAAGGTGGGACAAATGATTGGGGTGAAGTCGTAACAAGGTAGCCGTATCGGAAGGTGCGGCTGGATCACCTCCTTTCTATGGAGTTTTTACTCTAGTCGATGTATGACCTCGGGTCATATAGCGCTTTGGATCTTTTGTTCAGTTTTGGAAGAATTCCTCTTCCAATTGAAAATGCGAAGGTAATGGATACCACGCTTAGAACGCCACGTCCTGTGGCAACGCCTGGTACCTACATCCTGTAGGCATGGTTCTTTGAAAACTAAATCATAATCAATCAACTCAAATTAGTTTTGTTCATCGGTGTTACAACTGTTTGAACGAGACGTCAAGAATTCATAAACCTTTTAGGTTAACTGTTTTACAAAGAGACCCAAGTAGATCAAGGATGGGAAATGCTTGATGGAAGGAGCGTAGTTCGCTACGTAACTGACAGAAAGACAGGAACCAGACGAAGAGATACGAAGGGAATCTGAAGTAAAAATGGATAAGTTAGAAAGGGCGCACGGTGAATGCCTTGGCACTAGGAGCCGATGAAGGACGCGACGAACAGCGATATGCTTCGGGGAGCTGTAAGTAAGCTTTGATCCGGAGATTTCCGAATGGGGGAACCCACCATCCGTAATGGGATGGTACTCCTGCCTGAACACATAGGGCAGGGTGAGGCAGACCCGGGGAACTGAAACATCTAAGTACCCGGAGGAAGAGAAAGCAAATGCGATTTCCTGAGTAGCGGCGAGCGAAACGGAATCAGCCCAAACCAAGAGGCTTGCCTCTTGGGGTTGTAGGACACTCTATACGGAGTTACAAAGAAACGGAGTAGGTGAATTGTCTGGAAAGACAAGCCGAAGAAGGTAACAGCCCTGTAGCTGAAACTTCGTTTCCTCCAGAGTGGATCCTGAGTACGGCGGGACACGTGAAACCCCGTCGGAATCCGGGAGGACCATCTCCCAAGGCTAAATACTCCCTAGTGACCGATAGTGAACCAGTACCGTGAGGGAAAGGTGAAAAGCACCCCGGAAGGGGAGTGAAAGAGATCCTGAAACCGTGTGCCTACAACTAGTCAGAGCCCGTTAATGGGTGATGGCGTGCCTTTTGTAGAATGAACCGGCGAGTTACGATAACGTGCAAGGTTAAGCTGATGAGGCGGAGCCGTAGCGAAAGCGAGTCTGAATAGGGCGAGTAAGTACGTTGTCGTAGACCCGAAACCGGGTGATCTACCCATGTCCAGGGTGAAGGTCGGGTAACACCGACTGGAGGCCCGAACCCACGCATGTTGAAAAATGCGGGGATGAGGTGTGGGTAGGGGTGAAATGCCAATCGAACTCGGAAATAGCTGGTTCTCCCCGAAATAGCTTTAGGGCTAGCCTCGAGTGATGAGTTTTGGAGGTAGAGCACTGATTGGACGAGGGGTCCCCACAGGATTACCGAATTCAGTCAAACTCCGAATGCCAAAAACTTTAACTCGGGAGTCAGACTGCGAGTGCTAAGATCCGTAGTCAAGAGGGAAACAGCCCAGACCATCAGCTAAGGTCCCCAAGTATACGTTAAGTGGAAAAGGATGTGGAGTTGCTTAGACAACCAGGATGTTGGCTTAGAAGCAGCCATCATTGAAAGAGTGCGTAATAGCTCACTGGTCGAGTGACTCTGCGCCGAAAATGTACCGGGGCTAAACGTATCACCGAAGCTATGGCAATCCCAGTAGGGATTGGGTAGGGGAGCGTTCCAAGGACTGTGAAGCTAGATCGTGAGGACTAGTGGAGTGCTTGGAAGTGAGAATGCCGGTATGAGTAGCGAAAAGAGGGGTGAGAATCCCCTCCGTCGAAAGCCCAAGGTTTCCTGAGGAAGGCTCGTCCGCTCAGGGTTAGTCGGGACCTAAGCCGAGGCCGAAAGGCGTAGGCGATGGACAACAGGTTGATATTCCTGTACCACCTCGTATTTGTTTGAACGATGGGGGGACGCAGAAAGGTAGGGTGAGCGCGCCGCTGGCTGTGCGCGTCGAAGCATGCAAGGCTGGAACATAGGCAAATCCGTGTTCCGTGAAGGCTGAGCTGTGACCGTGAAGGACCCAAGGGTCCGAAATCCCTGATCCTCCGCTGCCGAGAAAAGCCTCTAGTTAGAATACAGGTGCCCGTACCGCAAACCGACACAGGTAGGCGAGAAGAGAATTCTAAGACGCTCGGGAGAACTCTCGTTAAGGAACTCGGCAAAATGACCCCGTAACTTCGGGAGAAGGGGTGCTCTATTAGGGTGTTAAAGCCCGAGAGAGCCGCAGTGAATAGATCCAAGCGACTGTTTAGCAAAAACACAGGTCTCTGCGAAGCCGTAAGGCGAAGTATAGGGGCTGACACCTGCCCGGTGCTGGAAGGTTAAGAGGAGGGGTTATCCCGTAAGGGAGAAGCTCTGAATTGAAGCCCCAGTAAACGGCGGCCGTAACTATAACGGTCCTAAGGTAGCGAAATTCCTTGTCGGGTAAGTTCCGACCCGCACGAATGGTGCAACGACTTGGATACTGTCTCAACGAGAGACCCGGTGAAATTATAGTACCTGTGAAGATGCAGGTTACCCGCGACAGGACGGAAAGACCCCATGGAGCTTTACTGTAGCTTGATAGTGAGTGTTGGTACCATTTGTACAGGATAGGTAGGAGCCTTGGAAGCCGGAGCGCTAGCTTCGGTGGAGGCGTCGGTGGGATACTACCCTGATGGTGCTGACATTCTAACCTCGACCCGTGATCCGGGTCAGGGACATTGTCAGGTGGGCAGTTTGACTGGGGCGGTCGCCTCCTAAACAGTAACGGAGGCGCCCAAAGGTTCCCTCAGAATGGTTGGAAATCATTCGTAGAGTGCAAAGGCATAAGGGAGCTTGACTGCGAGACCTACAAGTCGAGCAGGGACGAAAGTCGGGCTTAGTGATCCGGCGGTGCCGTATGGAAGGGCCGTCGCTCAACGGATAAAAGCTACCCTGGGGATAACAGGCTTATCTCCCCCAAGAGTCCACATCGACGGGGAGGTTTGGCACCTCGATGTCGGCTCGTCGCATCCTGGGGCTGAAGTAGGTCCCAAGGGTTGGGCTGTTCGCCCATTAAAGCGGCACGCGAGCTGGGTTCAGAACGTCGTGAGACAGTTCGGTCCCTATCCGTCGCGGGCGTAGGAAATTTGAGAGGAGCTGTCCTTAGTACGAGAGGACCGGGATGGACATACCGCTGGTGTACCAGTTGTTCCGCCAGGAGCATCGCTGGGTAGCTACGTATGGACGGGATAAGTGCTGAAAGCATCTAAGCATGAAGCCCCCCTCAAGATGAGATTTCCCATGGCGTAAGCCAGTAAGACCCCTTAGAGATGATGAGGTTGATAGGTCAGAAGTGGAAGTGTGGCGACACATGGAGCGGACTGATACTAATCGGTCGAGGGCTTATCCTAAATTTCTTGAGTTTGAGTAGATGATTTGATTTAGTTTTGAAAGAATCACCGATTCTTTTTAACAAGAAGGATTTCATTCCTTTGACAAAGAGCAACAAGAAGATCGAGGACTAGAAGTGCTTGAAGGAAGGAGCGTACTTGCGTACGTGACTGACAGAAAGACACAAATAGGACGAAGAGATTCGCCGTTGATCTGACGTCAAAATAAGTCTGGTGGCAATAGCAAAGAGGTCACACCCGTTCCCATGCCGAACACGGTCGTTAAGCTCTTTTGCGCCGATGGTAGTTGGGGGCTTCCCCCTGTGAGAGTAGGACGTTGCCAGGCAATCAGAAAGGCACCTGAAAGGGTGCCTTTTTTTGCGTAGAAAAGAAAGAAAGGCGCAAAAGAGATACGCTTCGACAGAAGCGAGTCAGACAGATCGAGAATGATTCATTTTTACCGAACCACTCTTTGAGGAAGTAGCGATGTTACCGTTTGAAAAACGTCTTTTTCAAACAAAAGAAGTTAGAAAACTAAAGTTTAATACATAATTTGGAAACTGACAGCTACCTTCTTCCCTAATCAACGCTTACTCCGAGCTGGGGCATTTTTGAGTCAGATAGAGGCCCTACCCTTCGCTCATGGCATACAATCCTTACTCATAAAGAATGAAGAAAGCACGATTAATAGCAAATATTTCATTCAAACGGTATTCTTCTTATCCTTCAGGATGAACAATTAGATTGGGGAGCTGTTGAAGAGACAGCAAGGCGAAGTTCTTTCTTGCATGGGACGACGGAAAACCTTGGTTTAATTGGTCTAGATCGTGCGCTGTGTACATTGTATATGGTAGGTATGTTAAAGCAGACACCTAGTCATTATGTTAATCACTGTTACGTTCATCATAAAGGTCTAGTTTGTTCAGGTGAGATTTCGAAGAAGTTAGCTACTGTTATGCTTGATGTAGAACAAATTCTCTCCTGTAAAGAGTTTGGTGCCATAGATGCGGTAGTATCAGAGGCGATTAACTGTGACTGGGCAGAATCTGGAGAAGAAAGCGACACATATAGCCGTTTAAGTGATTGGGAAATCCTTTGTATCTCTCGGTCCGAGCACAATCCTTAATTCATTCTTTATTAGAGCAACCTGATAAATTTATCGTACGTGAAGGCGCTACAGGCAGAGGGATTCCTTTTTCAATGCGCCCGGATTCTCGGCTACTAATGAAAGATAGGAATGTAGAAATAGCTTTTGAAGATTGAACTCAATCCTTCAAAACGATGAAGCAAACGTATGAGGTACTCGATTTCTCAAGTTTGGCAGAAACAATTTAAGTTATACAAACACCTATATAGGTGTTTGCGCATACAATAATAAATAATGCCTCTCGTCGGTATAAGGAGCGCATTCTGGGCGATACTTATGGTGGAGGTGCATCTATGCAAAGAGTAGAACGAACGATTCGATTTAAACTTTATAAAGAGTGTCATGTGTGTGGGGATCTTATAGAAAAGGGGTTACGTTTAGGTCGTACAGAAATTTGCAATCGATGTGAGAGAAATATGGTTGAAGAAAATGATCACTACTTATACGATCGATACATTCAAGCGGTAAAAGAAATATGGAAACATTATTAAGAAGACTTGTTCCTGAAACAAGTCTTTTTTAGGTGACGGCTAATACATATTTCGTTAAAATAGAAGGAGTAAGAAAACAAAAAGGGGGTGTCACATGAGTGTACGTACTCCCATTATAGATGTTATACAAGCTCATATGAACCGAAAACCTTTGTCATTCCATGTACCTGGTCATAAAAATGGTCATAAATGGCATTCGTACCTTCCTTTATTTGAGTATTTATTGCCTTACGATGTAACTGAATTATCTGGGCTTGATGATTTACATGATGCAAAGGGAGCCATTGCTGAATCGCAGCAGTTGTGTGCTCAGTTTTATGGAGCCGGCGAAACAAGCTATCTAGTCGGTGGGTCAACGAGTGGTAATTTGGCAATGATATACGGTGTATTACAAGAAGGAGACACGGTATTTGTTGAGCGTGATTGTCATAAATCGGTTATGCATGCATTAGAGTTATGTAAAGCAAATGTCGTGTTCTTGTCGTCACAACGGTCAAGCGTCACCAATCATTCTCTAGGCGTACCATGTGAAGTGCTAAAACATGCGTACAAACAACATCCCCATGCGAAAGCAATTATTTTAACCTATCCAAATTACTGGGGAAGTGTGATTGATTATAGCGAAACGTTTCGCTTTGCAAAGCATCATGGACTACTTCTATTAGTCGATGAAGCACATGGTGCCCACTTTGTTGTGAGCAATGAAGCTTTAAATAGTCCGCCATCAGCACTACAATTAGGAGCAGATATTGTGGTACAGTCTGCTCACAAAATGCTACCAGCTCTGACGATGACAGGTTGGCTTCATTTTTCTACCACCATTGATCCACTTATCAAAAAACGAATAAAGCATGCGCTACAAATGTTTCAATCAAGTAGTCCTTCTTATATCTTGCTTGCTTCATTAGATGGGGCAAGGGCATTTCTAGAAGAACAAGGTCATCTTGCTTATCGTGAAGCTCTTGAAGCACGGAAAGACCTGTGTGAATGGATAGAGGTTCATCCAAATATAGAGTTAGTAGAAGAAGAAGCACGCTTTACAGACCCTTTAAAACTAATGGTAAAGCCGACAAATAGTGGTACAGGAATGAGTGTTTTAAATGCATTGAAGCAAGTAGGGATAGATGCTGAAATGGCAGACCCGAACGTTGCGTTGCTTGTTTTAGGACTATCTAGCTTACATCCAGATACGCAGAAACGGTTAAATCATGTTACGATAGAATTAACACCCCTTAAAGAAAAAAAAGATGTTGAAGCAGGAGCTAAGGGGAGTTTGTCCGAATTAATAAGAAGCAAAGATAATAAAGAAAACGTTGAGCTTCTGTCTCTACAAGATGCTGTTGGCAAAATAGCCGCTACGGACGTTATTCCGTATCCTCCAGGTATTCCGCTCCTTTTAAAAGGAGAGAAAATTTCTGAGGAGCACGTAGAACAAATGAAACAGTTCCTTTCTACAGGGGTTGCCTTCCAAGGATTTCAGCCCTATGAAGGAATAGTAGTTGAGCGTAAATCAGGAGAAGAATAATGCAAAAAGGTCTATTTATTTCAGTCGAAGGTGGCGAAGGAGCTGGCAAAACGACTGTAGTCGATAAAATTGAGTCTACGTTAAAAGAACGAAAGTATACGGTATTGCGGACAAGAGAACCTGGTGGGGTTGAGCTTGCAGAGCAAATAAGAAATCTATTGCTTCACACAGAGCAAATAGACATGGATGATCGTACGGAAGCTTTGCTCTATGCAGCTGCAAGAAGAGAGCACCTCGTGAAAAAAGTTCTTCCGGCAATGGAGTCAGGTGCGATTGTTTTATGTGATCGTTTTATTGATTCAAGTCTTGTCTACCAAGGGTATGCTCGAGGAATTGGAATGGAAGAAGTATGGAAAATTAATCAGTTTGCCGTTGAAGGTCATTTACCCGACTTAACGCTTTACTTTGACGTTTCGCCAGAAGTTGGTTTAGCACGAGTCAAGAAAGATCAAGTGCGGGATTGGAATCGTCTGGATCAAGAAACGATGAATTTTCATAAGAAAGTAGAGAAAGGGTATAAACTACTTGTTGAAAGTGAACAAGAACGCATTAAGGTCATTCAAGCAGAGCGGTCATTTGAAGAGGTCTACCATCAAGCGCTTACGATTATAGAAGACTTTATTAAAGGAGTGGAATAAGATGAAGCTAATTATGGCAGTTATCCAAGATAAAGATAGTACGAGATTATCAGATGCATTAGTAAAAGAAGACTATCGAGCGACACGTCTATCAAGTACAGGTGGATTTTTAAAAGCAGGGAATACCACTTTCCTTATTGGTGTTGAAGATGACGCTGTCGAAGAAGTCATGGGAATTATTCAGAAAAACTGCCGTAGTCGCGAGCAAGTCGTAGCCCCTATTTCACCGATGGGCGGCAATGCGGATTCTTACGTTCCTTATCCGGTAGAAGTACAAGTTGGAGGAGCGACGGTCTTTGTACTTCCAGTAGATCATTTTGAACAATTTTAATTAATCGTGGTGGATGAAATGAATAATTGGAACGATTGGATAGAGGCACAGCCACAGGTTGTGCCTATGTTAGTAGAGAGCATAAAAAAACAACGTCTTGCGCATGCTTACTTGTTTGACGGACAAGCTGGAAGTGGAACCATGGAGCTTGCTATTCTTCTCTCTAAAAGTTTTATGTGCCAGGAAAAGCAAGGGGCGAATCCTTGTTTAACATGCTTAGATTGTACACGAATAGACTCTGGTAACCATCCTGATCTACATAAGATTGCGCCTGATGGTCAGTCAATCAAACGGGAGCAAGTGGATTACCTCCAAAAAGAGTTTTCTTATCGAGGAGTGGAATCACGACAAAAAGTGTACATTGTCTCTGATGCGGATAAGATGACAGGAACGGCCGCTAATACGTTATTGAAGTTTTTAGAAGAGCCGCAAGGAGAGACATTAGCGATCCTTCTGACGGAACAGGTTGAAAATGTGTTACCGACGATTAGAAGTCGAGCACAGCACATACGGTTTCACCCTCCACTAAAAGAAGAAATTGTAAAGCAACTAATGGAGAATGGGATTGATCAAAAACATAGTTCGTTTTTAGCCGAACTCACAGAAAATAAAGAGGCAGCATTACGTCTAACAGAAGACGACTGGTCTTTTCAAGCCAGAGGTGTAGTGTTACAATTGATGCATGAGTTATACACAAGACCTGATCAAGCAATTATTACGTTAGCTGAAAAGTGGCTGCCGTTAATGAAAGAGCGCATTCATCAGGAAATGGGTCTTGAAATGATGACTTTATGGTTGCGAGACCTTTTATATATACGAGTTGGAAAGCAAGGAGAGCTTGTTTATAGCGATTTTTATGAATCCTATAAAGAGTTGTCGCTATCAACATCACAGCGTCTCATTACCCTTTCGTTGGCTAAAGTGATGGAAGCAAAAAGCCAACTTAGTGCTAATGTTGCCGTACAGTTAGTGATGGAAAGATTGCTTTTCACGATACAGGAGGGCTAGTTTTGCACGAGGTTGTAGGTGTCCGATTTAAAAAAGCGGGCAAAATTTATTACTTCTCGCCAGGTTCTCTCGAAATAACTGGTGAAGAAGCTGTAATCGTCGAAACATCCCGAGGAGTCGAATACGGGAAAGTAGTCGTTTCACCAAAGTTTGTTGATGAACAAGACGTTGTTTTGCCGTTGAAACAAGTTATTCGTTTAGCAACAGCTGAAGATACATTAGTTGTAAAAGAGAATCGCGAGGCAGCTCGAGACGCGATTGACGTATGCACGAAGAAGATCGAGGAACACAACTTAGATATGAAACTCGTTGACGTTGAATATACGTTTGATCGTAATAAAGTATTGTTTTATTTTACTGCCGATGGTCGTATTGATTTTAGAGAATTAGTAAAAGACTTAGCCGCTATCTTTCGGACAAGAATTGAATTGAGGCAAATCGGTGTAAGAGACGAAGCGAAGTTGCTCGGGGGAATCGGTCCTTGTGGTCGAATGCTTTGTTGTTCTACGTTCCTAGGTGATTTCGAACCTGTTTCAATTAAAATGGCAAAAGATCAAAATCTCTCACTTAATCCCGCAAAAATCTCAGGACTTTGCGGTCGTTTAATGTGTTGTTTGAAGTATGAAAATGACACATATGAAGAAGCTAAGAAAGAAATGCCTGATATCGGTAAGAAAATCTCCACACCTGATGGAACAGGAAAAGTGATTGGATTGAATTTACTTGACCGAGTCGTTCAGGTTCAACTTTTTGAAGAAGAACAGACGCTTGAATATGCTTTTGATGAATTAATGAAAAGTGAAAAGCTCACTTCAAAAGCAACGGATTAATGAGGTGAACGATGTGGATAAGAAGGCCATCTTCATGCAGGTTTCAAGCCTTGAAGAACGAATTGGTGATTTGCACGAAGAATTACGAGGTTTAAAAGAGCAGCTCGCTTACTTAATTGAAGAGAATCATTATTTACACATAGAAAATGAAAATTTACGTAAACGCTTAGAACCGGAAAAGCCTATTCTCCCTGAAGAGTTTGAACGTAAGAAGATGGTTGGAGAAGGTCATGAGAATTTGGCAAGGCTCTACCAAGAAGGCTTTCATATATGCAACACACACTATGGGAGTATTCGGCCTGAAGGTGATGATTGTTTGTTCTGCCTTTCATTTCTACATCAAAAATGAAAATACCAGAAGCCGATCTCCGTATGTTGAGATCGGCTTTTACAGTAAAGGAGTGAGGCAAAGTGCTTAAAGAAGATGAGCGAATGGATCATATTGCAGGTACCACTTATCAGATCATCCAAAGCGATAACGTATTTACCTATTCAATTGATGCAATCTTGCTAGCACGATTTGCTTCAATCCCGCTTCAAAAAGGACGAATACTTGATCTTTGTAGCGGGAATGGCGTTGTTGGTATGACCATGACGGAGCGAACAAGAGCCGCTATCACGTTGATGGAACTGCAAGAACCACTTCATACAATGGCACAGCGATCGATTAAAGAAAATAACCTATGTGAAAATGTGACTGCTTTATGTGCTGATTTAAAGGAGATAAGACAACACTTTGCACACGGTTTCTTTGATGCCGTTACATGCAATCCGCCGTATTTTAAACAATCCAGTCACGAACAAATAAAAGAGGAACGAACAAAGGCAATGGCTCGACATGAAATTGCTTGTACATTATCAGAGGTAGTGACATCAGCAGCTTATGTGTTAAAGCATGGTGGAAAATTAGCCATGGTTCATCGTCCAGATCGTTTGGTTGACATTATTGAAGCAATGAAACGAAATAAGATTGAACCTAAGCGGATTCGTTTTTGTCATAGTAAAGCAGGTAGCCATGCGAACATGCTTTTAATAGAAGGTATTAAAGGAGGCAAGCCTGGTTTAAAGACAGAGTCTCCGTTAATGGTTTACGATGAAGACGGTCGCTACACAAAGGAATTTAACGAGGCCTACTTTCGCTTATGAAGCATTATATGTATGTACTTGAATGTGGCGATCAGTCTTGGTACACCGGCTACACGAATAATGTGGAGCAACGGTTACGCAAACACGAAGAAGGCAAAGGTGCTAAATACACTCGAGGTCGAGGACCGCTAAAGCTTATTTTTGTTGAAACGTTTGCAACAAAAGAGGAAGCATTAAAGCAAGAATATCAATTTAAGCGAAAAACAAGGCGCGCCAAGGAGCGTTACGTTTTAGAACGAAGGAGTTTACAAGGAAATGATTGAACAAAAAAGTTATCCGCTTGAAGGTGGCGGTCTTTACCTAGTGCCAACCCCTATTGGCAACTTGGAGGACATGACAGTTCGAGCTATTCGGCTATTAAAAGAAGCCGATTATATTGCTGCAGAAGACACGAGGCAAACAAAAAAGTTAACGAACCATTTTGAGATTTCAACACCGCTAGTGAGCTACCATGAACATAATAAGTATAAAGCGGGTCGAGAACTGGTAGAAAAGATAAAAGCCGGTGCTGTGATTGCTCTTGTCACTGATGCAGGAATGCCAGGCATCTCTGATCCAGGCGAAGATCTCGTTACACTCTGTTTGGAAGAGAACCTTTCTGTTATATCTTTACCTGGAGCGAACGCAGCGATAACCGCTTTAGTAGCATCAGGCTTATCAACCCACTCCTTTCTGTTTATTGGATTTCTACCTAGAGGAAAAAAGGATCGCAAACTCGAATTAGAACGTCTACAAAAACAAACGGATACCCTTATCTTCTATGAAGCACCTCATCGGTTAAATCAAACACTTCAAGCGATTTATGATGTATTTGGAAACCGAAACATCGTCCTGGCGAGAGAGTTAACGAAGCGCTATGAAGAATATAATCGAGGTACAGTGGAAGAGGCGATAGAATGGGTAAAGACTGGTCAAGTAAAAGGTGAGTTTTGTTTATGTATTGAGGGATATAACGGTGAAAGCCAAGAGGATGAAACCGAATGGCATCACGCATTAACCGATATTCAACATGTAAAGCATTACGTGGAAATCGGTCTTTCTGAAAAAGAAGCGATCAAACAAGTTGCCAGTGATCGTGGATTAGTCAAACGAGAGCTTTATCAACGGTATCATGAGGCAAAAAAATAAACCCGCCATGGGCAGGTTCAGATAATTATTTTTTTGCCACATAGTCTTGGAGTTGTTCAAGTACAGCTTCGGCTCCTTGAGGGCTAAGTACGATCTTTCCATTTGCCAATGATAAGTTATCATCAGATACTTCACCTGTAACTTGGCATGTCATGTTGGCCTTGTATTTCTTCAAGATGATGCGGTCGTTATCAACATAAATTTCAAGTGCATCCTTTTCAGCAATGTCCAACGTACGACGAAGCTCAATCGGAATAACAACGCGACCTAATTCATCGACTTTACGGACGATCCCAGTTGATTTCATTACGTTTCCCCCTTAGATATGAAGCCAGTGTATAGTCAAGAATAATTTTATGTCATATTTCGACATAATTCTATAGTAATCTAAGAATAACAATATTTCCAAAACAAGTCAATCGCTTTAAATAAAAAAACTTATATTTTGCGACAATTTATTTTAAGCACTATGAAACCCGGCACAACAGTGTTTATAGAGGAAAAACATCTATTATAAAAAAGAAAGGAGAGGGTGAAAATGGATATTCATGCAGATGTAATTGTAAAATTGCAAGAATCAAACCAAAGATTAAAAGATACATATGCGCAGAGTAGTAGAAACAAAGACCTAATTCGACAAAAACTGACGAAAGAAGCGAATGTCTTTCGACAAATGAAGCGTCTTTCTACAGACGACCTTGTAAGAGCACTTGCTGGACGAAAATTAGCGGGAACAGATGGATCCGTCAATCAGACTAAAGGGGAAGCGCCTCATATTATTTATTTGTTTCAAGCTGTTGCTAAGGCAACGGATGGTCGTGCGGAATGGGAGTCTGATTTATTTATTCCATTATTAGAACGTGAAGACGACGAGGAAGAAACGATTAGTAAGCAACGGGCAAAACGTTTAGCGGTTTTAGAATTAAAGGCGGCGCGATCTTTAATTGAAGCAGACGACATTGCTGTAATGTTAATGGACGGTGCACTTTATCATTATCGAATTGATGCAAAAGAGGAATGGGAAGAACTTCGAGATTCAGCTTTGAAACGTAACACGTTATTAATTGGTGTATCTGAAGAAATTACAACAGAAAATTTGATCACTTTGGCAAGTTTTGAGACCTATGCTCGGAACCCATACTCATATGACCGAGATTTGTTATTTGGCATGCTTGATCAAAATGAAATGATCTACATTGATACGATTCAGCATAAAGCAGGCTTGCTTTCAACGTGGATGCGACTAGGGGCAACCCCATCCATTACAGGGTTTGATATGTTAGAAGAGCAAAGGGAGCATTTAAATTGGATTGGGGATTTACTTTGTACGCTTACCCCGTCTGAAGGTCGGGGTATACCACTCTGGCTAGACCATATTGATAAGGAAATTCGCATAACAGACAAGCTCGTTGAAGGATTGGTGGAACAATACATTGATGAAGACATTCGTCGACAATTCTTTGTGAAATTGCGAACCGAACGACCGTATTAAAAGGAGGAATCGCTTTGCAAGTTGTTGGAATTACTACTCAACATGAAGTGCATATAGCATCGAAATCACATAAGTTTCGCATGAATGAAATGCTTGTGATCGAAGACAAAGAGTTGAATGAACCTAAAGGTGAAGTTGTAGAAACGTTATCATATAATCGCTATATACCGATGGGAATGGACAAGGGGTTAGTAGATCGAAATGTGTTAGAGACTCTTGAAGCGATTGGGTATGACATTGGGCAAGATGATATCCATCTCGCGAAAGTGCGCTTATTTGATGAGGCCCAAAAGCCCATTCAAACAGGCGTCCGTGTGCGTCACCCAGAATTTAGTGAGATTGAGCATTTGCTTGTTTCAACATCGAAAGAGAAAGGCATGGTATTAGGGGAAATTAAGTCTACTGATTTTGTTGCTGAATCGCTTCCGGCACAGTTGAATGACATTCTGCATATGCAAGAACATGGAATGGTGAGAGAACAGAATGGAGTACCGTTTATTTTCGATATTCGTGCCATGCAGCAATACCCACATATTGGTGTGTTTGGTGGCTCAGGATCAGGTAAATCGTTTGGTTTAAGAGTAATGCTGGAAGAGTTGATGAAATTAAAAATTCCTTCTCTTGTGTTCGATCCACATTTTGAAATGAACTTCACTGGAAAAACAGAAGCAGATCGTGGTGACGTCAACTATGCTTCTAGGTATGAGGTTGTTCAAATTGGTCGGGACGTCGGTGTTGATTTTTCAGCCTTATCAACTCGAGATGTAGAGCGATTACTTGGAGCGGCAGGGCATTTAACGGAATCAATGATTAATGTTATTCAAACGATCCACAAACGAAAAGACAGTTATCAAACGTTTAGTGATCGAATTGCCAATTTAATAGATGCACTGGATATGGGCAAGCAAAAGGTCGAGGGCATGCTGCATGATGGTGGAATGACAAAAGATGACATTAGTCGTTATAGTGCATTCAAACAGTTACTTGATCAGTTTGGTAGCTTGCCTCCATCTTCTGTAAAGGGTATTCAATGGCGTGCAAACCGTTTAAATCAGGCAGGGCTTTTTCAACAAAACATTCGAGCGATTGAGCACGGCATCCATAATGGTAAGCTTGTTGTGATTCAAGGGGCAGTTTGGTTACTGCAAGTGTTTGCTAGCTACGTGATAGGCTCTCTATACTTTAAACGTCGCGCTTATAAAGATGCAAAGCTGCAACAACAGCAAAGCGAGTTCTTTCCACCGTTTGTTGTGGTAACAGATGAAGCACATAACTTTGCGCCTAAAGGATACGAAGCGCCGGCTAAATCAGTACTGAAAGAAATTGCGCAAGAAGGAAGAAAGTATGGTACGTTTCTAATTTTCGCTACACAGCGTCCAACATTGCTGGATGAAACAATTACCGCACAGCTTAATTCTAAGTTTGTTTTTCGAACGGTTCGAGGAACGGACATTCAAACGATAAAAGAAGAAACGGATTTAACGGCAGAAGAAGGGAAGCGACTTCCTTATTTGCAATCAGGGGATGTGTTTGTCTCTTCTGCCATTATCGGACGAACCGTTGCTGTTCGTATTCGACTCGCTCATTCAACCAGCCCTCATACGATGAACCCATTTGATGAGCTTGAACAAATGAATAACGCTGGAAATGAAGAAATAGTTGCGGCACTTGAAGATTTCCTTCCTCTCGCAGAAATGCACGTTATGCAAAAACTAGATGATTTAAACAAACAGTCAGGAAAGTCGTGGGATGTATCAGAATGGAAAATCACGTTAGAACAACTTTGTGAAGAAGGGCTTCTAACAAAACAAAAAACACCGTTTGCTACTCTTTATGATCGCACTTGACAGATAGATGTATAGTTCGCTATATTTTTGATAAGAATGAACAATATACGTTTCTATGAATGGATGAGTATAAAGTAGAGCGCTTGTACAAGAGAGCCGGGTGAGGTGAAAGCCGGTCAAGTGTTGCTTTAGAAGATGGTCCAGGAGAATTTATCTTCGAGCCTAAATGGTAAGGGGATGACGTTTGCCAGCGTTAGTGGTCTTGAGCCTTGTCTAAATGGATGAGGGAATTTTGGGTGGTACCACGTAAGTTAACCTTTCGTCCCGATTGTGGATGAAGGGTTTTTTGTATTTTATTTGAAAGGATGAGCACGTTGACAAAACCATCATTTTACATCACAACACCTATTTATTATCCAAGTGGGAAGCTTCACATTGGGCATACGTACACGACTGTTGCTGGCGATGCAATGGCACGCTATAAGCGTCTTCGTGGTTATGATGTTCGCTATCTAACAGGAACTGATGAGCACGGACAGAAAATCGAACAAAAGGCAGCAGAGAGAAACATTTCACCTCAAGAATATACCGATGAAATGGTAAAGCCTATCAAAGAACTTTGGGAAAAACTGGATATTACTTATGATGATTTTATTCGTACAACAGAAGATCGTCACAAAAAAGTAGTTGAAAAAATCTTTAATCAGCTTCTTGCTCAAGACGACATTTATTTAGGTGAATACGAAGGTTGGTACTGTGTATCCGATGAGACGTTCTATGGAGAAAGAGAGCTTGTTGACCCAATAAAGGACGAAGCCGGAAACATTATTGGTGGTAAGAGTCCTGATTCTGGTCACCCCGTTGAAAAAGTTCGGGAAGAATCTTACTTCTTTAGAATGAGCAAGTATGCAGACCGACTGTTAACGTATTATGAAGAAAATCCTGATTTTATACAGCCTGCATCAAGAAAAAATGAAATGGTTAATAATTTTATTAAGCCAGGCTTGCAAGATTTAGCTGTATCGCGAACATCTTTCACATGGGGCGTAAAAGTGCCATCCAACCCAAAGCACGTTGTCTACGTTTGGATTGATGCGTTAACAAACTATATTACCGCCCTTGGGTATGGTACGTCTCAAGATGAGCTATACAAAAAGCATTGGCCAGCAGATGTTCATCTTGTTGGAAAAGATATACTTCGCTTTCATACTATTTATTGGCCGGTTATGTTAATGGCACTTGACCTACCTTTGCCAAAAAAAGTATTTGGTCATGGCTGGTTTTTAACAAAAGACGGAAAAATGTCGAAATCAAAAGGAAATGTCATTGACCCAGTCCCATTAATCGATCATTTTGGATTAGATGCAATACGCTATTATTTGTTGCGTGAAGTCCCGTTTGGCGCAGATGGCGTATTCACACCAGAAGCGTTTGTGGAACGTGTGAATTATGACTTAGCAAATGATCTCGGAAATTTATTAAACCGTACCGTTGCGATGATCAATAAATATTTTGACGGTTCAATGCCAGCATATATTAAAAGCGCAACACCCTTTGATCAAGAATTAGTAGATTTAATTGACGCGACGGCAGCAAAAGTAGAAAATGCGATGGAAGAAATGGAATTCTCAATTGCATTAACTGCCATTTGGCAGCTGGTAAGCCGTACGAATAAATACATTGATGAAACACAGCCATGGATGCTTGCAAAAGACGAAGAGAAACAAGAGCAGTTAGGTTCCGTCATGTACCATTTAGGAGAATCACTCCGTATCATCTCTGTATTTTTGCGTCCTTTCCTAACGAGAACCCCAGAGAAAATCTGGGAGCAGTTAGGAATAAGTGAAGAACAAGCACAATGGGAGTCTATTCGCACATTTGGCATCATTGAAGCAGGCACAAAAGTTAGCAAAGGCACACCTGTTTTTCCACGTTTAGATGTGGAGAAAGAAGTCGAGTATATTGTTGAACTCATGGGAGGAAAAGCAGATCCTGAGCCTGAAGAAATTGAAGATGAAAACCAAATTACAATCGACGATTTTTCAAAGGTAGAATTAAAGGTGGCTGAAGTCATTGGTGCAGAGCCAGTCGAGGGCGCAGATCGTCTGTTGAAAATACAATTAGACTTAGGTAGTGAAAAACGACAAGTTGTATCTGGTATCGCAAAATACTATTCACCAGAAGAATTAAAGGGCAAAAAAGTCATTTGTGTCACGAATTTGAAGCCAGTTAAGCTTCGTGGTGAGGTATCACAAGGTATGATATTAGCTGGGTCAAAAGGGAAAAAGCTTCAACTTGCTACAGTAGACGGAAATTTACCAAACGGTGCTCAAGTCAAATAAAATGATTACTAGGGAGCGGTGGAAACGAACCGCTCTCTTTTTACATTGCCCTGAAATCTTAGGAACCAAGTGTTGAAACGATCCAATAAAATGAACAGAAAATAAAAAAATAAATTAAAATTAACTATTGAAATCGCTTTCACTATCGATTATGATCTTATTGAAACGTTTCAATTGAAAAGAGGAATATGTGAATGCCCACATTAAAAGATGTAGCAAAAAAAGCAAAAGTAAGTGTGTCGACGGCTTCTTACGCTATGAATGGTAGCTCGTTAATCTTACCTGAAACAAAAAAAAGGGTTCATGATGCCGCAAAAGAGCTTGGTTATCGGATTAATGGATCTGCAAAAAATTTAAAAAAAAGTAAAACCGAAATTGTAGCTGTATTTATTAGTGGATTTACTGGACCAGTTTTTAACGAAATGTTAGAAGGGGTTCACGAGTACATTGCGAAGCACGGTTATGAATTAGTTGTTTGTGCGTCTAATGATAAACATAGATTGATTGTAGAAAATCATTTTGATGGGGCAATTATCCTTAATTACCATATGGAAAATGATCTATTAGAGATGATTGCGTCAGAGAAGATGCCAATTATTGTACTAGATCGAGAAAGCCAGCACCCCCATATCCACTCATTGCTATTGCCAAATGATAAAGGTGTACAACAAATTATGGAAGCGATTACAAAGTCAGGTCATGAGCGGATAGGCTTTATGGCTGGTCAAGGATCATCGTTTGATGGAGAAAAACGACTTGAAGCATTTCAATCATTTATGCAAGAGAGGGATTTACCTATTTATTTGAGTGATTTTATTCGTGCTGATTTTACAGAAGAGAGCGGATACCACTGTATGGCAGCTTATTTAGAAAAAACAAGTGGAAAATCGCAAGCAACAGCCTTTGTTTGTGCCAATGATGAGATGGCAATCGGAGCCATTCGTGCGAGTAAAGAAAAAGGCATGCGAATTCCAGAAGACATTGCCATTGTAGGTTTTGATGATATACCCATTGCTATGTACACAGACCCCCCGTTAACAACGGTTCGGGTGAATAAGAAGCAATGGGGCAAAGAGGCAGCAAGACAACTACTGGATCGTATCGAAAAGAATCCAACTGAATTACCTCGAGAAACGATGGTTGAGTTAGTGAACCGCGGATCTTTATAAGCTACGATTAATAATGCCCATAAAGGTGAGGAGAGATTATCATGAAAAAGTTCTTACTAATGCCAGTTGGAATAATGCTAATTACATTAGCGGCATGTGGAGGAAATGATTCAGCAACAGAAGAAAACGGCGGAGACGATCAAGTTACCATTACATACGCTAGCTGGGGAATTGGTCAAGATGGAGAAGAAAACCTCGATACGCTAATGATTGACGCTTTTATGGAGGAATATCCGCATATTAAGGTTGATATTGACCGGTCGCTTGACCCTGCTGATTGGAATAGCTCACTAGCTTCGGCTGCTAGCGCAAGTACAATGCCAGATGTGTTTACCATTGCCGAAGTACCATTGGGTTTAAGTAATAATTGGCTTCTTGATTTAAATGGGTTGACGGAAGCGGATGAGGAGTTTGGTGAAATACCAGAAGCAATTCGACTTGCAGTCAACTACAACGATTCTATCTATGCAGTGCCATCAGGAACGCAGATGCTTGGCTATTTCGTCAATAAAGATTTATTCAACCAAGGCAATTTAACGATTCCGAAGTATGGCTATAGCTTAGACGAATTTTCTACGGCCATTCGGGAAACATCCGATGTTCAGCAAGGTGTATCAGGTATTAATCAAATTTTTTCAATTCCAGACTGGTATCCATCGGTTGTAGATGAAACAGCGGGCTGGTATACAT
The DNA here is from genome assembly GCF_028735875.1 of Shouchella hunanensis. Lineage (GTDB taxonomy): Bacteria > Bacillota > Bacilli > Bacillales > Bacillaceae_D > Shouchella > Shouchella hunanensis. The sequence goes on from NZ_CP117834.1 coordinate 1,551,720, forward strand.
TTAATGATGCTACAGGCTATGATCTCGCTAGTTCCAACTTCATTAATGGAGTGCAATTAGCATCTGATCTTGCAAATGGAAACTATGCGTATGATTCGTTAGATGATGCACAAAAGGAGCGCTTTGCAGGAGACAATGCAGAAGAAGTATGGTTGAACGGCGATATTGCGCTTAAATGGGATGGTACATGGAGTCTCGAAGGATTAAACAATGATGCAGAGTTTGATTGGGATTTTGTCGGTATTCCAGGCGGGCGTCCGGTTGTAACAAATGATTACCTAGGCATTTCTAGTTCAACAGAGCATGAAGACGAAGCCTATTTATTTTCAAAATGGATGGCGTTTGGGAAAGAAGGCTTCTTAAAACGAATTGAACTTGCTGATGAAGCTGGCATTGTTGTGAATAAACTTCCAGTAACAGCTGACCAAGACGTATTGGATCAATTTTTTGCTAATATTGATGTTCCAGGAATAGAGCAAGCATATGAAGGTATTGAGAACGCGGTCATTGAACCAATGAAAACGGTTCCGGGATATGTAGATTCTCGTTGGGAAGCACCAACAGGCATTTCAATTGGGGATGAAGGAAATGCAACCATTGCAGCTCTTATCGATGCTGCAGTGCGTGGCGATATTAAAATAGAAGATTATGCAGTTCAATTAAATGAGTTAGCGAATAGTCGTTATGAAGAAAGCAAAGAGGCAATCGAATAAACAGTAAAAGAGAAAAAGCGCGTTAGACAACGTCATGCATTTGTTGTAAGCGCTTTTTCATTTAAAAGACTTTCGAGCAGCTCCTTTTAAGTATGAAAGGAAATGGGGGGGTTTGATGTTAAAAAGAAGTTCTATTGTTTGTTTAACCATATTAGGTTTTCTAGCTTATTCGCAACCAACTGTAGCAGAGACGACTGAAACACTTGAAGAGCTGGAGCTATCATACGATGAGGTTTATCAGAGCAACAAAGATGAGTACGGTAACAAAATAAGTGATTCGCAACACTTTACTGTCAATCAATTTAAAGAATACGAAGGGATTGATCAGGACTACATCAATTGGGCAACGGATGGTCGTTTTACAGTAGAGGTGGATGTGGCTGAAGCTGGTTTGTATGAGATCGGTGTTGCATATCGGGTAACAGAAGAAACCCTCGTGCCTTCTGAAGGAGCTATTCTAATAAATGGTCATTATCCGTTCTCAGAGAGTAGAGGAATGATCTTTCCTAGTGAATGGATTCAAAATGAAACAACGTTTGAGCAGGATCGCTATGGAGCAGATATTATGCCTAGTCAGAGTCAACTACAAGACTGGCAAACGTTTCGATTAGGTGATTCAAGAAGAGTGGAACCATTTGCATTTGCGCTTGAGCAAGGACAGAACACGATAGAATTCAAACATGTCCGAGGCGAAATGGATATAGCCCATGTAACGATCGAGCCGGTGACAGAGATTTCAACTTACGATACATACATAAGTGACATAGACGACGAAGAGGTTATTAACGATTTAATTACAATTGAAGCCGAACACCCAAGCAAAAAAAACGAATCCTCTATACGACCAATTGTGACGCAGGATCCTTCCGTTTCACCGTATGAGACTGGAGCAAGGCTACTTAATACATTCGGGGGTGACTCTTGGAAAGTAAGTGGTCAATCTGCCTGCTGGTCTTTTGAAATTTCCGAGAGCGGATTTTATTATATTACTTTTAAGGCACTGGCAAACAACGATGCCAATAAAGATATATACCGTACCATTTATGTGAATGGAAGGATACCATTTGCAGAACTTAAGAGTTATCCATTTCCGCAAAGTGCTCATTGGGAGAACCAAACACTAGCTAATGATGCCAATGAGCCGTTTCGTATTAATTTGGAAGCAGGCATGAATGAACTTTGTCTAAGGGTGGACGACACTCCTACGCAAGAGGTACAAAATGAGTTAACGCTCATTATGGCGGAAATGGATGAATTAACGTTATCAATTAAACAATTAACTGGAAATCAGCAAGATGCAAGTAGAGGATGGCGTATTGAAGATTATATTCCCGATGTGTCCAATCGGTTACGCTCTTGGGCTCAGAAGGTCGAGACTGGAGCTGATAAGCTAAGGGCTGCAAGTACAAGTGAAGGAGATAGCGTTCAAGGTGTGTCACTAAGAGTAGCAGGGGATCGTTTACGCTCTTTAGCGGAGACACCGAACGAATTACCGAACCGCTTAAATGAATTATCTGAAGGCTCCAGTTCGGTTTCTCAAGTACTCGGGGATGTGTCCATTGCTTTAAGAGAACAACCACTTCTGCTCGATCAACTGTTCATTCATGGCAAAACTTTGTTGCCGGATGCAGAAGCTGGGTTATGGATGAAAACCAAAGAATCGGTAAGTCGCTTTTTTCAATCATTCAGTGGCGACGATTTAACAACGGTAAATACAGAGCACGATGTTGTTGAAGTGTGGGTTAATCGACCACGTCAATATGTTGACTTAATGCAGTTAATGGCGGATCAACAATTTACACCGGAGACAGGAATTGAGGTCAGGTTTTCACTTATGCCAGATGAACAAAAGTTAATTTTAGCAAGTGCAGCTGACAGTCAACCAGATTTGGCATTAGGGATTAGTAACTGGCTACCATACGAGTTAGCCATTCGTGGTGCAGCGGTAGATTTAAGCCAATTCGACGATTTTGATGACTATATGAATCAATTTGCCCCAGGGGCATTTATGCCGTTAATGATTGAAGATTCAATCTATGCGCTGCCAGAGACGCAAGATTTTTCGGTGTTGTTTTACAGAGAGGATTTAATGGATGCATTATCCCTACCTGTTCCTAATACATGGGGGGATGTGGTTGACATCTTACCAGAATTACAACGGTATGGTATGAACTTCTATTCATCAATTGCAGGAGGTGCAGCCTTCAAGCCTTTTGCAGCAACAGCACCGTTTATCTATCAATTTCAAGGTCAAATCTTTGAAAAAGATGGTATGGGTGTGGCCTTAAATGAAGATGAAGCACTGCAAGGTGTGCAGTTTATGGCTGATTTAAACACGATTTACAGTACACCCTTGCAAGTGCCAAACTTCTATAATCATTTTCGGTATGGCTCACTTCCTTTAGGGATTGGAAACTTTGCAACTTACGTGCAGTTAACCTCTGCAGCGCAAGAATTGAGTGGCTGGGATATTGCCCTGCATCCTGGTGTCGAACAGGAAGATGGCTCTGTCTCTCGTTGGGCCAGTGGTGCCGCGCAAGCTGGCATGATGTTTAACGGAAGCGACAATCAAGAACAGGCATGGGCGTTGTTACAATGGTGGATGAGTAAAGAAACACAAAGGGAGTTTGCTCAAACCTTGCAAATGACGTACGGGGCAGAATACATGTGGAATACGGCTAACCTTGAAGCATTTAAAGAACTTCCATGGCCAGAGGAGCATAAAGACGTTATTTTAACGCAATGGGAACAATTAATTGAAGTGCCCAAAACACCATATGCCTATATGGTTGAACGGGAGATAAGTAATGTTTGGAATAAGATGGTCTTTGATGGTGAAAATGCTCGTTCGGCTGTTGATGATTCGATTATTACGATCGATCGCGAGCTGCGCAGAAAGATGGAAGAGTTTGGCTATATGCAAGATGGAGAAGTGATCCGTCCGTACCCAATTCCGACAATTGAAGCGATCAAACAGAAAACGAGGGAGAGCGAATGAATACACAACCAAGACAACACGTGAGCACTGCATTGTTCTTAGCTCCGTATTTACTCTTATTCATTCTCTTTATTGTCATACCAGTTCTTGCAGCAATTGTATTATCGTTTACGTATTTTAATGCAATTGAATTTCCAAGCTTTGTTGGCTTGGCGAATTATGTAAACGTATTAACGCAAGATAGTGTGTTTATGCAGTATGTCTTGCCAAATACTGTCATCTTTGCGCTTATCGTCGGACCAGGCGGTTATATCCTTGCATTTATTCTTGCGTGGATGCTAGCGCAAATCACAAAAGTGCCGAGAACGATTTTAGCGCTAATCATTTACTCACCATCAATGACTTCTGGAATTGCGATGGCTGTTGTTTGGTCCATTATTTTTAGTGGCGACCAGAGTGGTTATTTAAACAGTCTCTTAATGCAGTGGGGAATGGTATTTGAACCAATTCAATGGTTACAGTCTCCACAGTATCTATTAGCGATTATGATTGTTGTTACTCTTTGGGGCAGTATGGGTGTCGGATTCTTAGCGATGTTATCAGGGGTTATGAACATTAATAAAGAGATTTATGAAGCTGGTTATATTGACGGCATTAGCAATCGATTTCAAGAAATTATTTATATTACAATCCCATCTATGCGACCGCAAATGTTGTTTGGCGCTGTGATGGCAATTGTGCAAACCTTTCAAGCTGGTGCGATTGGTGTCGCGCTATCTGGAGCGAATCCTACGCCTCAGTATGCAGGGCAGTTAATGGTTAACCACCTTGAAGATTTTGGTTTTATCCGCTACGAGATGGGCTATGCAGCTGCAATATCGGTTATCTTGCTTCTTTTTGTGTATCTTTTTTCGATCGTAGCAAGACGGTTATTTGCGGATAAAGATTAGGAGGAGCAGACATGGCGAGTTCGTTTCATGGGAGCAGAATGAATCCCGATAAATTTCACCTAAGTCAGCTGAAATTTTACTTGTTTTTAATACCGCTTGCGATTTTTATGGCTATGCCAATCGTCTATATTTTTTCGCATGCATTTAAACCAATTGATGAGTTATTTGCTTATCCCCCGAGGTTTTTTGTCGACAAACCAACGATACAAAATTTTGCTGATTTAATTAACAATCGAAGCGAATCTGGAGTACCAATGTCCCGTTATTTATTTAACAGTATTATCGTTACGCTTGTTGTTGTTGCCATTACCGTGTTTATTAGTTCAATGGCAGGCTACGTGCTATCGAAAAAGAAATTCAAACTAAAAAAAATGATATTTGAACTAAATACTCTCGCTCTAATGTTTGTTCCTGCGGCTGTAGGAATTCCAACGTACTTGCTTATCCAACAAATTGGTTTGCTCGATACATTTTGGGTTCACATCCTGCCAATGCTTGCTATGCCAGTCGGTTTATTCTTATTGAAACAATTTATCGACCAGATTCCGAATGAGCTAATTGAAGCGGCACAAATGGATGGAGCGAAAGACATTCAAATCTATTGGAAAATTATTATGCCTTTGGTAGCTCCTGCACTGGCAACGGTAGCGATTTTATCTTTCCAAGCAGTATGGAACAGTGTAGAGGCATCAACATTGTATATCAACGACGAAAACTTAAAAACCTTTGCCTTTTACATGTCTACTTTAACAAGTGATGCTGCAGGAAATACGGTAGCTGGACAAGGAATGGCTGCAGCTGCAGCGCTTATTATGTTTTTGCCAAACCTAGTAATTTTTATTATTTTACAAAGCAAGGTAATGAATACGATGGCCCATTCAGGGATTAAGTAAGGGGGAAGGAACGAGATGAAGCAAACACTGCTCACATGGCTCTTTATAATGATTGTCTGTCTCTTGCCATTGAGCGCACAGGCATCCGTTGAGGTTCCTTATAAAACTTATACACTTACTGGTGAAGGCTATCCGATTGAAACCCAAGTTGCATACGTACCGGTTGGAAATATTGGGTTGACGGGTGATTTACTAGCGCCGGAAGATCTGTTTGTTGGGAAAGACAATTTGATTTATGTTGCCGATTCGGGTTTCCAGCACGTTGTTGTTTTTGACGAAGAGGGAAAACGGATTCGGGAAATTGGGACTGGACTATTAAGGGAGCCACTTGGTGTTTTTGTTAACGAAGAAGGTATTTATGTTGCAGACTACGCGCTTGAAGAAATCGTTTTATTTAATCATAGTGGTGACCTCATCAACACATTCGGCAAACCAGATACACCTTTATATGGGGAGCGTGCAGCCTTCAAGCCTCAAAAAATCACGGTGGATCGTAGAGGCAACCTTTACGTTGTTTCTGAGGGATCAACAAATGGGATTGTCCAACTAAGTGCAGAGGGTGATTTTCTTGGTTTCTTTGGTGTCAATCGCTTTGGAGGTTCATTGCTTTCCTTTTTACCGGATCTAATAACAAGCGAAACTCAGCGGGTAAATCAATTTTTACGGGTACCCCCTGCTCCAACGAACATAACGATCGATGAGCAGGGGCTCGTTTACACGGTAACGGCGGGTACGGATAATGAAGTCGTGCGGCGTTTGAATATTGCTGGTGCGAATATGCTTCCTTCTGATATAGCAGGTTCAAATCCAATGCGCGATGTGGCTGTTGGTGCAGCTGGTAATATGGTAACCATCTCGACGGACGGAACCATTTATGAGCTCGATCCAGAAGGCTACACACTGTTTTACTTTGGTGGAAAAGAAGATGGTACCAGTCGGGCAGGCTTGTTTGTTCAGCCAAGTGCAATTGAGGTCGATCGTAACGGCCAGCTACTTGTAGCCGATCGAGAAAAAGGGACAGTCGAGCTATTTAATCCGACAGGTTTTACGAGGAATCTTCACGAGGGAATTCGCTTGTTCACAGAAGGTTACTATGTTGAAAGTGAAGCGATTTGGCAAGATGTCTTACAGTTAAATGCCTCCTTCGCCCTTGCCCACAATGCGATTGGCCAGTCTGAGTTTAAACAACAAAACTATAATAAGGCGATGGCTCGTTTTGAGCGTTCCAATAATTACAGTGCCTATTCTAATGCATTCTGGGAAGTGCGTTACGAATGGATGCAAGAAAAGTTAAGTTTGTTGTTCGCTTCCATTATCGGATTAATAACACTCCGTTTCGGCATCATTTATACAAACCGACGCTTTGGTTATTTAGCACCAGTAGAAAAAAGGTGGGTGCAGGTTAAGCGTTTAAAGTTATTTAATGAACTACTGTTTGTGTTTCGCTTTATTCGTCACCCAATTGATAGTTTTTATTATGTAAAAGAAAATAAACGGGTTTCTATTTTATCAGCTTCTATTCTGTATGTGTCTCTATTTATCTCGTATTTGTTTTTCATCTACGGTCGAGGGTTTATTTTCAGACCAACACCACTAGAATACTTTTGGTTTACGTATGATTTACTCATATTTGCTACGCCGATCGTCTTTTTCTTACTTGTTAACTATTTGGTGAGCACCATTAGTGATGGTGAGGGACGCTTTCGAGAGCTGTATATTGGCTTTATATATGCGAGTGCCCCCTTGTTAATAGGGCTCGTTCCTCTCGTATTCGTGTCCCGTATTTTAACGTTAAATGAAGCGTTTCTCTTTCAATTTAGTTTACTTAGCATGATTGTTTACGCACTAGTAATTCTTTTTATCATGCTGAAGGAAATTCATGATTTCACATTTTGGGGTACGGTGAGAAATGTGGTCCTTACCATTTTTGGCATGATCTTGCTTGCTTTTGTGCTTATGATTGTTTATGTCCTATTTGATCAAGTCATCCAGTTTTTAGCATCCATTTGGCAGGAGGTGCTCTACCGTGTTTAAAAAGCTCGTTCGTGTGAGTATAACTTTTGGTGTTATTCTTTTTGCTGGACAACAGCTTGTCTATGCGGAAGAGCAGGAGTCAGGAATAACCCCTTGGCAACGTTCAAATCAATTCACGCAACCTGATCATGCAGAACAGGCTAAACTTCCAGTTGTGAACCCGGAAGATCATGGGTTTATAAAAATGGCAGAAACAGAAGAACTAATTCTTTATGTAGAGCACGAGTCACTCGGGATTGCGATTAAAGCCAAACAAACAGGCTATGTTTGGCAATCTGGCGTCCATGGTAATGAGGATGCCCAACTAAATGAAACGTGGCGAGATATGGCAAATTCAGCGCTAACTGTTGAGTACTTAGACCAGCGTGACACGATCCAAACAGAAAGTCTTGTTACATACAATCCTGACATACATGTGGAGCAAACGGACTCAGGCTTTAAAGCAGACGTTGTGTTTGGACGATCAAATATTGAATTGACACTATTGGTTTCGTTAGATGGTGAACGATTGCAACTTACTATACCTGAAGAATCCATTGTAGAGGGTGATCGAGCTAAGCTTGTAACATTGCGCTTGTACCCGTTTCTAGGTGCTGCAGATGAGAACCTATCTGATGGATACTTATTTATTCCAGATGGAAGCGGTGCGTTAATTCGATTTGAAGAAGAAGCAAGAGCGACTTCGCCATATCGAGCCCCTGTTTACGGAGAAGACGCAGCATTTGAACGGAATCAAACAGCCGTTTCTTTATTAAATGAGCCCTTATCAATTGCTTACCCCGTATTTGGTGTTGTACATGGAGAGAAACAAAATGGGTTCGCAACCATACTTGGAGAGGGTAAGCATTATGCGACGATTTTGGCCTATCCAAAAGGAGCATCAACTGATTTTTATTGGGCGACTGCTTACTATACATTTCGTCATGAGTATTATCAACCAACTAATCAAAGTGGTGATGGTTTTAATACGTACCAAACTGAGCGACTTTTATACGGAATTGAACAAGAGCGTGTGTTCTTACAAGAGGATCATGCTAGCTATGTGGGGATGGCCCATGCGTATCAAGAATACTTAGCAACAAATGAACGACTGCCTGAGCAAAAGGATCAAGTGCAGCTAAATGTAACCTTCTTAGGTGGGGAAACAAAACGGCGCTTTTTTTGGAGGACGGTTGAACCTGTAACCCCTGTTGCAGCTATTGCTAACCACGCTGCAGAACTGAATCAGGCAGGTGTGAAGAACATGCAAATTACGTATCGTGGTTGGCTGGCTGGAGGGTTGACAGGAACATTGCCGCGAAAGGATGGGTTTGAATCAGCACTTGGTACAACAGGTGAGCTTGCCTCTACACAACAGTATCTAGCGGATCTTAACATTCCTTTTTATTTTCAAACCGATTATACGAAAGCGTACGATGGGGCTGCAGGCTTTTCAGGACAACATGATGTTGTGAGACGATTAAATGGTGAGGCTGCATTGGAGGTAAGAACGTTTTGGGATCATTTTTTGCTAACGCCTGAGTGGGCGCTTAACACTGTTGATGCAGATCTATCGATGTACAAAGAGAATGGCATTAACCGATTATCGATTGATACGACCGCTTCTGAATTGTTTAGTCATTATACAAAAAGGACGGTTATGCAGCGCGACGAAGTGCTTCAACAATATGAAATGCTATTCGAAAAACTACTATCTGAAGTTGGGCCATTAGCACTGAATCGACCGAATGATTATGCCTGGAAGTATGCCGAAAGCTTTCAACAGATTCCCCTTTACTCGTCCAATTACACGGTAGTAACCGATACGGTGCCGTTTCTGCAAATTGTTTTAAAGGGGCATGTACCTTACTTTGGAGAATTCTCTAATTTTCATAATCAAACCGAGCAAGACCTTCTTCGGATGATTGAATACGGTGCTTATCCATCGTTCTTGTTAACAACAGAGTCTCCAGATGTACTTTTCAATACGCCTTCCGAAGATTTATTTACGTCACAATTTTCTACGTGGAAAGAAGATGTGACGAATCAATATGAATTAGCAATTCAAACTTTAGAACCTGTTGAGGGTGAACAGATTATAAACAGAGTTGTGCACGGAACGGGATTAATTGAAATGGTTTATTCAAACGGACTATCGGTAGTTGTGAACTATCGGCAAGCGGATGCAACTATTAATGGACTGGTACTTTCTCCGTTAAGCGCCAAGACCGTCCAGAGTTCAGAACTTGCTAGAGACAAGGAGGATCGCCCATGAATCGGTTAACGATGAAAACAAAAAAAACGCTAACTGGATATGGGTTTATACTTCCTTGGATCATTGGATTCGCGATCTTCACGGCATTTCCATTATTTTATTCCATTTATTTAAGTTTTCATGATGTCATTATTACACCAAATGGCATTCAAACAACGTACACACATTTTTCAAATTATACGGATGCGTTTGTTGTCGATAGTCAATTTGTGCAAATTCTAGTAACGTACTTACGTGAATTCGCGTTTTCCGTACCGGTCATTTTAGTGTTCTCTTTAATTATTGCGCTACTTTTAAATCAGCCAATACGGTTTCGTGGATTGTTCCGGATGGTGTTCTTTCTGCCAGTTATTATTATAAGTGGGCCAGTGGTGAAACAATTAATTGATCAAGAAATGACAAGTATACCTGTTCCAGAAAATAATCTTCTTTTTGTGTATTTACTAGCAGGTGATGGTATAGTCAGCACCGTTTTTACGTATTTAATGGATAATCTCGTTATGACTCTTTGGTTTTCAGGTGTACAAATTTTAATTTTTCTAGCTGCTTTGCAGAAAATTGATCGTCACATTTATGAAGCAGCAAAAATCGACGGTGCATCGAACTGGGAATGCTTCTGGAAAGTAACGCTTCCAAGTTTATTTCCGATTGTGGTAGTAAATACCATCTATACTACGGTTATGTACTCCATTTTTGCATTAAATGGTGTTGTACTTCATATCCAAAGCCATATGTTTCGTGTAGAGACTGGATTTGGTTACGCCTCTGCCTTATCTTGGATTTACTTTGCTGTTATCTGCTTACTCTTACTTCTAATCGTTGGCTTTATGACAGTACGCGGACGTAAGGGGGGAGCATCATGAATATACAAACTAAGAAAGTAAAGAAAAAGCGTTCCATCGTTGGTTTCACAAAAATAAGAAAGCTGTTAATAGGGAGCCAAGATAATAGCGGGTTCATACTAAAGATACTTGTTTATAGTTTATTAGTCGCAATCGGATATGTGTACTTATTTCCAGTGTTGTACATGGGTGTATTTAGCTTTAAACGTTTAGATGATTTACTAAATCCTCTCGTCACTTGGATTCCGACAGGACTGTATTGGGAGAATTTCAGTAGAGCATTAGAGGTGCTTAATTTTTGGCCAACATTATGGCAAACCTTGTATGTCACTGTTTTACCAGCTGCTATTCAAACAGGTGTTGCTGCTGTTGTTGGTTATGGATTTGCAAGATTTTCATTCCCTTTTAAGAAAACACTGTTTGCGCTCGTATTAGTGACGTTTATTATTCCTCCTCAAGTTACGTTGATTCCGCGTTATGTGTTTTTTAACGACCTTGGGTTGCTCGGAAGCATTCAATCGTTCCTTTTACCAGCTTTGTTTGCTCAAGGGATTAACAGTGCCATATTCATTTTAATTTTCTATCAGTTTTTTCGATTACTGCCAGATTCACTTGAAGAGGCTGCACAACTTGATGGGGCGGGAAATGTACGCATTTTCTTAACCATTGCTTTACCAATGGCTGTACCAGCAATGATTATTTCATTTTTGTTTTCGCTCGTGTGGTATTGGAATGAAACGGGATTGGCAGCCATTTACTTTGGAAATAGTTTAACAACCTTACCACTTGAACTACAGCGTTTTTCTATTGTTTATGAACAAATGTATGGTGGCGAAGGAAGTTTTGATTTTATTAATGAAGGCATTCAAATGGCGGGGACACTTATTACCATTCTGCCGCTGCTCATTATTTATTTTATTGCACAGCGATGGTTTGTTGAAGGTGTAGATCGATCAGGAATAGCAGGAGAATAAGGGAGAGATTTACTTTGACTAGAGAAGACATTATTCAAGAAGAAGCGTATAGAAGTTTTTTATTTTTTTGGCAGGAGGCCAATACAGATTCATCTAGTCCTGGTTTTGGGTTAATACGGGATAAAACAGGTGACGACGCTGTTCATGTTGCCAGTATTGCATCGGTAGGATTTGGTTTGTCTGCAATCGTTATTGGAGTTGAGCGAGAATGGATTACGAAAGAAGAAGGATATAATCGAACGAAAGGGACATTAGAGACATTTCTGCATCGAGTGGAGCATATCGATGGTTTTTTCTATCATTTTCTTGATATGAGAACAGCTAAACGCTACAAAGAATACCATGATTGTGCGTCTATTATTGATACATCTCTTTTTATAAACGGTGCCATTACGTCAGCTGAATATTTCGGTGGAGATATTGCTAAGTTAGTCGAGCAAATCTATGAGCGGATAAATTGGCAAACGTATTACAACAAAGAAACAAATCAATTCTATATGGGATTTGATGAAAAAACAGGTGGATTTGGTCAGTGGGATATGTACGCGGAGCAAATGATGCAATATATGCTTGGAACCGCGTCACCTTCATACCCAGTCCCAGTGAAGATTTATGACGGATTTGAACGTCAAGTAGGTACATACGGGGACTACACGTTTTATCACTCACCAGGAGGGCAACTATTTACACACCAGTTTTCACATGCATGGTTCCAATTTAAAGGAGTCGTTGATAAAGATGGAATTGATTGGTTTGACAATTCGATTAAAGCGACTCTTGCTAGTAGACAACACGCCATTGATCATCAAGACTCTTTTCAAACGTGGTCAGAGCATTCTTGGGGGCTAACAGCTAGTGAAGGGCCAAATGGTTATCATGGGCACGGCACACCACCGTATCATCCACATGTTGATGTAAAAAATGATGGTACAGTAGCTCCATGTGCGGCTGCTGGTTCTATTGTCTTTACACCTGAACAATCGAAAGATGCTTTAGAACATTTTTATCGCAATCATCCTCAATTGTGGAGCAAATATGGGTTTTTAGATGCTTTTAATTTAGATATGGATTCGCCGTGGTATTCAGAACGCGTCATTGGGATTGATAAAGGCATTACATTGTTAATGATTGAGAATGAACGTAGTGGCTTAATATGGGATCTTTATATGAACAATGCCATTATACAGAGAGCACAAAAGCTATTGGGGTTTAGAACATTACAAGAAGTTTAAGAGGGGATGTTCCCATGATCGAAATAAAAGAAAAAAAGATTTATATCGATGGCAAGCCCCAATTGATTCTATGTGGTGAAATTCATTATTTTCGGCTCGAAAAAACGGAATGGCAGGATCGAATAAACAAATTAAAAGCAGCAGGGTGTAATGCTGTAGCTACATATGTTCCATGGATTTGTCATGAGTCAGTGGAAGGAGAAATCGATTTAACAGGGGAGACAAGGTCGGAATTAGATTTGATTAGTTATATCAACCTCTGTCACGAAAATGATCTCTATTTCATTGTGAAGCCAGGTCCGTTCATTATGGCAGAAATGAAGAATGAAGGAATACCTTACTGGATTTACGAAAAGCATCCTCATATTGTACCAATTGGCTGGGATGGAAGAGCAGGTTCAACGCCAACTGTTGATTATACGCACCCTGATTTTTTAAATGAAGCGAAGGGATGGTATAAAGAGGTCATGACAGCAATTGTACCCATGTTACATGAAAACGGTGGGCCTATTATTGCTGTTCAACTTGATAATGAAGTGGGGATGCTTGATTGGGTTAGCAACACACCAGATTTAACAGACCATGTTATTGCGTCATTTCTGAGCTGGTTAAGGGAAACGTATAGCGAAAGCGAGGATCGTTATCCGATTCCGCTAACCGCTGAAGCGATTCGTTCTCCAGATGAATCGTATACCGCTATGCTTCATTTGGACCTTGGCTATTTTATGCGACAACGATTTGCATTGTATATTAAGTGTTTACGAGGTTATGCGGAGATGTTTGGTGTACATGCTATCCCATTTATTGTTAACATTCATGGAACTGGTGGTGGGCGTGGCTTTACGTTTCCAATTGGCATTAGCCAACTTTATGAAAGTTATACCCAAGCACCTGGGTACTTGTCGGGTTCTGATATCTATTTTGGGGATTTAACGATGGAAACATTCCAAGATTTGTATCTTATAAACGGAATGATGGATGCGGTTCATAGACCGGAACAACCCCTCTCATCTATTGAATTTAATTGTGGAGATGGTAACTTTGGTGAGAATTATGGAGGGCGTTATGACCCTTCAGCAGCTGATTTAAAAGCAAGAATGTGTATAGCGCAAGGGAATCGGTTACTAAACTATTATTTATTTGCTGGTGGTCAAAATTATCGGTTTAATCAAGTGCACGGAGATGGAAATGATCGTATCGCTGCGACAGGGGAACGGCATGGATTTGCTGCGCCAATTGACCCTGAAGGCTACGAAAATTATACATATCCACGTATGGCAGAATCCATTCAAACCGTAATGGCACAGAAGGAACAGCTTGCCGCGATGGAGGAAGAGCGAGATTCACTCGTGTTCGGCTTTATTCCTGATTATTTTATGACAGAATATCGCTACCCAAAGAGTCACAGGATGAAAATGTTGTACCAAAATCTTGAAACTTACCGCGCTCATGGTGCATGGGAGATTATGGGCAGAGCGCTCTTGCTCGCTAACTATCGGTTTACAGGCCATGATGTTCAAAACAAGGAACTGGATCCTTCTGAACAAAAAGCAATTGTGCTCCCTTCGGCATCGTACATGAGTCGGTCGATTCAGAAAAAGCTCGTAACGTATATGAAAAACGGGGGCACGGTTTTATTGTACGGAGAAGCACCCACGTATGATATGGAAGGGAACAAATGCCAACTCTTGCTTGAAGCGGCTAATGTGGAGGTTGTTAAGACGAGGCATGCAACTGAAAAGCAGTTTTTGTCTGTAGTGGCAAGGGGGCTAGCTTCTCCAAGACCTGAAGTGCGCACACACGTTGCACAAGTCTTTTCGAGTCAAGATGCAGAGCCGATCTTTCAGTTATACGGTACAGATGAGCTCACATCATTTAAAGAACAAGTAGGTCAAGGAACGCTAATGGTGATAGGAAATGCGTATCGTTGTGACATTGACTTGTTTCAAAAATTGCTAACATCCGTAGGTGTACAGCCAACCCTTTCTCACGATTACAAGCATCACGGTCTTTTTATGACATCCACAAGAGATGAAAAGGGACAACGCTTTATTCATGTGCTCAACTTAGATGGGCTTGAGAAGTCTTTTGCCATTTATGAACATAAACAAATGTTATTTAATCGCGTGAATGTCCATCTTGATGCACGGGCAGGTTTGCTACTGCCGCTTAATGTTTCTTATGGTTCTGTGAAAATACTATACGCTACAGCAGAGGTAAAGTGGTATCAGAAAACTTCGATGACATTTAAAGGGAGTCGTAAAGGTTTTGTGATTTTTTTACAGACAAAACAAGTTGTTCAAGTCGGTTCTGGAGTAATGGTGAAGCGCTTGGAAAAACATCATTATTTACTGCAAGCAGAGCAAGCCGAATGTACAATAACGTTTAGGTAGAGACGGACCTGTTCATTTACAGAGCATTCTCTTAGCTAATCAAGTGGTTAGTAACTAACTTTACATTTTTTAATTTTTCAGGTAATGTAAAAATGAATGAAGTAGGAGGTGAGTAGATTGGATTCTTTTAATGGTAGCCAGGCAAAACGATTAGCGTATTTATGGATGTGTCAGGCGATTTTTTCAGCAGTAGTTAAAAATTGGATTAGTCTGTCCGTTTTTAAACAACTGTATAGGAAAATAAACCATTAGAAAGAAACACGTCTGTCTACTCGCATACGGTAACACATGCAGCAGCGATCTTTCGCTGCTTTTTTCGTGTTTTGTTTCTTTCTTGACAAAAGGAGAAGCAAATGATTGATTTTTACGGCAAGAATATGGGTCAAAATTATGCAGGGAATCAAATTTTTGAGCAAGTATCCCTTCAATTAAATGCAGGGGAGCGCGTTGGATTAGTTGGTAGGAACGGAGAGGGAAAGTCTACACTAGCTAAGTTGATAGCTGGTATAGAAAAGCCTTCTGCTGGTGAAGTGGGTTGGCGCAAGGGATTAACAAAAGCGTTGTTAAATCAGACGCCTGACTATAAGGGGCTTTCTGTAAAGGATGTGTTAGAACTTCCTTTTTCTTCATTAAAGGAATTAGAAAAAAAGTTGAAAGGTATTGAAGTGAACTTGAGTAAGCCGCTAAGTCAGAAAGTGCTATCCCAGTTGCTAAACGAATACGCGGAATTACAAGAACGGTATAGCAATAATGGTGGATATGACTACCAATCTACTATACGTAAAGTGCTTACAGGTCTAGGGTTGCAACAGTACTTGGATCAACAATGGGAATGGTTAAGTGGTGGAGAACGATCAAAAGTAGAACTTGCTTGCTTGATCGTAAAGAAGCCTGACCTTATTATTCTTGACGAACCCACTAATCATTTAGATCTTCTTGCTGTAGACTGGTTAATTCATTGGTTGAACCAATATGATGGCAGTCTTGTCGTCATATCTCACGACCGCTTTTTTCTGGACCAAGTGATAACAAAAGTATGGGAAATGGATCAAGGTACGGTGTATGACTATAAGGGCAATTACACTAGTTTTATCCACCAGAGAGAAGAGCGATTGCTTAAAGCATTCCAGCATTATGAAAATCAGCAAAAGAAAATCAAAAAAATGAAAGAAACAATCAAGCGTTTAAAAGAATGGGCAAACCAAGCAAATCCACCTAATGCAGGTATGCATAGACAAGCAAAGAGTATGGAAAAAGCATTGAATCGAATACAACTTATACAAAAGCCTGTTCATGGAAAGAAGGTAGATCTGACTTTTACCGAATCCCACCGCAGTGGTCGAGATGTGTTTCAATTTAAGGGTGTTTTCTTTGCTTATCGTGACAACGTTATTCTTAAAGAAGCTCACTTTCTTGCGCGACACCAAGAGCGAATTGCCATTACTGGACCAAATGGGGCAGGGAAATCGACAATTTTTGAACTATTGCGCGGGAAATATTCTCCGCAACAAGGGAATGTTATGGAGGGAGCCAGTGTTTCGGTAGGCTATTTGTCACAACATATTCCTGAATTAGTTAATGAAAAGACAGTTCTAGAAGCATATCGAGAATATGCCGCTATTGATATTGGAGCAGCTCGTTCAAAGCTGGCACAGTTTTTATTTTATGGTACGGATGTGTATAAGAAAACAGAGGACTTAAGTGGAGGAGAACGAATGCGTTTGCGGTTGGCTCAACTAATGGAAGAATCCCATAATGTGCTGCTTTTAGATGAGCCTACAAATCACCTTGATATTGAATCGAGAGAAGTGTTAGAAGAAGCAATCGATCAATATGTTGGAACGGTTATAACGGTCTCCCACGATCGGTATTTTCTGAATAAGTATTTTCCTATTACGTACTGGTTACAAGAAGGGGTATTAACACGATATGAAGGATCCATTTCATATGCACAAGACGTTCGAGCTAGAATGTCATAATAACTGCTGGATCGATTGATTTACCGTTTTGAAAAGTACGAGCGAAAAAAGAAAAAAGTGCTTTCGACGAAACTGCTGTGGAAACAACAGCTAACCTGTCGTTAGCACTTTTTTTAGGGTGGTTGCATAACCGTGTCAACGATCTACTTCTTCATCATCGATGTCGGTTAAACTAGCTACTTTCCCATCATCAACTCGTACCTCTAAAAGTTGGTCATCTTTTTTTAGGGCAAAGATTCCACTATTAAAATCGGTTTGTAAATGTTTGAAGAAAATACCTTCATATGTTTGTCCGTCTAAGTCATCAAAATGAAGGTCAAAGGTGCCTTCTTCATCTTCTACTAAGTATGCATGAACACCGCGTTCAAAATTCCAGTCCTCTGTTTCCTCAGCACGCTCTTTCGGAACGACATGAAGATCAGCAAATGGGGCTTCTTCTAATAATTCGTGCACGATTGATCCACCAAGTAACTTCGCCCAAATGCTTTCGATAAACTGGCCAATTACAATTTGCGACGCGTGCAATTCTTTTGCTTTCGTTGTAATGACTTTTGTAATATCGTGATAATGTGATTTTTCTACAATAAGAGTAGCGTTAAATGTACCAGCTAATTCACGAAATAATGTCATATCCACTTCTTTATCATTTTTAAATTCTTCATCAGGTAAAGAATCAAAAACAAGTATAGTTAAAGGGGCGTTTAACTGCTTAGCTAGTCCAGCACCTCGAGTAATGAGCTTTTTTCCATTGTGTCCATAATTTACGCAAACGAGTATGTTTTCTTTTATTGACATGTATATACACTCCTTCCATCACTAAGCGATATTATTCCCTGATTTACAAGGGTTAAACGCGTTTTAAGCTCTCTAAAACAGACCCCGAATTTGAAATGCTTATCCATTTTATTTAAAATGCGTACAGAGAGGTGAAAAATCATGTTGATTGATACACATGTACATTTAAATGCAGATCAGTTTGAGGATGACGTAAACGAAACGATTTTGCGAGCAAGAGAAGCTGGCGTTAAGGAAATGGTTGTAGTCGGTTTCGATGAGAAAACCATTAATCGAGCAATGGAACTAATTGAAAAAGATGATCATATATATGCGGCTATTGGCTGGCACCCAGTGGATGCAGTTGATATGACAGATGATCATTTAAGTTGGATTGAAGAACTCTCAAAGCATCCAAAAGTAGTCGCACTCGGCGAAATGGGCTTGGATTATTATTGGGATAAATCGCCAAAAGAGGTGCAAAAAGACGTTTTTCGAAAGCAAATCGCTCTGGCAAAAAAAGTGAAGCTTCCGATTATCATTCATAATAGAGATGCGGATCAAGACGTTGTGGATTTATTAGAAGAGGAGCAGGCAAAAGAAGTGGGTGGCGTCATGCATTGTTTCGGAGGAAGTGTTGAAACTGCTGAACGTTGTATAAAGAATAATTTTTATATTGGCTTAGGAGGACCAGTTACGTTTAAGAATGCAAAGCGGCCAAAAGAAGTGGCTAAGCAAATTCCATTGAATCGATTAGTAGTGGAGACAGATGCACCGTTTCTCGCGCCTCATCCGTACCGTGGAAAGCGAAATGAGCCTGCTTATGTGAAACGAGTAGCAGAGGATATCGCTGATATACGTGAAATGTCATTTGAGGAATTGTGTCAAAAAACAACTGAAAATGCAAAGAAATTATTTGGATTAAATGAACAATAGAAAACAAATAATGCAGTGATAATGCAGGAAAATGTCAAAGATTACTGAAATATTACGTTTATGTAACGTCTGTTGACAGTGTACAGGTTGGTCTTTATAATTCAGTCCTTGAGGAGGGACTGAAAATGGACCAATTGTCAAAACACGTTGATTTAACAAATAATCGACTTCCATTACAAACAAAAACGTTTCTCGTAGTTGGCCTATTTATTGCTCTTATTTTATTTTTTACTGGCTTATACGAATGGAACAAAAAATCCGTTATTATTAACGTAAACGGAGAAGAGTCGGTTATAACAACGCATGCACAATCAATAGAAGAACTACTTCTTAGTTTAGACATAGACGTAACCGAGCATGATCTGGTCGTACCACATCTTGAGACAGAATTATCTGATGACATGAACATTCTTTACAAGCAAGCGCATATGGTCACTTTAGAAGTGAACGATGAACAAGTTCAAGTGCCGACTACGGTGGACACCATCTATGATTTTATACAGGAACAAGGATATGATTATCGCTCAGAAGACCAATTAGTACCTCATGGTGAATCAGCTATTGAAGACGGTTTGACTATTACATATAAACCTTCAGTTGAGCTTCATTTTGCATATGATGGAACGGAAGATACATACTGGAGTGCATCAGCGACTGTCGCTGACTTTTTGAAAGAAGCAAATGTGGAACTAGGTGAAGAAGACCGAGTAGAACCAAGTCTTAATGAAATCCTTGAAGAAGGCTTATCCATACAGCTAATTAGAGTTGAAAAAGTCACCGATGTCATTGAGGAGTCAACGGCGTACGAGACAATTCGTGAAAATGACGACACACTTAAAACAGGTGTAGAGCGAGTTGTTGAACAAGGCGAGCGCGGAAAACAAGAGCTTCATTATGAGATTACGTATGAAAATGGCGAAGAAATTAATCGCAAGTTAATTGATACAAAAATGGTAGCAGAGCCAAAAGAGCGAATTATTGCAGTAGGAACAAAAGAAGAAGAGGCGAAACAGTTTGTTGCGGAAACAAAAACAGCTAACGCTACCGTTAGTCAGCCGACAAAAACGAGCACGCCAAGTTCTTCAAATGAAACCAATAAACCAAAAGAACCTAGTCAACCAAAAGAAATGAATCAGGCAAAAACGATTCAAATGACAGCAACGGCTTATTCAGCTGAATGTAATGGCTGTAGCGGGATTACGGCAACAGGCATTAATCTTTTAAGTGACCGCAATATGAAAGTTGTAGCGGTTGATCCAAGTGTAATTCCATTAGGGTCTAGAGTTCATGTAGAAGGTTATGGAGAAGCGATTGCTGGGGATACTGGTGGTGCAATTACTGGAAACAAAATTGATCTCCATGTTCCGACAAGTAGTGAAGCAATGAGTTACGGACGTAAGACAGTCAATGTAACCATCCTTGATTAAACCATGAAAAGAAGCGAACGCTAGTCGCTTCTTTTTTTTTTGGTATAAAACAGCTAAAATAAAAGGAGTATATGTGATACATGAAAGAGGAAAAAATGAAGATAAAAGAAATAATCGTTGTAGAAGGACGATCAGACACAGTTGCGATAAAGCGAGCGGTTGATGCAGATACGATTGAAACAAATGGATCTGCGATTGGTGAAGACGTATTAAAACGTATAGAACTCGCCTATGAAAGAAGAGGCGTCATTATCTTAACCGATCCAGATTATCCTGGTACTCGTATTAGAAGAATTGTCAGTGAACGTGTCCCGGGTAGTAAACACGCATTTATCCCAAAAGCAAAAGCAATGAGAAACAATCGGACTTTAGGTGTGGAACATGCAAGTGATGAGGCAATTCGTCAAGCACTAGAAGATGTGCGTTCCACAGGAAAAGATCATTATAAATCGGCTATTTCTGTTAGCGATTTAATAAAGGCCGGTTTGCTGTCAGGTGCCGGAGCAAAGAAGAAAAGGGAAGCGTTAGGGGAACGACTAGCGATTGGCTATGCCAATGGAAAACAATTAAAAAAAAGACTGGATGCCTTTGAAATTACGATAGAAGAGTTTGCACAAGCATTAAAGGACATTGAGGTAACGGAGGAATTACGTACGTGAAAAAAGACATTGCGACACCAGCTCGAACGAAAGAAATATTAGCGAAGCATCGCTTTCAATTAAAAAAAAGTTTAGGACAAAATTTCTTAATTGATTTAAATATATTAAACGGAATTGTTGAAGCGAGTGGGTTTACAGAAGAAGACGGTGTCATTGAAATTGGTCCAGGTATCGGCGCACTAACAGAACAATTGGCGAAAAAAGCAAAAAAAGTCGTCGCGTTTGAAATTGACGATCGGCTTCTTCCTATATTAGAAGATACGCTGTCCCCTTATCCAAATGTGGAAGTCATTCATCAAGATGTATTAAAAGCCGACCTTGTTGACATCATCGCTTCTAAGTTTAACGACACGGAACATGTGCATGTCGTTGCTAATTTGCCTTACTATGTGACAACACCAATCTTGATGAAATTGTTAGAGGATCGCTTACCGCTTAAAAGCATTACGGTTATGATTCAAGCGGAGGTGGCTGATCGTATTGCAGCTGCCCCATCAACAAAAGAATACGGCGCCTTATCCATAGCCGCTCAATATTACTCGGATGCAAAAAAACGTCTGCATGTACCTGCGAGTGTCTTTGTACCAGCACCACGCGTAGATTCTGCTGTGTTAAAACTAACCATTCGAGATCAGCCTTTAGTACATGTAACGGATGAAGCATGGTTCTTTAAAGTGTTTCATGCCTGTTTCGCCAATCGCAGAAAAACCATTATCAATAACCTGGTTCATAATTTAGTGGGAAAAGAAAAAAAAGCATTGGCACAGCAAGGGTTGGAACAAGCAAATATAGATCCGATGCGAAGAGGCGAAACGTTATCAATTGAAGAATTTGCTGCTTTAAGTAATGAATTAGATCAACTGTTAGACGAAAGCCGTTAAAACGAGTCACAGCCCCCTATATACTCACATAGGCTAGACGAGAGGGGGCAACGTGATGACAGTGAAAACGGGTGATATAGTTGGTCGTCTCTCTTATAAATGTGATCTTTTATTTCGAGTATTGACCATTTCGAATGATGTAGTAACCCTTGTAGGGGAAGAAATGCGCTTACTTGCCGATGCGCCAATGGATGATTTAAAAGTGATGACGTTGAAGGAACGAGAAGAGGATAAAAATAAAGTGAAAGAGCAAGAAGAAGCCTCTTATCGTTTATTTCGTCAGGACGCAAAGCTCATGAAACGCAGACAAGATTATCAAACACATGCTGGTTATGAAGAAACATCACATTTCTTTGAGTTAAGAGGAAGAGTGTTACACCTCGATGGTGATGCGAACTATTTAAATCGATGTACAGATATTTACAATAAATTAGGAGTTCCTGTTTACGGTGTTCATCTTGCGGAAAAAGAGATGCCGTCCCAATTAGCTTCTTTATTAAAAATGGTGCAACCAGATATTTTAGTGGTCACAGGTCATGATGCGTATTCAAAAGCAAAAGGAAATCGAAATGACCTAAAGGCTTATCGTCACACAAAGTATTTCGCTGAATGTGTGCGTATTGCCCGTAATCATACAAAAGACCTCGATCGTTTACTAATCTTTGCCGGCGCGTGTCAGTCTCATTTTGAAACGTTAATACGAGCTGGAGCGAATTTTGCGTCTTCACCGGATCGTGTCAATATCCACGCCTTAGACCCTGTATATATAGCTTCTAAATTAAGTCGAACATCATTTTCTGATACGGTTAATTTATGGGATATTATTCGAAATACCATTACCGGCCAAAAAGGTCTTGGTGGAATTGAAACGAAAGGTAGCATGAGACTCGGATTACCATACAAAGAAGAATACGAAGATGAAATAGATCCTTCTTAGCTACTGGATGAACCGGCAGGAACTTGAGGAATAACAACATGAATGACGGGCGCTTCGATTATGAGCAACGTCAAAGCTCTTTTGAAAGCATGTCCGTCATCTTCTTACGCTATTGTTATTCTTTTTCCATGCGCGGCTTTAACGGATTTATTTACTGATGAAAGGCATGCCAAATTATCAATGGGTATATTTTTTAAAAAAAATTAATGAAAAGATGTCAATTTCTAATAAAATTGGACAAAAAACATATACTATCTACAACATATTACAATATTAGTCATTGACACAAGCATGGAACGTTGTTAAAATTATTTATTTTGACTTTCAAACCATTCCTTGGTATAATGTCTATAGTGAGGTGGTTGTGGAAAATGGCAAAGACGTTAATTGACATTAAGCGAGCACTAGATAGTAACATTGGAAAGAAAATAACAATTAAAGCAAATGGAGGACGTAAAAAATCGTCTGAACAGTCAGGTATGATTGAAGAGACGTATCCGTCTGTATTTATTGTTAAGCTAGATGAAGATCAAAATTCTGTTGAGCGTGTTTCTTATAGTTATGCAGATGTTTTAACGGAAACTGTACAATTACTATTACCAGGTGACAGCGGTAAGCCCGCAACGCTCATCTAAGAAACGAGACTTTCTTTCCAAAAAAAAGAAAGTCTTTTTTTTTTGGATTTGTGCACACTATAAACGCAGTTAATAATCAAGCAAAGGGGCGGTTTTATCATGAGCAGAAGACGAGGCGTTATGTCCGATCGCTTAAAGGAAGAAATTGCAAAAGAGCTTGGCTTTTATGACACTGTAGAAAAAGAAGGTTGGGGCGGCATTAAAGCAAAGGATGCCGGCAACATGGTAAAGCGAGCAATTGAGCTGGCTGAACAAAACCTTCATGCACGAAAATAATTACTGTGGTCTATGGTTCAGTGGTATTCCCACTGAATCGTAGATTTTTTGTTTAAACAATCTCTATTTGGGAATAGTAATACTACTAACCTATTAAATTGGAGATGATGAAAATGAGTTTACAAGAATATATTACCGAAATTAACAATATGTTGGAAGAAGCGAAGACACCTGTACATAATGAGAATAACGAGTAAATCACCCTTTTTTCACTAAGGGTGTTTTTTTATGATGCATCGAACAGGAGAAAAGGTGGTATGTTCGATTCACAAGTGATAAAATAACCTCAGCATTATGCATGTATAGAAGGTGAGAAAGTGAAGGTTTCCATTAAGGCACCGGCAAAGATTAATTTGTCATTAGATGTATTAAGAAAGCGTAACGATGGTTATCATGAAGTAAAAATGATTATGACCATGGTTGATTTAGCGGACCGAATTGATTTAACAAGTTGTGACTCTGGAAAAATAACGGTGGATGTTTCAGAGGGTTTTGTTCCAAATGACGAACGGAACTTTGCTTACCAAGCGGCCGCTTTGTTAAAGAAGAAATACAAGGTATCAGCAGGTGTTCATATTTATATTACAAAGCGTATACCTGTAGCTGCAGGACTTGCAGGCGGAAGTAGCGATGCAGCAGCAACGTTGAAAGGGTTAAATCAGCTATGGGAGCTTGGTTTGACGCTGGATCAACTAGCTGAATTAGGTGCTGAAATTGGCTCTGATGTTTCTTTTTGTGTGTATGGCGGAACTGCGCTTGCCACAGGTAGAGGTGAAATCATTGAATCCATTCCATCTCCACCACCGTTATGGGTCATCCTTGCTAAGCCACCAATTGGTGTTTCAACTAAGGAAATCTACGGTAATGTAAAGCTTCATCGGGCTAAGCATGCGGATATTGAAGCGATGCTTACAGCGCTTGAGAATCAAGATACAGACGGCATTTTCGCCCATCTTCATAATACGTTAGAAGATGTGACACTCGAATTGTATCCAGAAGTAAAGCATTTAAAGGACCAGATGAAACGATTTGGTGCAGATGCTGTGTTAATGAGTGGAAGTGGGCCAACTGTTTTTGGTTTAGTGAAAACAGAATCAAGAGTGAATCGAATTTATAACGGATTAAGAGGTTTTTGCGAAGAAGTTCACGCTGTTCGATTAATTCGTACAAGCAATACTTGTCCAAAACCGGATGAAAGTGATATCTTATAAGTATATAATTCGGTTATGGCTCGGAGGGATTATGAAAAAATTAAAACGTAGTTCACGTCTGGTTGATATGACGTATTTTTTGCTCCAACATCCACATGAAGTAATCTCATTAACGCATTTTTCGGAGCGTTACCAAGCAGCGAAGTCATCTATTAGTGAGGATTTAGTTATTATTAAAGAAATGTTTGAAGATGAAGGCTATGGAGCGCTGTTAACGATCCCAGGGGCAAGTGGCGGTGTGAAATATATGCCGAGAATGAATAAGGAAGAAGCAGAAACGCTTGTTCATCAACTAGTCCTTGATCTAAATAAGCCGGAACGTATTTTACCTGGCGGGTATCTGTACATGATGGATGTATTAGGAAATCCTAAATTGTTACATGAAGTCGGTCGATTATTTGCGGCTGCGCTGTATGATAAAGAGATTGATGCTGTTATGACGGTTGCCACAAAAGGTATTCCACTTGCATATGCAGTAGGTCAGCACTTAGGAGTACCGGTTAGTATTGTGCGGCGTGATCATAGAATTACGGAAGGATCGATGGTGAGCATTAATTATGCTTCAGGTTCATCAGACCGTATTCAAACCATGACTTTAGCAAGACGAAGCTTAGCTGCTGGTTCTAAAGTATTCATTGTGGACGATTTTATGAAAGCTGGTGGAACTATTCGCGGAATGGTTGATCTATTAGCAGAATTTGATGCAGATCTAGTAGGGATCGGCGTGCTAGTTGAAGCGGCTGAGGTGTCTGAACGGTTGGTCGATGATTACGTGTCGTTAACGAAGCTAACGAATGTCGATGCTCGCGAAAAGCAGATTGAATTGTTAAGTGGGAATATATTAGATCGATTACATTAAAAGGGGACAAAAAAATGAAAATTGTTCATACGACGAATGCACCACAAGCAATTGGACCTTACTCACAAGGAATGATTGTAAACAATATGTTCTACAGCTCTGGTCAAATTCCTCTAACAGCGGAAGGCGAACTTATAAAAGGAACAGTTGAAGAGCAAACGCATCAAGTTTTCCATAACCTTAAAGCGGTTTTAAAGGAAGCCGGCTCTTCTCTTGATAAGGTAATTAAAGCAACCGTATTCATTAAAGATATGAATGATTTTCCACGCATTAATGAGGTTTATGGAGAATACTTCTCGGAGCATAAACCAGCCCGTTCATGTGTTGAAGTTGCTCGTTTACCGAAAGATGTATTAATTGAAATTGAAGTAATTGCTTTAGTATAAAAAAGAAAAAGCTAAGCGAAACGAAAGCTTCTCTGTTTTGCTAGCTTTTTTTTGTAAAAGGAATGACGTTTATATGAAGCGATTAAAGTTGTTTTAACGTTTGTTTCTTATTACGGTTCTTGGTACGTTGTACTGAAACGAGGATGAAAGTAATTATTTTTTGAAAAATCGTAAAAAAACTTCAATTGTTTGAAGGAAAAAGGAAACCTCTCTAGAATGTAGTATACAGATAATCTATAAGAGAGGTGACCATCATGGAAATTACTGACGTAAGGTTACGGCGTGTCCAAACGGAAGGGCGTATGCGGGCAATTGCATCTATAACAATTGACCATGAATTCGTTGTTCACGATATTCGTGTAATCGATGGAAACAACGGCCTATTCGTTGCAATGCCGAGCAAGAGAACACCTGACGGAGAATTTAGAGACATTGCACACCCAATCTCCTCTAAAACTAGGGAAAAGATTCAAGTGGCTGTTATAGACGAGTACGAGCGAGTAGGAGAATATGAAGACGCTACCAATTATGAAGAAGCTGGTGCTTCGTAACAATAGGTTGAAGCTAAACCAGTCTGTGCAAAACGCAGGCTGGTTTTTTTGTATATTTTTCAAGTATGTAAAGACGTCCAGAGATATTGAAATACGTGGTGGTTTCAAGTATAGTTTTAATGATGAACATGAACGAGTGTGGAGGGGAATATGAGCGGACGATATGCAATTGTTCTTGCTGCTGGGCAAGGAACAAGAATGAAGTCAAAGCTTTATAAAGTGTTACACCCAGTTTGTGGAAAACCAATGGTCGAACACGTTGTAGATCAAGCGAAAGCGGTCGGCTTTGATGACATCGCAGTTGTTGTTGGTCACGGTGCGGAGCAAGTAAAAGAAGCGATCCCAACTGGCGCTTCCTTTGTACTGCAAAATGAGCAACTTGGTACTGGGCATGCGGTACAGTGTGCAGAATCATTGTTGAAAGGGAAGAACGGTACAACAGTGGTCCTGTGTGGTGATACGCCATTAATAACAGCCGAAACGTTAAAGACTCTGATTGCGTTTCATGAACAGGAAGCAGCAAAAGCAACTATCTTAACAGCATATGCCGACAATCCACATGGATATGGACGAATTATTCGTGGCTCAAACGGTGAAGTCGATAAAATAGTTGAACAAAAAGATGCATCTAGCGAAGAGCTTCGTGTGAATGAGATTAATACAGGTATTTACTGTTTTGATAACAATACGTTATTTGACGTATTACAAATGGTGACAAATGAGAATAAACAAGGTGAATACTACTTACCAGACGTAATTGGACTCTTAAATAAAAAAGAGGAAAAAGTGTGTGCCTATGTTACACCAACAATGGAAGAAACCATTGGTGTAAATGATCGAGTTGCCCTAGCGCAAGCCGAAAAAGCGATGCAAGCACGAATTAACATGTATTGGATGACACAAGGGGTTACGTTCATTGATCCGAACACGACATATATATCCGTTGATGCAACACTAGCACAAGATACGACACTATTTCCGAACGTTAGTATAAAGGGTAACTCTAACATTGGTGAAGATTGCATCATAGAGTCAGGTAGTGAAATTCACCATTCTGTCATTGAGAAAGGCGTTCACATTCGATCCTCTTATATTTATAATAGTTATGTACACGAAGGTGCTACTATTGGACCTTTTGCTCATATACGGCCTGATTCGACTGTCGGTAAAGAGGTTAAAGTCGGTAATTTTGTGGAATTGAAGAAAGCAAGCATCAATGACCGTAGTAAAGTATCCCATCTAACGTACATTGGTGATGCGGATATTGGCAAAGATGTTAACATTGGATGTGGGGTCGTGACGGTCAATTACGATGGCACAAACAAGCATCAAACAATCGTGCATGACGGTGCGTTTATTGGCTCAGGATCAAACCTAGTCGCACCTGTTGAGATTGGGAAGCATGCATTTGTAGCAGCTGGTTCAACGATAACAAATCATGTAACGGATTACTCACTGGCTATAGCACGAGCTAGACAAGTAGATAAAACAAATTATATAAAAAAAGATCAATAACATTTACTGGAGGTAACACAAGAAATGGCAAACTATAGCGACCCAAGCTTAAAGGTCTTTACTCTTAATTCTAACAAGGCTTTGGCTGAAGAAATCGCTCGACATATTGGAGTTTCTCTTGGAAAGAATTCTGTCATGCGCTTTAGTGATGGTGAAGTTCAAATTAACATTGAAGAAAGTATTCGTGGCTGTGATGTATACTTAATTCAATCAACATCGGCTCCAGCGAACGAACACTTAATGGAACTCTTAATTATGATTGATGCAGTAAAACGAGCTTCAGCGCGTACGATCAACATTGTTATGCCTTATTACGGCTATGCGAGACAAGATCGAAAAGCACGGGCGCGAGAACCAATCACAGCTAAACTTGTGGCTAATCTGCTTGAAACGGCTGGTGCAACTCGTGTTTTAACAATTGACCTCCATGCAACTCAAATTCAAGGTTTCTTTGATATCCCAGTTGACCAGTTAATGGGTGTACCAATTTTATCTGATTATTTTAGCAGCAAAGGGCTTGACGATATTGTTGTTGTTTCACCGGATCATGGTGGAGTGGTACGAGCTCGTAAAATGGCCGACCGCTTAAAAGCACCAATTGCTATTATTGATAAACGTCGACCAAGACCAAACGTGTCAGAAGTAATGAATATTGTTGGTAATATTGAAGGAAAGACAGCCATTATTATTGATGATATTATTGATACAGCAGGAACAATTACACTTGCGGCGAATGCTTTAGTAGAACAAGGAGCAAAAGAAGTATATGCTTGCTGTACGCACCCTGTTCTATCTGGTCCAGCAGTAGATCGAATTCGCAACTCTAAGATTAAAGAATTGGTTGTAACGAATACAATTGATTTGGATGAAGAGAAAAAAGGTGCCAACATTACAGAGTTGTCTGTAGCGGAGTTGATGGCTGAGGCTATTATTCGCGTACATGAAGATGCTTCTGTATCCACCTTATTCGATTGATTTTTGTTATCACCCTAGAGAGAACTTACGAAAAAGAACAAGGAATTCTGTTTGAAAACTGACCTTTAAGGGAACACAATTAACAGACGTGTAAAACTAAGATGAGGTGAAAGAAAGATGACAGTATTACAAGCTCGTGATCGTAAAGACTTAACAGGACAAGAAACAAGAAATATTCGTCTAAATGGTTTTGTGCCAGGCGTACTATATGGTAATAAAATTGAGAGTCAGCCGGTTTCAGTAGAAAGTGTTGCTTTCTTAAAAACAATGAGAGAAGTAGGCCAAAACGGTTTATTTGATCTTGAATTAGAAAACGGTAAAAAGCACCACGTAATGGTGCAAGAAGTTCAAGTGGACCCTTTGAAAAATCATTACACGCATATTGATTTCTTCGAAGTAAACATGAAAGAAAAACGTGATGCAAATGTACCTGTTCATTTAGAAGGGGAAGCGCCAGGAGCAAGCGAAGGCGGTATTGTGAACCATCTTCTTTATGAAATTACTGTACATTGTTTACCGGCGGATATTCCGGAAAGCATTACGGTAGACATTTCAAATTTAAACGTTGGAGATACGCTATCAATTTCAGAGATGCGTTCCACTGTTTCTGTGGACATCGTGAATGAAGATGACGAAGCGGTTGTAACGGTACAAGCGCCAACGGTAACAGAAGATCCAGATGAAACAGAAGAAGATGGTACGACTGCGCTAGGTGTAGAAGCAACAGAAGAGCGTGAGGATGACGACAAAGATCGTCCGGGTCGTGTTGAATAGTAAATAAAGTGACGAAAGGTATGACCCTTTGGGGTTATGCCTTTTTCGTCAAGTTTGAATAAAGGAGTTACGCATGAAGTTAATTGTGGGGTTGGGAAATCCTGGTAAACAGTTTGATAACACAAGACATAATATAGGTTTCGACAGTGTTGACCTCATAGCTGAACAATTCGATTCTTCTCTTACTAAGCAAAAATTCAACGGCTTATATGGAGAAACGATTGTAAATGGTGAGAAAGTAATGTTGCTAAAACCTTTAACGTATATGAACCTTTCTGGAGAGTGTGTTCGGCCGTTTATGGATTATTTCAACGTAAGCTTAGAAGAGCTTGTTGTCTTGTATGATGATTTAGATATACCGCCAGGAAAAATACGTTTACGCCAAAAGGGTAGTGCAGGTGGTCATAACGGAATTAAATCACTTATTCATCATTTAGGAACCCAAGAATTTAACCGGGTTCGTATTGGTGTGGGACGTCCTACTAACAATGAACCAGTTGTGAAATACGTCTTAAACCGTGCCGCAGGTGATGAGAAAGCGCTTTTAGAGGATGCCATTAAAAAGACGGCACAATCAATTGAAGCATGGATGACAAAGCCGTTCCTTGAAGTGATGAATGTATACAACCGATAGGATAATGTCTCATTCTTTTGATCATACTGTAAACAAGAATAACTGTTTACAAGGAGTGATTAAAATGGCTGTGCATTATGGTTGTAAGTACTGTCAAAAACAAATGGCAACGCTGGAAAATCAATATACTTTCGAGGAATTAGGGATAAGCAAATTAGGTGCCGTGGATCAGTTAGAGAGCGTTCGAGTAACTCAAGAAGGCGATGTCCATATTGCGGCAATTTGCGAGGATTGTTACCAAGCTTTTCAATTAAATCCGCTTTTGCACGAAACTCAAAATGTGATTCATTAATAGCAACAAAGCTTTGGTATCCTTAAAGACCAAGGCATTTTTCAATTAAAACGAGCGTAGGATTGATAATACAAACGATATAGTGAAGTGCAAATCGTGTTAGCGAAATCAGGGGGAAAAGAAATGTTAGGATTGCAACAGTTTGTCAGTGGAACGAATGAGCTACAAACCATTGCTAACGGAATAGAAAAAGGTCAAAGTGAACAGGTGCTATCAGGCTTAACAGGTTCATCAAGAACAGTTGCGAGCGCTTCTCTTTATCGGGAAACGCAGCGCAATCAGCTCATTGTGACACATAATTTATTCCAAGCACAAAAAATGTACGAAGATCTTGTTGACTTATTAGGGGAAGAAAAAGTTTATCTTTATCCAGTAAATGAATTAATCTCAGCAGAAATTGCCGTTGCTAGTCCTGAAATGAAAGCGCAACGCATTGATGTGTTAAATCGACTTGTAAATGGGTTTTCAGGAATTATTGTCGTTCCTCTAGCGGGGGTTCGCCGTTTACTACCGCCGAAAACATTATGGGCTCAGTATCAGCTGGATGTAACGGTTGGAACAGACGTTCAAGAACTTGATTCGTTTATTAGTCAGCTGGTGTCAATGGGTTATAGAAGAACCGATATGGTTTCAGCGCCTGGTGAAATGAGTGTCCGTGGTGGCATCATTGATTTGTATCCACTCACTGAAGAACATCCCATTAGAATAGAACTTTTTGATACAGAGATTGATTCTTTACGATACTTCTCGTTAGAAACGCAGCGCTCTGAGGGACAGCTGGAAACAATTAAAATTGGACCTGCGGAAGAAGTATTGTTAACCTCAACACACTATAGTCATGCAGCTTCTGTTTTAGAAGAACAACTAAGCGTAACAACTAAGAAAGTATCGAATAAAAAAACACGAGAATCTTTGCAAGAGCGAATTCCGTTTGAAATTGCGCAATTAAAGCAAGGACAACCGTTTGAAGGTATGTATAAATACATGTCGTTTTATTATGAGAGTCCGCATACGCTTCTCTCCTATATGTCAGAACACGCTGTTATTTGGATTGATGAAATAACTCGTGTAAAAGAGATGTCGGAAAACCTTATTAAAGAGGAAGCAGAGTGGCATACAAGCATGATTGAACAAGGGGCCATTGTGCACGGCGCAGAAATGTCCTATGAACTGCTAAATCGGTTACAAGAAGTCCCTCAATCAATTGTTTACTCAGCTTTATTTCAAAAACAAATTCCAGGGACAAAACCGCAACAGGTGCTTAATGTCTCTTGTAAATCCATGCAAAATTTTCATGGACAAATGGATTTGCTCACATCAGAAATCAATCGCTGGATTGCTAACCACTATACGGTTCTGTTTATTGCTGGAACAGAAGATCGGGCAAAACGACTTTCGTTAAATCTTTCTGATGAGAATATTGACGCTCATCTTATAGAAGGAAAAACAACTTTAACGAGTGGAACGGTGCAAATTTACACGGGTCATTTGCATGCTGGGTTTGAATTACCTGAGCAAAAGCTTGTTGTTATTACAGAAGAAGAAGTGTTTGCCAAACAAGCAAGAAAGCCAAAGCGCCGTCAAACAATGTCCAATGCAGAACGAATTAAAAGTTACTCAGAACTCGCTGTTGGAGACTTAGTTGTTCACGTTAATCATGGTGTTGGGAAGTACTTAGGTGTTGAAACCTTAGAAATAAATGGCGTTCATAAAGATTACTTAAATTTGCGTTACGCTGGAAATGACAAGCTGTATGTTCCAGTAGAACAAATCGACCAAGTCCAGAAATATGTAGGATCTGAGGAAAAAGATCCAAAAATTTATGCGCTTGGCGGAAACGATTGGAAAAAAGTAAAGAGTAAGGTGAAGTCGTCTGTTGAAGATATCGCAGATGATTTAATCAAGCTTTATGCAGAAAGAGAAGCGAGCGTTGGGCACAAATTCTCAGAAGATGGGCCCGAACAGGGTGATTTTGAAGGTTCCTTCCCTTATCAAGAAACGGAAGATCAAACACGTGCCATTGCAGAGATAAAAGAAGACATGGAAAAGCAACGTCCGATGGATCGCTTGCTTTGTGGTGATGTAGGTTATGGTAAGACGGAAGTAGCAATTCGTGCTGCCTTTAAAGCCATTATGGATGGAAAACAAGTGGCAATCCTTGTCCCAACAACGATATTAGCGCAGCAACATTTTGAAACCATTTCAGAACGGTTCTCAGAGTTCCCAATTACGGTTGGTGTGCTTAGCAGATTCCGCTCGAGAAAAGAGCAAACGGAAGTACTAAAAGGCTTAAAGGCAGGTTCTGTGGACTTGGTTGTTGGAACCCATCGCTTATTATCGAAGGATATTGTGTTTAAAGACCTCGGCCTGTTAATTGTCGATGAAGAACAGCGATTTGGCGTCACGCATAAGGAAAAAATCAAACAATTAAAATCGAACATAGACGTATTAACCTTAACAGCAACGCCAATACCAAGGACGCTCCATATGTCCATGCTAGGCGTACGTGACTTATCCATTATTGAGACACCTCCAGAAAATCGCTTCCCCGTTCAAACATATGTGGTGGAATACAATCCATCCATTGTACGAGAAGCCATTGAGCGTGAAATGACTCGGGGTGGTCAAGTCTACGTTCTCTACAACCGCGTAGAAGATATTGAAAGAATGACTGAACAAATAGCCATGCTCGTTCCAGATGCAAAGGTTTCCTATGCGCACGGACAAATGAATGAACGTGAGCTAGAATCGATTATTTTAAGTTTCTTAGAAGGTGAGAGTGACGTATTGGTCACTACGACAATCATTGAAACAGGTGTCGATATTCCGAATGTTAATACACTCATCGTTAGTAATGCCGATAAAATGGGTCTATCACAGCTTTATCAAATTCGTGGTCGAGTTGGTCGTTCAAATCGTGTTGCGTATTCATACTTTACGTACCAACAAGACAAGGTGTTAACGGAAGTAGCTGAGCGTCGACTTCAATCTATTAAAGAATTCACGGAACTTGGTTCTGGGTTTAAGATTGCGATGAGGGATTTAACGATTCGAGGCGCAGGTAATCTTTTAGGAGCCCAGCAGCATGGATTTATTGATTCGGTTGGTTTTGACTTGTACTCTCAAATGCTAAAAGAAGCAATTGATGAGCGGAAAGGAACAGGAGCGAAAGAAGAGACGTTCCAGTCAGAGTTGTCAATTAGTGTAGACGCTTATATTCCAGAGCGCTATATTCCTGATGCGAAGCAAAAGATTGAAATGTATAAGCGATTCAAAGGTATTGAAACAATGGATGACCTAACCGATCTTCAAGATGAATTAATTGATCGGTTTGGTGAATATCCGAAGCAAGTTGAATACTTGTTAGGTCTTACGAAAATAAAGCACCTTGCTGATCAATATAAAGTAGAGAAAATCAATGAAGCGAAAGATGCCATTGTCATTCTCCTTTCAAATGAGACTACACAATCGATCAAAATTGCGTCATTCATGGAATCTGCTCGCGCCATCGGTCGATTTATAACAGTCGGAACTCAAGGGGATCAGTTGAAAGTAACGATAAAAACAAAGAGTATGTTAGCAGAACAAATGCTAGATACGACGTTTGAAGTCCTACAAGCTGTGAAGCGAGCTCATCTAAGCCAAGATCACGTTACCGTTAGCTAGGAAGTAGTCATCAAATCAATAAGATATTTCATCAATTGGTGAATAGTTCTTAAAAAAGGAAGGATACTACAGTTATAACAAATTGTATTCTTCCTAAATGATTTGATTTTACATCTTAGAAAGCGAGGCTTTATGTATGAAAGCAACTGGAATTGTAAGACGTATTGACGATCTTGGCAGGGTTGTGATACCTAAAGAAATAAGAAGAACGTTACGCATTCGTGAAGGCGATCCGCTCGAAATATTTGTTGATCGAGAAGGTGAAGTGATTCTAAAGAAATACTCACCAATCTCTGAGTTAGGTGACTTCGCAAAGGAATATGCCGAGGCCTTATACGATAGTTTAAATCAATATGTGTTAATTTCTGATCGTGATACATATATTGCGGTAGCTGGCGCTTCTAAAAAAGAATATGCAAACAAGGCCGTTGGTGAAGTAATTGAAACTGTAATGGCTAACCGTAAATCTCACATGGAAGCGAATGCAGGCGAATATAACCTTGTTGGCGATCACAAAGATGATTATAAAGGCTACGTGGCGGCACCAATCATTGCTAGTGGTGATCCTATTGGTGCAGTTGTGATCTTTTCAAAGTCAGAAGCGCTATCAGGAAAACTAGAACAGAAAATGGCTGAAACCGCAGCTGGCTTTTTAGCCCGTCAAATGGAACAATAGTGTCAAAAAACATATGAGCGAGAGCGCTCATATGTTTTTCTTTATTTCATTTAGTAGCCATGTAGAATAAAATAAAGAAAAAGGGAGGTTTATATGAGTACATTCTTTAAAGTTTGGATAAATCCGAGAGGGGTTATTCGTAACAAAATTGAGCAGGAAGCACAGGTACAACCATTTGGTAAATACTTACTGCTTGCCTACATATCTGGAATTTTTTCGATTATGTTTTCCTTTGAAATGGAAGCGCCTTTTTCAGCTTCAGTGTTTAGTCTTTCTGTATTTCTTGGTGCTATTGTTACGTCTGTGTTATCGGTATTTTTAATGCCCGTTTTGTTTAAATGGTTTGGTAGTTGGGTTGGAGGTAGAGGTTCGTTAGCAGAAGTGAGAGTCGCTGTTATTTATACACAAGTGTTACCTCAGATTTTTATTGGCATTTTACTATTACCTTTTATCTTACTAATTGGTGAGAGCTACTTCTTAGTTTTTGAAAATTCTTTAGAGCCCCAGCTTAGCGGCTTACAAAATTGGGCACTACTTGTTGCATCCTTACTTCTGATTGTGTTATTTATATGGCAATTTATTGTAATGCTACAAGGGTTAGGAGAGGCACATGGTTTTTCAGCGTGGAAGTCATTACTCGTCTATATTATTTTTACTGTTTTATTAACCATCTTCTTAGTCATTGTTGGTTTAATCTTGGCGTTAACGATTGGCATACTGTTTATTTAGACAATAGAAAAGGCCCCCAGTCTACTAGACAGGGGGCCTTTTCTCGTACAGATTAGATTCGGTTTAGTTGTTCAATAATGAGAGGAACGGCGCGAGTTGCTTCGCTTTTCTGCATCGTTGTTAATATAGGCTCGCGATTCGCATATAAAGCGTGGATTTCTTTTACGAGTGCATCGCCTTTCATAGATTCTTCCTCTAGCATGTGGGCATAGCCATTCTTTACAAACGTTTGTGCGTTCAAAATTTGGTCACCACGGCTACTCTGTCTCGACAACGGGATAATAAGCATAGGGATTTGCAATGCAAGAAATTCAAAAATAGCATTTGACCCACCCCGGGTGACAACGATATCTGCGGCTTGCATGAGGTGGGGAAGCTCTTCATGCACATATTCATATTGTTTATAGCCACGCTTCCCTTCTAGTGCAGGATCAAGATGGCCTTTTCCACAGATATGAATGATTTGATACGTATTAAGCAAATCCTCTAGTGATTGACGAATGCCTTCATTAATCGCCTTAGCCCCTAAACTTCCACCCATTACGAGTAGTACGGGTTTCTGTTTAATAAAGTCAGTGAGTGCCAACCCTTGTGTACGTGAACCAGACATTAAATCATCACGGATGGGTGAGCCGACAACGTTTGTTTGTTCGCTAGGAAAGTGTTTTGCTGTTTCAGCAAACGACGTGTAGAACATCTTTGTAAAGCGCTTGGCAATTCGATTGGCTAAGCCGGGCGTTAAGTCACTTTCATGTAAGTGAACAGGAATGCCAAGTGAATAAGCTGCAATCACAACTGGAACCGTTACGAACCCGCCTTTAGAGAAGACCACATCAGGTTTCTCTTTTTTTAAAATTTTACGAGCCTGTCTAAGGCCGTTTGAGATTCGAGCAAGATCTGTTACATTTTTCATATCGAAATAGCGTCTTAATTTGCCACTAGAAATTCCAAAATAAGGAATATTGTTTTTCTCCACAAGTTCTCTTTCAATGCCATCGTAAGAACCAATATAAGCGATGGACCACTTGCTTCGATCCATCTGATGAATAATCGCTAAGTTCGGTGTTACGTGTCCTGCGGTTCCTCCACCAGTAAAAATTATTTTTTTCATTCCATACCTCTCCGTCTATTTCAATCTTAACCGATTAGTAAGTGTGCTAGTAAATCGACTACAATGTACAGCCCTGCAAGACATCCAATCATGGCGATGATGACAAGCAGTGCTTTCAAGATACCAATCTTTTGTGCTTCGGAATAAGCAATCAAAAAAATGGCGAAAACCCAAACGACTGTTAAGTCAATCATGACTGAGCCGAAACTAACGATCGTACGTAAGATCGGCGTTTGGGCTTGAAGGGTGAGTAAAGCGAGACCAAATAGAATCAAATTAATTAAACCAACAAAAATGCCAGGCATAAACAAAGCGTAAACAAATACTTTTCGTGTCGCTTTGACGTCACCGTTTCCTCCATACCAACCGCCTACATGGCCAAACGCAAAACTAAAGCCGTAATAAAGGATCGGTCCAGTAAATGCCCCAATTAAAATGGTAATGACAAGTGGAAGGAAATTACCTGTAGAAGCTAGAAGCAACGTTTCACTTCTAGAAAACCAAAAACTGGTTAACCCTCCAAAAATAATGGATAGTATGAGAGTCGCTTGTTTATGTATATCACTTTTTAATGTATCTTTCATTGTTTGGCGAGGCGCAACCCATATGGCGAGCCATGGATTTGTTTGTTTCAAGCAATCACCTACTATATCATATCTTTTGTTCTTATCATACCATGTTTTATGATTATGTATGAATAGGCTGAAAAAAGAATTAAACATGATAAGAATTCTAGTTCAATTTCGTGATGAGATAAGTTCGACAACATGCAAGGATGATGCTATTTTAGAAAGGTAAAGGGGGAAGAGTACTTGAATACATCACACGTGCTAAAAGGGGCTTTCCTCTTATCGGTTGCTGCACTCGTAACGAAATTATTAAGTGCTGTCTACCGAATTCCTTTTCAAAATATGGCTGGAGATCTAGGTTTTTATGTCTATCAGCAAGTCTATCCTTTCTTTGGCATGATGACAATCCTAGCCTTATATGGTTTTCCTGTTGTGCTGTCACGGCAAATTGCTGAGAAAAAAGCACAAGGAAAAGATGAAGAAGTCAACGAATTATTAAGCTATACGTTTTTAGGATTATCGCTAGTATCCATTGTGATATGCGCGCTCTTTATAGTCTTTTCACGCCAACTTGCTTTATTTATCGGGGATGAATCTCTTACAGATGTCATTCGACTTGTTGGGTTTGGGTTTTTATTTCTACCTGTTTTAAGTTTTTTTAGAGGAGCTGGGCAAGGGATAAATCATATGACGCCGACAGCACTATCGCAAGTAAGCGAGCAATTTGTTCGGGTGCTAGCCATTCTTGTTTTAACGTATGTGTTAGCCTCTAGAGGATATGATGCCTACGTAATAGGGGAAGGTGCTATCTATGCCTCTCTTCTAGGTAGCGTAGTTGGCTGTGCTTTTTTACTTGTGCTAGCGAATAAAAAAGATATGCGTTTTCATACTCAACTTTCTTTCAAAAAGTTTTTCCGCCATCAGGCTGTTTTTTTAAAGCAAAGCTTGTTTATTTGTTTAAATTCACTTATTTTATTGCTATTTCAAGTTGTTGACGTTATGACCGTTGTACGCTCCTTACAAGCAACATCGATGTCCGATGTCGCGATCTACACAGCAAAAGGAGTCTATGATCGCGGCCAGCCTTTAATTCAATTAGGGACCATTTTAATTACATCGATTGCTCTAGCCGTTGTACCATTATTATCAAACGCCCTCGCAACGAAAAGGTACAAGGATGCGCGACGCTATCGCGATGTCATGATGAGACTAACGATTCTGCTAGGTGGTGGGGCAACAATTGGGCTGTTTTTATTAATGGATTCAATTAACACCATGCTTTTTACAAACCAAGCAGGTACCGAAGTATTAAGAGTGTTTGTTTTGTCCATTTTTCCTTGTTCTATCTATTTGGCTGGGGCTGCTATTATTCAAGGGTATGGACGCATCCATATTCCGGTCTATGCAATCGTTGCAGGTATAGGAACAAAAATAATTGGAAATGTGATGTTTATAATGGTAATGAAGTCTACGATGGGTGCAGCCCTTGCAAATGTGTTAGCCTTTACAGTGATGATGGGCATTGTGCTGTATTCGCTAAAAAAGATTGATCAGCGACTGTTTGTACAAAAGCAATCATATGTAATATTGCTTATCGTGCTGCTCAGTATGGGGGTACTCGTACTTGGGGTTAAGGCAGGAATGAATCAATGGCTTTCTTTACCAAGTCAACGAAGTGTTCATGCAATCCAAGCCCTTACTCTTGCAGGAATTGGTGCAGGTTATGTAGGGGTGGCAGTATTGTTTAGCAATATTTTTACGGTGCGAGAATGGGCTAGTGCGCCTAAATTAGCGGCTTTACGGAAACAGGTTATTCAAAAGTTTATTAACAAATAGAGGTGTACGATGGGAATGATTAAAGTAGTTGGTTTAGGAGCAGGAGAATTAGATCAGATGCCACTAGGTGTGTATCGTACCTTGAAGGGAGCACCGAATGTCCGTGTGCGTACCCTTGATCACCCGGTTGTGGCAGACTTGCAGCAAGAAGGCGTAACGTTTGAGTCCTACGACGAAACGTACGAGCGATTTGATTCGTTTGAAGCCGTATACAAAACAATAGTAAACGACTTAATCGATCGTGCTCAAGTGGAGGATGTTGTATATGCAGTACCAGGTCATCCGTTTGTGGCAGAGAAGACCGTTCAGCTCTTACAAGACTCAGCCGATCACCATCAGGTGAAGCTAGAAGTTGTTGGAGGGACATCTTTTCTCGATCAAATGTATACGAGCCTTAGAATTGATCCAATCGAAGGCTGTCAAATTCTTGATGGAACGGTATTGAAGCAAGAGGAAATTCAAATGCGTCATCATCTTATTATTGTCCAAGTGTATGATAGCCTCATTGCATCAGATGTTAAGCTTACGCTAATGGAAAGCTATCCAGACGATTATGAGGTGACAATCTGTACGGCTGCGGGTACGGCAGAAGAGGAGCTTGTACGCGTACCGTTATATGAGCTTGATCATCAAACGGAAGTAAATAATTTAACTGCTGTGTACGTGCCGCCAGTTCAGGATGAAAAACTCCTTTATAAGGACATACAGTATTTAAAGGGCGTTATTGCTCGGTTACGGAGTCCAGAAGGTTGCCCTTGGGATCGAAAACAAACGCATCAATCATTGAAGCGATTCTTATTAGAGGAATCGTATGAAGTGCTCGAGGCGATTGATCAAGAAGATGATGAACAGTTAACTGAAGAACTTGGGGATGTGCTCCTGCAAGTTCTCCTGCACGCACAAATTGGTGAAGAAGCAGGGTATTTTCAGCTTGCAGATGTTATTGAGACGTTGACAGAAAAAATGATTCGTCGACACCCGCATGTATTTGGGGACAAGTCTGTGCAGTCTGCTGAAGATGTGACATCGGTCTGGGAAGAAGTGAAACGAAAAGAAAAGGCA
The DNA here is from genome assembly GCF_028735875.1 of Shouchella hunanensis. Lineage (GTDB taxonomy): Bacteria > Bacillota > Bacilli > Bacillales > Bacillaceae_D > Shouchella > Shouchella hunanensis. Next base: position 1,592,293 of record NZ_CP117834.1, read on the forward strand.
GACAGCAACATGTCACAGCCGAAGCGGTCGATTTCTTCCTTTCCTTCTATGTTGGCAGCAGCGGAAACGATGCAGAAAGACATTGCGAAAACCGGATTTGAATATGAAGCCATTGAACAAGTGTATGATAAAGTGTTAGAAGAGCTGAATGAAGTAAAAGCGGCTGAGGACCTAGAACTGGAGAAAGAATATGGTGATTTACTGCTCGCAGTTGTGAGCTTAGGTCGATTTATTAAGCAATCACCAGAAGTATCCCTGCATAAGGCATTAACGACTTTTCTAACAAGATTTGAGTATGTTGAAGCTCAAGCAGAAAAAGCAAGCATGACAATCGATGATGTGAATGTGACTACGCTGGACGCATGGTGGAAAGAAGCCAAGCGTTTAGAAAGCGATGAATAAAGGAGCCAACTTATGAGACTTGATAAATTTTTAAAGGTATCCCGTTTGATTAAAAGACGAACATTAGCTAAAGAGATTAGTGATCAAGGTAGAATTACGGTGAACGGTCAAACAGCAAAGGCCGGTACCACAGTTAAGCCCGGAGATGAGCTTTCTATTCGTTTTGGTCAAAAGCTCGTCACCGTTGAAATTAACGACCTAAGAGAAACAACGAAGAAAGACACAGCAGCAGAAATGTATACTATTGTGAAAGAGGAATCGGTCTAATGAAAGCATTTATTTTTGACATGGATGGGGTCATTATTAATAGCGAACCTCTGCACTTTGCCGTTGAAGCGGAACTTGCAAAGGAGAAGGGCATTACGTTAAAAGAAGGAGAGCTCGAATCCTACGTCGGTACACGCGCAGATGAGATGTGGTCTTCCTTGAAAGCAGAGCACCAGGCAGACTTTGATGTAGATACGCTGTTACAAGAGGCAAATGAAAAAAAATTAGCCTATTTACGCGACGCCAACATGGAACCCATTGATGGTATTCGAGAGTTACTTGAACAATTAAAAGAAAAAGGCTACAAGATTGGCCTAGGATCGTCGTCAACTGTTGCTTTTATTGATGCAGTCTTAACCGGATTCTCCATAAAAGATCAATTTGATGTTGTCTTAAGTGGGGAACAAGTAGCAAAAGGGAAGCCTGCGCCAGACATTTATTTAACAGTAGCTGATCGTCTAGGGGTTAGTCCTCAGCACTGCACGGTTTTAGAGGATGCTGCACACGGTGTTCAAGCAGGAAAAGCAGCTGGAATGACTGTCATTGGGTATGTGAATCCACATTCAGGAAATCAAGACTTGTCTAAGGCTGATTTACGTGTTGAAGACATCGCAGCTATTACCATCTAAGTAGGTAATATACATCAAAAAAGCGTACCATGGGGTACGCTTTTTTTAGCCTTTAACAACATCGGTCGGTGTTTCGCCTTTAGCACCAGCGACAAGATTTTGAATGGCACGCATCGCCATCGCTTCTCTCGTAGCTGCAGTAGCCGAGCCGATATGAGGAGTAAGAGTAACATTTTTCATTGTTAAAAATGGGTGATCATGCGGTAATGGTTCGGTTTCAAACACATCGAGGGCTGCTCCAAAGATCTCGTTATTTTGTAAAGCCTCAATAAGTGCTCTTTCATCGATGACACTACCGCGAGCTCCATTAACGAGTAATGCGGTTGATTTCATCTTGCGTAAAGCGTCTTTATCAATGAGGTGCTTCGTTTCATCTGTCAGAGGAACCGTTAATACGACGATATCTGAGCGTGAGAGCAGATCATCTAATTCCACTTTTTCAGCGTTATAGCGTTTCTCTGCTTCAGGTCGATGAGAACGATTGTGATAGAGGATGTTCATGCCAAATCCTTCCTTGGCTCGATGGGCGATTTTCTCACCAATTCGGCCCATCCCAACGATACCGAGTGTCTTCTCGTAAACATCTTGTCCAAATAAAGCGTCTGACGCTGTTTCTTTGCTCCATTCCCCGTTTTGAATGTGAGTATGTAATTCAGCGATTCTTCTAGAGCCGGATAAAATAAGACCGAACAGAAGGTCAGCTACCGTCTCGTCTAGTACATAAGGGGTATTGGTAAGCAACACACCCTCGTTTGCTAATCCTGTAGGGTCAAATTTGTCATAACCAACAGTTGCCGTACTAATCACTTTTAATCGGTCGCACCCTTCTACAAGCGCTGCATCCACTGCATGACCGGTAAGCAACGCACCATCAACTTGTTTCAAGATGGCTCTTAAATCATCCTGTTGCAGTGTCTTCTGTTGATCCCATATCGTATAAGAACAATGCTGGGAAAGGTACGTTAATGCGCTTTCAGGAACAGGATGTGCTAAGAATACTTTAGGTTTGCTCAACATAAATCACTCCTAAGGGTGCCTTTTCTAGTAACTATAAGGCTTACGCAAATAGAAATCAAAAGAAAACCTTACCGTTGCCAATGAGGAAAATGACACGATTGTGTAAAATGTTTGACTTGAAATTCAAGCGATTGTTGCATACACTGTATTTATATATGAGAATGATTTTCATTATCCTGGCGAAATTGGAGGAAGGACCGTGCAACAAAACGAGATGTACGATCTTACAATTATTGGTGCTGGGCCTGCTGGGCTGTACAGTACGTTTTATGCGGGAATGCGAGACTTAAAAGTAAAATTAATTGAATATAATAGCGAATTGGGCGGAAAGATTCTCTTTTACCCGGAAAAAATTATTTGGGATGTAGGAGGCATGCCACCTACACCGGGGGCAACTCTTATCGATCAATTAGTTAATCAAGCAAATACATTTGATCCAACGATTTGTACAAACGAACATATTGAGAAGATGGTGCGTGAGCCTGACGGAACGTTTACACTATTTAATGATAAAGGTGATAAGCATTATAGCAAAACGGTTTTGCTGGCTTCAGGTCACGGAATTCCTGTTATGCAGAAGTTAGAGCTAGAGGGTGCAGATCGTTTTGAGGTGTCTAATCTTCATTATACGGTAACTCAAATTGAAAGTTTTCGAGATAAGCGCGTGTTAATATCAGGTGGCGGAAACGCTGCGGTGGATTGGGCAAATGAATTAGTCGGTGTAGCAAAAGAAGTCATTGTCTGCCACAGAAGGCACGATTTTGGAGGACACGAAAAAAACGTCGCTCATATGAAATCAAAAGTAGAGCTGCGAACACCGTTTCAAATTAAAGAGCTACATGGTGAGCTAGCAGCCATTGATTCAGTGACTCTCGCGCATTGTGATACTCAACTTGAGGAGCGGTTTGACATTGATGCTGTCATTGTAAACCACGGTATGAAGATGGACGGGTGTTTTCTAATGGAAGCGGGCTTAGAGTTAGAGGCAGATGGATTTGTCCGTGTTTCGCCATGCATGGAAACCAGTCAGCCTGGAATCTTTGCTGCTGGAGATGTGACAAGGCATGCAGGCAAGCTTCAGTTAATTTCAGGTGCATTTGTTGAAGGGGCTACAGCTGTGAACGGCGTTAAGCAATACCTTGATCCTGCTGCGACTAAACAAGCGTACGTTTCTTCCCATAATGAAAAGTTCAAACAACGAAACCAAGAAATTAAGATTGAACATAAGCATAAAGATAAACGAAAGAAACTAGAATTTACGTAAGATATGTAGGGCGACTCTGTCCACTACATATCTTTTTTTATTACCCTTGCTGTAACTCGGCGATGACTTGTTGAATGGAACGTGGATCTTTAGCACTCATTGAATCTCTTGTGAGACGAAAATAAGTCCGTTGACGATAGAGATAGAGAGTCGTAACCTGTTGGTTTTGAAATATCTTACGGACTGCTTGTAGCTCATTTTGTTCACCTGTTAATGGCTGTAGCTGGAAGTCAGGTACAATGAGGGCGCTCATATAGCGCAAAAAAGATAGAAGCGTAGTATGGACACGATAGGAAAAAATCGTGTTCTCGTTCATTATGAGAACCGCTTGATTAGGCCAGCTGCTTTTTTGTAAAGCGGCGTATAGAAGAGCGGCGTCGTCGGATTCAGTCAAATAAGAAGACGTACACAAAACAAGGTTAGCACCAGTACATTTGACGTCGTTGAACGTATGGATGTGCTGGATCTGTGGCGACATCAAGTTCTGTTCATCCATCGTCTCTGTGAGCAAATAGACGGTCATTTGTCATTCTCCTTCTTGTCGGAATAAATAGCTTGTTCTACCATACTTAAGCACTGCATAAGTATCAAGTAAAGAACTGTTTTTTCGAGGAGCGTGCATAGTATGGATCAAACAAACTACGAGTTTGGAGCACCAATGGGAAGGGAAAGAAAAAACAATGACCACGATATTACGATTAAAGGTCGCAAACAATTAGATATTACAGGTGTGAAGCAAGTAGATAGTTTTGATAATGAAGAGTTTTTATTGGAAACGGTCATGGGGTACTTATCAATTAAAGGTCAAAATTTGCATATGAAAAATTTGAATGTCGAGCAAGGGAATGTGTCAATAGAAGGAAAGATTTACGACCTTATTTATGTAGACCAGAATCAGCAAGGGAAATCAAAAGGATTATTTGGAAAGCTATTTAAATAATGACACTAACTGTGCAGTTTCTATCAATGTTATCAATGGCCGCGATGGGCGTATGGCTCGGAGCGGCTTTAGATACCTATCATCGGTTTATTGGTAAGAAACATTCCTTCGACATTCAAACAGCAGTAGCAGATTTTTGTTTTTGGACGGTACAGGCTCTACTCGTTTTCTATATCCTTTATCAGGTTAATTTTGGAGAAGTTCGCATTTTTGTATTCATTGCTTTGATGCTAGGGTTTGCTGCATATCAAGCAATGTTTAAACATGTATACAACAAAATTCTTACCGGGATCATCTTTTTCTTCAAAAAACTTTTCGCTTTCTTAGTGTATGTTATAAAGACGCTATTGTTTAATCCTGTAAAATGGTTATTGCACATTTGTAGGCGTTTCGCTATGATGATAGTACTTACATTGTGGAGTCTTATCTTCTATTTGTTATGGAAACCACTTTATTTTGTCCTGTCTCTTCTAGGCGTTGTCAAAGTTGCCAAGAAAGGACAGCCTATCTTTGGAAAAATAAAGGGTTTCTGCGACCGTTTAATGAAGAAGAAGTAGGGGTGAGTAGTGTGGCGTCTAAACGAGCAACAATCAGAGAAATTGATACAAAGTATATGGAACAACGGCAGCAGGAGTTAGATCGACAATCAAAGCGACGTAAAGGGTTATACAGACGCTTAACATTTATGGGCGTCGTGTTTGGGGTTCTAATGATTGTATGCGGTATTACCTTGTTTAAACAATCGGCTCAAATTAGCGAGAAAAAGGCAGAGGTTGAGAGTTTGCAAACCGAGCAAGCAACGTTATTGGAAGAACGAGATTTCTTAAAGCAAGAGATTGAAAACTATCAAGACGTAGAGTATATTATGGAAATTGCAAGAAGAGATTATTTCCTTACATTGCCTGGTGAGCAAAGAATTAACGTAACGAAGCAAAACAGCGATTGACACGTTTTTTTGCTGTCGAGTATAATGTTTTCAAGTATGGAATTTACCTAAAATTTTAAGGAGGATGTACGTTTTCATGTCCATAGAAGCAGGCAGCAAGCTGCAAGGCAAGGTTACTGGTATTACACACTTTGGTGCATTCGTTGAATTACCAGAAGGAAAAACAGGACTTGTGCACATTAGTGAGGTTGCGGATCACTATGTTAAAGATATTAATGAACTATTAAAAGTCGGCGATGAGGTTACCGTTAAAGTCGTCAATGTAGAAAATGATGGCAAAATCGGACTCTCTATCCGCAAGGCTATTGACAAACCAGTAGAAGAAAAGAGACCGCCTCGTCCGTCTCGCCCTTCTCATTCTGATTCACCGCGTCCGAATCGTCAGTCAGGTGGTTTCCGAGGTGGAAGTAAACCGCGTGTCACACCATCTTTTGAAGATAAGATGAGCCGTTTCTTAAAAGATAGTGAGGAACGCCTAACAACGATTAAACGTCAAACAGAATCAAAACGTGGCGGCAGAGGTGCGAAACGAGGTTAGCATGCAGCTTGTGTAACGTATCGTCCGTTATATAGAACGAATGGTTAAGAGAAAGAGTGAAAAGATCACTCTTTTTTCTTTTAATTCCTATTGACTTCAATAAAAAAAAGAAGTATATTAATAAGCGTCGTGAAAAACATGGCGGTGTAGCTCAGCTGGCTAGAGCGTACGGTTCATACCCGTGAGGTCGGGGGTTCGATCCCCTCCGCCGCTATCAAAGAAAAAAGATGACTCTCATAAAGAGGGTCATCTTTTTTATGTTATAGCTAGTGTGATGGATGATGGTAGAACCCATTTTTCTATTCTTAAACGTACTTTTGTCCGTCATTTGTTGGCAAAGGTAGTGTAAACTAGCAAGAATATGCTAGTCACCTTCTTAAAATTCTTACTTTTTGTGATTTTTTTTTGCTAGTTAAGCCGAAGAAGGTCGAAAGTCTTTTTTAACGCGTTACGTAATTCTGACAAATTCTGTTCTTTACAGTTGGTATAGTGACACTACGATATCTAAATAGGTGGTGGCGCAATCGTGAAAACAGAGAAGTCAAACGGAACGCTTTTAGCTACAGGTGCTTTTGAAAGAATAAATCATGTACAAGCCCGGTTACAAGTAAGTGGACAAGCTTTGAAAAACATGAGCAAAACACTTTTCTTTGAATGGGGTTTATTAATCGCTCTTGTTGGTTTTCTTCTAGGAAGAGCGATGATCTTAGCTGAGCTTACACCGTTTATCTTGCCATTTTTGGCTTCGGTCTTTTTACTGCGACGAAATCATGCTCTGATAGCTAGTATAGCGTTACTAGCGGGTACAGTATTTAGTTATCATGGAGAAATCTTCTTTGCTTTAATAGGAATGGCAATCTTTCTTTTATTATATAGAGGTGCCAAAACATTTTTGGATCAACCAGGAAAAGCCCTACCTTACTTAGTCTTTGGGGCGAGTATACTGACTCGACTTGGTTTAGTATTTGTCACAACTGGAACGATTAGTCAGTATGCCTTAATGATGGCAACCGTTGAGGCAGGCTTAAGCTTTATTTTGACAATGATCTTCGTACAGAGCATTCCGCTTATTACGGGAAAACGGGGCGGACAAGCTTTGCGAAACGAGGAGATTATCTGTCTTATTATTTTGCTTGCTTCCGTCATGACGGGGACGATAGGGTGGGCATTAAATGATGTTGTCATGCAGCATAGTCTTGCTCGCTACTTAGTGCTAATCTTCGCATTTGTAGGCGGTGCGGCGATTGGGTCTACCGTAGGTGTTGTAACGGGATTAATTTTGAGTTTGGCTAGTGTGGCGAGCTTGTATCAAATGAGTTTGCTTGCATTTGCTGGTTTATTAGGTGGTTTACTAAAAGAAGGAAACCGTATCGGTGTTGCCTTTGGGCTACTAGTTGGTACCTTATTAATAGGACTGTATGGGGATGGAGGCGGCAGTATTTTCGCTACTGTAGCCGAAACAGGTATTGCCATTGCGCTATTTCTACTGACCCCAAGAAGTTGGCTTCGATCAATAGCAAAGTATATACCTGGTACTGTTGAACACGCTCAAGAACAACAGCAGTACTTACGAAAAGTTCGAGATGCAACAGCAGGACGAGTCGAGCGCTTCTCTTCGCTTTTCCAAACGCTATCGAACAGCTTTAAAGTCCAGCAAAAAAGTGATGAAGAACAACATTCAAACGATGTGGATGTGTTGCTTAGTCACGTCACGGAAAAAACATGCCAAACGTGTATGATGAAGGAAAAATGTTGGGTTCAAAATTTTAATCAAACGTACGATTCAATGGCGAAGATGGTTGAACATATTGAAGTGAATGGGACAATGAATGATCCGAAATTGCAACGTCAGTGGAGAAGCCATTGTCGCAAGCCTGATCAAGTTATTGCAGCGATTCATATGGAGACAAATCAATATCGAGCTAATAAAGAATTAAAACGGCAAGTTCAGGAAAGCCAGCGCTTAGTAGCAGATCAATTATTAGGGGTATCTAGAGTGATGGGGGATTTCGCTAAAGAAATTCAAAAAGAAAAGCAGCCTCATTTAATTCAAGAAGAATATATGGTCGATGCATTGCGTGGTGCGGGAATTGATGTTGGTCATATCGACATTTATAGTATTGAAAGTGGGCGAATTGAAATTGAAATGAGCGTTCAATGTGATCATGATAATGGCGAGGCTGAAAAAATTATTGCACCGATGCTGTCAGACTTAGTAAAGGAGACCATCATATTAAAACGGGAGGAACCGCGTTTTTACGCAAATGGCTACAGTCATCTATCATTTGGTTCCGCTCAAGCATTTGTTATGGAATCAGGTGTAGCAAAAGTTGCAAAAGGAGGCGAATGGTTATCCGGGGACAATTATTCGATGATTGAGCTCAATAGCGATAAATATGCCATTGCTATTAGTGATGGGATGGGGAATGGTGAGAAAGCGTACTTAGAGAGTAGTGAAACGTTGGCACTTTTGCAAAAGGTACTTCAATCGGGTATAGAAGAAACCGTAGCGATTAAGTCAGTGAACTCCATTTTGTCTCTGCGCAATACAGAGGAAATGTTCTCGACATTAGATCTGGCGATGATTGATATGAACGATGCACACGCTAAATTTCTGAAAATTGGATCGACACCGAGTTTCATAAAGCGTGGAAACCGAGTATCAAAAGTGGAAGCTGGTAACTTACCGATGGGGATTATTCCCGAATTTGAAGTGGAAGTCGTGCAAGAGCAACTGCGAGATGGCGATTTACTTATTATGTGTAGCGATGGTGTGCTAGAAGCGAAGCGGTCTGTTGAGAACCGAGAACAGTGGATGAAGCGAATTATTTCTGAGATCGCAACAGACGATCCGCAAGAAGTTGCCGATATTATTTTGGAGCGGGTTATTCGCTCAGAGGATGGAAACATTATAGAAGATGACATGACGATTGTCGTCACACAAATAAAGCTACACAAGCCGAAGTGGACTTCCATTCCTATTCATCCTAAAGTTCAGAAGCAAAAGAAAGGCAGAGCGTTCTTTAAGCAAGCAACTGGAACGTAAGCGTATAAAAGCGTACCTTCATGGCGATGCTTGTAAGACTAAAAGCTAGCTGGAGGGAATGCAATGAAAGGGACTTTAAAGCAAATCTTACTGATAACAGATGGCTATTCAAATGATGGAGAAGATCCAATCGCGATTGCTCGACTAGCACAGGAGTTCGGAATCGCCGTCAACGTCATCGGTATTATGGGTGATCAAAAAGAAAATGCGCATGGATTAAACGAAGTAGAAGCGATTGCTGATGCTGGTGGCGGTGTAAGTGAGATTGTATATGCAAGACAATTATCGCAAACGGTTCAAGTGGTGACGCAGAAAGCGATGACGCAAACTTTACATGGCGTTATTAACCAAGAGTTAAAGCAAATCTTAGGTAAAGGAGAAGAAATGGATTCACTTCCCCCTGAAAAAAGAGGCGAGGTAATGGAGGTCGTAGACGAAATTAGTGAAACGGCTCATTTAGAAGTCTGTATTCTCATTGATACGAGTGCTAGTATGGCGAATAAACTTACTAAAGTTCAAGAAGCATTGGAAGATCTTTCAATTGGTTTACACTCTAGAACCGGGGATACGTCTTTCGCTGTTTATACATTTCCTGGACGAAAATATCCAATCGAAAAAGTAATGGATTTTTCGCCGACGTTAAACCGTTTAACGAAATTGCTAAGCAAGTTATCTTCAGGTGGGATGACGCCGACTGGTCCGGCATTAAAAGCGGCTCTTTCCGTTATGAAAGAAAGCGGCTCAAGAAGGAGAGTCATTGGACATGAAGACGACCAACTCTTCGGCTAAGCAAAAGCTGCTTACTCCTGGAACTGTTGTTACTGGAAAATGGAACCGACAGCATTATTCGATTGTGCGCAAGTTAGGTGAAGGGATAACAGGGGCAGTTTATCTTGCTCACTCAACCGAGCGGAAAGTGGCAATAAAGTTTGGCAATGATCAAATGTCCATTGCTCAAGAAGTCAATGTACTCAAAGAATTAAGTAAGGTTCAAGATACTTGTCTTGGGCCTTATTTATATGAAGTAGACGATTATGTAGAAGCAGGAAGCAAGTCAATCGTCCCTTTTTATGTGATGGAATATATTCAAGGGGTCGATTTTTTACGCTTTATGGAAGGGAAGGGCAGTGAATGGCTCTCTGTTGTTGTTTTACAGCTGCTTGATCAACTTCAAGGTCTACATGATCGCGGTTGGATATTTGGTGATATAAAACCAGAAAATATTATCGTCACAAAAAATGCGACAAGCGTTCGTTTGTTAGATGTAGGTGGTACAACAAAAAAAGATCGGGCCATTAAAGAGTACACAGAATTATATGATCGAGGGTACTGGCTCGGTGAAAGCCGGAAGGCAGAAGTAAGTTATGATCTTTTTTCTGTTGCCATTTTAATGATTCACTGTGCTTATCCCCAACAATTAAGAAAACAGCCTGGGAAGCCGCTTGCACAGTTAAAGAAAATGATTGAATCGTCGGAGCAATTAAAGCCGTTTAAGAAAAGTATGATTGGGGCACTTCATGGACACTATATACAAGCAGGTGATATGAAACAGGATTTATTGCGAACTCAATACCAAACGGAACCCTCATCTACACTTGATCGTCACTCTAATACAAGAATGTCACGAGCCAAAAAGCAGAAAAAAAGGCATGGGTATACAGAGTTATTTCTACTCATGACTTTTGTTGGTCTATTAATTACACTATACTTAGTGTTACAGATGTTGTAGGTAGGGCGTGATTGAACAGTGGAGCAAGAAGTGCAGCGTTTTATGACAGACAATCAATTGGTGGAAAAAGGGAATACGGTACTTGTAGCTGTCTCCGGCGGTGCCGATTCAATGGCTCTATTATCGTTGCTTGCTGACATGAGAGCGGAATGGTCGCTGACGATTTATGTTGTCCATGTAAATCATCAGTTGCGTGGAGAAGAGTCGGAGAAAGATTGCATGTTTGTGCAGAATTGGTGTCGAAAAAGGGGCGTTCATTTTCAAGATTACCGCGTCGATGTGAATGCACAAAAACAGACAGAAAAAGTGGGTACACAAGCTGCAGCTCATACGTTACGCTATCAGGCGTTTTCGACAGAAATGAATCGTGTGAGCGCCGATGTTTTAGCAACAGCCCATCATGGAGATGATAGTACGGAATCTGTTCTAATGAAGTTAAACCGAGGCACAACTCCTTATCTAAGATTAGGAATCGCCGCTAAAAGAGACTTTGAACAAGGGAGCCTCATTAGACCACTTCTTTGTGTAACAAAAGAAGCTATTCTTAAGTATTGTAACGAGAAAGAAATTCTCTATCGAGACGATTCAAGCAATGAGTCTGAAGGCTATACAAGAAACCGATTCCGGAAATACGTTGTCCCTGAATTAAAAAAGGAAAATCCGTTAAATCACATACATATTAGACGTTTTGAAGAGTGGCAACATGACGATAATAAAGTACTAATGGAGCTTGCAGAGGATCAATTAGCCAAAATAGTCATGGTAAAAGAGAAGGATACAGTCATAATTGATAAAGATCGCTATCTTAAACTAGCGATTCCTTTACAAAGAAGGGTGATTCATCTAATATTAAATTGTCTGTATAACAAAGGGATAGTCCGTGACTTCTCTTCATACATAGAGCAAATTGAGCTTTTCCTGCAAAGCCATTCGAACTTCGCATCAATTGACTTACGCAATGGATTAAAAGTTTACCGAGAAAACAATTGCTACAGGTTTACGCAAGAGGTTTATGTGGAATCAGATAATTACTGTTTAGAACTAAATGTGCCAGGGATGATCTCGACGCCGTTAGGAATGGTTGGTACGGAACTTCTTCCAACTATTGGTGAAGAGACAGTTGAATGTATGTATATCCCAGTATCGAGTTTTTCGTCTCCTTTATTTATAAGGAATCGACGACCGGGGGACCGTTTCAATCCAAAAGGTTTGAACGGTTCAAAGAAAGTAAATCGTGTTTTCATTGACCGAAAAATTGATTTACCCCGTAGGCATGACTGGCCATTACTGGTTGATTCGGCAGGTAACATACTGTGGATTCTTTTACTACATAAGGCTGAATTGCCTAAACAACAAGCATTTGACCACTATGTACGAATCGCGTTTGTAGGGAACACTTAAAAAAAGCAAATGGTATATAACAGGAGGTACAAGACGGTTGATGAAGAACGACATGAAAGAGATTTTACTAACCGAAGAACAGATCCAGAAGAAAATTAAAGAATTAGGGCATACTATTACGGAAGAGTATAAAGACCACTTTCCTTTGTTCGTAGGTGTCTTAAAAGGTGCGCTTCCATTTATGGCTGATTTAGTTAAAGCTGTCGATACACACCTTGAAATGGATTTTATGGATGTTTCAAGTTATGGCAAAAGTATGGTTTCCTCAGGTGAAGTGAAAATCGTCAAAGATCTAGATACAAAAGTAGAAGGTCGAGATGTCCTCATTGTAGAAGATATTATTGATAGTGGTTTAACGTTAAGCTATTTAATTGAGCTTTTTAAATACCGCAAAGCAAAGTCTGTAAAAGTGGTTACCCTTCTTGATAAGCCTGAAGGAAGAAAAGTTGATTTAGTGCCGGATTTAACCGGGTTTATTGTACCAGACGAATTTGTTGTTGGGTATGGATTAGACTTCGCAGAACGCTACCGAAATTTACCGTACGTAGGCATCTTAAAGCCAGAAGTTTATGAAGGCTAATTATTGGTGTCCACGAACGTGTTATGGTAAGATAGGTGCAGTTTTGTTGGATGTGGGAGGAGGTAAAGGATGAAAGGACGTACGTTGCGTACTGTCTTAATTTTAGTTCTTGTCATGGTCGTTGTAATTGCTGCAGTGAATGCTGTGACAAGTGATCAATCTGAGACAACTCAAGTACGATACGATGAATTTATTGAAAGACTTGAGCAAGGCGAGGTTGAAAGCATAAACGTTCAACCAGAGCGTGGTGTTCTTATTGTAACAGGACGTTTCACAGATCAAAATGAAGATGAAAACTTCTCTACATCTGTTTTTAACTCTGAGGTTACGACTGGTTTCTTAGCAGAGATTGATAACGTTGAGATCTCTATCGAACCAGAAGAAGAGCAGAGCAACTGGTTTACAACTATATTATTTATTGCCCCATTCTTACTTATCGTCTTAATTATTATCTTTATGATGAGTTCGGCTCAAGGTGGTGGCGGCGGTGGTGGAAACCGCGTCATGAACTTTGGTAAGAGCAAAGCGAAGATGGTTAGTGATGAGAAGAAAAAAGCGAAATTTAAAGACGTTGCTGGTGCAGACGAAGAAAAGCAAGAGCTTGTTGAAGTGGTTGAATTCTTAAAAGACCCAAGACGGTTCTCGGCGATTGGCGCACGTATTCCTAAAGGTGTCCTCTTAGTAGGTCCTCCAGGTACGGGTAAAACATTGTTAGCTCGCGCTGTTGCAGGTGAAGCTGGTGTTCCTTTCTTCTCTATCAGTGGTTCTGACTTCGTTGAAATGTTTGTCGGTGTCGGTGCATCTCGTGTGCGTGACCTTTTTGAAAATGCGAAGAAAAACTCTCCTTGTATTATCTTTATTGATGAGATTGATGCAGTTGGACGCCAACGTGGAGCAGGTCTTGGTGGCGGTCACGATGAACGTGAACAAACGCTGAACCAATTGCTTGTTGAAATGGATGGTTTTAGTGCAAATGAGGGTATTATCATTATTGCTGCGACAAACCGTGCAGATATTCTCGATCCAGCGTTATTACGTCCAGGTCGTTTTGACAGACAAATTCAAGTTAATGCTCCTGACGTAAAAGGGCGTGAAGAAGTTCTTCATGTACATGCACGTAACAAGCCTTTACGCGAAGACGTTAAGCTTGATTTAATTGCTGTACGAACGCCAGGTTTCTCAGGTGCTGATTTAGAAAATCTTTTAAATGAAGCGGCACTCGTCGCTGCAAGAGATAATAAAAAAGAAATTGGTATGGAACATATTGAAGAAGCTATTGACCGTGTCATTGCTGGTCCTGCTAAGAAAAGCCGTGTGATATCCGCGAAGGAGAAAAACATTGTTGCTTGGCATGAAGCAGGTCATACTGTCGTAGGTGTGAAGCTAGAAAGTGCTGACACTGTTCATAAAGTAACAATTGTTCCACGAGGTATGGCAGGCGGGTATGCGATGATGCTTCCAAAAGAAGATCGCTACTTTATGACCAAACCTGAACTACTTGACAAGATTGTCGGACTTCTTGGTGGACGTGTAGCTGAGGAAGTGCAATTTGGAGAAGTATCTACTGGAGCTCATAATGACTTCCAACGTGCAACTGCTATTGCGAGAAAGATGGTAACAGAGTACGGCATGAGCGATAAGCTCGGACCAATGCAATTTGGTTCAACTTCTGGTGGTCAAGTTTTCTTAGGGAGAGATATCCAAAACGAGCAAAACTATTCAGATGCAATTGCCCATGAGATTGATTTAGAAGTACAGCGTATTATTAAGGACTCTTATGAGCGCTGTAAACAAATTCTTATTGAAAATAAAGATAGTCTAGACCTTGTGGCGCAAAAACTAATTGAATTAGAAACGCTAGATGCGGAACAAATTCAGTCTCTTATTAACGAAGGGAAGCTTCCTGAAAATCATCATGCAAATCGAAAAGATGATGACGTGAAAGTGAACATTCAATCAAAAGATGAGTCAGAGGATTTAAAAGGTGCTTATGAAGAGACGACGAATATGGAAGAAAATCGTCCTGCTTCCGAGGATCTGAACGATCGAAAAGAATAACACCTAAAGAGAGTGCATCTGCACTCTCTTTTTGTTCAGGGGGAGACTAAATGATTTTAACGATTGATATTGGAAACTCATCCATTGTAACAGGAATCTTCCGGGAAAATGAGCTTGAAACCCTTTTTCGAATGGCAAAGGCGACAGAAAAAACAAGCGACGAATACGGTATGCTTCTATATAGCTTTTTTCAACATCAGGACTATTCTCTTTCAGATGTGGAAGGCGTTATTCTTTCATCGGTTGTGCCAAGTATGATGCATCGTTTTAAGCGAATGTGCAGAGACTATTTTAACGTTGAGCCAGTTATTATTGGTCCAGGTGTGAAGACAGGCCTTAATATTCTTTACGAAGACCCTAAAGAAGTAGGGTCGGATCGAATTGCGAACGCTGTTGCCGCTCTATCAATGTATCAAGCTCCTTGTATCGTGGTTGATATTGGGACGGCAACAACCTTTTGTTACATTGATGAAAAGCGCCGCTATCGTGGTGGAGTGATAGCGCCAGGTCCCGCACTGTCAGTTGATGCCTTGTCTGAAAATGCTTCTAGGCTTCCACGTGTCGAATTGCAAAAGCCGGAAAGGATTATTAATAAGACAACCCTTAGCTCCATTCATAGTGGTACATATTACGGGTATTTATGCTTAATTGATGGTATGATTGAACGCATGAAAAAAGAGGTGTCACAACCTCACGCCGTTGTGATTGCAACTGGAGGTCTTGTCCATTTGTATGCAGAAGATTCGACGCAGATTCAATACGTGGATCAAAATCTAACACATAAAGGTCTGAAGCAAATATATGATCGAAATAAGTAAGAAGGAGTGTAGGCAATGAATGATTATTTAGTAAGAGCAACAGCATATAACGGAGAAGTAAGAGCAATTGCTTTAACAGCAACCGATATGGTGTCTGAAGCATGTAGAAGGCAAGGAACATGGCCAACGGCATCAGCTGCTCTTGGTCGTGCGATGATGGGCGGTACAATGATGGCTTCTATGCTAAAGGGTGAGGCGAAATTAACGGTTCGAATCGAAGGAAACGGTCCAATTGGGCAAGTTATTGTTGATAGCCATGCAGATGGATCAACAAGAGGAACGGTAACAAACCCTCACGTCAGTCCTGATTTAAACAGCCACGGTAAATTGGATGTAGCCCGTGTTGTTGGAACGGACGGAACGCTGTCTGTTGTGAAAGATTTAGGAATGAAAGAGCCTTTTACAGGTAGTGTCCCGCTTGTATCTGGGGAAATTGGCGATGATTTCACCTATTACTTCGCTAATTCCGAACAAACGCCATCCTCTGTTGGCGTCGGTGTTCTTGTTAACCCTGATGAAACCATTCTTGCAGCTGGTGGATTCGTCATTCAAATGATGCCAGGAGCGCAAGAAAGTACAATTATTGATATTGAACAACGTTTATCCAATGTCCCTGCTGTTTCGAAGCTTGTTGAAAAGGGTTTATCACCAGAAGAGATTCTTTATACGCTCTTAGGTGAAAGCAATGTAAAGTTACTAGAAACCAAACCTGTACAGTTTCAATGTTCATGTTCAAAAGAAAGAATCGCCAATGCCATTATTAGCTTAGGTCAAGCGGAAATCGACGCGATGATTAAAGAAGATCAAGGAGCCGAGACGACGTGTAATTTTTGTAACGAGACGTATACATTTACAGAAGATGAGCTTGTGTCGCTGCTCGATAATGCAAAATAAAAAAGGTTGGAGCGTTAGCGTTCCAGCCTTTTTGGTTCACACTGTTCTTTTTGATTGACTTATCAGAAAATGTCTGCTATTATTTTTGTAAATCGCATAAAAATACTAGGAATTAATCTAGAGGAGGCTTTTCAGTATGACGGTCGTCAACAACATTACTGAATTAATTGGTAATACCCCATTGGTTAAGTTAAATCGTTTAACATCAGAAGAGCATGCAGATGTTTACTTGAAGTTAGAATATCAAAACCCTGGAAGCAGTGTAAAAGACCGAATTGCCCTTGCTATGATTAATGCAGCAGAAGAAGCTGGAGAGTTAAAGCCTGGAACTGTTATTGTCGAGCCAACTAGTGGTAACACAGGAATTGGTCTAGCGATGGTTGCAGCGGCGAAAGGATACAAGACTAAGCTTGTTATGCCGGAAACGATGAGCTTAGAAAGAAGAAACTTATTAAGAGCATACGGTGCAGACCTTGTATTAACACCTGGGCCAGAAGGTATGGGTGGAGCCATTCGTAAGGCAACAGAACTAGCTAGTGAAGATGGCCATTTCATGCCGCAACAATTTGAAAACGGTGCAAACCCTAAAATTCACCGTGAGACAACAGGAAAAGAGTTGTTACAACAAGTAGATGGTCAACTTGACGGTTTTGTGGCTGGTATTGGAACTGGGGGAACGATTACAGGGGCTGGCGGCTTGTTAAAAGAAAACTTCCCACACTTAAAGGTAGTTGCTATTGAACCTCAGGATTCACCGGTTTTATCTGGTGGAAAGCCTGGTCCCCATAAATTGCAGGGAATTGGACCTGGATTTGTTCCTGGTATCTTAAATACAGAAATATATGATGAAGTACTAAAAGTATCAACGGATGAAGCGTTTGAGTATGCAAGAAGAGCAGCAAAAGAAGAGGGGATTTTAGGTGGAATTTCTTCTGGTGCAGCTATTTATGGAGCGCTTCAACTGGCGAAGGAATTAGGTCCAGGTAAAAAAGTGGTTGCGATTATTCCTTCAAATGGAGAGCGTTACCTAAGCACACCGCTGTATCAATTTGAAGAAGAAGAAGCAAAAGCATAATAGGGGATTTTTTACTTCCCGGGAAATAAAAAGAAGCAGGCTCAATAAGAGTCTGCTTTTATTATTGTTGGTAGTTTAGTAAAATGAGTCCATATAGTTATGGACGGGGGAAAGAATGTGTCTGATCGTTTAACAAAGACAATGACGTTGCCAATGCCATCAAATGAATGGTTTGGCGCATTTCGACGACTAACAGAAAAAGAACAACATTATGCTGTATTAGAAAGTGGACGTTCTGGACGATATAGCATTATGGGACTAAAACCAGAAGCCATTATTGAAGGGAAAGATAGAACGTTAACTGTTCAAACAAATGGAACAACGAAAACGTATGACGGGGAATTATTAGAGAGTGTCGAACTCGTTTTAAAATCGTATCAAGTGAATGAACCATTGCTAGGGGAAGGCCCCCCTATTCAAGGGGGAGCGCTAGGCTATATTAGCTATGATTATGTACGCCAAATTGAAACATTAGCGACAAATGCAGTAGACGATTTACAATTGCCCGAAGTGTATTTTATGATCTTCGAAAATGTTTTTGTGTATGACCATGAACAAAAAGTGCTTTGGATTTGTGTGAATGGCAATGATGAAAGGGAATTAGAAAAGCGGTTAATGGATTATGAAACCATTTGGTCCCAGGGAGGGCTACAGCCGACAGAGCATGACCATGACACCTTTGCTGGTTCTGAGGAATCGTCTTCATTGGTTGGCACAATGAGTGAAGAAGAATTTGCAAAAGCGGTTGAGCGAATACAGACGTATATTAGCGAGGGAGATGTCTTCCAAGTAAACCTGTCTGTCCGTCATCATAAACGAAACAACATTCCGCCTATTTACATCTATGAAGCATTAAGAGAGCTTAATCCTTCTCCGTATATGAGCTACATTCATGCTCCAGAACGACAAGTTGTTAGTGCTTCTCCTGAACTACTAGTGAAAAAAAGAAACGGTGAATTGAGTACAAGGCCAATTGCCGGTACACGATCAAGAGGCAAGTCCGAAGCAGAAGATCAACGTCTTAAAGAAGAACTTCTCGCTAACGAAAAAGAAATCGCTGAGCACGTAATGCTTGTGGATTTAGAACGAAACGACCTTGGAAGAGTGAGTGAATATGGGAGTGTTGAAGTAGACGAACTACTAGTAGTGGAAAAATACTCTCACGTCATGCACTTAGTTTCAAATGTTAAAAGCAAGCTTGCGGAAGGTCATTCGTTGTATGACTGTATTCGGGCTGTTTTTCCTGGAGGCACGATTACAGGGGCGCCAAAAGTGAGGACGATGGAAATTATTGAAGAGTTAGAACCTGTAAGAAGAGGTCTATACACAGGTGCGATCGGGTGGATTGGTTTCCATGGTGATATGGAGTTAAATATCGTCATTCGCACGATGATTTGCCAAGGTGATTATGCTTATGTTCAAGCCGGTGCCGGTGTTGTCATTGATTCAAATCCACTAGCCGAGTACAAGGAATCCCTAAAAAAAGCAAAAGCACTGTGGCGTGCTTATGATATTGCTAAAGAAAGGGCGAAAACCGAATAATGATCTTAATGATTGATAACTATGATTCCTTTACGTATAACCTAGTGCAATATTTAGGAGAAATGGGCGAAGAACTAGTTGTTCGACGCAATGATAAAATTGAGATTGAAGAAATTGAAACGGTGCTGAAACCAGAAATGATTATGATTTCGCCAGGCCCTTGTACGCCGAATGAGGCAGGTATTAGCTTGGATGTCATTCGTACGTTTAGTGGAAGGATACCGATATTAGGCGTCTGTCTTGGTCATCAAGCTATTGCACAAGCATTCGGTGGAGTTGTAAAGAAGGCTGATCAGTTCATGCATGGTAAAACCTCTTACATTCAACATGACAAACGAACGTTATTTAAAGAGTTGCATCAGCCACTAAGAGTAACCCGGTATCACTCTCTTATCGTTGAACGGGAAACCCTCCCGTCTTGCTTTGACATAAGTGCAGAGACAGCATCAGGAGAAATTATGGCGATTCGTCATAAAGAGTATGCGTTAGAGGGCGTTCAATTCCATCCGGAAGCGATCCTGACGAGTGAAGGAAAGAGGATGTTGCGTCAATTTGTCGAAACGTATAAAGGTGGGGTTTCGTGTACATTAGTGTAAACGGGCAAATTGTACAGGATACAGAAGCATCTATATCACCCTACGATCATGGTTTTCTTTATGGATTAGGGTTATTTGAAACATTTGCTGTAAGAAATGATGCTATTTTTCTTCTAGATCATCATCTGACACGGCTTAATGTAAGTGTTAAAGAATTAGGGTTTAACTACGTTCTTACAGAAGACGTTGTCTATCGTACTGTTCGCAAGCTTCTTAAGAAAAATGGGTTACAAGAAGCTTATATACGCTGGAATGTGTCAGCTGGTATTCGGGAGATTGGGTTGGCTAACGAGCCATTCCTCGACCCGCAGGAAATTGTATATGTAAAAGTATTACCCCCCTTGCCTGTCGCAGCCAAGCGGTTGGTTTCGTTAAAGCTTAACAGAAATTCAATTGAGGGGATAAGGCGTTATAAATCACATCATTATTTAAACAATGTGTTGGCTAAAAAAGAACTAGGTAATCAACCGAATACAGAAGGGCTTTTTTATACAGCAGAAGGATATGCAGCAGAGGGGATTGTTTCAAATCTGTTTTTTGTGAAAAACGATAGCGTGTATACACCGAGCCTTGAAACGGGTATTTTAAATGGAGTGACTCGGCAATACGTGATAGCGTGGTGCGAACAGAATCAAAAGAGAGTCGAAGAAGGTTTTTACACAAAAGAAGAGATTGCTCAAGCTGACGAAGTATTTTTAACAAATGCTATACAAGGCATTGTGGCTGTTCATACATTTGATCATCAATCGCTACCGAGCAATACGATTACGGAGCAACTAGCAACATCGTACCAATTAGCGATAAAGATGGAAGAGAGGATAGAGAATGAGTAAGCGGCTTGATATGGAAGTAAAGCAAGGATCAAGAACGAAAATAATGGGAATTCTTAACGTAACGCCAGATTCATTTTCTGATGGGGGTAAATTTAATCAGGTCGATGCAGCGATTGATCGAGTAGCTGATATGATTGAAGCAGGCGCTGATTTAATTGATATTGGCGGTGAATCAACCCGTCCTGGATACACGCCAGTCTCTGTAGAAGAAGAAATTGAACGGACCAGTCCGGTGATCGAAAAATTAGTTGAGCGCTTTGAGGTTCCCATTTCCATTGATACGTTTAAAGCAAAAACAGCAGAAGCGGCATTAAAAGCAGGGGCTTCTATAATTAATGATGTTTGGGGTGCAAAGGCGGATCCGCAAATGGCTCGTATAGCTGTTGAATACGAAGTACCCATTATTTTGATGCATAATCGGGATCAAACTCCGTACGGGGTGTTTATGAATGATGTGTTAGCCGATTTATCACAAAGTATATCTATTTGTACAAATGCTGGTGTAAAAGCCGAACACATTTGGCTAGATCCAGGTGTTGGTTTTGCGAAAACATATGAACAGAACTTAGAAGTGATGCGGGAGCTAAACCAAATTGTTGATTTAGGGTTCCCTGTTTTACTTGGTACGTCCAGGAAATCATTCATTGCTAAAACGCTGCAGTTGCCTGTCGATGAAAGAGTAGAAGGTACTGGCGCAACCGTTTGTTTAGGCATAACGAAAGGCGTGAGTGTTGTGCGCGTTCACGATGTAAAAGAGATGAAGCGAATGGCTCTGATGATGGATACCATGCTACAAAGG
The DNA here is from genome assembly GCF_028735875.1 of Shouchella hunanensis. Taxonomy (GTDB): domain Bacteria; phylum Bacillota; class Bacilli; order Bacillales; family Bacillaceae_D; genus Shouchella; species Shouchella hunanensis. Next base: position 1,613,667 of record NZ_CP117834.1, read on the forward strand.
AGCGATGAAGTTGGATAAAATCTATATGAATCAACTTTCTTTTTACGGTTATCACGGGGTGTTCACTGAAGAAAATACATTAGGACAACGATTTTTAGTTGATTTAATCCTCGAATTGGACTTAGAAAAGGCTGCAGCCGATGATGAGTTAGAAGAATCGGTTGATTATGGAGAAATCTATAAAAGCGTTAAGAAAATTGTTGAAGGAAAGCCAGTTAAACTCGTGGAAACAATTGCAAAAGCAATCTGTGATGAACTCCTTGAGTCCTATGAAAAAGTATTTGCGTGTACGGTTAAAGTAATTAAGCCAGATCCGCCTATACCTGGTCACTATCAGTCAGTGGCAGTGGAATTAAGAAGAGGTCGAAATGAGTAATCAAGTATTTATTGCACTCGGATCTAATTTAGGAAATCGGGAACAGAACTTAATGTCTGCGGTTGAACGACTGCAAGCTGATGAAAGCATTCAAGTTGTTCGAGCCTCCTCAATATATGAAACCGATCCCGTCGGGTACGAAGAGCAAGGTCCGTTTTTAAACATGGTAATTGAGGCGGCAACCGTTTATCATCCGCTTGAGCTGTTGGAAATGACGCAAGAAATTGAACTCGTATTGGGTCGAGAGAGAGAGATACTGAATGGACCAAGAACAGTGGATCTTGATCTTTTACTATATGAAGATGTAAGACTGGATGTAGATGGTTTGCAAATTCCACATCCAAGAATGTGGGATCGTGCGTTCGTGTTAGTTCCTCTAGCTGAAATTGCACCTAAGATAAAAAGCGAAAAAAGCGGTTTACCTCTAAGTAAAGTCATAAACAAGCAGTTTAATGATAAAGAGGGTGTGAGATGGTGGAAGCAATGGAATGGGGTAGGAACATACGAGCCTATCGAAAGTTAAAAGGATATACACAGCAGGATTTTGCAAAAGAAATCCATGTATCTGTTTCTTTACTAGGAGAGATTGAACGTGGTATTCGAAACCCTGATGATGAATTAATAAATCGAATTTGTACAAGCTTAGATGTTACAAAAGAGGATATGATGCAGCTCTGAAATGGGCAGATGGTACGTGTGAAGCATAGAGTGTCTCTAAAATGAAAGATTGAGTTGTCTCCATAAGTGACGGTGCTAACTGATTCAATTTTTAACGAGGATGAACTAGCAAAGGCGCTAGCTTTATAGTACACTTCTAAATAACTTGATGAATAAGGGGTTTGATTGACAGATCTGTTAATCTGCCCTTTTTCGATGAAAGAGAACAGGGGTTGAGAGTGTTGACGGAAGAATTAGAGCTACATGATTTATTGGCTGTACGAAAAGACAAGCTAAATCAGTTATATGAACAAGGTGTTGATCCATTTGGTGGAAAGTTTAATCGTACTCATACATCACAGCAAGTGATCGACCAATTTGATGCGTATACAAAAGAAGAGCTAGAAGATAAAGAAGAAAAGGTCGTGTTAGCTGGTCGATTAATGACAAAGCGCGGCAAAGGAAAAGCTGGATTTGCGCACATTCAAGATTTAACTGGACAAATTCAAATGTATGTTCGCCAAGATGCAGTTGGCGAAGCCTCCTATGATTTATTTAAGTCTCTTGATATTGGAGATATGGTTGGGATTGTTGGGGGTCCTTTTAAAACAAAAGTGGGCGAGATGTCCGTAAAAGTGACAGAACTGACGTTATTAGGGAAGTCATTACGTCCTTTACCGGATAAATATCATGGCTTAAAAGATGTGGAGCAACGTTACCGTCAGCGTTATCTTGACCTTATTACAAGTCCAGACTCACGAAAAACATTTATAACTCGTAGTAAGATTATTCAAGTGATGCGTCGCTATCTTGACGATCAAGGTTTCTTAGAGGTCGAGACACCGATGATGCACAGCATTCCAGGTGGAGCGTCTGCACGTCCATTTGTGACACATCATAACACGTTAGATATGGAACTTTATATGAGAATTGCCATTGAGCTTCATTTAAAGCGTCTAATCGTCGGTGGATTGGAAAAAGTATATGAAATTGGCCGTGTATTTAGAAATGAGGGAGTATCAACCCGTCATAATCCTGAATTCACAATGATTGAACTATATGAAGCTTATGCAGATTACAAAGACATCATGGCGTTAACAGAAGGGGTTATTGCACATATTGCAAAAGAAGTGCTTGGTACAACGACGGTTCCTTATGGTGACTATGAAGTAAACCTTGCTCCTGGTTGGACACGTATTCATATGGTAGATGCCATTAAAGAAAAAACAGGTGTCGATTTTTGGCAAGAGATGAGTGATGAAGAAGCACGCGCCTTTGCAAAAGAACATGGTGTCCCTGTTAAAGAAACAATGAGCTTTGGGCATGTCGTAAACGAATTCTTTGAACACTTTGTTGAAGAGTCTCTTATTCAGCCAACATTTGTTTATGGACACCCGCTTGCGATTTCGCCTTTAGCGAAAAAGAATGAGGAAGATCCGCGTTTTACTGATCGTTTTGAGTTATTCATTGTTGGTCGTGAACACGCAAATGCATTTTCTGAGTTAAATGATCCAATTGATCAGCGTAAACGTTTTGAAGCTCAGTTAGTAGAAAGAGAGCAAGGAGACGATGAGGCGCACATGATGGATGAAGACTTCGTGGAAGCGCTGGAGTATGGTATGCCGCCAACAGGTGGTCTAGGAATCGGGATAGACCGATTAGTTATGCTCTTGACGAATGCTCCATCAATACGTGATGTCCTATTGTTTCCGCAAATGAGAAACAGAGAACAAGGAGAATAAACGCAATGTTCCTGCTGCTGTTCTTGCTCTAAAAGAGCAGCAGATCTTTTTTATAAAAAAACTTTTAAAAAAGCCTTGCGCATTTTTTGGTATGGTGGTATATTATTTCTTGTCGCCGCGATAGATACAGGCGGCACGAAAGAAATCAAGAAAAACATGATTGACTTTCGGGATAGCTTCTGATAAGATATAAAAGTTGCTAAAACACATAAAGAGTTCTTTGAAAACTGAACAAAAGCCAAGCGTAAAAAGAGATACAAGGTATCTCGTCAATGAAGTTAGACACAGCTTTAAAATGTGCAAATGAGCAAGTCAAACACTTTTAACGGAGAGTTTGATCCTGGCTCAGGACGAACGCTGGCGGCGTGCCTAATACATGCAAGTCGAGCGGACAGAAGGGAGCTTGCTCCCGGAAGTCAGCGGCGGACGGGTGAGTAACACGTAGGTAACCTGCCCCTTAGACTGGGATAACTCCGGGAAACCGGAGCTAATACGGGATAATAGAGAGAATCACCTGATTCTCTTTTGAAAGACGGTTTCGGCTGTCACTAAGGGATGGGCCTGCGGCGCATTAGCTAGTTGGTAAGGTAACGGCTTACCAAGGCGACGATGCGTAGCCGACCTGAGAGGGTGATCGGCCACACTGGGACTGAGACACGGCCCAGACTCCTACGGGAGGCAGCAGTAGGGAATCTTCCGCAATGGACGAAAGTCTGACGGAGCAACGCCGCGTGAGTGAGGAAGGCCTTCGGGTCGTAAAGCTCTGTTGTGAGGGAAGAACAAGTACCGGCGTAACTACCGGTACCTTGACGGTACCTCACCAGAAAGCCACGGCTAACTACGTGCCAGCAGCCGCGGTAATACGTAGGTGGCAAGCGTTGTCCGGAATTATTGGGCGTAAAGCGCGCGCAGGCGGCTTCTTAAGTCTGATGTGAAATCTCGGGGCTCAACCCCGAGCGGCCATTGGAAACTGGGAAGCTTGAGTGCAGAAGAGGAGAGTGGAATTCCACGTGTAGCGGTGAAATGCGTAGATATGTGGAGGAACACCAGTGGCGAAGGCGACTCTCTGGTCTGTAACTGACGCTGAGGCGCGAAAGCGTGGGGAGCAAACAGGATTAGATACCCTGGTAGTCCACGCCGTAAACGATGAGTGCTAGGTGTTAGGGGTTTCGATGCCCGTAGTGCCGAAGTAAACACATTAAGCACTCCGCCTGGGGAGTACGGCCGCAAGGCTGAAACTCAAAGGAATTGACGGGGACCCGCACAAGCAGTGGAGCATGTGGTTTAATTCGAAGCAACGCGAAGAACCTTACCAGGTCTTGACATCCTTTGACCACTCTGGAGACAGAGCTTCCCCTTCGGGGGCAAAGTGACAGGTGGTGCATGGTTGTCGTCAGCTCGTGTCGTGAGATGTTGGGTTAAGTCCCGCAACGAGCGCAACCCTTGATCTTAGTTGCCAGCATTTAGTTGGGCACTCTAAGGTGACTGCCGGTGACAAACCGGAGGAAGGTGGGGACGACGTCAAATCATCATGCCCCTTATGACCTGGGCTACACACGTGCTACAATGGATGGTACAAAGGGCAGCGAAACCGCGAGGTGGAGCCAATCCCATAAAGCCATTCTCAGTTCGGATTGTAGGCTGCAACTCGCCTACATGAAGCCGGAATTGCTAGTAATCGCGGATCAGCATGCCGCGGTGAATACGTTCCCGGGTCTTGTACACACCGCCCGTCACACCACGAGAGTTTGTAACACCCGAAGTCGGTGAGGTAACCTTTTGGAGCCAGCCGCCTAAGGTGGGACAAATGATTGGGGTGAAGTCGTAACAAGGTAGCCGTATCGGAAGGTGCGGCTGGATCACCTCCTTTCTATGGAGTTTTTACTCTAGTCGATGTATGACCTCGGGTCATATAGCGCTTTGGATCTTTTGTTCAGTTTTGGAAGAATTCCTCTTCCAATTGAAAATGCGAAGGTAATGGATACCACGCTTAGAACGCCACGTCCTGTGGCAACGCCTGGTACCTACATCCTGTAGGCATGGTTCTTTGAAAACTAAATCATAATCAATCAACTCAAATTAGTTTTGTTCATCGGTGTTACAACTGTTTGAACGAGACGTCAAGAATTCATAAACCTTTTAGGTTAACTGTTTTACAAAGAGACCCAAGTAGATCAAGGATGGGAAATGCTTGATGGAAGGAGCGTAGTTCGCTACGTAACTGACAGAAAGACAGGAACCAGACGAAGAGATACGAAGGGAATCTGAAGTAAAAATGGATAAGTTAGAAAGGGCGCACGGTGAATGCCTTGGCACTAGGAGCCGATGAAGGACGCGACGAACAGCGATATGCTTCGGGGAGCTGTAAGTAAGCTTTGATCCGGAGATTTCCGAATGGGGGAACCCACCATCCGTAATGGGATGGTACTCCTGCCTGAACACATAGGGCAGGGTGAGGCAGACCCGGGGAACTGAAACATCTAAGTACCCGGAGGAAGAGAAAGCAAATGCGATTTCCTGAGTAGCGGCGAGCGAAACGGAATCAGCCCAAACCAAGAGGCTTGCCTCTTGGGGTTGTAGGACACTCTATACGGAGTTACAAAGAAACGGAGTAGGTGAATTGTCTGGAAAGACAAGCCGAAGAAGGTAACAGCCCTGTAGCTGAAACTTCGTTTCCTCCAGAGTGGATCCTGAGTACGGCGGGACACGTGAAACCCCGTCGGAATCCGGGAGGACCATCTCCCAAGGCTAAATACTCCCTAGTGACCGATAGTGAACCAGTACCGTGAGGGAAAGGTGAAAAGCACCCCGGAAGGGGAGTGAAAGAGATCCTGAAACCGTGTGCCTACAACTAGTCAGAGCCCGTTAATGGGTGATGGCGTGCCTTTTGTAGAATGAACCGGCGAGTTACGATAACGTGCAAGGTTAAGCTGATGAGGCGGAGCCGTAGCGAAAGCGAGTCTGAATAGGGCGAGTAAGTACGTTGTCGTAGACCCGAAACCGGGTGATCTACCCATGTCCAGGGTGAAGGTCGGGTAACACCGACTGGAGGCCCGAACCCACGCATGTTGAAAAATGCGGGGATGAGGTGTGGGTAGGGGTGAAATGCCAATCGAACTCGGAAATAGCTGGTTCTCCCCGAAATAGCTTTAGGGCTAGCCTCGAGTGATGAGTTTTGGAGGTAGAGCACTGATTGGACGAGGGGTCCCCACAGGATTACCGAATTCAGTCAAACTCCGAATGCCAAAAACTTTAACTCGGGAGTCAGACTGCGAGTGCTAAGATCCGTAGTCAAGAGGGAAACAGCCCAGACCATCAGCTAAGGTCCCCAAGTATACGTTAAGTGGAAAAGGATGTGGAGTTGCTTAGACAACCAGGATGTTGGCTTAGAAGCAGCCATCATTGAAAGAGTGCGTAATAGCTCACTGGTCGAGTGACTCTGCGCCGAAAATGTACCGGGGCTAAACGTATCACCGAAGCTATGGCAATCCCAGTAGGGATTGGGTAGGGGAGCGTTCCAAGGACTGTGAAGCTAGATCGTGAGGACTAGTGGAGTGCTTGGAAGTGAGAATGCCGGTATGAGTAGCGAAAAGAGGGGTGAGAATCCCCTCCGTCGAAAGCCCAAGGTTTCCTGAGGAAGGCTCGTCCGCTCAGGGTTAGTCGGGACCTAAGCCGAGGCCGAAAGGCGTAGGCGATGGACAACAGGTTGATATTCCTGTACCACCTCGTATTTGTTTGAACGATGGGGGGACGCAGAAAGGTAGGGTGAGCGCGCCGCTGGCTGTGCGCGTCGAAGCATGCAAGGCTGGAACATAGGCAAATCCGTGTTCCGTGAAGGCTGAGCTGTGACCGTGAAGGACCCAAGGGTCCGAAATCCCTGATCCTCCGCTGCCGAGAAAAGCCTCTAGTTAGAATACAGGTGCCCGTACCGCAAACCGACACAGGTAGGCGAGAAGAGAATTCTAAGACGCTCGGGAGAACTCTCGTTAAGGAACTCGGCAAAATGACCCCGTAACTTCGGGAGAAGGGGTGCTCTATTAGGGTGTTAAAGCCCGAGAGAGCCGCAGTGAATAGATCCAAGCGACTGTTTAGCAAAAACACAGGTCTCTGCGAAGCCGTAAGGCGAAGTATAGGGGCTGACACCTGCCCGGTGCTGGAAGGTTAAGAGGAGGGGTTATCCCGTAAGGGAGAAGCTCTGAATTGAAGCCCCAGTAAACGGCGGCCGTAACTATAACGGTCCTAAGGTAGCGAAATTCCTTGTCGGGTAAGTTCCGACCCGCACGAATGGTGCAACGACTTGGATACTGTCTCAACGAGAGACCCGGTGAAATTATAGTACCTGTGAAGATGCAGGTTACCCGCGACAGGACGGAAAGACCCCATGGAGCTTTACTGTAGCTTGATAGTGAGTGTTGGTACCATTTGTACAGGATAGGTAGGAGCCTTGGAAGCCGGAGCGCTAGCTTCGGTGGAGGCGTCGGTGGGATACTACCCTGATGGTGCTGACATTCTAACCTCGACCCGTGATCCGGGTCAGGGACATTGTCAGGTGGGCAGTTTGACTGGGGCGGTCGCCTCCTAAACAGTAACGGAGGCGCCCAAAGGTTCCCTCAGAATGGTTGGAAATCATTCGTAGAGTGCAAAGGCATAAGGGAGCTTGACTGCGAGACCTACAAGTCGAGCAGGGACGAAAGTCGGGCTTAGTGATCCGGCGGTGCCGTATGGAAGGGCCGTCGCTCAACGGATAAAAGCTACCCTGGGGATAACAGGCTTATCTCCCCCAAGAGTCCACATCGACGGGGAGGTTTGGCACCTCGATGTCGGCTCGTCGCATCCTGGGGCTGAAGTAGGTCCCAAGGGTTGGGCTGTTCGCCCATTAAAGCGGCACGCGAGCTGGGTTCAGAACGTCGTGAGACAGTTCGGTCCCTATCCGTCGCGGGCGTAGGAAATTTGAGAGGAGCTGTCCTTAGTACGAGAGGACCGGGATGGACATACCGCTGGTGTACCAGTTGTTCCGCCAGGAGCATCGCTGGGTAGCTACGTATGGACGGGATAAGTGCTGAAAGCATCTAAGCATGAAGCCCCCCTCAAGATGAGATTTCCCATGGCGTAAGCCAGTAAGACCCCTTAGAGATGATGAGGTTGATAGGTCAGAAGTGGAAGTGTGGCGACACATGGAGCGGACTGATACTAATCGGTCGAGGGCTTATCCTAAATTTCTTGAGTTTGAGTAGATGATTTGATTTAGTTTTGAAAGAATCACCGATTCTTTTAACAAGAAGGATTTCATTCCTTTGACAAAGAGCAACAAGAAGATCGAGGACTAGAAGTGCTTGAAGGAAGGAGCGTACTTGCGTACGTGACTGACAGAAAGACACAAATAGGACGAAGAGATTCGCCGTTGATCTGACGTCAAAATAAGTCTGGTGGCAATAGCAAAGAGGTCACACCCGTTCCCATGCCGAACACGGTCGTTAAGCTCTTTTGCGCCGATGGTAGTTGGGGGCTTCCCCCTGTGAGAGTAGGACGTTGCCAGGCTTACATATATTTCTTTTGTTAGTTGAAAACACAATAATAAGTTGGAGGATTAGCTCAGCTGGGAGAGCACCTGCCTTACAAGCAGGGGGTCGGCGGTTCGATCCCGTCATCCTCCACCATATGCCGGTCTAGCTCAATTGGTAGAGCAACTGACTTGTAATCAGTAGGTTGGGGGTTCAAGTCCTCTGGCCGGCACCATAGTTCTCGAAGTCAGAGCCATTAGCTCAGTTGGTAGAGCATCTGACTTTTAATCAGAGGGTCGAAGGTTCGAATCCTTCATGGCTCACCATAAAATTGCGGGTGTGGCGGAATTGGCAGACGCGCTAGACTTAGGATCTAGTGTCTTTATGACGTGGGGGTTCAAGTCCCTTCACCCGCATTCACAATGTTAAATTGTGCGGAAGTAGTTCAGTGGTAGAACACCACCTTGCCAAGGTGGGGGTCGCGAGTTCGAATCTCGTCTTCCGCTTTTGCCAATATTTTTGCCGGGGTGGTGGAATTGGCAGACACACAGGACTTAAAATCCTGCGGTTGGTGACAACCGTGCCGGTTCAAGTCCGGCCCTCGGCACCATTTATTCAATTTCATAGTTAAAAAGCGCCCGTAGCTCAATTGGATAGAGCGTCTGACTACGGATCAGAAGGTTAGGGGTTCGACTCCTCTCGGGCGCGCCATTTTCGGGAAGTAGCTCAGCTTGGTAGAGCACTTGGTTTGGGACCAAGGGGTCGCAGGTTCAAATCCTGTCTTCCCGACCATGAAATGGGGCCTTAGCTCAGCTGGGAGAGCGCCTGCTTTGCACGCAGGAGGTCAGCGGTTCGATCCCGCTAGGCTCCACCAAAAAAGTTTAAAAAAAGCTTTGACATTCTAAGTAATGTCGTGTAGAGTACTAAGAGTCGCCAAGAGAGATCGAGGCGCAAACGAGTTCTTTGAAAACTGAACAAAAGCCAAGCGTAAAAAGAGATACAAGGTATCTCGTCAATGAAGTTAGACACAGCTTTAAAATGTGCAAATGAGCAAGTCAAACACTTTTAACGGAGAGTTTGATCCTGGCTCAGGACGAACGCTGGCGGCGTGCCTAATACATGCAAGTCGAGCGGACAGAAGGGAGCTTGCTCCCGGAAGTCAGCGGCGGACGGGTGAGTAACACGTAGGTAACCTGCCCCTTAGACTGGGATAACTCCGGGAAACCGGAGCTAATACGGGATAATAGAGAGAATCACCTGATTCTCTTTTGAAAGACGGTTTCGGCTGTCACTAAGGGATGGGCCTGCGGCGCATTAGCTAGTTGGTAAGGTAACGGCTTACCAAGGCGACGATGCGTAGCCGACCTGAGAGGGTGATCGGCCACACTGGGACTGAGACACGGCCCAGACTCCTACGGGAGGCAGCAGTAGGGAATCTTCCGCAATGGACGAAAGTCTGACGGAGCAACGCCGCGTGAGTGAGGAAGGCCTTCGGGTCGTAAAGCTCTGTTGTGAGGGAAGAACAAGTACCGGCGTAACTACCGGTACCTTGACGGTACCTCACCAGAAAGCCACGGCTAACTACGTGCCAGCAGCCGCGGTAATACGTAGGTGGCAAGCGTTGTCCGGAATTATTGGGCGTAAAGCGCGCGCAGGCGGCTTCTTAAGTCTGATGTGAAATCTCGGGGCTCAACCCCGAGCGGCCATTGGAAACTGGGAAGCTTGAGTGCAGAAGAGGAGAGTGGAATTCCACGTGTAGCGGTGAAATGCGTAGATATGTGGAGGAACACCAGTGGCGAAGGCGACTCTCTGGTCTGTAACTGACGCTGAGGCGCGAAAGCGTGGGGAGCAAACAGGATTAGATACCCTGGTAGTCCACGCCGTAAACGATGAGTGCTAGGTGTTAGGGGTTTCGATGCCCGTAGTGCCGAAGTAAACACATTAAGCACTCCGCCTGGGGAGTACGGCCGCAAGGCTGAAACTCAAAGGAATTGACGGGGACCCGCACAAGCAGTGGAGCATGTGGTTTAATTCGAAGCAACGCGAAGAACCTTACCAGGTCTTGACATCCTTTGACCACTCTGGAGACAGAGCTTCCCCTTCGGGGGCAAAGTGACAGGTGGTGCATGGTTGTCGTCAGCTCGTGTCGTGAGATGTTGGGTTAAGTCCCGCAACGAGCGCAACCCTTGATCTTAGTTGCCAGCATTTAGTTGGGCACTCTAAGGTGACTGCCGGTGACAAACCGGAGGAAGGTGGGGACGACGTCAAATCATCATGCCCCTTATGACCTGGGCTACACACGTGCTACAATGGATGGTACAAAGGGCAGCGAAACCGCGAGGTGGAGCCAATCCCATAAAGCCATTCTCAGTTCGGATTGTAGGCTGCAACTCGCCTACATGAAGCCGGAATTGCTAGTAATCGCGGATCAGCATGCCGCGGTGAATACGTTCCCGGGTCTTGTACACACCGCCCGTCACACCACGAGAGTTTGTAACACCCGAAGTCGGTGAGGTAACCTTTTGGAGCCAGCCGCCTAAGGTGGGACAAATGATTGGGGTGAAGTCGTAACAAGGTAGCCGTATCGGAAGGTGCGGCTGGATCACCTCCTTTCTATGGAGTTTTTACTCTAGTCGATGTATGACCTCGGGTCATATAGCGCTTTGGATCTTTTGTTCAGTTTTGGAAGAATTCCTCTTCCAATTGAAAATGCGAAGGTAATGGATACCACGCTTAGAACGCCACGTCCTGTGGCAACGCCTGGTACCTACATCCTGTAGGCATGGTTCTTTGAAAACTAAATCATAATCAATCAACTCAAATTAGTTTTGTTCATCGGTGTTACAACTGTTTGAACGAGACGTCAAGAATTCATAAACCTTTTAGGTTAACTGTTTTACAAAGAGACCCAAGTAGATCAAGGATGGGAAATGCTTGATGGAAGGAGCGTAGTTCGCTACGTAACTGACAGAAAGACAGGAACCAGACGAAGAGATACGAAGGGAATCTGAAGTAAAAATGGATAAGTTAGAAAGGGCGCACGGTGAATGCCTTGGCACTAGGAGCCGATGAAGGACGCGACGAACAGCGATATGCTTCGGGGAGCTGTAAGTAAGCTTTGATCCGGAGATTTCCGAATGGGGGAACCCACCATCCGTAATGGGATGGTACTCCTGCCTGAACACATAGGGCAGGGTGAGGCAGACCCGGGGAACTGAAACATCTAAGTACCCGGAGGAAGAGAAAGCAAATGCGATTTCCTGAGTAGCGGCGAGCGAAACGGAATCAGCCCAAACCAAGAGGCTTGCCTCTTGGGGTTGTAGGACACTCTATACGGAGTTACAAAGAAACGGAGTAGGTGAATTGTCTGGAAAGACAAGCCGAAGAAGGTAACAGCCCTGTAGCTGAAACTTCGTTTCCTCCAGAGTGGATCCTGAGTACGGCGGGACACGTGAAACCCCGTCGGAATCCGGGAGGACCATCTCCCAAGGCTAAATACTCCCTAGTGACCGATAGTGAACCAGTACCGTGAGGGAAAGGTGAAAAGCACCCCGGAAGGGGAGTGAAAGAGATCCTGAAACCGTGTGCCTACAACTAGTCAGAGCCCGTTAATGGGTGATGGCGTGCCTTTTGTAGAATGAACCGGCGAGTTACGATAACGTGCAAGGTTAAGCTGATGAGGCGGAGCCGTAGCGAAAGCGAGTCTGAATAGGGCGAGTAAGTACGTTGTCGTAGACCCGAAACCGGGTGATCTACCCATGTCCAGGGTGAAGGTCGGGTAACACCGACTGGAGGCCCGAACCCACGCATGTTGAAAAATGCGGGGATGAGGTGTGGGTAGGGGTGAAATGCCAATCGAACTCGGAAATAGCTGGTTCTCCCCGAAATAGCTTTAGGGCTAGCCTCGAGTGATGAGTTTTGGAGGTAGAGCACTGATTGGACGAGGGGTCCCCACAGGATTACCGAATTCAGTCAAACTCCGAATGCCAAAAACTTTAACTCGGGAGTCAGACTGCGAGTGCTAAGATCCGTAGTCAAGAGGGAAACAGCCCAGACCATCAGCTAAGGTCCCCAAGTATACGTTAAGTGGAAAAGGATGTGGAGTTGCTTAGACAACCAGGATGTTGGCTTAGAAGCAGCCATCATTGAAAGAGTGCGTAATAGCTCACTGGTCGAGTGACTCTGCGCCGAAAATGTACCGGGGCTAAACGTATCACCGAAGCTATGGCAATCCCAGTAGGGATTGGGTAGGGGAGCGTTCCAAGGACTGTGAAGCTAGATCGTGAGGACTAGTGGAGTGCTTGGAAGTGAGAATGCCGGTATGAGTAGCGAAAAGAGGGGTGAGAATCCCCTCCGTCGAAAGCCCAAGGTTTCCTGAGGAAGGCTCGTCCGCTCAGGGTTAGTCGGGACCTAAGCCGAGGCCGAAAGGCGTAGGCGATGGACAACAGGTTGATATTCCTGTACCACCTCGTATTTGTTTGAACGATGGGGGGACGCAGAAAGGTAGGGTGAGCGCGCCGCTGGCTGTGCGCGTCGAAGCATGCAAGGCTGGAACATAGGCAAATCCGTGTTCCGTGAAGGCTGAGCTGTGACCGTGAAGGACCCAAGGGTCCGAAATCCCTGATCCTCCGCTGCCGAGAAAAGCCTCTAGTTAGAATACAGGTGCCCGTACCGCAAACCGACACAGGTAGGCGAGAAGAGAATTCTAAGACGCTCGGGAGAACTCTCGTTAAGGAACTCGGCAAAATGACCCCGTAACTTCGGGAGAAGGGGTGCTCTATTAGGGTGTTAAAGCCCGAGAGAGCCGCAGTGAATAGATCCAAGCGACTGTTTAGCAAAAACACAGGTCTCTGCGAAGCCGTAAGGCGAAGTATAGGGGCTGACACCTGCCCGGTGCTGGAAGGTTAAGAGGAGGGGTTATCCCGTAAGGGAGAAGCTCTGAATTGAAGCCCCAGTAAACGGCGGCCGTAACTATAACGGTCCTAAGGTAGCGAAATTCCTTGTCGGGTAAGTTCCGACCCGCACGAATGGTGCAACGACTTGGATACTGTCTCAACGAGAGACCCGGTGAAATTATAGTACCTGTGAAGATGCAGGTTACCCGCGACAGGACGGAAAGACCCCATGGAGCTTTACTGTAGCTTGATAGTGAGTGTTGGTACCATTTGTACAGGATAGGTAGGAGCCTTGGAAGCCGGAGCGCTAGCTTCGGTGGAGGCGTCGGTGGGATACTACCCTGATGGTGCTGACATTCTAACCTCGACCCGTGATCCGGGTCAGGGACATTGTCAGGTGGGCAGTTTGACTGGGGCGGTCGCCTCCTAAACAGTAACGGAGGCGCCCAAAGGTTCCCTCAGAATGGTTGGAAATCATTCGTAGAGTGCAAAGGCATAAGGGAGCTTGACTGCGAGACCTACAAGTCGAGCAGGGACGAAAGTCGGGCTTAGTGATCCGGCGGTGCCGTATGGAAGGGCCGTCGCTCAACGGATAAAAGCTACCCTGGGGATAACAGGCTTATCTCCCCCAAGAGTCCACATCGACGGGGAGGTTTGGCACCTCGATGTCGGCTCGTCGCATCCTGGGGCTGAAGTAGGTCCCAAGGGTTGGGCTGTTCGCCCATTAAAGCGGCACGCGAGCTGGGTTCAGAACGTCGTGAGACAGTTCGGTCCCTATCCGTCGCGGGCGTAGGAAATTTGAGAGGAGCTGTCCTTAGTACGAGAGGACCGGGATGGACATACCGCTGGTGTACCAGTTGTTCCGCCAGGAGCATCGCTGGGTAGCTACGTATGGACGGGATAAGTGCTGAAAGCATCTAAGCATGAAGCCCCCCTCAAGATGAGATTTCCCATGGCGTAAGCCAGTAAGACCCCTTAGAGATGATGAGGTTGATAGGTCAGAAGTGGAAGTGTGGCGACACATGGAGCGGACTGATACTAATCGGTCGAGGGCTTATCCTAAATTTCTTGAGTTTGAGTAGATGATTTGATTTAGTTTTGAAAGAATCACCGATTCTTTTAACAAGAAGGATTTCATTCCTTTGACAAAGAGCAACAAGAAGATCGAGGACTAGAAGTGCTTGAAGGAAGGAGCGTACTTGCGTACGTGACTGACAGAAAGACACAAATAGGACGAAGAGATTCGCCGTTGATCTGACGTCAAAATAAGTCTGGTGGCAATAGCAAAGAGGTCACACCCGTTCCCATGCCGAACACGGTCGTTAAGCTCTTTTGCGCCGATGGTAGTTGGGGGCTTCCCCCTGTGAGAGTAGGACGTTGCCAGGCAATGAGAAAGACACCTGAAAAGGTGTCTTTTTGTGTATAAAGAAAGGCGCAAAAGAGCTACGCTTCGACAGAAGCGAGTCAGACAAAGGAAACCGCCGTAAAATACGAGCACGATAAAAAAGAACAACAAGAAGAAACATCGAAGGGAAAGCAGCGTGCATCCCCCAGTGAGACGAAAGGGTTGTTTTCGTAAAAGCTTCATGGGAAGCATGGTGGATCAATTAACAAGAGGAACGTCCTCGAAGAAAACCACCCTGAAGCCAAGGGACGTTGCCAGGCAATGAGAAAGACACCTGAAAGGGTGTCTTTTTTTTGCGTAGAAAGAAAGATGCAAAAGAGCTGCGCTTCGACAGAAGCGAGTCAAACAAAGAAGCCGTTCGACCCTAGTAAACATCCGTTTAAAAACTAGCGATCCGTAGTTTATCCGTTGAACGTTTCTTCTAATGTCTTATAGCGATACTCGAAAATCTCTTCTAATCGACTCTTTATGGTTATCGAATGTGCGAGCCGTCCAATAAAGCTAAAAGGCAAGCTGTAATGAACGATATCAGTCATCTTTACACCTTTATCTGTTTCTGTGAAATGATGTTGGTGGTGCCATAGTTTAAATGGTCCAAATCGTTGTTCATCGATAAAATAGGAGTGGTCAACTACTTGAGTAATTTCCGTAACCCACGTTAAGGGGATAGAAAGTAAAGGGCTAACCTTGTACGTAATCAGCTGTCCTCCATAAATAAGCTCTCCCGGAGAGTTGGTAATCGTGAAGTTCATATAGCTGGGTGTAATAGCTTGGAGATTTTCAGCGCTAGAAAAAAAAGCCCAAGCATGATCAAGAGAAATGTTCAAATGTTGTTCGCGTTTTAACATGTAAACTCGCATAAGTATGCACCTACCTATCAAGAAAAGAATACCCTTTATTAAAAAAATAAAACAAGATAGTGGAAACAGGTCTAGAAGATGTCTGCTTGGTCATAATAGAAATAGTTAGTTGTTGAAGTTTTTGACTAAACAGCTTATAATAAAGCTATTAATAGTCAAATATAGTCAAAGTCAATGTTGTCCTTTCCTAGGAGGGTTGATTGATGAGCAATATAACGGACTTAATTGAACAATATTTAAAAATGACATTGACTCGTAGCGGGAAAGAATTGTTGGAAATAAAGCGGAGTGAATTGGCGAAACAGTTTCAATGTGTGCCGTCCCAAATTAATTATGTGATTAGTACGCGTTTTACTCTAGAAAAAGGGTATATAGTGGAAAGTAAGCGGGGTGGTGGCGGTTATATTCGCATCACTAAAGTAGAATCACATGAGGATGCCGCTTTATTTAATCATATGCAAAGCTTAATTGGCTTGAAAATTGACCAGCAAACCGCGCAAAATATTGTGTTCCGTCTTTATGAAGAAGAGGCGATCACAAAACGCGAGGCGAAAATTATGTCTAGCATATTAGAAAGAGAGCTTTACAAATCTACGATAGAACATCGGGATGAAGTTCGTGCTAATCTTTTAAAAGCAATGATAGAGACGCTTAAATATACAGAAAATCACTAATAAGTAGAGAGGTGATAATAATGGTGTGCCAAGAGTGTAATATGCGGCAAGCTACACTGCATTTTACAAAAATTATTAACGGAAAGAAAACGGAGATGCACGTATGCGAACACTGTGCAAGAGAAAAAGGCGAGGCGATACCAGGAACAGATAGCTTCTCTATCCATCACCTCTTTTCAGGCTTATTTCATACAGATGATAGCAATGCTACACAACGAGACCAAAATACGAAAGCTGAATTAAAATGTCCAAATTGTGGGCTTAGTTACGAGAAATTCCTTCACATTGGCCGTTTTGGCTGTGCAAGTTGTTACGAAACGTATTCAACAAGACTTTCGTCTGTTTTTAGAAGGGTACATGGTGGAAACAGTAAGCATGGTGGTAAGATTCCCAAACGGATTGGGGAAACCATTCAAATAGAACAACGAATTGAAGAAATGCGGGCAATGTTAAATGAGCATATTCAAAAAGAAGAGTTTGAGAAAGCTGCAGAATTACGTGATGAAATAAGGGCTTTAACAAAGCAAAAAGACATTCCTAGGGAAGGAGAGGAAGAGGGGTGAGCTTAAACCAATTTTTAGAACATGCGATTAGCCCTTGGATGAAGAAGGATGGGATTGAATCGGATATTGTTTTAAGTAGCCGAATACGATTAGCAAGAAACATGAACGCCTTTACCTTTCCTATTCTTTCCTCGAAGGAAGAAGCGTACACCGCCTCTCAATATATAAAGGAGGCGCTAGCTTCCACTCAAACGAATGCCCTTGGAAACGCGGAAATGCTAACCATGGACGAAATGAAAACGAACGATAAACGAATTCTTGTCGAAAAACATTTAATTAGTCCTCACTTGGCAGAGCAATCGAAACACGGTGCGGTATTACTAAGTGAAGATGAGTCAGTAAGTATTATGGTAAATGAAGAAGATCATATTCGAATACAGGTACTGACAGCCGGTTTTGACTTGGACCACACGTATCAAGCTGCAAGTTCTTTAGATGATTGGATGGAGTCTCACCTGACTTATGCATACGATAGACAATATGGGTACTTAACGAGTTGTCCGACAAATGTTGGAACAGGAATGAGGGCATCGGTTATGATGCACCTACCGGCTCTTGCCATTACTCAACAGCTACAGCGAATTTTGCCAGCGATTAATCAACTAGGTCTGGTGGTTAGAGGAATTTATGGAGAAGGTAGCGAAGCATTAGGAAACCTTTTTCAAATTTCCAATCAAATGACTTTAGGGAAGTCAGAGCAAGATATTATTGAGGATCTACAAGGCGTTGTAAAGCAATTAATTCAACAAGAACGTGCTGCAAGAGGATCTTTATTGGATCATTCGCATTTGAAATTAACAGATCGCGTTCACCGTTCGTTAGGAGTCCTGTCTCATAGCCATATTATTGATTCTAAAGAAGCAACGAGAAGACTCTCTGATTTAAGACTGGGTATTGACTTAGGCATGATTGAGGGCATATCAGCTAGCATTTTAAATGAACTCATGATTGTTACGCAACCGGGCTTTTTGCAAAGGTATGCAGAGACGGTATTGTCTCCTGAACAACGAGATGAAAGACGAGCGACATTAATTAGAGAACGGTTAAAGCTAGAATACACGAACAAGTAATACAATCCTTTGGAGGTGTCATCATTTATGATGTTTGGAAGATTTTCTGAGCGTGCACAGAAGGTATTAGCGCTTTCACAAGAAGAGGCAATTCGTTTAAGTCACCATAATATTGGAACAGAGCATATTCTCTTAGGCTTAATACGTGAAGGAGAAGGAATTGCGGCCAAAGCTTTGCAACAACTCGGGCTTGGTTCCGATAAATTACAAAAAGAAGTTGAAGGATTGGTAGGAAAAGGGCAAGAGGCGCAGAAGAGCATACACAGCACACCACACTACACACCTCGAGCGAAAAAAGTAATTGAGCTTTCAATGGATGAAGCAAGAAAGCTTGGCCATTCCTATGTGGGTACTGAACATATCTTGTTAGGGTTAATTCGTGAAGGAGAAGGTGTCGCAGCAAGGGTATTAAATAATCTTGGTGTGAGTTTAAATAAAGCAAGACAGCAAGTGTTGCAACTTCTTGGAAGCAATGAAGGTGGTAGTTCAGCACAGGCTAATGGCTCAGCTGCTAATGCAAATACACCAACCTTAGACAGCTTAGCTCGTGATTTAACGGCCATTGCACGTGAGGAAACCCTTGATCCTGTTATTGGGCGTGGGAAAGAGATTGAGCGAGTAATTCAAGTATTAAGTCGCCGGACGAAAAACAACCCTGTTTTAATAGGTGAACCTGGTGTCGGTAAAACAGCGATTGCAGAAGGGCTTGCTCAGAGTATTATTGCAAATGAAGTGCCTGAAACCTTACGAAATAAACGTGTAATGACCCTCGATATGGGAACGGTAGTAGCTGGAACGAAATACCGTGGAGAATTTGAAGATCGGTTGAAAAAGGTGATGGACGAAATTCGTCAAGCTGGTAATGTTATCTTATTTATTGACGAATTGCACACACTTATTGGAGCAGGTGGAGCAGAGGGTGCCATTGACGCTTCAAATATTTTAAAACCATCATTAGCTCGTGGAGAATTACAGTGTATTGGTGCAACAACTCTTGATGAGTACCGCAAGTACATTGAAAAGGACGCAGCGCTTGAGCGACGCTTCCAACCAATTCAAGTAGATGAGCCAACTTTAGATGAATCCATTCAAATTTTGTACGGCTTGCGTGACCGTTACGAAGCTCATCACCGTGTCACGATTACAGACGGTGCAGTAGAAGAAGCGGTGAAGCTTTCAGATCGTTATATTTCAGATCGCTTTCTACCAGATAAAGCGATTGACTTAATTGATGAAGCGGCGTCTAAAGTACGTTTACGTTCTTATACAGCACCGCCGAATCTAAAAGAATTAGAAGCGAAATTAGAAGAGACGCGAAAAGAGAAAGACGCTTCTGTTCAAAGCCAAGAGTTTGAAAAAGCCGCGTCCCTCCGTGATTCTGAGCAACGTCTTCGTGAAGAGCTTGAGGAAATGAAAAATGAATGGAAGAAAAAGCAAGGTCAGGAAAATACCGAAGTTGTGGTTGAAGACATTGCGCAAGTTGTAGCAAGCTGGACTGGAATTCCGGTTTCAAAGCTGGCAGAAGAAGAGACAGAGCGCTTGTTGAAAATGGAAAGCATCCTACACGATCGAATTGTTGGTCAGGAAGAAGCCGTTAAATCCATTTCAAAAGCGGTGCGTCGTGCTAGAGCCGGTTTAAAAGATCCGAAGCGTCCAATTGGATCGTTTATCTTCCTTGGACCAACGGGTGTTGGTAAAACGGAATTAGCCCGTGCTGTGGCAGAGACGTTATTTGGAGATGAAGATTCTGTTATTCGTATTGATATGTCGGAGTATATGGAGAAGCATGCAACCAGTCGTCTTGTTGGCTCCCCTCCTGGCTATGTTGGACATGAAGAAGGCGGTCAATTAACAGAAAAAATTCGTCGTAAGCCTTATTCGGTTATTTTATTAGACGAAATCGAAAAAGCGCACCCTGATGTGTTTAACATTTTGCTGCAAGTCTTAGAGGATGGTCGTTTAACCGATTCAAAAGGAAGAACGGTTGACTTTAGAAATACGGCAGTTATTATGACATCAAACGTTGGGGCTTCTCAACTAAAACGTAATAAATATCTTGGCTTTTCAACGGAGACGGAAGGTCAAGAATACAAAGACATGAAGGATCGTGTCATGTCTGAGCTGAAAAACAGCTTTAGACCTGAATTCTTAAACCGAATCGACGAAATTGTTGTGTTCCACTCTCTTGAGAAAAAGCATGTTCGTGAAATTATTACGATGATGGCTGATCAGTTGAAACAACGCTTATCTGAACAAGGTATTGATTTTGAACTGACAGAAGAGGCAAAAGATAAGATTACAGAGGCAGGTTATGATCCTGAATATGGAGCTCGCCCGTTACGTCGTGCGCTTCAAAAAGAAGTAGAGGATCGCTTGTCTGAGGAATTGCTAAAAGGAACGATCGTCAAAGGGCAAAAAGCCGTTATATATGTAAAAGATGGCGAGCTTGCTGTGGAAGCAAAAGAAGAAACAAGCGTATAAATTATGTAAACCGGAGGAGTTATTACCTCCGGTTTTTTTAAAAATCAAGCGTTTTTTCCTTGTTTTTGGTACACTTGGCGTAGTGGAATATAACGGAGGAATAAACGATGGCAAAAGTAAAAACAAAGTTTGTCTGTCAAGAATGTGGCTATGAGTCAGCGAAGTGGATGGGGAAGTGTCCAGGTTGTCAAAGTTGGAATACCCTCGTTGAAGAAAAAGCCGTACAAGAGAAACAGCGTTCAAGGAGTTATGTGACGTCTGGAACGACTGTGCATAAAGCACAGCCTATTACCAAAGTGGTGGGGGAAAAAGAGCCTCGCGTTAGCACAACGATGCCAGAATTAAATCGAGTGCTTGGTGGAGGCATTGTGCCGGGTTCACTTGTTTTAGTAGGAGGCGACCCGGGTATTGGAAAGTCAACGCTTCTTTTGCAGCTATCTGCAAAGTTGGCAAATACGAAAGAACGAGTTCTTTATATATCAGGAGAAGAGTCGGTTAAACAAACAAAGCTAAGAGCAGATCGCCTAGAGCTAACTTCTGAAGACCTGTACGTTCTTGCTGAAACAGATGTGTCACTCATTGAGCAAGCCATTGATGAAGTGCAGCCTTCATTGGTAATCATTGATTCCATTCAAACCGTGTATCAAGAGGACATAACATCTGCTCCAGGGAGTGTTGCACAAGTGCGAGAATGCACAGCGACATTCATGCGCATTGCCAAAACAAGAGGAACGGCAGTCTTTATTGTTGGTCACGTGACGAAGCAAGGATCCATTGCAGGGCCAAAGCTGCTTGAGCACATGGTGGACTCGGTCTTGTATTTTGAAGGGGAACGACACCACACGTACCGTATTTTAAGAGCGGTGAAGAACCGATTTGGTTCTACAAATGAAATGGGTATTTTCGAAATGAAAGAGCTTGGTTTAGAAGAAGTTTTAAACCCATCAGAGATCTTTCTTGAGGAACGATCACAAGGAGCAGCAGGTTCTGTTGTTGTGGCATCAATGGAAGGAACCCGGCCTGTTCTTGTTGAATTACAAGCATTAATCTCCCCGATGGGCTTTGGGAATCCAAGAAGGATGGCGACAGGTCTTGACCACAACCGAGTGTCCCTCATAATGGCAGTTCTTGAGAAACGGGTAGGGATGCTTTTGCAAAATCAAGACGCCTATCTAAAAGTTGCTGGTGGGGTGAAGCTAGATGAACCAGCCATTGATCTTGCTATTGCATTAAGTATTGCATCAAGCTTTCGCAATCAACCGACAGAACCGATGGATGTAGCCATTGGGGAAGTAGGCTTAACCGGTGAGATTAGACGAGTATCGAGAATTGAACAAC
Source organism: Shouchella hunanensis (assembly GCF_028735875.1). Classification (GTDB taxonomy): domain Bacteria; phylum Bacillota; class Bacilli; order Bacillales; family Bacillaceae_D; genus Shouchella; species Shouchella hunanensis. Next base: position 1,635,229 of record NZ_CP117834.1, read on the forward strand.
GCGTTAATGAAGCATTAAAGCTAGGTTTTAAACGAGTTATTATACCAGAAAAGAATTTAGGCGGTTGGACTGTACCAGATGGCATTGAGGTCGTAGGTGTTCCAACTCTAGATAAAGCGCTCGATGTTGCATTAGGGAGGTAGAGAGAATGGAAGAAAGAAATCGAACAGCTTTTATCCAGAATATATTAAAATTAGTGGCGCCTGGAACCCCTTTGCGAGCTGGGATTGATAATGTGTTGCGTGCGAATACAGGTGGCTTAATTGTCCTAGGCTATAACAATGAAATGATGAATATTGTCGATGGTGGTTTTTTTATCAATAGTGATTTTTCACCTGCTTATTTATATGAGTTAGCAAAAATGGATGGTGCCATTATTCTAAGTGAAGACGGAAAACGAATTTTGTATGCAAATACCCAACTTGTCCCAAATAACAATATTACATCGAGTGAAACGGGGATTCGCCACCGGTCCGCAGAACGGGTCGCGAAACAAACAGGAAACTTAACGATCTCCATCTCTCAAAGAAGAAATGTGATTACTCTTTATCAAGGTGAGCATCGCTATGCGTTAAAGGATATTGGCGTCATTTTGACAAAAGCCAATCAAGCCATCCAGACGCTGGAAAAATATCGTGCTGTACTGGATCAAAGTATTACGAATTTAGGAGCTATGGAATTTGAGCAGCTTGTCACGTATAGCGATGTGGTACAAGTTATTCATCGAATTCAAATGGTGTTACGAATCAAGCAAGAAATTCAAAACTTTATTTTGGAGCTGGGCGACGAAGGGCGTCTCATAACGATGCAGCTTAAGGAGCTTGTATCCAATACCGAGCAAGAAGCGACCCATCTGTTAAAAGATTATTCAAAAGATCGCCATCAAGACGTTACGAAAACATTAGCAGATTTAACGAGTTTATTGAACGAAGATTTGCTCGATGAACAAGCAATTATTAAAGCGCTTGGGTTTGGCCGAGCAACCAATATTCTTGATCAAGCAGCTTCACCTAGAGGATACAGAATCTTGCACCGTATTCCGAGATTACCGTCTCAAATTATTGAAAATGTCATTAATGAATATGGTCATTTATCGAGCGTTATGGTAGCTACGGTTGAGCAACTGGACGAGGTAGATGGAATTGGAGAAGCACGTGCAAAAATGATTAAAAACGGGTTAAGTCGTATACAGGAACAATTGTTTGTAGACCGACATATTTAAACAAAAGAAGGGGAAAACCCTTCTTTTTGTGTCTAAATTAAAACGTTAATCTTGTATAATTCAAGATTTCATGTTTTTTTGTGGGAAATACAGTTTGCTAGGTTTGAGAGTTGTATACTTGTCTATAATAGCTACAAGGAGGTGTATACATGCATGCTTAAATGGATTATTCAAATCTTTTTTATATTAGCCGGAGCCACTTTAGGTATCTTTTTTATTCCGGAGTTATTCGATGCGACAGGCTATAACGTACCCACTTGGTTAGATACCCCGTATACAGGAGCGACCATCGGTGCACTACTATTTTTTATCGTATCGTTGTTTATCGCACGTTATATTGTTAATTTTTTCAAAATGGTCGAAGAAACGATTGTGAAAGCCCCAATAGCGGACGTATTAACAGGGTCAATAGGTCTTATTATTGGTTTAATTGTTGGGTATCTAGCAGGTACGCCTTTAAATGCACTAAATTTACTTGTCATCAGTAACATCTTGCCAAGTTTTATTACCATTTTGGTTGGCTATCTCGGTTTCCAAATTGGCTTTAAAAAGCGTGATGATATGGTTCAATTCATCCAATCCATGCGTATTCCAAGAGAGCGAGACAATCAAAAGAAAAAAGAGCAAGAAGAGAATGAGGACGAGCAAGGTCAGCACCTGAAAATCCTTGATACGAGCGTCATTATTGATGGACGAATCGCAGACATCTGTCAAACGGGATTTTTGGAAGGAACGCTTGTTATTCCGCAATTCGTACTTGATGAATTACAATATATTGCTGACTCATCAGATGCCTTAAAACGAAATCGAGGTAGAAGAGGTCTTGATATATTAAATCGTATTCAAAAAGAGCTTCCTATTGATGTAGAGATCTATGAAGGCGATTTTGAAGAGATACAAGAGGTTGATAGCAAGCTTGTAAAGTTAGCAAAAGTAACGTCTGGAATGGTTGTTACAAATGACTTTAACTTGAATAAAGTGTGTGAACTGCAAGGTGTACAAGTATTAAACATTAATGACTTAGCCAATGCAGTAAAGCCAGTCGTCTTGCCTGGAGAGGTATTGAGCGTCCATGTGATTAAAGAAGGGAAAGAACATCACCAAGGCGTCGCCTATTTAGATGATGGAACAATGATTGTTGTTGAAGGTGGGCGAGAATGGATTAATAAGCATACGGATGTGACGGTTACAAGTGTGCTGCAAACGAGTGCAGGTCGGATGATTTTTGCAAAACCAAAGTCTTTAGAAAAAGCACAGTAACGATTTCTTAAAACCTGTCCTTGAAAAAGGGCGGGTTTTTTGAGCAATTGTAGCTTCCATGGTAAACTACGAATAAGGAACAATTGAAGGAGATTACGATGGATTATAAAGCAATTGTCTTAGCTGCAGGTCAAGGAAAACGAATGAATGCTGGTTATAATAAGCAACTTATTAAGCTAAACGCTATACCGCTTATCGTTCATTCATTACGTTTATTTGAACAAGATATTCGCTGTAAAGGAATCATTCTCGTGGTCAGTGAAGAAGAGCGAAAAACGATGCAGCATCTTGTTCAATCATTTACCTTACAGAAAATTGAACAGATTGTTATTGGTGGGAAGGAAAGGCAAGACAGTGTTTATGCAGCGCTTGAAGCAATGGAACCTGCTACGATTGTACTCATTCATGATGGGGCTCGACCGTTTGTTTCGCAAAAGGTTATTCATGGGGTGGCGGCAGAGGCTGCAAAGCAAGGAGGAGCCATTGCGGCTGTCCCAGTGAAAGATACAATTAAAAAGGTTACAGAAGGTGCAGTACGTGAAACGGTGCAGAGAACTCATTTATGGGCTGCTCAAACACCGCAAGGATTTCAATATGACTTAATTGTAGATGCGCACCGGAAAGCGAAAGCGGTTAACGAACTTGGAACCGACGATGCTAGTCTATTAGAGCGGCAAGGAAAGCGTGTTGCTATTGTGGAAAGTGACTATTTAAATATTAAATTAACAACAGCGGAAGATTTATTATTTGCTGAGACGATTATAAAAACAAAGGAGAATAGAGAACATGATTCGAATCGGACAAGGGTATGATGTGCATCAATTAGTAGAGGGGCGGCCTCTTCTATTAGGGGGGATTGACATTCCTCATGACAAAGGGTTACTTGGTCATTCTGATGCAGATGTGCTGCTACACACGATAACAGATGCTGCCCTTGGAGCCATTGCAGCAGGTGATTTAGGTAAGCACTTCCCGGATACCGATGACGCGTTTAAAGATGCTGATTCAAAGGTGCTTTTACAAGATGTATGGAAATTGGTAAAAGAAGCAGGCTACACGCTAGGGAACGTCGATTGTACGGTCATGGCGCAAAAGCCTAAGCTTGCACCTTATATTGATCCGATGCGGGAACAAATTGCTCAATTACTTGAAACAGACATTACAAATGTTGGATTAAAGGCAACAACGACAGAGAAGCTGGGCTTTGTAGGTCGCGAAGAGGGTATTGCGGCCCAAGCGGTTATTTTACTAATAAAAGAGTAATCCGCCTTTGTTTTCATAGGAGAACATGCTAGAATGATTCAGAATAAGAGCTAGAGGAGTGCAACGACATGGCAAAAGAAGTACGGGTACGGTTTGCTCCAAGTCCAACAGGGCATTTGCATATTGGTGGAGCGAGATCGGCATTGTTTAACTATTTAATGGCGAAGCATACAGGTGGGACATTTGTGCTTCGAATTGAAGATACAGATCAAGCGAGAAATGTTGAAACGGCGACTGAAAAACTAATGGATAGCTTAAAGTGGCTTGGTATCCAGTGGGATGAAAGTGTTGATACAGAGCACGGCGAATACGGTCCTTATCGGTCGATGGAGCGTGTCCATCTGTACAAAGACTATATTCAGCAGCTGTTAGATGAGGGGAAAGCGTATTATTGTTATATGACGGAAGACGAGCTTGAAGCGGAGCGAGAAGCGCAGAAAGCACGAGGGGAAATGCCTAAATATAGCGGTCGCGATAGGGATTTAACAGCGGAGCAGCGTCAAGCATACGAGGCGAAAGGAATCAAGCCTGTTGTGCGCTTTAAAGTACCACAAGGTCAGATGATCACGTTCAACGATTCTGTACGAGAAGAAGTGTCATTTGACTCGAATGGCATTGGCGACTTCGTCATTGCTCGTAAAGATGGCGTGCCAATGTATAATTTTGCGGTCGTTGTTGATGATCATCTCATGAAGATTAGTCACGTTATTCGTGGAGAAGAGCATTTATCCAATACACCGAGACAAATTCTGTTGTTTGAAGCGTTTGGTTGGGAAGTACCAACTTTTGCACACGCATCTCTTATCCTTAATCCGAATCGCCAGAAAATGAGTAAGCGTGATGAATCGATTATTCAATTTGTTGAGCAGTATAAGGAGCTTGGCTATATGCCAGAAGCAATTGTCAACTTCTTAGCTTTACTAGGGTGGTCACCGGTAGGAGAAGAGGAGATCTTCACATTAAAGCAATTGGAAGAGCAGTTTACACTGGATCGAGTGTCAAAAGCTCCTGCAGTGTTTGATACGGATAAGCTGGCGTGGATGAACAATCAATATATTAAAGAAGCAGATCTTGATAAGGTAATTGAGCTGGCGCTACCACACTTAATTTCAAGTGGTCGTGTATCTGAAAACATGGGTGAAGAGCGTCTTGAGTGGGCAAAGCGTCTTATCGGTCTTTATCAAGAACAAATGCAGTACGGTGCAGAAATTGTCACGCTAACGGAACAATTTTTCAAGAAAGACGTAGATTATACAGAAGACGCAAAAGCAGTTCTTGCAGAAGAGCAAGTACCAGAAGTCTTAGCGCAATTTGCAAAAGAGCTCGATGAGTTAGAAGAATTTACAGTGCCAGAAATTAAGAAAGCGATCAAAGCGACACAAAAAGCAACTGGTCAAAAGGGAAAGAAATTATTTATGCCAATTCGTGCGGCTGTGAGCGGCCAAACCCACGGACCGGAGCTTGGAGACACGATTGAGCTGTTAGGCAAAGCTGTAGTAACAAGTCGTTTACAAGAAGCTGTCCAACAATAACATATGGCTATACATGATGATTGGGAAAAGTAAGCACAGGAATTTTACAGAGAGAATGACCAAGGGCTGGAAGTCATTTAGAAGGAATGTGCTGAACATGCACCCAGGAGTCTTGCTTTGAATGCATACGCGTAGTAGGAGTGAGCGGCAAACCACGTTAAGGTTAGAGAGATCCAGGTTTTTTCTCCTGGAAAACAGAGTGGAACCGTGCAATCTTGTGCCTCTGTACCTACTATAGGTACGGAGGTTTTTTTATTGTGACAAAAAGGAGGGGAATTGTTTGAGTTTAATGCGTACCATGCTTAGTGACATAGATGTTGTGTTTGACCGAGATCCTGCAGCAAGAAACCGATTAGAAATTATTTTTACGTACTCAGGTGTGCATGCCGTTTGGGGGCACCGTATCGCACATGCACTATGGAAAAGAGGCTGTTTTTTTCTAGCTCGATTGCTTTCACAGTTTACGCGTTTTTTGACGGGTATAGAAATCCATCCTGCTGCCCAAATTGGAGAAAGACTTTTTATTGACCATGGTATGGGTGTTGTCATTGGTGAAACGTGTGAAATAGGTAATGATGTCACCATTTTTCAAGGTGTTACGTTAGGCGGAACAGGTAAAGAAAAAGGGAAGAGGCATCCTACAGTGAAAGACGGGGCGCTCATTGCGACAGGAGCAAAAGTGCTAGGGTCCTTTACGATTGGTGAGCAAGCTCGAATCGGAGCAGGCTCGGTTGTTTTAAATGAAGTGCCGCCCTATTCAACGGTTGTGGGCATTCCAGGGAAAATCGTCATTAAAAATGGAAAGAAAGTTGCTTCAGCGCATACATTAGACCATTCATTACCCGATCCGATTGCAGACAGTATTTCAGAAATGGAAAAAGAAATTCAGCGTTTAAAGCATGAGTGTGTACGGCTTTCGGAGGAAAAAGACGGTTCAATTCATTAAGCAGTTATAACGGATATTGGAAAGGAAGTTTACCATGTTAAGAATCTATAATAGCTTAACGAATAAAAAAGAGGAATTTAAACCGATGGTACCTGGAAAAGTGAAGATGTATTTCTGTGGACCAACGGTTTACAATTTTATACACATTGGAAATGCTAGACCTCCAATTGTGTACGATATGGTCCGACGTTATTTAACGTATCGTGGTTTTGATGTAACGTTCATTTCAAATTTCACTGACGTTGATGATAAAATTATTCGCGCTGCACAAGAGCTTGGTGAAGAAGTCTTTGATGTAGCAGAACGATTTATTGAAGCGTACCATACAGATACTGCTGCATTGAATGTGAAAAAAGCAGATCTCCATCCTCGTGTAACAGAAACAATGGATGACATTATTGATTTTATTAGACAGCTTGAAGGAAAAGGATTTGCTTACGAAGCCGGTGGCGATGTTTACTTTCGAACAAGGAAGTTTGATGATTATGGAAAACTCTCAGGCCAATCGTTAAATGAATTGCGGAGTGGAGCTCGAATTGGTGTAGATGAGCGTAAAGAGGATGCAGTTGATTTTGTTCTGTGGAAAGCAGCTAAGCCTGACGAAATTTCCTGGGAAAGTCCATGGGGCAACGGACGCCCTGGCTGGCATATTGAATGTTCAGCAATGATCCGAAAAAATTTAGGTGACACAATCGACATTCATGCAGGCGGGAAAGACTTAACGTTCCCTCACCATGAAAATGAAATTGCGCAATCTGAAGCATTAACAGGGAAAACATTAGCAAATTATTGGATGCATAATGGATTTGTTAACATTAATAACGAGAAAATGTCGAAATCTCTTGGTAACTTTGTGCTTGCACATGACATCATTCAACAATTCCCGGCAGAAGTAGTGCGATACTTTATGTTGTCCACTCATTATCGTACGCCCATTAACTTTAGTGATGAATTGTTAACAAGTGCAGGAACAAGTCTCGAACGCTTAAAAAATGCTGTCACAAATATCCAGCATCGCTTAAATGAAACGGTTGATTTAGGGGAAAGTGGTGATTGGTTGGAGAAGGTTGCGTCCTTTAAACAGCGATTTATAGAGGAAATGGACGATGATTTTAATAGTGCGAATGCAATAAGTGTCCTATTTGATCTAGCGAAAGAGGCTAACGTTTATACGAGCGAGGCGCAAACATCTAAGCGCGTCTTGGAAGCATTTTTGCAGCTGTTTGAAGAGATTAGCGACGTACTTGGCTTGGAGCTAACTCGAGCAGAGGAACTGTTAGATGATGAGGTTGAAACGCTCATTCAAGAAAGGGATGAAGCTCGGAAATCGAGAAATTTTGCTCGTGCAGATGAGATTCGTGACCTTTTAAAAGAAAAAAAGATCTTGTTAGAGGATACGCCTCAAGGTGTAAGGTGGAAACGAGGATAACGTGAAATCAAAAATGGATTGGAAACAGTTGAATGGTTTAGCCCTCGCCTATATGGGGGATGCCGTCTTTGAGAAGCGTGTTCGATTTGAGCTTCTCAAGGAAGGCGCGGTACGTCCGAATAAACTGCACCGTGCAGCTACGACGTACGTTTCCGCTAAGGCGCAGTCTTATATTCTTCATGAATTAGAGAATCGGGGATTGTTGACAGACGCAGACTTTGCTGTCATAAAAAGAGGTAGAAATGCAAAATCACACACAGTTCCTAAAAACACAGATGTGGCAACGTATAAAAATTCAACAGGGTTTGAAGCACTTTTGGGCTATTTATATGTACTAGAAGAGACAGAGCGACTCGAACAATTGTTAAGTCAATCGATTCAAATTATTAAAGACAAAGGAGGGCAGAATTCATGAAAAAGAAAGAACGAACAAACGTGAAAAAAGAAAAGCCTCAATTAAATCAACGAAAACGACCGCAAAAACCAGTGGAGCCAGTGAATGATCCCCAGAGTGAATTTGTGACAGGAAAAAATCCAGTCATTGAATCATTAAAATCAGGACGAGAGATTCATAAAGTTTGGATTGGTGAGGGGTCTCAGCGTGGACAAATGACAGCCATTATTCAGTCAGCAAAAGAAAAGAATATTCTTGTTCAAACTGCCCCTAAAAAGAAGCTTGATCAACTAGTTGGACATTCAAACCACCAAGGCGTTGTGGCTTCAATTGCAGCCTATCGTTATGCTGAAATAGACGATTTGTTTGAGAAAGCGAAAGAGAAAGATGAAGAACCGTTCTTTCTTATCCTTGATGAAATTGAAGACCCACATAACCTAGGTTCTATCATGCGAACAGCGGACGCCGTCGGGGCACACGGCATTATCATCCCGAAGCGACGTGCAGTTGGCCTTACGCAAACAGTTGCGAAGTCTTCAACGGGTGCCATTGAGTATATTCCAGTTGTACGTGTGACAAATATTCCAAGAACGATGGACGATTTAAAGAAGCGCGGCTTATGGTTTGCGGGTACCGATGCAAAAGGTGAACAAGATTATCATCAAGGTTCTTTTGATATGCCATTAGGTCTTGTTATTGGCAGTGAAGGAAAAGGAATTAGCCGATTGGTTAAAGAGAAGTGTGACTTCCTGTTGCAAATCCCTATGGTCGGTCAGGTGACGTCACTTAATGCTTCAGTTGCTGCAAGTTTATTAATGTATGAAGTGTTCAGGAAACGAAAAGGACTAAACTAAGATGAACATTCTGCTCGTTGATGGCTACAACATGATCGGTGCGTGGCCCGTATTGCAACGTCTTAAAGAAAAGGACTTAGGGCAAGCAAGGGACAAGCTTGTTGATATGCTCGCTGAATATGCAGCTTATACTGGCTTTAACGTGAAAGTCATCTTTGATGCACACATGGTGTCTGGTATTGGGAAGGCTTATCATACCCATAGAGTGGATGTACTATATACAAAGAATAAAGAAACGGCAGACGAACGGATTGAAAAGCTAGCGCGGGAATTAAAAAGAATCGACCGGACGATTTATGTAGCTACTTCTGACATGGCGGAGCAGTCTGTTATTTTCGGTAGTGGGGCGTTGCGCAAATCAGCAAATGAACTTTTGATGGAAACAGAACTTGCATCAAAAAGAATCGACAAGATGGTACAAAAGACAAAATTAGTGCAGGAATCGTCGAAAATTAGCTTATCAGAGGAAGTTGCTGAAATTTTTGAAAAATGGCGTCGAGGAGACAAATAAGCTGTTGACCTGCTAGAAAAATGTGCTATATAATGTGTATAACTTTTCACAACATTATGTCTATGCAATCGCGAGGAGTGATTAGTTTGGGTGCAGGTCTAGTAGAAGAAGTCACAGTAAGGTTTCAAGAAAATCCATTTGTCAACTGGGAAGACGATTCGCTCATTAACGAAGTTCGAACAGGCAATACACTTGCATTAGAGCATTTAATTGGAAAATACCGTAATTTTGTGAGGGCGAAAGCGCGATCTTATTTTCTAATTGGTGCAGATCATGAAGACATTGTTCAAGAAGGAATGATTGGGCTTTATAAAGCAGTGAGAGATTTTAATGGGGACAAGCTATCTTCGTTCAAGGCTTTTGCTGAGCTATGTATCACTAGACAAATTATCACGGCGATTAAAACAGCAACAAGACAGAAACACATTCCACTTAATTCTTACGTTTCATTGGACAAGCCGTTATATGACGAAGAGTCTGATCGAACGCTAATGGACGTTATTTGTGGAAATCGAATTACTGATCCAGAAGCGCTTTTAATAAACAGAGAAGAGTTTTCGTTTATTGAAGGAAAGATGAGTGAGATTTTAAGTGAGTTAGAACGACAAGTACTTATGCTTTATTTAGATGGTCGGACTTATCAAGAGATTTCGGTGGATCTAAAGCGTCATGTAAAATCAATTGATAATGCCTTGCAACGAGTAAAGCGGAAGCTAGAACGCTATGTTGAATTAAAGAGCGTCATGCTATAATGAATAAGGGCGTAGACATCTGTCACGCTCTTTATTTCTTTTGCCATAGATTGACACTATGTACTAGCTGTGCTAGAGTCTAAGGGCATGTGGATTCGTCGGAGGTGTGGAACGAATATGAAAAAACGTATATTGGCTTGTGAACGTTGCCAAGGGAGAAATTACTCGTACCCAGCGGATAATAATACGCACACCCGATTAGAAATGAAGAAATTTTGCAAACGATGCAATGAACATACGCTCCATTTGGAAACAAAATAACTAGTTCAGTAAACGTCTTTACGGACGTTTCTTTTTCGAGATATCGAGATTAATGGAGGTGCTCCTAGCAAGATGGCTGATGAAAGAAAAGGTCCTGTGGCGTTTCTTCGTAATGTAGGCAAAGAAATGAAGCGAGTCTCATGGCCAACAAGAAAAGAACTTACGCGATATACATTAGTTGTACTAGCAACGCTCGCAATTATGGTTGGTTTCTTTTTCCTAGTGGACGAAGCCATTTCGTTTTTATTACGATTTTTACAGTAGGCAAGGTTGAGTTGGATTAAAAGGAGGGAAGGACAGCTGTCCTGAAAAATGGAAAAGAATTGGTTTGTAGTACACACGTATTCAGGTTATGAAAATAAAGTAAAAGCAAATCTAGAAAAACGTGTGGAATCGATGGAAATGACAGATCACATTTTCCGCGTGCTCGTTCCGGTTGAAGAAGAAACGGAAACGAAAAACGGGAAAACAAAGCAAGTAACAAAGAAAGTCTTCCCTGGATACGTATTAGTGGAAATGGTTATGACGGATGATTCATGGTATGTTGTACGTAACACACCAGGGGTAACCGGATTTGTTGGATCAGCAGGTGCAGGTTCTAAACCGACAGCGCTTATGCCTGATGAAGTTGATCGCATCCTTAAACAAATGGGCGTAGAAGAACAGCTTATGGAAGTGGACTTTGAAATTAAAGAGTCTGTTAAAGTGAAAACAGGTCCATTTGCAGACTTTGTCGGTACGATTGAAGAGATTCAGCTAGATAAACAGAAGCTAAAAGTTCATGTAAACATGTTCGGTAGAGAAACGCCAATTGAATTAGAATTTGCGCAAGTTGAAAAGATTTCTTAAAAAAACTTGCGCCATTGTTTTTTAAGTGATAGAATCTTAATGTTTAGTATGACAGAATACTTTACGGTCGGATGTTTTTGCATCCGTCTTTTTGAGTGGGAGGATATGAAATTTGACATATCCGGGTAACCACATCACGGACTTAAGGAGGTATGTCACGTGGCTAAAAAGGTAATTAAAATGGTTAAGCTACAAATCCCTGCAGGTAAAGCCAATCCGGCACCACCAGTTGGACCAGCACTAGGTCAAGCAGGTGTAAATATCATGGGATTCTGTAAAGAATTTAATGCTCGTACAGCAGACCAAGCAGGTCTTATCATTCCAGTAGAAATTACTGTATTTGAAGACCGTTCTTTTACATTTATCACAAAAACGCCACCAGCTGCAGTTCTTTTAAAGAAAGCAGCAGGAATCGAATCAGGTTCTGGTGAGCCAAACCGTAACAAAGTTGCGACGGTAAAACGCGATAAAGTAAAAGAAATCGCTGAAACAAAAATGCCTGATTTAAATGCGGCTTCTGTTGAAGCGGCTATGCGCATGGTTGAGGGTACTGCCCGCAGCATGGGTATTGTGATTGAAGACTAATTGGTTCGTTTGCTGAGAGGTTGCGCTCAACATATGGGTCGCAGCCTTTCAAATAGTGGGAGGACTTTCCGTTAAAACCACATACGAGGAGGAAATAGAATGGCTAAAAAAGGTAAGAAATATACAGACGCTTTGAAGCTTGTTGATCGCGATGCGTCATACCAAGCAGAAGAAGCTATTGAATTAGTGAAAAAAACATCTATCGCTAAGTTTGATGAAACAGTAGAAGTTGCTGTTCGTCTTGGCGTTGACCCTAAAAAAGCAGACCAGCAAATCCGTGGAGCAGTTGTGCTTCCACACGGAACTGGTAAAACGCAACGCGTTCTTGTATTTGCTAAAGGTGAAAAAGCAAAAGAAGCTGAAGCAGCTGGAGCAGACTTCGTTGGAGAAGATGATTTAATTAATAAAATCAATCAAGGTTGGTTTGACTTTGATGTAATCGTTGCAACTCCAGACATGATGGCTCAAGTTGGTCGCCTTGGTCGTGTGCTTGGACCAAAAGGTCTTATGCCGAACCCGAAAACAGGAACTGTTACGTTTGATGTAACAAAAGCTGTTGAAGAAATCAAAGCTGGTAAGGTAGAATACCGCGTTGATAAGTCAGGAAACATCCATGTACCAATTGGTAAAGTTTCTTTTGACTCAGCGAAGCTTACGGATAACTTCAAAACAATTATTGAAACACTTCACAAAGTAAAGCCTGCTGCAGCAAAAGGAACATATGTTAAGAACATTGCAGTAGCTTCAACAATGGGCCCTGGTGTCCGCGTTGTTACTTCAGCTTACTCTAAATAATTCCATTTGACATGGGTTGTAACGTTGTGGTAAGTTTTATCTTGTGATTAAAATAGTCATGCCGTAGACAGTAGGAGCGTGTTCGCTTAAATATCCTACCGAGGTGAGCAAATAGATCTCTTGTAATTTAGAGTGAATTGCCCTCGTGTGTCGAACGCGAGGGCTTTCTATATGAGCCGAGCGGTATGCAATTCGTTTTACAGGAGGTGTAACTATGAGCAGTATTATCGAGCAAAAACAACAAGTTGTAGCTGAAATTGCTGGAAAGCTAAAAGACAGCAAGTCAACGATTGTTGTTGACTATCGTGGTCTTAATGTTGCGCAAGTAACAGAGCTTCGTAAGCAACTACGTGAAGCAGGTGTTGAGTATAAAGTTTACAAAAACACACTTGTACGTCGTGCTACAGCTGAGACAGGCCTTTCTGGACTTGATGAGCACCTTGTTGGACCAACTGCAATCGCATTTGGTGCAGAAGATGTTATCGCTCCAGCTAAAGTTCTTAATGAATTTGCGAAGAAGAACGAAGCGCTTGAAATTAAAACAGGTGTAATCGAAGGTGAAGTTGCAACAGCGGCAGATGTGAAAGCATTAGCTGAGCTTCCATCTCGTGACGGTTTACTTTCAATGCTTGCAAACGTGCTTCAAGCACCAGTACGTCAGTTCGCGCTTGCTACAAAAGCAGTTGCAGAACAAAAAGAAGAACAAGGCGCGTAAGTTAACCGCCTAAACTATAACGGATATCGAATTAGGAGGATTTACAATGAGTAAAGATCAAATCATTGAAGCGATCAAAGAAATGACAGTTCTTGAGCTAAATGACCTTGTAAAAGCAATCGAAGAGGAGTTTGGTGTAACAGCAGCAGCTCCAGTAGCAGTAGCAGCAGGTGGCGGAGAAGCAGCAGCTGAGCAAACTGAATTTGATGTAGTTCTAGAATCTGCTGGTTCATCTAAAATCGGCGTAATTAAAGTGGTTCGTGAAATCACTGGTCTTGGACTTAAAGAAGCGAAAGCACTAGTTGATGGTGCTCCAGCTCCAATCAAAGAAGGCGTTTCTAAAGAAGACGCTGAAGAAATGAAAGGCAAGCTTGAAGAAGCTGGCGCTAGCGTAGAAGTTAAGTAATTTCGCTTAACAATAGAAAGAAGGTCCGTGGAACGTTTCCACGGACCTTCTTTTCCCATAAAGTAAAGGAGGGATTCTGTTGAGTGACCATTATTATTCCCATTCACCAAATGCTAAAAGCGAAGAGCGAACGTGGCGTTATACGTTAAGAGGGCATCAATTTTCGTTTACTACCGATAGGGGTGTCTTTTCAAAAGGTGAAGTAGATTTTGGTAGCAGGCTCTTGATTGAAACCTTTCAGGCACCAGAAATCGATGGAAGTATTCTTGATGTTGGTTGTGGTTATGGCCCTATTGGGTTAGCTCTTGCTAAAGAATATCGAGATCGTTCCGTTGTCATGATGGATGTGAATGAGCGCGCATGCACACTCGCGGAAAAAAACGCAACAGCGAATGGTGTAACGAACTGTGACATTCGTTGTTATGAGAATGGTGTAAATGAGTTACGAGATTCGGACGCGTTTGCTTCAGTGGTGACGAACCCGCCTATACGAGCTGGTAAAGAGACTGTTCATGAAATCTATGAAGATGCGTATGAGAGGTTGCTTCCAGGAGGAGAGCTTTGGGTCGTGATCCAAAAGAAGCAAGGAGCGCCATCAACGAAAAAAAAGTTAGAAGATTTGTTTGGAGAAGAGTCGGTTGAAGTGAAGGCAAAGGATAAGGGGTATTTCATCTTTTTTGCAAGAAAAAATTGACTTGTTTTTTTCTCTATGCTATTATTATTTAATGCGTATAACTGCCTAAAATGCCGTTTCCAAATTCATGAGAGAACGCTCAATGATTGAAACGGTTCATTTTTGGTTATGCTAGTGCAATGCGTATATTTTATATGAAAAATGTTTCTGATTTTCATACTATAAAGCTTTTTGTTCGTTTTGTATAGTCTAACATTTTTATGTTGGATCATGTAAGACATTAGGATCAATCTGTTTGACTATCATTTTATGAAGGGCAAACAGTTGTAAGTTTAGATACTAAAACGCGAGATTTAAGGGGTGAATCAGTTGACAGGTCAACTAATTCAGTATGGACGTCACCGCCAGCGAAGAAGCTATGCGCGAATTAATGAAGTGCTGGATCTGCCAAACTTAATTGAAATTCAAACAGCTTCTTATCAATGGTTTCTTGATGAGGGTTTAAGAGAAATGTTTCAGGATATTTCTCCAATCCAAGACTTTACAGGTAATCTAGTCTTGGAATTTATTGACTACAGCTTGGGCGAACCAAAATATCCAGTTGATGAGTCAAAAGAACGTGATGTAACGTATGCTGCTCCACTTAGAGTAAAAGTACGTTTAATCAACAAAGAAACAGGTGAAGTAAAAGAGCAAGAAGTGTTCATGGGAGATTTCCCTCTTATGACAGAGACAGGTACGTTTGTCATTAATGGTGCTGAACGTGTTATTGTATCTCAGCTTGTTCGTTCACCGAGTGTGTACTACAGCCAAAAACTTGATAAAAACGGTAAAAAAGGGTTTACAGCTACCGTTATTCCGAATCGCGGAGCGTGGCTTGAGCTTGAAACAGATGCAAAAGACATCGTTTATGTTCGTATTGACCGTACAAGAAAGATTCCTGTGTCGGTATTACTGCGTGCGCTAGGTTTTGGTTCTGATCAAGAAATCATTGACCTTTTAGGTGAAAATGAGTACTTGCGTGCGACCCTTGAAAAAGATAATACAGATTCAACGGATAAAGCGCTACTAGAAATCTACGAGCGCCTGCGTCCAGGAGAACCGCCAACAGTTGAAAATGCAAAGAGCTTATTGGAATCTCGTTTCTTTGATCCAAAGCGCTATGACTTAGCAAATGTTGGACGTTACAAGATCAATAAAAAGCTTCATATAAAGAATCGCCTCTTCAATCAACGTTTAGCGGAAAAGCTTGTTGATCCTGAAACAGGGGAAGTGCTTGCTGAAGAAGGTACATTGCTGGACCGTCGTACATTGGATAAGCTTATCCCTCATTTAGAGAAAAATGTTGGTTTCCGTACAGCTCGTACGTCTGGTGGCGTATTAGAAGAGTCTGATGTAGACATTCAGTCTATCCGCATTCAAGCAGCTGATGATCTTGATGAAGAAAGAACCATTTCCGTTATCGGTAATGGCATGGTTGATCGTGATGTGAAGCACATTGCTCCATCCGACATCATTGCTTCTATCAGCTACTTCTTTAACTTGTTACACGGTGTAGGCGACACGGATGATATTGATCACCTTGGTAACCGTCGTTTGCGTTCTGTAGGGGAACTTCTACAAAATCAGTTCCGTATTGGTCTTTCTCGTATGGAGCGTGTGGTACGTGAACGGATGTCAATTCAAGACCCGAATGTCATCACGCCACAGGCTCTCATTAACATTCGTCCTGTTATTGCATCGATTAAAGAGTTCTTTGGTAGCTCTCAGCTTTCCCAGTTTATGGACCAAACAAATCCTCTTGCCGAGTTAACGCATAAGCGTCGTCTCTCTGCACTTGGACCAGGTGGTTTAACGCGTGAACGTGCTGGCATGGAAGTGCGAGATGTTCATTACTCTCACTATGGTCGTATGTGTCCGATTGAAACGCCAGAGGGTCCGAACATTGGCTTAATTAACTCCCTTTCTTCTTATGCAAAAGTAAATGAGTTTGGTTTCATGGAAACACCGTATCGTCGTGTGGATCCTGAGACTGGTAAAGTAACAGCTCGTATTGATTACTTAACAGCAGATGAAGAAGATAATTATGTAGTCGCTCAAGCGAATGCGAAGTTAAATGATGATGGTTCATTTATGGATGAAAACATTATCGCTCGTTTCCGTGGTGAAAACACCGTTGTTCCTTTTGAAAGAATTGACTATATGGATGTATCGCCGAAACAAGTTGTATCTGCGGCAACCTCATGTATTCCTTTCTTAGAGAATGATGACTCCAACCGTGCACTTATGGGAGCGAACATGCAGCGTCAAGCTGTTCCGTTGCTTGTACCTGAAGCACCACTTGTTGGTACAGGAATGGAGCATATGTCTGCGAAAGATTCTGGTGCCGCCGTTGTATCGAAATACCCTGGTGAAGTAGAGCGCGTTACGGCAAAAGAAATCTGGGTGCGCCGTATTGAAGAAGTAGATGGTAAACAAGTAAAAGGGGATCTTGATAAATATCGCCTGCAAAAGTTTATCCGCTCTAACCAAGGAACAAGCTACAACCAGCGCCCAATCGTTCGTGAAGGTGACGTTGTTGAAAAGCGTGAAATTCTTGCAGATGGTCCTTCTATGGAACAAGGCGAAATGGCTCTTGGTCGTAACGTACTTGTTGGCTTTATGACATGGGAAGGTTACAACTACGAGGATGCGATTATTTTAAGTGAGCGCCTTGTGAAAGACGATGTATATACATCTATTCATATTGAGGAATATGAAAGTGATGCGCGTGATACGAAGCTTGGACCTGAAGAAATTACAAGGGATATTCCAAACGTCGGTGAAGATGCGCTTCGTAACCTTGATGAGCGTGGCATTATCCGTACTGGTGCAGAAGTGAAGGATGGCGACATTCTTGTTGGGAAGGTGACACCAAAAGGGGTTACAGAACTAACAGCTGAAGAGCGTCTTTTACATGCAATCTTTGGTGAAAAAGCTCGTGAAGTTCGTGACACTTCTTTACGTGCACCGCACGGCGGAGACGGTATCGTGTTAGATGTAAAAATCTTTAATCGTGAAGATGGCGACGAGTTACCTCCTGGTGTGAATCAGCTTGTACGCGTCTATATTGTACAGAAGCGTAAGATTAACCAAGGTGACAAGATGGCCGGCCGTCACGGTAACAAAGGGGTAATCTCACGTATTCTTCCAGAAGAAGATATGCCGTATCTTCCAGATGGAACGCCGATCGATATCATGTTAAACCCATTAGGGGTACCATCACGAATGAACATCGGACAAGTGCTTGAGCTTCATTTAGGAATGGCGGCTCGAAAACTTGGTATTCACGTTGCATCACCAGTATTTGATGGCGCTCGTGAAGAAGATGTTTGGGGAACGCTTGACGAAGCGGGCATGGCTCGTGACGGTAAAACAATCCTTTATGATGGACGCACAGGTGAGCCGTTTGACAACCGTGTTTCTGTAGGAATCATGTACATGATTAAACTTGCGCACATGGTTGATGATAAGCTTCACGCACGTTCAACAGGTCCTTACTCTCTTGTTACGCAGCAGCCGCTTGGTGGTAAAGCTCAGTTTGGTGGACAGCGTTTTGGAGAGATGGAAGTATGGGCACTTGAAGCCTACGGTGCTGCGTACACGCTACAAGAGATCTTAACGGTGAAATCAGATGATGTTGTAGGTCGTGTGAAAACGTATGAAGCAATCGTTAAAGGTGAAAATGTCCCTGAACCTGGTGTTCCTGAATCGTTCAAAGTATTAATCAAAGAGCTTCAGTCCCTTGGTATGGACGTTAAGATGCTTTCAAGTAATGAAGAGGAAATTGAGATGAGAGAATTAGACGATGAAGATGAACAAACATCTGAAAAGCTAAATCTCCAATTAGAAACAAACGAATCACAAGCTTAATAGTGAGGAGGGAGGAGTAATCCTCCTTCCCTCATCCATTTATAGAGGGTGGAACGTTCCACCTATAAAAGGGACTCCACAGTAGTGGAAATCATAAGGGAGGTTGGCCCCTTGATCGATGTAAATAACTTTGAATACATGAAAATTGGTTTGGCATCGCCAAATAAGATTCGTTCTTGGTCTCGTGGTGAAGTAAAAAAACCTGAGACAATTAACTACCGTACATTAAAGCCCGAAAAAGACGGTCTTTTTTGTGAGCGTATCTTTGGACCGCAAAAAGACTGGGAATGTCATTGTGGAAAATATAAACGCGTTCGTTATAAAGGTGTCGTTTGTGACCGTTGTGGTGTTGAAGTTACACGGGCCAAAGTACGCCGTGAGCGCATGGGGCATATCGAATTAGCTGCTCCTGTATCCCACATTTGGTATTTCAAAGGGATCCCAAGTCGAATGGGGCTTGTTTTAGACATGTCTCCTCGTTCTCTAGAGGAAGTCATTTATTTCGCATCGTACGTGGTAACAGATCCAGGTGATACACCACTTGAGAAGAAGCAACTCCTTTCGGAAAAGGAATACCGCGCTTATTATGATAAATACGGTCGCACGTTCACGGCGTCAATGGGCGCAGAAGCGATTCGTAAACTTTTAGCTGATATTGATTTACCTAAAGAAGTAAATGCGTTAAAAGAAGAATTAGAAACAGCACAAGGTCAAAGACGTACACGTGCGATTAAACGTTTGGAAGTACTGGAAGCATTCCGTAACTCAGGGAACGAGCCATCTTGGATGGTGCTTGATGTTCTTCCTGTTATCCCACCAGAACTACGTCCGATGGTTCAATTAGACGGTGGGCGTTTTGCGACTTCTGATCTAAACGATCTTTATCGTCGGGTTATTAACCGGAATAACCGTTTAAAACGTCTATTAGATCTAGGTGCACCAAATATTATCGTACAAAATGAGAAGCGTATGCTTCAAGAAGCCGTAGATGCGCTGATTGATAATGGTCGTCGTGGCCGTCCTGTTACAGGTCCTGGTAACCGTCCATTAAAATCACTATCTCATATGCTGAAAGGGAAACAAGGTCGTTTCCGTCAAAACTTATTAGGTAAACGTGTTGACTACTCTGGTCGTTCGGTTATCGTTGTTGGTCCGAACTTAAAGATGTATCAGTGTGGTTTACCGAAAGAAATGGCGCTTGAACTGTTTAAGCCATTTGTTATGAAAGAGCTTGTTTCAAAAGGGTTAGCTCATAACATTAAGAGTGCGAAGAGAAAAGTCGAACGTGTTCAGCCAGAAGTCTGGGATGTACTAGAAGAGGTTATTCGTGAACATCCGGTACTGCTAAACCGTGCACCGACACTTCACCGTTTAGGAATTCAAGCTTTCGAACCAATTTTAGTTGAAGGCCGCGCAATTAAGCTTCACCCTCTTGTATGTACAGCTTATAATGCTGACTTTGATGGTGACCAAATGGCGGTACACGTACCACTTTCTGCTGAAGCACAAGCGGAAGCGCGTATTTTAATGTTAGCTGCGCAAAACATCTTGAATCCTAAGGATGGTAAGCCAGTCGTAACACCTTCACAGGATATGGTCCTTGGTAACTACTATTTAACAATGGAGAATGCAGAGGCTCGTGGAGAAGGTGCAGTATTTAAAGATACGAACGAAGCGATTATTGCGTATCAAAACGGCTACGTCCACCTTCATACAAGGGTTGCTGTTCCTGTTTCATCCCTTAATAAGCCTACTTTTAAAGAAGAGCAGCAAGACTTGCTTTTACTTACAACTGTAGGGAAGTTACTTTTCAATGAAATTATGCCGGATTCATTCCCTTATATAAATGAGCCGACAAACACAAACCTTGAAGTAGAAACGCCAGAGAAATATCTCGTTTCAAGTGATACAAACATTAAGGAAGAATTTAAGAATCGCCCTATCGTTGCGCCGTTCAAAAAAGGATTCCTTGGTAATGTTATTTCTGAAGTCTTCAAGAAGTTCAAGATTACAGAAACGTCTAAAATGCTTGACCGAATGAAAGACCTTGGTTTCACGTATTCGACAAAAGCGGGTATTACCGTTGGTGTATCTGATATCGTCGTACTATCTGAGAAAAAGGAAATTCTCGAAGAAGCTGATACGAAAGTTGAACGTATTACGAAGCAGTTCCGTCGTGGTTTGATTACAGAAGAAGAGCGTTATGATCGTGTTATCTCTATCTGGAGTGAAGCGAAAGACGTTATTCAAAGTAAGTTGATGGGTACCCTTGATGAACGTAACCCAATCTTTATGATGAGTGACTCTGGAGCCCGTGGTAACGCATCAAACTTTACGCAACTTGCTGGTATGCGTGGACTAATGGCGAATCCATCTGGTCGAATTATTGAATTACCGATCAAATCAAGTTTCCGTGAAGGGTTAACGGTACTAGAGTACTTTATCTCTACACACGGAGCTCGTAAAGGTCTTGCCGATACCGCACTTAAAACGGCTGACTCAGGTTATCTAACACGTCGACTTGTTGACGTTGCCCAAGACGTTATCGTTCGTGAAAATGACTGTGGCACAGATCGCGGTCTTGAAGTAGCGGCGATTAAAGAAGGCACTGAAACAATTGAGAATCTATACGATCGTCTTGTTGGCCGTGTGGCGTTTAAATCGGTTCGTCATCCAGAAACGGAAGAAGTGCTTATTCGTCGCGGTGAATTAATGACTGAAGACATTTCGAAACAGATTGTAGATGCTGGTGTTGAAGCAGTAACGATTCGTTCTGTCTTTACATGTAATACCCGTCATGGTGTATGTAAAGCTTGTTATGGCCGTAACCTTGCAACAGGTAGCGATGTTGAAGTTGGAGAAGCAGTTGGTATTATCGCTGCCCAATCGATCGGTGAGCCAGGAACACAGCTTACGATGCGTACATTCCACACAGGTGGTGTAGCAGGAGACGATATTACACAAGGTCTACCGCGTATTCAGGAGTTGTTTGAAGCCCGTAATCCTAAAGGTCAAGCAACAATTACTGAAATTGATGGCGATGTAATCGACGTTAAAGACGGTGATAAGCGAGAGGTAACCATTCAAAACGCACTTGAAACGAAAAATTATGCAATCCCTTATGGTTCTCGTCTGAAAGTGGTTCCTGGTGATAAAGTTGTTGCTGGTCAAACACTAACAGAAGGTTCAATTGATCCGAAAGAATTGCTTAAAGTTACTGGTATGGGTGGCGTTCAAGAGTATCTCTTACGTGAAGTTCAAAAAGTATACCGCCTTCAAGGGGTAGAAATTGGCGATAAGCACGTTGAGGTTATGGTTCGCCAGATGCTTCGTAAAATCCGTGTAGTTGATGCAGGGGATACAGGCGTCTTACCAGGTTCACTCATTGAGATTCAGAAGTTTAACGATGCAAATAGCAAAGTTCTTGTAAGCAATGATCGACCAGCAACAGGTCGTCCAGTCTTACTAGGAATTACAAAAGCATCACTTGAAACAGATTCCTTCTTATCTGCAGCGTCATTCCAAGAAACAACTCGTGTCTTAACAGATGCAGCTATTAAAGGAAAACGTGATGAACTTCTTGGACTTAAAGAGAATGTTATCATTGGTAAGTTAGTACCAGCAGGAACGGGATTGAATCGTTATAAGAATCTCGGTATCCATTCTGCCCATGATGAAAAAGCAGAAAAAACCGAAGAAGTTGTAGCAGAGGAAGTACTCGTTCAAGAATAAATTATTGAAATCACCGGATAGGCTGTTGACACAGCCTATCTTGCGGTGATACTATATCAAAGTGTGCCTGAACAGTCTGCTGCTTTGGAGGTTTGACTATGTCTTATGAAAAAGTAGAACAGGCAAAAGATCCGGTAATCGGAAGAAAACAGACACTAAAAGCACTGCATGCTCGTATAGTCAAAGAGCTGTACGTGGCAAACGACGCTGATCAGCGGATAACGCAAGAGGTTGTCAATGCTGCTATAGATACAGATGTTGCGGTTGTGTATGTCGATTCAATGAAGTTGCTTGGAAAAGCGTGTGGAATTGAAGTCGGTGCAGCCACTGTAGCGTTAAGGAAATAGAGAGTTTGTTTTGATTGTTCAAAACAACCTATTCTTTTGCCTAAACATGAACCACCTGGATCAGTGGTCTTAGAAATAAAGAAGGGAGGAAACAAAAAATGCCTACTATTAATCAGTTAATTCGCAAAGGTCGCGTAGACAAAGTGAAAAAGTCTGACTCTCCTGCACTTAACAAAGGATACAACAGCTTCAAAAAAGCTCAAACAAATGTATCTTCTCCACAAAAACGTGGTGTTTGCACGCGTGTTGGTACAATGACACCGAAGAAACCGAACTCGGCTCTTCGTAAATATGCTCGTGTACGTTTGACGAACTCAATTGAGGTTACTGCATACATCCCAGGAATTGGACACAACTTGCAAGAGCACAGTGTTGTACTTATCCGTGGAGGTCGTGTAAAAGACTTACCAGGAGTACGTTACCACATCGTTCGTGGTGCACTTGATACTGCAGGTGTTCAAAACCGTATGCAAGGTCGTTCTAAATATGGAACAAAGAAGCCAAAAGAGAAAAAGTAATAAACTAAAAAGGATAATCGGTGAAAGGAGGGGGACTCATGCCTCGTAAAGGTCCAGTACCACGTCGTGATGTATTGCCTGATCCAATGTATAATTCTAAGCTTGTAACCCGCCTCATCAACCGCATCATGGTTGACGGGAAGCGCGGAACTGCTCAAACGATTTTATATAATGCTTTCGATCTTGTAAAAGAGCGTAGCGGAAACGATGCAATGGAAGTTTTCGATCAAGCATTGAAAAATATTATGCCAGTTCTTGAAGTTAGAGCTCGCCGTGTTGGTGGTTCAAACTATCAAGTACCAGTAGAAGTAAGACCTGATCGTCGTACGACTTTAGGTTTACGTTGGTTAGTAAACTATTCACGTCTTCGTGGCGAAAAGACAATGGAAGAGCGTCTTGCTAACGAAATTCTTGATGCAGCAAACAACACTGGTTCTGCAGTTAAGAAACGTGAAGATATGCATAAAATGGCAGAAGCAAACAAAGCATTTGCTCACTACCGCTGGTAGGATTAAAAAAACATTTATTTTGAAAGGAGAACGTTATTATGGCAAGAGAATTCTCCTTAAAAGATACGCGTAATATCGGCATCATGGCTCACATCGATGCCGGTAAAACGACGGCAACTGAACGTATTCTTTACTATACAGGTCGTGTACACAAAATTGGTGAAACACACGAAGGTGCTTCTCAAATGGACTGGATGGCGCAAGAGCAAGAGCGTGGTATTACAATCACGTCTGCTGCGACGACAGCTCAATGGAAAGACCACCGTATCAATATCATTGATACACCTGGACACGTAGATTTTACAGTAGAAGTTGAACGTTCATTACGTGTACTTGATGGGGCAGTTGCGGTATTAGATGCACAATCAGGTGTTGAACCGCAAACAGAAACTGTTTGGCGTCAAGCAACAACGTATGGTGTACCACGTATCGTATTCGTTAACAAAATGGATAAGACTGGTGCAGATTTCATGTATTCTGTTGGAACATTACGTGATCGTTTACAAGCGAACGCTCACCCAATTCAACTTCCAATCGGTGCTGAAGATGAGTTCTCGGGTTTCATTGACTTAATTGAAATGAAAGCTCACATCTCAAAAGATGACCTTGGACAAGAATGGGAAGTAACAGATATTCCTTCTGAATATGAAGAGCAAGCAACAAAAATGCGCGAATCACTAGTTGAAGCAGTTGCTGAGCTAGATGAAGAGCTTATGATGAAGTATCTTGAAGGTGAAGAGCCAACAAACGAAGAGCTTGTTGCTGCTATCCGCCAAGGTACTTGTAATGTTGACTTCTACCCTGTTATTTGTGGTTCTGCTTTCAAAAACAAAGGGGTTCAAGCTCTTCTTGATGCAGTACTTGCTTACTTGCCATCACCTCTTGATGTTGCTGCTATTCGTGGTCACATTCCTGACAGCGAAGAAGAAGTAACGCGCGAGCCTGGTGATGATCAACCGTTTGCTGCACTTGCATTTAAAGTAATGACGGATCCTTTCGTAGGGAAACTTACATTCTTCCGTGTTTACTCTGGTACACTTAACTCTGGTTCTTACGTTCGTAATGCGACGAAAGATAAGCGTGAACGTGTAGGTCGTATTCTTCAAATGCATGCAAACTCACGTGAGGAAATCTCAACGGTTTACTCTGGTGATATTGCTGCTGCAGTTGGTTTAAAGGATACAACTACTGGGGATACTTTATGTGATGAAAAGAACCTTGTAATCTTAGAGTCCATGCAGTTCCCTGAACCAGTTATTCACTTATCTGTAGAGCCTAAGTCAAAAGCAGACCAAGATAAAATGGGTATTGCGCTTGCGAAGCTTGCAGAAGAGGATCCGACATTCAAAACGCATACTGATGAAGAAACGGGTCAAACCATTATCGGTGGTATGGGTGAGCTTCACCTAGATATCATCGTTGATCGTATGAAGCGTGAATTCAAAGTAGAAGCAAACGTTGGTGCACCTCAAGTTTCATACCGTGAAACAATTCGTCAAACTGCACAAGTCGAAGGTAAATTCGTACGTCAGTCTGGTGGACGCGGTCAGTTCGGACACGTTTGGGTTGAGTTCTCTCCTAACGAAGAAGGCGCTGGCTTTGAATTCGAAAATGCGATTGTTGGTGGAGCAGTTCCTCGTGAATACATTGGTTCCGTTCAACAAGGTATTGAAGAAGCACTTGATAACGGTATGGTTGCTGGATTCCCAGTAATTGATATTAAAGCGAAACTGTATGATGGTTCTTACCACGATGTCGATTCATCTGAGATGGCCTTTAAGATTGCCGCTTCAATGGCACTTAAAAATGCTAAATCAAAATGTGCTCCGGTACTGCTTGAGCCTTTAATGAAGGTTGAAGTTGTTATTCCTGAAGAGTACATGGGTGACATTATGGGTGACATTACAGCTCGTCGTGGACGCGTTGAAGGAATGGAAGCTCGTGGTAACTCACAAACGGTTAAAGCGTTTGTTCCACTTGCTGAAATGTTTGGTTATGCAACTAGCCTTCGTTCTCGTACACAAGGTCGTGGAACGTATTCAATGTTCTTTGATCACTATGAAGAAGTACCTAAGAGTGTTTCTGAAGAGATCATCAAAAAACAAACTGGAGCTTAAGTCTTCCGCGTTGTTTTGAGTAACAATTTGTTGTAAGCTAGGAAGGAAACTGGCTGCTTGTCAGCTACCTTTCTTATGAATAAAAAAATTAACTGTATTTAAGGGAGGAAATGAATCATGGCTAAAGAAAAATTTGATCGTTCCAAAACACATGCCAATATCGGTACAATTGGACACGTTGACCATGGTAAAACAACTTTAACTGCTGCAATTACAACTGTACTTGCTAAACGTTCTGGTAAAGGACAAGCAATGGCATATGATGCAATCGATGGTGCTCCAGAAGAGCGTGAGCGTGGTATCACAATCTCAACTGCACACGTTGAGTATGAAACTGATTCTCGCCACTATGCACACGTTGACTGCCCAGGACACGCTGACTATGTTAAAAACATGATCACTGGTGCTGCACAAATGGACGGAGGAATCCTAGTAGTATCTGCTGCTGACGGTCCAATGCCACAAACTCGTGAGCACATCCTTCTTTCTCGTCAAGTAGGCGTACCTTACCTTGTTGTATTCTTAAACAAATGTGACATGGTAGATGACGAAGAGCTACTTGAGCTAGTAGAAATGGAAGTACGTGACCTTCTTTCTGAGTATGACTTCCCTGGTGATGACGTTCCAGTTATCCAAGGTTCTGCTCTTAAAGCACTTCAAGGTGAAGCTGAGTGGGAAGAAAAAATCGTTGAGCTTATGAACGCTGTTGACGAATATATCCCAACTCCAGAGCGCGACAAAGATAAGCCTTTCATGATGCCAGTTGAGGACGTATTCTCAATCACTGGTCGTGGAACAGTTGCTACTGGTCGTGTAGAGCGTGGTCAACTTAACGTTGGTGACACTGTAGAAATTCTTGGTATTGAAGAAGAGAAGAAATCTACAACAGTAACTGGTGTAGAAATGTTCCGTAAGCTTCTTGATTATGCTGAAGCTGGAGACAACATCGGTGCACTTCTTCGTGGGGTAGCTCGTGAAGATATCCAACGTGGGCAAGTACTTGCTAAGCCTGGTACGATTACACCACACACAAACTTCAAAGCTGAAGTTTATGTTCTTTCAAAAGAAGAGGGTGGACGTCACACTCCATTCTTCTCTAACTATCGTCCACAATTCTATTTCCGTACAACTGATGTAACTGGTATCTGCCAATTACCAGAAGGTACTGAAATGGTTATGCCTGGCGATAACATTGAAATGACTGTTGAGCTTATCGCTCCAATCGCGATTGAAGAAGGTACTAAATTCTCAATCCGTGAAGGTGGCCGTACTGTAGGCGCTGGCGTTGTAGCTACAATCCAAAAATAATTCATTTCTATAACTAAAGAGGACGGATCTTATTCGTCCTCTTTTTCTTTTGAAAAAAATTCTCTCAAACCCTTGCAATCATAGGCGTTGATCTATATAATAGTAGAAGTGTGCCCCGAAAGGTACGTTTCTTTGTTTCTATGAACGGAAAGTAATCGTTTCTATGTGTCACACGTTTGACAGCGATGATGCGGAAGGTTGCTGACACACCCGGCCCCTTTGCCATGGGAGGGTGAGGAAATTTCCGCGGAGTATGTCTATTTTATAAAATGGGCGAAAAAGGAGGGCTATTATGGCAAAGCAAAAGATTCGTATTCGTTTAAAAGCGTATGATCACCGTGTACTAGATCAGTCAGCTGAGAAGATTGTTGAAACGGCAAAACGTTCAGGTGCGAGCGTATCAGGACCGATTCCACTTCCAACTGAGAAATCTGTTTACACGATTTTACGTGCGGTTCACAAGTATAAAGATTCTCGTGAGCAGTTCGAAATGCGTACGCACAAACGTCTAATTGACATTGTGAATCCAACACCACAAACTGTGGATGCTTTAATGCGTTTAGATTTACCATCTGGCGTTGATATCGAAATTAAGCTATAAGCTAAAAAATAAATTTAACATTTAATAGGAGGTGTAACGGATGTCCAAAGGAATCTTAGGAAGAAAAATTGGTATGACTCAAGTATTTGCTGAAAACGGTGAAGTAATTCCTGTAACAGTTATTGAAGCTGAACCAAATGTTATTCTTCAGAAGAAAACAATTGAATCAGATGGTTATGAAGCTATTCAAATCGGTTTCGCTGATGCGAAAAAGCCTAATAAACCAGAAGCAGGTCATGCAGCGAAAGCAGAAGCAACACCTAAGCGCTTCATTAAGGAAATCCGTGACGTTAATCTTGACGAGGTTGAAGTTGGTCAAGCGATTAGCGTAACAACATTTGCAGCAGGAGAAATCGTTGATGTAACAGGTACATCTAAAGGGAAAGGTTTCCAAGGTGCTATCAAGCGCCACAACCAATCTCGTGGACCTATGTCTCACGGTTCTCGTTACCACCGTCGTCCTGGTTCAATGGGACCTGTAGCGCCTAACCGCGTATTTAAAGGTAAATTATTACCTGGTCGTATGGGTGGAGAGCAAATTACAATCCAAAACCTAGAGATCGTTCGTGTAGATGAAGAGCGCAATCTTCTTCTAGTTAAAGGGAACGTTCCTGGTGCGAAGAAAAGCTACGTAACTGTTCAAGCAGCAGTTAAAGCGTAACGTTATAGAAAGGAGGCCATTCGAATGCCAAAAGTAACAGTTTTTAACCAAACAGGTTCTCAAGTTGGAGACATCGAACTTGCTGATGCAGTATTTGGGATTGAACCAAATAACAGTGTATTACATGATGCAGTAATCATGCAGCAAGCGTCTCTACGTCAAGGTACGCATAAAACAAAAGGACGTTCTGAAGTTCGTGGTGGTGGTAGAAAGCCATGGCGCCAAAAAGGAACTGGACGTGCGCGTCAAGGTTCTATCCGTTCTCCACAATGGGTTGGCGGTGGTGTTGTATTTGGACCAACTCCGCGTAGCTACAGCTACAAACTTCCAAAGAAAGTTCGTCGTTTAGCTCTTAAATCTGCTTTGTCTTCTAAAGTACAAGGTTCAGAATTAGTTGTTCTTGATACTCTTTCTTTTGAAGAGATTAAAACGAAATCTATGAAGGAAGTACTTGCTAGTTTATCAGTAGAATCAAAAGCACTTGTTGTAACAGCTGATTACAACGAAAATGTTGCTCTTTCTGCTCGTAACTTACCAGGTGTTACTTTCCTTACAGCTGACAGCGTTAATGTGTTAGACCTACTTAAGCATGGCAAAGTTGTCATCACTAAAGACGCAGTCGAAAAGGTAGAGGAGGTGCTTGCGTAATGTCGAACGCACGTGATATCATTAAGCGCCCTATTATTACTGAGAAGTCTGCTGACTTAATGGAAAATAAACAGTACACGTTTGACGTTGATGTTCGCGCGAACAAATCTCAAATCAAAGATGCGATTGAAGAAATCTTTGAAGTGAAGGTTGCTAGCGTCAACACGGTCAACTATAAAGGTAAGTCTAAGCGATTCGGTCGTTTCACAGGCTTTACTGCAAAACGCAAGAAAGCAGTCGTTCAACTATCAGCGGATAGTAAAGAACTAGACTTCTTTGAAGCGTAAGAATTTGAAGAAGGAGGGAACTTATTATGGCAATTAAAAAGTATAAACCGACCAGTGCCGGACGTCGTCACATGAGTGTGTCTGATTTCGCTGAAATCACAACTGACAAGCCGGAAAAATCGTTACTTGCTCCTTTGCATAATAAAGGTGGTCGTAACAACCAAGGTCGTTTAACTGTACGTCATCAAGGTGGCGGTCATAAGCGTCAGTACCGTGTAATTGATTTCAAACGTAATAAAGATGGAATTCCAGGACGCGTTGCTACAGTCGAGTATGATCCAAACCGCTCTGCAAACATCGCTTTGATTCACTATGTTGATGGTGAAAAGCGTTATATCTTAGCTCCAAAAGGGTTAAAAGTAGGTACTATGATTGAGTCTGGTTCTGAAGCGGACATTAAAGTTGGTAACACATTACCACTAATTAATATCCCTGTAGGTACTGTGATTCACAACATTGAACTTCGTCCTGGTAAAGGCGGTCAATTAGTACGTTCTGCTGGTACTGAAGCTCAACTTCTTGGTAAAGAAGGACAATATGTACTTGTACGTCTAAACTCAGGCGAAACACGTTACATTCTTGCGACTTGCCGCGCAACGATCGGTCAAGTTGGAAATGTTGAACACGAGCTTATTAACATCGGTAAAGCTGGACGTTCTCGTTGGAAAGGTATCCGTCCAACTGTTCGTGGTTCTGTAATGAACCCTAACGATCACCCACACGGTGGTGGTGAAGGTAAAGCGCCAATCGGCCGTCCGTCACCAATGTCTCCATGGGGTAAACCAACACTTGGATTTAAAACTCGTAAGAAAAACAAACACTCCGACAAGTACATCGTACGTCGTCGTAAAAAATAACGTGGTTTGTCTACGGTTCTCGCATAGAACCGTGGCCGAATCTCGAAGGGAGGCACTCACATGGGCCGTAGTTTGAAAAAAGGACCTTTCGTCGATGGTCATCTGATGAAGAAAGTCGAAGCTTTAAACGAAACAAACGACAAGAAAGTTGTAAAGACTTGGTCTCGTCGTTCTACAATCTTCCCTGACTTTATTGGTCACACGTTTGCTGTTTATGATGGACGCAAGCACGTACCGGTATATGTATCAGAAGATATGGTTGGACACAAACTTGGTGAATTTGCTCCTACACGCACGTATAAAGGGCATGCCGCTGACAAGAAAACAAGACGTTAAGTAAGAAAGGAGGACCAATCTCATGGAACAAGCTAAAGCTGTTGCGAAACAGGTTCGCATTGCGCCTCGTAAAGTTCGTCTTGTTATCGATCTTATTCGCGGTAAACAAGTCGGTGAAGCCATTGCAATCTTAAAGCATACACCTAAATCTGCTTCTCCTGTAGTTGAAAAGCTTTTAAATTCCGCTATTGCGAATGCTGAGCACAATTACGAAATGGAGCCGAATAATCTCGTTATTTCAGAAGCTTTCGTTGATGAAGGCGTTACGCTTAAACGTTTCCGCCCTCGTGCACAAGGTCGTGCGAGCCGGATCAACAAACGTACGAGCCACATTACATTGGTTGTATCAGAAAAGAAGGAGGGATAACACATGGGTCAAAAAGTAAATCCTATCGGACTTCGCGTTGGCGTTATTCGTGACTGGGATTCTAAGTGGTACGCTAGTAAAAAAGACTACGCTGATCTACTTCATGAAGACATCGCAATTCGTGAACACGTTGAAGGTCGTTTAAAAGATGCATCAGTATCTAAAGTAGAAATCGAACGCGCTGCGAACCGTGTGAATATCACAATTTCTACTGCCAAGCCAGGAATGGTGATCGGAAAAGGCGGTTCAGAAGTTGAAGCACTACGTAAATCTCTAAACCAACTTACAGGTAAAAGAGTACACATTAACATTTCAGAAATTAAGCAAGCAGATTTAGATGCTAAATTAGTTGCTGAAAATATCGCTCGCCAGTTAGAGAATCGTATCTCTTTCCGTCGTGCAATGAAACAAGCAATCCAACGCACAATGCGTTCTGGTGCAAAAGGAATTAAAACACAAGTGTCTGGTCGTCTTGGTGGCGCAGATATCGCTCGTGCAGAGCACTATAGCGAAGGAACAGTTCCACTTCACACACTTCGTGCTGATATTGACTATGGTACAGCTGAGGCTGATACAACATACGGCAAAATCGGTGTGAAAATTTGGGTTTACCGTGGTGAAGTCCTTCCAGCGAAAGGAACGAACAAAGAGGAAGGAGGCAACTAATCATGTTAATGCCTAAACGCGTTAAATATCGTCGTGAACACCGCGGAAAAATGCGTGGTCGTGCTAAAGGCGGTACAGAAGTACATTTCGGTGAATACGGTCTACAAGCGCTTGAAGCGTCTTGGATTACAAACCGTCAAATCGAATCAGCTCGTATTGCAATGACTCGTTACATGAAACGTGGCGGTAAAGTATGGATTAAGATTTTCCCATCTAAACCTTACACTGCTAAGCCACTTGAAGTTCGAATGGGTTCAGGTAAAGGTGCTCCAGAAGGTTGGGTTGCCGTCGTGAAACCAGGTAAGATTATGTTTGAAATCTCCGGTGTATCTGAAGAAGTTGCACGCGAAGCTTTACGTCTTGCCTCTCACAAGTTGCCTGTTAAATGTAAATTCGTAAAACGTGAAGAAGTGGGTGGTGACTCAAATGAAAGCAACTGATATCCGTAATTTAACCACTGCTGAAATCGAACAAAAGACGCAAACTCTTAAAGAAGAGCTTTTCAACCTACGCTTTCAATTAGCAACTGGGCAACTTGAAAACCCAGTGCGCATTCGCGAAGTCCGCAAAGGTATTGCACGTGCAAAAACTGTTTTGCGTGAACGCGAGCTCGGAATTAACAACGGCTAAAAAAGGAGGTTTGCTGCATGGACCGCAATCAGCGTAAAGTTTACCAAGGTCGTGTCGTTTCTGACAAAATGGACAAAACGATTAGCGTACTTGTTGAGACATACAAGGTCGATCGCCTTTATGGTAAACGTGTAAAGTACTCAAAGAAGTTCAAAACACATGATGAAGAAAATACTGCAAAAGTTGGCGACATCGTTCGTATTATGGAAACTCGCCCACTTTCAAAAGATAAACGTTTTCGTTTAGTAGAAGTTGTAGAAGAAGCTATTATTATCTAATAGGCTACGGTTGAAAGGAGGTAAACAGTATGATTCAACAAGAAAGCCGTTTAAAAGTTGCTGACAACTCTGGAGCGCGTGAAGTTCTTTGTATCAAAGTACTTGGTGGTTCTGGACGTAAGACAGCTAACATTGGTGATGTTATTGTTTGTTCGGTAAAACAAGCAACACCAGGTGGCGTTGTTAAGAAAGGTGATGTTGTCCGCGCGGTAATCGTTCGCTCTAAAAGCGGTGTTCGCCGTAACGACGGGTCATATATCAAGTTTGATGAGAACGCAGCTGTAATCGTACGTGACGATAAGGGTCCTCGTGGAACTCGTATCTTCGGTCCGGTAGCACGTGAACTTCGAGACAAACAGTTTATGAAAATTGTTTCTCTAGCTCCTGAGGTACTATAAGGTTCGGTTTGGATAAAGAGATCAATGGATGTTTACTCAGGGAGGTGCAAAAGTGATGCATGTCAAAAAAGGCGATACAGTAATCGTTATTGCTGGTAAAGACAAAGGGAAGCAAGGGACGATCCTTGAAGCTTACCCGAAAAAGAGCCGTGTGCTTGTTGAAGGAATTAACATGGTAAAGAAACACGCGAAACCTTCACAAGATAATCCACAAGGTGGAATTCTTGATCAAGAAGCACCGATTCATTCTTCTAACGTTATGCTAGTTGATCCAAAAACAGGAGAACGTACTCGTGTTGGATTTAAAGAAGAAGATGGTAAAAAAGTACGTGTAGCGAAAAAATCTGGCGAAATCATCAAGTAGTCAGTCAGGTGAAAGGAGGACCACTCTAAATGAATCGTTTGAAAGAAAAGTATCAGACTGAGATTGTTTCATCTCTAACAGAGAAATTTAACTATTCTTCTGTAATGGCTGTGCCAAAGATTGAAAAGATTGTTGTGAACATGGGTGTCGGTGAAGCTGTTCAAAACGCAAAAGTTTTGGATAAAGCGGTTGAAGAACTTCAACAAATCACTGGTCAAAAGCCTGTTGTAACAAAAGCAAAGAAATCAATTGCTGGCTTTAAATTACGTGAAGGTATGCCAATCGGTGCAAAAGTTACATTACGTGGTGAGCGTATGTATGACTTCTTGGATAAATTGGTTTCTGTTTCTCTTCCACGTGTACGTGACTTCCGTGGGATCTCAAAGAAAGCATTTGACGGTCGTGGAAACTACACGCTTGGCGTGAAAGAACAACTAATTTTCCCGGAGATCGACTATGATAAAGTTGATAAAGTCCGTGGTATGGATATCGTAATCGTTACAACTGCTCAGACAGATGAAGAAGCGCGTGAATTACTTACTCAAGTAGGCATGCCGTTCCAAAAATAATCTCTTAAAGAAGAGGAGGGAACACGTTGGCAAAAAAATCTATGATTGCAAAGCAACAGCGCACTCCTAAGTATAACGTTCAAAAGTATACTCGTTGTGAGCGTTGCGGACGTCCTCATTCAGTGTTGCGTAAATTTAAACTTTGCCGTATTTGCTTCAGAGAACTTGCTTATAAAGGGCAAATTCCTGGTGTGAAAAAAGCAAGCTGGTAAATCGATTGGGAAGGAGGTAATTAATTATGGTCATGACGGATCCAATTGCAGATATGCTAACTCGTATTCGTAACGCGAACCTTGTACGTCACGAGAAATTAGAGCTTCCTGCTTCTATGGTGAAGAAGGAAATCGCTGAAATTCTTAAGCGTGAAGGTTTTGTTCGCGATTATGAGTACATTGAAGATAACAAACAAGGTGTTATTCGTATCTTCTTAAAGTACGGAACATCTAACGAGCGTGTAATTACTGGTCTTAAACGTATTTCTAAGCCAGGACTACGTGTCTACGCAAAATCAACTGAACTACCTCGTGTACTTGGTGGTCTTGGTATTGCGATCGTATCGACTTCTAAAGGTTTATTAACTGATAAAGAAGCGCGTCAACAACAAATCGGTGGCGAAGTACTCGCTTACGTTTGGTAATAAAGCTTAATTGAAATGGAGGTGTACTACAAATGTCTCGAGTAGGATTAAAACCTATTACAATTCCTGAGGGAGTTACAGTTTCTTTAGATGGTAACCTTTGTACTGTTAAAGGTCCTAAAGGTGAATTGAGCCGTGAGCTTCACCCTGCTATTAAAGTAAACTTAGAAAACAACGAAATGAGTTTCGCTCGTCCATCAGATCATAAAGAGCACCGTGCTCTACATGGTACAATGCGTGCGAACGTAAACAACATGGTTGAGGGAGTAACAAAAGGATTTGAGCGCGCACTTGAACTGAACGGTGTCGGTTACCGTGCTTCTAAATCTGGCAATAAGCTTGTGCTTAACGTTGGTTATTCTCACCCAGTTGAAATCACACCTGAAGAAGGTCTTGAAATCGAAGTACCATCTAACACGAAAGTTGTTGTTAAAGGAATTAACAAAGAACGTGTTGGTGCACTTGCTTCTAACATTCGCGCTGTACGTCAGCCTGAGCCTTACAAAGGTAAAGGTATTCGTTATGAAGGCGAGTATGTGCGTCGTAAAGAAGGTAAAACTGGTAAATAATTAGTATCGACAAAGAAAGGAATGACGTCTCATGATTACGAAGCCTAACTCAAATACAGGCCGTAAGAAAAGACACGCTCACGTACGCCGCAATTTAAGCGGTACGCCGCAGCGTCCACGTTTAAACGTATTCCGTTCTTCTAAGCACATTTACGCTCAATTAATTGATGACGTGAATGGTGTAACTCTTGCTCAAGCTTCATCACTTGATAAAGAACTGAAGATCGAAAAGGGTTCAAATAAAGAAGCAGCTCGCCAAGTTGGTGAAGCAGTTGCAAAACGTGCGATCGAAGCGGGACACGAAGTGATCGTGTTTGACCGTGGAGGATATCTATATCACGGACGCGTTGCTGAGCTTGCAGATGCAGCTCGCGAAGCAGGTCTGAAATTCTAAAAACGAAGGAGGGAAACCTTTTTATGCGTTCAATCGATCCAAATACTTTGGAACTTGAAGAAAAAGTCGTTACGATCAACCGTGTCGCAAAGGTTGTTAAAGGTGGTCGTCGCTTCCGCTTTGCTGCACTTGTTGTAGTAGGGGATAAAAATGGTCACGTCGGCTTTGGAATGGGGAAAGCTCAGGAGGTACCTGAAGCAATCCGTAAAGCTGTTGAAGATGCAAAGAAAAACTTAATTGAAGTACCGCTTGTAAATACAACAATCCCACACCAAATTGTTGGACGTTTTGGTGCTGGACGCGTATTTCTAAAGCCGGCTTCAGAAGGTACTGGAGTTATCGCTGGTGGTCCTGTACGTGCTGTACTTGAACTATCTGGCGTTGGCGATGTCCTTTCTAAGTCTCTTGGTTCAAGCAACCCAATTAACATGGTTCGTGCTACTATCACAGGCTTATCGAATCTTAAGCGCGCTGAAGAAGTAGCAAAACTACGTGGTAAATCCGTAGAAGAACTGTTAGGTTAAGGGAGGGATTACGATGGCGAAGAAGTTAGAAATCACCCTTACACGTAGCTTGATCGGCCGTCCTAGCGATCAACGCGTGACAGTAAACACACTTGGTTTACGTAAAATGCATCAAACTGTAGTACAAGAAGATAACGTAGCAATTCGTGGTATGGTTAACAAAGTAAAGCACTTAGTTACTGTAAACGAAATTGACGCGTAAATAGATGATTTTTAGCAACGAGGAGGTGTAGGAAGCATGAAACTTCATGAGTTACAACCAGCAGAAGGTTCACGCAAAGTCCGTAATCGTGTAGGTCGCGGAATTGGTTCTGGTAACGGAAAAACTTCTGGTAGAGGACACAAAGGTCAAAAAGCCCGCTCAGGTGGTGGCGTAAGACTTGGTTTCGAAGGTGGTCAAAACCCACTTTATCGTCGTTTACCGAAACGTGGCTTTACGAACATTCACCGTAAAGAATATACGGTTGTTAGCCTTGATGTATTAAACCGTTTTGAAGCAGGAGCAGAAGTTACTCCTGAACTCTTAATTGAATCAAAAGCAGTTAAGAACGTAAAACACGGTATTAAAGTGTTAGGAAATGGCAGCTTAGATAAAAACTTGACTGTTAAAGCAAACAAGTTCTCTGCATCTGCAGTAAAAGCAATTGAAGCTGCTGGCGGAAAAACAGAGGTGGTTTAATGTTTAAGGCGATCTCCAACATCTTCCGTGTGAGAGATTTACGTCGCAAAATCATCTTTACGCTTTTGATGCTTATCGTATTTCGAGTTGGTACATTTATTCCCGTACCGGGTACGAATAGTGATGCGTTAGACTTGCTATTCGGAGAGGCGAATGCATTCGGCTTTCTTGATACCTTTGGTGGTGGAGCATTAAGTAACTTCTCGATCTTTGCGATGGGGATTATGCCTTACATTACAGCATCGATCGTTGTACAGCTTTTACAGCTAGATGTTGTACCGAAATTTGCTGAATGGGCGAAGCAAGGTGAGGCTGGTCGAAAAAAGCTAACACAGGTTACTCGTTATGGAACGATCGTTTTAGGTTTTGTTCAAGCGATTGCCATGTCCATCGGTTTTAACTCAATGGCTTCTACAGGTTCGGTCGACTTAATTGTCAATCCTGGTCCGCTGACTTACATCTATATCGCTATTGTATTAACAGCAGGTACCGCATTTTTAATGTGGGTGGGTGAACAAATTACCGCACATGGTGTTGGTAATGGCATCTCGATCATTATCTTTGCAGGTATTGCAGCTGGTATTCCAAATATGCTTAATACGCTGTATGTTTCGGAGCTTGAAGGGGCTGGCGATCAGCTATTTCTAGCTATTGTCACCGTAGCACTGTTAGCTTTAATTGTTTTACTTATTATTGTCGGTGTGATCTATGTGCAACAAGCATTGCGTAAAATTCCTGTACAATACGCGAAACGTGTTGTGAACCGTAGTCCTGTTGGTGGACAGTCAACGCACTTACCGATCAAGGTAAATGCGGCAGGGGTTATCCCAGTTATCTTTGCTTCGGCGCTATTCTACTTCCCTTCCACAATCGCAACGTTTGTCGGAACGGAAGATAGTGCATGGGCAAATTGGATTGTTCAAAACTTTGTACCCGGCACATTGATTGGAGGATCAGCTTTTGTTCTTCTTATCATCGCCTTTACGTATTTCTATACGTTTGTTCAAGTTAACCCCGAAAAAATGGCGGATAACTTGAAGCGACAAGGTGGATACATTCCTGGTATTCGTCCAGGGCAAGCGACACAGTCGTTTATTACGCGAATTTTATACCGGTTAACGTTCGTAGGTGCTCTTTTCCTAGCAACGATCGCAACGATTCCGGTTGTCTTTATTGCTCTTTTAGATCTCCCACCTCAAGTTCAGATTGGTGGAACTGGGCTTCTCATCATCGTCGGGGTTGCTCTCGATACGATGAAGCAAATTGAAGGTCAGTTAATAAAACGATCGTATAAAGGATTTATCAACTAAAGAGAGCGGAATTGGGACTTTCCCTCCTCCGTTCATCTTTTATAGAACTTGCTGGAAGGGGATTTGAAATGAACTTAATCTTAATGGGATTGCCTGGTGCCGGTAAAGGTACTCAAGCAGAAAAGATTGTTGAACATTACGGCTTGCCTCATATCTCAACTGGTGATATGTTTCGTGCAGCAATGAAGAATGAAACAGAACTTGGTCTTAAAGCGAAATCCTACATGGATGCTGGTGGCCTTGTTCCGGATGAAGTAACAATCGGTATTGTGAAAGATCGCTTATCACAGAAAGATTGTGAGAATGGTTTTTTACTCGATGGTTTCCCGAGAACAATTGCGCAAGCAGAAGGACTTGAAGAGATTCTTACATCTCTCGGTAAAGAACTTGACTATGTTCTGAATATCCACGTTCCTGAAGATCTCTTAATTGAGCGTTTAACAGGTAGACGTGTTTCACCAACTTCTGGCAAAACGTATCATCTTCTTTACAACCCACCAAAGGTTGAAGGAAAATGTGATGTAGATGGAAGCGAGCTTATTCAACGTGATGATGACAAACCAGAGACAGTTAAGAAACGTCTTGAAGTGAATCAGCAGCAAGCTCAACCATTAATTGACTTTTATGAGTCAAAAGGTTATTTAAAGCATATTGACGGTAATAGAGATATTGAAGATGTCTACAAAGACATTGATGCATTACTCGCGGAGACGCATGCATGATTGTAATAAAAACCGAACGTGAACTTGAAATTATGAGACAGGCTGGGCGTATTGTTGCATTGACACATGCTCACTTGAAACCATATATCAAACCAGGTGTTACAACTGGGGAACTCGATTCAATTGCTGAAGCGTTTATTCGTTCACATGATGCAACACCTTCTTTCCTAGGTTATGGGGGGTTTAAAGGAAGCGTATGTGCTTCTGTAAACGAAGAGTTGGTGCATGGCATTCCTGGTAATCGAGTGCTTGAAGATGGTGACATTATTAGCTTAGATATAGGCGCATATTATAATGGCTATCATGGTGACTCTGCTTGGACATATGGGGTTGGGACAATTAAAGAGGAAGATCAACAATTGCTTGATGCAACGGAAGAGTCTCTTTACAAAGGTTTAGAGCAAGCTCGTCCAGGCAATCGTTTATCAGATATCTCGCATGCGATTCAATCACATGTGGAGCCTCTTGGTTATTCTGTTGTTCGTGAGTATGTTGGCCACGGTGTTGGTCAAAACTTACATGAGGACCCACAAATTCCTCATTACGGACCTCCAGGAAAAGGACCACGGCTCAAGCCCGGTATGGTACTAGCAATTGAGCCAATGATTAATGCAGGTAGTCGATATGTAAAAACTCTTTCTGATAACTGGACAGTAGTAACTGTAGATAAGAAAAACTGTGCCCATTTTGAGCATACGATTGCAATTACAGAAACCGGGTATGAAATCTTGACGAAAGCATAGGTTTTCAGGTAAGATAGAATGTCTGTGTAGTTCTGGATTTGTTAGCATCTAACTCGAAGGGAGGAAACTACCCATGGCGAAAGAAGACGTTATTGAAGTGGAAGGTACGGTTATTGAACCACTTCCAAATGCAATGTTTCGTGTTGAACTTGAGAACGGTCATAAAATTCTTGCGCATGTATCTGGGAAAATTCGCATGCACTTTATCCGCATTTTGCCTGGTGATAAAGTGACAATTGAGCTTTCTCCTTATGATCTAACGCGTGGTAGAATTACGTACCGCTATAAATAAAAAACTTCTCCGTACACAAGGAGGTTTATACAATGAAAGTAAGACCGTCGGTAAAACCGATCTGTGAAAAATGTAAAGTTATTCGCCGTAAAGGCAATGTCATGGTAATTTGCGAAAATCCAAAGCATAAACAAAAACAAGGCTAATCGATAAGGAGGTGCCGAGCCTATGGCACGTGTTGCAGGTGTTGATATTCCTCGCGATAAGCGCGTTGTAATTTCACTTACGTACGTATTCGGTATTGGTAAATCTACAGCAGCGAAGATTCTTGAAACTGCTGGTATTGACCAGAATACACGTGTGCGCGATTTGACTGAAGAAGAACTTGGTCGTATCCGTGAAGCTGTTGAAGCATATCAAGTTGAAGGTGATCTTCGTCGTGAAGTATCCCTTAACATTAAGCGTCTAATTGAAATTGGAAGCTACCGTGGAATCCGTCATCGTCGTGGATTGCCCGTTCGTGGTCAAAACTCTAAGAATAACGCTCGTACGCGCAAAGGTCCTGCTCGTACAGTAGCGAACAAGAAAAAATAGATAGGAGGGAACAAATCTATGGCTAAAAAAACGAATACTCGTCCAAAGCGTCGTCAAAAGAAAAATATTGATACGGGAATGGCTCACATTCGCTCAACGTTCAATAATACAATCGTGACGATCACTGATACGCATGGTAATGCAATCTCTTGGGCAAGTGCTGGTGCTTTAGGATTTAAAGGTTCTCGTAAGTCTACTCCTTTCGCTGCGCAAATG
This sequence comes from Shouchella hunanensis, assembly GCF_028735875.1. GTDB lineage: Bacteria > Bacillota > Bacilli > Bacillales > Bacillaceae_D > Shouchella > Shouchella hunanensis. The sequence goes on from NZ_CP117834.1 coordinate 1,675,362, forward strand.
GCGGCTGAGACTGCTGCGAAAACAGCAATGGAGCATGGCATGAAAACCATCGAAGTTTCTGTTAAAGGTCCTGGAGCTGGTCGTGAAGCGGCTATCCGTTCATTACAAGCAGTTGGTTTAGAGGTAAACATGATTAAAGACGTAACGCCTGTTCCTCATAACGGCTGTCGCCCGCCGAAACGTCGTAGAGTGTAATAAGATCAATCATTGTATAGATTTCTTAGTAGTGTCTATAATGGATAAGACGAGATCTATTAGACAATGAAGGTTAGACTAATAGGCATTGCTCATGGGAAGGCTTAGTGATTGTCCTTTGGGCAATCCTTGTGTTTGCCAGAGTTCGACGTTTTGAAGGAGGGTTTGTTTAATGATTGAAATTGAAAAGCCGAATATTGAGACGGTTGAAGTTAGCGAAGATGCAACATACGGCAAGTTTGTTGTTGAGCCCCTTGAACGTGGTTATGGAACAACACTAGGAAACTCCTTACGTCGCATTCTACTATCATCGCTTCCTGGTGCAGCAGTATCTTCAGTTCAAATTGATGGTGTTCTACACGAATTCTCTACTATTGAGGGTGTTGTGGAAGATGTAACAACAATCATTTTGCACCTAAAGAAACTAGCTTTAAAGATTTACTCGGACGATGAGAAAACACTAGAGATTGATGTTCAAGGCGAAGGCGATGTTACTGCTGGAGACTTAACACACGATAGTGATGTAGAAATTTTAAATCCTGAGCTTCATATCGCTACGCTTACAAAAGGAGCATCGTTCCGCATGCGCCTTCAGGCAAAACGCGGTCGGGGTTATATCCTTGCTGACGGGAATAAAAGCGACGACCAGCCAATTGGCGTTCTTCCGATTGACTCGATCTATACACCGGTAGCGCGTGTAAACTATCAAGTTGAGAATACACGTGTTGGGCAAGTCACAAACTATGATAAACTAACCCTTGATGTGTGGACCGATGGAAGCACTCGCCCTGAAGAAGCAGTATCTCTTGGAGCGAAAATCTTAACAGAGCATTTAAATATTTTCGTAGGCTTAACGGATCAAGCGCAAAACGCGGAAATCATGGTTGAAAAAGAAGAAGACCAAAAAGAAAAAGTCTTGGAAATGACAATTGAAGAGCTTGATCTTTCGGTTCGTTCTTACAACTGTTTAAAGCGCGCTGGTATCAACACGGTACAAGAGCTTACGCATAAAACAGAAGAAGACATGATGAAAGTTCGTAACCTTGGACGTAAGTCTTTAGAAGAAGTACAAGAGAAGCTAGGCGAGTTAGGTCTCGGGCTTCGTAACGAAGAATAATTGTTTTTTGGGTTAAAGGAGGGAATATAGCATGGCATACGCAAAACTTGGTCGTACAAGTTCACAACGTAAAGCGTTACTACGTGATTTAGTAACAGACTTAATTATTAATGAGCGCATTGAAACGACTGAAGCTAAAGCAAAGGAATTGCGTCCACTCGTTGAAAAAATGGTGACATTAGGTAAACGTGGAGATCTTCATTCTCGTCGTCAAGTCGCTTCTTTCGTACGTAAAGAAGTAGCAAACGAAGAAAATGGTCAAGACGCAATCCAAAAGCTTTTTGCTGAGATTGCGCCTCGCTTTGAAGAGCGTCAAGGTGGATATACACGCATTCTTAAAGTTGGTCCTCGTCGTGGAGACGGAGCACCAATGGCAATTATTGAGTTTGTTTAAGTAACTCATGTAAGCGGCGATTAAGGGCAGGAGATTATGGAAGCAAGAGCTTTCTTCACTCTATGCCCTTTTTTGTTTTAGGAAGGAAATGAGTCGATGCTGCAGCTGAACAACGTAAGTTATCAATTTAAAGAGAGTGATCCGGTTTTATTAAATGTGTCTTTCTCCATCACTAAAGGTGAGTATATTGCCATTATTGGGAGAAGTGGATCGGGAAAATCTACTCTTGGAAAGCTGATAAAAGGGTTAGTAAAACCTACGTCAGGTTCAATTACTTATCATCGAGAGAAACAAAACATCGGGTTCTTGTTTCAGAACCCAGATAACCAGATGGTACGAACGATCGTTGAAGATGACCTAGCTTTTGGTTTAGAGAATGCTGCAATGAACCCGTCTCTTATAGAAGAACGAATTGCATGTTATGCACAAAAGCTTGGTATTGATCACTTACGAAAGCGATCCATCAATGAGCTTTCTGGTGGTCAGAAGCAGCGTGTGGCGTTAGCGGGTTTACTTGTTCTTGAACCCGAACTCATTATCTTGGATGAAGCAACGTCTATGCTTGACCCTGAAGGACGACATGAGGTGCTGGAGCAATTAGCGTCTATGTATCAAGAGTCTAAAACACTTGTAACCATTACTCACGAATTAGAGGAAATGGCCAAGTGCACGCGTATTATTGGTTTGGCGAACGGTGAGATTGTTTTCGATGGGTCATTCTCGCAATTAATGCGTCAAGAGGGCGTGATGCAAGATTTAGGATGCGTAAAGCCCTTCCGCTATGAAGTCATCGCTATGTTAAAGGAACAGGGTATTGGTGTGGATGAAACAATCATTACTTCGGATGAGGAGTTATGTGAAGCGTTATGGACGTTTGCTTTAAAGGTGTAAGCTATCAATACGAGACAAACCAAGCAAAATCCTATAAGGCGTTGCAAGAGATTAGCTGTTCAATGCCAGACGGAAGTTTTACAGCGGTAATAGGTAAAACAGGTTCAGGAAAATCAACCCTTGTTCAGTTGCTAGCCGGGTTACTTGAACCAACTACAGGATCTGTTCTGGTAAAGGGTCACGCCTTGCATGAAGATCAGAGTCAGTTGCTACGTGCTCAAATTGGCTACGTGTTTCAATACCCTGAACATCAACTATTTGCCGAGACTGTGTATGAAGAGCTTGCCTTTGGTTTGAAGTTGGCAGGGGAGCATAAAGACCACATTGACCAGAGAATAGAAGACATCATGAAAGTAGTAGAGCTAGAGTCTGAGATTCTACAACGCTCCCCCTTTCACTTATCGGGGGGACAAATGAGACGAGTGGCCATTGCCGCTATTCTCATGATGAAGCCAAAGCTCTTGCTAATTGATGAACCGACAGCAGGACTTGATCCGCAATTAAAAGAAGGAATGATGAAGGTCTTTCAACGCTATAAAAAGCAAGAAAATGCGACCATTTGGATGGTCACTCATTCCATGAATGATGTCGCTCTCTATAGTGATCATTGTATTGCTCTTGAAGCAGGACGGCTTGTTCATGCCGGTAAAACACGTGATGTACTCCAGAGTGGCCATGTGCCATTGCCCCAGACGATGGCTTTTGCAAAAGCGCTTATGAAACATCAACATCGGCCACCTTTTCTAAAGAATACAGAAGAGCTTGTAGGGTGGATCACATCATCGTGGCTGAAAGAGAAGGAGAATGAACCGAATGGCTAGAAGATCTGTCGTCATTGGCGATTACATTGAAGGTCACTCATTTGTTCATACTCTAGATGCGAAAGTAAAGTTGATTAGTACGTTTTTGTTTGCAATCGTCTTTTTCTCTGTGTCATCAATCGGTTCGTTTAGTTTAAGCTCGATTCTTGTTTTACTTCTGCTGTTATGTAGCCGTTTGCCAATAAGAGCAGTTCTGCAATCATTGGCACCTGTTTTTATCTTTTTGTTCGTCTTTTCCCTTATTCAACTTATCGTTATTCAAGATGGAAAACCATTGTTTTCAATTGGGCCAATAACGATTTATGACGAAGGGATGACCATGGCATTTATTGTCTTCTGGCGAACCATTATGCTTTTTCTTATCGCTATTATAATGACAGCAACAACCAGTTCTTATCATATTACACAAGCAATTGAAACTCTATTAAGTCCACTGAATAAAGTGCGTTTTCCAGTTAGGGACGTGGCTACAATGGTTTCAATTGCATTACGATTTATTCCAATCTTACGGGATGAACTACTACTCATTCAACAAGCACAGCGAGCAAGAGGGTATGGTCGTTTTAAAAAATCATTAAAAAATCGTATAAAGCTTTTTATTCCATTATTCGTACCGTTATTTATTCGTGCGCTTAAACGAGCGGAAGAGTTAGGAGAAGCGATGGAAGCAAGAGGCTATCAAAGTCGGGGCACCTATACAACTTGGAAAAAGAAACAGTGGCAAAGGAACGATACCGTCGCGCTCTCTCTTAGTATTGTACTGGCATGCCTCATTTTATGGCTTTAAGCAAAAAAGGAGAGAAATCATGGCAAGGTATGCATGTAAGCTTGCGTACGACGGGACAGAATACAGTGGCTACCAAGTGCAGCCTCAAAAAAGAACCGTGCAAGCTGTTATTGAGCAAGCGTTAACGAACATTCATAAGGGGGAGCGCATTTCTGTAACGGCATCAGGAAGAACGGACGCAGGTGTACATGCAAAGGCGCAAGTCATTCATTTTGATTCCCCCCTCCAAATGGCTCCTTCTAATTGGGTACAAGCATTAAATGTGCATTTGCCAAACGATGTTGTTGTGGAAGAAGTGAGTGAAGTGGCTGAGAATTTTCATGCGCGATTTCATACAACAGGTAAAGAATACCGCTATTATATCCATCATGGCGAAGTGCCGAATGTGTTTCGCCGTCATTATGCCTTGCACATCAAACAATCATTAGATGTGCCTGCCATGCAGACGGCGGCCCAATATCTTCTTGGTACGCACGATTTTTCTGCATTTTGTGCATCCAATACAGCCGTTGTTGATAAAGTTCGGACGATAGCCAGTGTGTCGCTACACCCAAATGGCGGAGAATTAGAATTTACGATTGCTGGTAATGGATTTCTTTACAACATGGTGCGCATTATCGTTGGTACCCTCATTGAAGTCGGATCGGGTAAGCGAGATGCAAGGGAAATCGAATCCATTTTGGCAAGCAAAGATCGAACCCTTGCAGGAAAAACAGCACCGGCACAAGGCTTGTATTTATGGCATGTTGATTATGAAAACAATCCATTTTAAAAAGAGGAAACACCCGGATAAGTTTTTTTAAATTAAATTGACTTTATCGCTTAATTATTGTATGATGTTAGATGGTAATTCTAAAGACCCACTGCCCCGGGTTGCGGAATGAGATCACATATTACGCTTTGTGTTTCTTGAACAGCCAGCTTAAAAAACACAAGCACAAATAGAGCAAGACAAAACACTTTGTTTTATTATTAGGAGGTTTAATGATGCGTACAACATATATGGCAAAGCCAAACGAAGTTGAGCGTAAGTGGTACGTTGTCGACGCTGAAGGTCAAACGCTTGGTCGTCTTTCTTCAGAAGTTGCTTCAATCCTACGCGGAAAACACAAACCAACATTTACACCACATGTAGACACTGGTGATCATGTAATCATCTTGAATGCAAGCAAAATCCAATTAACGGGTAATAAGCTTCAAGATAAGATCTACTACCGTCATACAAACCACCCAGGTGGATTAAAGCAAACAGCTGCACACGAAATGCGTGCAAACAAGCCTGAGCGTATGCTTGAGCTAGCGATCAAAGGAATGCTTCCAAAGAATACTTTAGGTCGTAAGCAAGGTATGAAGCTTCACGTATATGCAGGTTCTGAACACAATCATCAAGCACAAAAACCAGAAGCGTACGAGCTTCGCGGTTAATCTTTAGGAGGTAATGGATTATGGCTCAAGTACAATACTACGGCACAGGTCGTCGTAAGCATTCTGTAGCACGTGTTCGTCTCGTTCCTGGTGACGGAACAATCGTTGTAAACGGTCGTTCACTTGACGAATATTTCGGTCTTGACACATTAAAGCTTATCGTAAAACAACCACTTGTTGAAACAGGTGTTACTGGTCAATACAATGTCCATGTAAATGTACAAGGAGGCGGCTTTACAGGTCAAGCTGGTGCGATCCGTCATGGCGTAGCACGTGCGCTACTTCAAGTAGATCCTGATAACCGTCCATCGTTAAAAGCTGCTGGCTTCTTAACGCGTGATGCACGTATGAAAGAACGTAAGAAATACGGTCTTAAAGCAGCACGTCGTGCGCCTCAGTTCTCAAAACGTTAATCAATTTTTTATCGTATCAACGTTTACAAAGGTTTTTGGTTCAAGTTGGTGCAAATCAGCTTGAACTTAATAAAGAACTTAACAGATTTAAAGCACCGGCATCTTGCTGGTGCTTTTTTTCTGGCATTAATTCCAAATAATAATTTTGTGTGGTTTGAATATTTATGTGTCCTAACCGTTTGGAAACATAAGCAATATCTATATCTTGAGCAAATAAAAATGATGCATGCGTATCTCTTAAACCGTGAAATGTTGTCTTCTTGCCTTAATAATTCTGCTAATTGTTCGGACTGCTTAAAACCCCAAAAACAAAGATATAGCCATTCTCTTTAACAGAAATCCTACGAATAAGCTCATATACCTCTTTGTTTATAGAAACATCTCGTTTTGCATTGTGTGTCTTTATTGAAGTGTCGTCAGAAGTAGGGCTGATTGAATGCCTAACTTTTATGCCATATTCATATAAACTTTCTGGGCGTATTGCTAGCAGTTCTCCACGTCGCATCCCTGTTTCTAATGCAAGTAATACTAGTAAGTTAAATTCGTCTACTGGATGCTTTAAAACGTAATTACGTAGCTTTTTAAAATCTGTAATAGATAAGGCTTTATTTCGCTTAGGTGGGTTTTCTCCCCGAGTTTTTACTAAACAGGCAAAATCGTTTGTTATATAACCACGAGCATATGCATCCCTTAAGAATGTTTTTATTTTAAGAAGTACCTCATGTGTTGTTTTTCGAGAATGTGTTTCGCATATTCATCAATTTTCTTTTGGACAACGATATCATTCAAATCCTTTAATTGGATATCCTGAAATAAGTTTTTAATAATACCTAAAGTACGAACATAATTTTGAAATGTCGTCTCTTTCACATTATTAATCTTTACAAGATAAATCCAATTCTCAAAGAACTCTGCAAACGGCGTTGTTCTGTGAGCAAGATCTTTACCATCTCCTTTAGCTAACTCCATTTCTAAAGCCCAAAGTTTTGCCTCTCTCTTTGTTGAGAAAGACTTAGAAAGCTTTTTATGCTCTCCTTTTTTATATATAGATACTTGGGCTCTGTATGATTTTCCTCTTTTTATAATACTAGCCATACTATCAATTCCCTTCAAAAATAGTTGATAGATGCTAGTTGAATACAACTTTATTGTATTTCTAAACTAGCATCTTATCAACTGTCGACATTTTAAACGGAGTGTTTTTCGATAAAGTGTACTAAAGATTTCATGGTGTATCGTTCGTGATTACCAATCATGAAACGCTCTAGCTCATCATGTGGTCGGATATATTTATCAAAAGACTTTGGGTCTATACCTAAAAAATGTGATGCTTGTTCTCTTGTTAGTAGATATGGAGAGTCTTTTGTAGCCATGCTAATGCTCATGTAGCATCATCTACTTATGTCGTGAATTATTTCAATTACTTATTTAATTCCTTTAGTGCTTGTTCAGCGTTGTATTTGATATGTCCTAATATATCTTCAGGTGTATACATGCCGTTTTGGTAATCAGAATGGTTATCCTTTTTATTGATTACTCCTTTGCCATTTTGAAGAAAATCTATGATTCTGATGATGTGCTCGATGTGTTCCCTTGAGTTAGTATTACTCATTTTACATCTTCCTCTCCCAAGGCTTACCTTCTAATTGGTAAAGTGCCTTATACTTATTTAACCAAGAAATATGGTCGTTATTAGGTTCGAAATCCTCATAATACTGTTTATACAAATAATCCATTAAATCTTCTTAAATCTTGTGCTGTGTTATCGCCCCATATTTGTTGAACCTTCCACAATGTCGTAAGAAGACCAGACCCTTTTATTAAATGGTCTATTGATTGCTCTAATAAATTATTTCGTGGAGAAGGAGACTCAAAATGAAAATCCTTTTTTTCTAGCAAATCAAGCATCAATCTAGTTATCTTATGAGGTCGATTAGAATTAGCATAAAAGAACATATAACGGTCTATTAGAGAACTAACAATTACATTTTTAAGCTGTTCATCTGTGCTACAATCTTTGATTGCATTTGTTAGTTGGTGGGCGTACTCACCTGTAAATTCTGCTTCAACACGTGTCCAATCATCTACCTCTTTAGCAATATGGCGCATGAACTTCATGAAAGTTGTTCCGCCTTTTTGTCATAAATCCTTAAATGAACTTTTGTGTTTCTACTTCTTGCTCCAATATATAAAGTTTGCGCTTGAAAATCTTTCGATACATCAGATACCTTTGAAGTGTTCTTCTTATATGGTTTTTCCTTATTTTCTTAAATGACTTTTTGTAAATAGCTTTTATTAGTATTTGCCATAGCGCAATTCTGTTCTCCCTTCTTCAATAGAGTGTTTCAATTTAGCGATGTCTATATTCTCATTGAAAAAGTCAACACACATATCGATTCGTGATAGTCTGAATGTATAATCATCTGAATCAATTATTTTAAAAAAGTTGTGTAAATGAATAGGTTCATTGAATTTTTCTTCATATCTTTTTCGGTATTCATGCCAAGCGTATGCACTGAATTTGACAATCACACCCATTTTTGAAAATACTTCGTGATATGCGATACAAAAATAAAAAGATGCATTGTTGAATGAATATCCTACTGTATAGCCTTCTGGTAATTTAACATCTGCTTCATCGAAATTGTTGAATAGTTTATGCATCTTAGATTTCACCAAGAATGTACTTATTAAATTTTTTGCTAGCCAGTCACGCCATTCATCAAAGTCAAATACGCCTGTTGTTTGCAATACGAGTGTGAACTGGTCAATATCTGGTTTAATCATGTTCTATTCACTCCTTTTTGTTACGAAAACTTTCGGGAAAGTTTTTTAGGGTGTAAAGTCCATTTGAACAGGATTTGGTGTGGTTTTGGCTCCGCACTGGAGCTGTGGTTATTACCAGAACCACAGCTCTCCTAAAGGCGTAAAGCACGGAGCGGAACCTTCCCCGCCTGAACGGCGGGTCCCCTTCCGCTCTCTGTGCCGTCTCTCCTTATGGAAAAGCTAGGTGCTTTAGTTCAAAAAGCTGCAGTAAGGCACTATCAACAACCGTGGCTTGTCTGCACTTGCTAGCCCTGGATAGCTGTAAATCCCTTGACCAGCAGTAAACTGAACTGGCGGTATATCCACACCAGAAGAAAACAGAGTTCTATAGGTTTGCTCATCACTATCACCTAAAGCAATCTTCAAAACGAGCTGTTCTCTAATAGCTGTTGGCATCGTCTGTGCGTTCATTTGTTGCGTAGCGACCCACAAAATACACCCTAGTTGACGCCCCATGAAAGCAACGTCAGATAGTACGCTTTCGACTTCATCACGTTCCTTTTTCGCTAAAGTCTTCCATGACTCTCTTAATGCTCCGAATTCATCTATAAGCAGAATTAAAGCTGGTAAACCAGCATCCCTATACGTTTTGTTACGATTTGATATGAAATAGTCTTGTAATTCATTTTGTCGTTTTTTCATACGCTCATGAAATTGTTTAATCAATTCAATCGCATTTGTTTTGTCGGCAGTTCTCTCATCAGCAACGGTACGTTTAGCCATTTGGTAAACGTCTGTGCACTTTGGATCAATTATGAATAGCTCATGACTGACCTTTTTCGATAATACTTGTTCAACTAGCATTTGAATAAAAAACGATTTACCACTACCTGTTTGCCCGACTAATCCCATATGATGAAACGGTATAGTTGCACGTTCATCTAAACGTAGGGCATAATCGTCTGTTTTCTTGTTTGACCACTTAATCATGTCACTTGCTGATTTAATCTCAAGTTGTTTTTGTGAATCTACATCATAGAACTCATAGATGTACCAATTACGGTCTTTAGACAAATATTGACGTTCACTTACATATCCTTCTAACGCTGAATCAATCCTCATGTCTTCTAATTTTTTGACGAATTTAATTGAGTTTTGAATAAATACCTTTCCTGATTCTCTTGCTCGATTATCATCAAATTCAACTTTTATTATCGGTAATCTAACTAAACGATTATGAAACTCACGTTCATCCTCGAACCTAGCATCTTTAACATGTCATCTAATTCGTTTTACCATCAAATAATAATGCACGGAAAAAAATAGACCAAACCACAATTTGTTTCGAAATAACCAACAAACGAACAAACCAACTGCGATTAGACCAACTGGAACTAAGAAGATATTTGACTCAATATGTGGGAGCTGTATTATCGTTATTTGTTCAACAATCAATGGATATAGTTTATAAAAAAAAACCATAAAATGAGAAAAAATCCACTGAATAAAAAGGAAATAAAACCACGTTGCATCCGATACGTTTTCTTCACATATTCCACGTCCTAATATTGTGATTCCCCCCCTTATCAGGGGCGGTCACGCGCATTAAAGTGGTAATGATAGAAAAGGAATTAATTGTCCCTCGTTCTTTATTTTGGTTGAATAATTTCCACATCATCTGCTTTGACAGAAAGTTCACTCATGAATGTACCAAAGACGGAAGCAGTCGGATTAACAAACGTTATTTTGCTAAACTTTTTGTATTCTTTTGGTAGTTGAGGAACCTTAACTACAACCTGTTCTCCTGCATTAAGATCAGGTACTACTTCTTCCCCTGTGTATTCTGTTCGATCAGTTGCAATTACCGTTTTATACTTAGTGCCTACAACTTTAGGATTCTTTCCGTCCGCATCGAATTCTTTCCAGTCCTCGTGTGACATCACTCGTACATCCTTGTCCTTGAAGAAGCCTACTGCGTCAAAAACGTTAAATTGGCGTAATTTCTTCATATGAAAAATTCATCCTTTCTCTGATAAAATCAACTGGGATTAAACAGTGAACTGGTTTGTCCCTTGATTAAAGAATAGCATGTTTATAACTTATATTGTCTATTTTAATAGGTTTTTGGGGTGTTTTTTGCTGTTATTCAAATACAGAGATTCTCTGTTAAAATTTTAGTTTATGTTATAATGAGAGAAACGATGACGAGGTGAGCAAACTTATGAGCAATCAAGATAAAGTCGAGATTCACGAAATTCTTGACATGTTTAATGAAGCAGTAGGTTACGAGGGTTTGGATAATACAGGTAAAATAACAAAAAATAGGGATGATGTTATTACACGGTATGTATTTTATAACTGGGTTGATGAATACAACAAAACACATACAAGACCATTTAAAAGTCAGAAAGTTGATCAACGCACTAACGTATGGTTTAGAAGTGATATTGAAAAGCTGATTAAAACTCCAAAAGTACAAGAAAAACTAGAAAGGGCATATTTAAAAGAGACTACAGATTTATATGGTGAAAATGGATTGTATGGATTACCTAATAGAAGAGTATCAAAGAAGTATAAAGAAAAAATGGACGAAAGAAACAACGAAGGGTTTGTTCAAGCGATTAAGAGCAGAATGGAACAATTGATAGATGAAATCATAGAGCATCATTTCTCTTTATTCTTTAATGGAAATAAAATAAGTAGTAAGAACTATATAAACAAAAATGAAATTATAAAGGATTTTATTGATATGATAAAAGTTGAAGAAGAAGCTTTTAAACTTGAAGATAATTTTTATGGAATTCCCGAGTATGATCGTGTTGGAAATATTATAGCTGTACATCACAAAGGTCAAAGGGAAACAACAGAATACTTTTTGAGAAATAGTAAAAAAACCAAAATGAGTAATTAAATATCAAGATTTACGTGGTTCGTGTACTAAGATTGTTTTTCCTTTTCAGCTCCCCTAATTATAATTCTCTAACTTGTCTGTAGACCAGAGACGAATTATCGAGTATGCAAAGGGTCTTCGTTCATCGGATGTTATGAGTTAGACAAGTAGGATAAGGGTGCGTAAGAAAGCAATTAAAGCACCCTAATTTATGGGCTTTTCCAACACATATACGAATCACTTGATAGCTTTGCCACTTACGCCACTTGATCATGCTTCAGCGAGGATTATAGTCTCTAATGCTCCGTCTGTTGGGCGTTTAGCAGAATGTAAAAGTACTTTAATCTCAACATTTGGATCAAGTTCTTCCCAGTTTGTTTGGGCTTGTCGTACATCTAATCTTTTATAATGAGTAACTGTATAATTTATTCCCTATTTAATTAAAGTAGTCTTAAAATAACAAAATCTAAGACATTTAATGATAACAAAATTAAATTTGATATGATAAAATTGGAAGAAATAAGTATTGTTAAATAGTTAAAGGAGCCACTTACAGTGAAAAAAATTCCATTTAGAGTATCTGCCAGAACTGCTCGACTAATTGGTAGAGAGAATGTAACTAATGCAGATGGAGCCATCATTGAATTAGTTAAAAATTGCTATGATGCTGATAGTAATATGGCATTTGTAATTTTAGATACAAAGTATAGTGGTGTACCAGATAAAATGACTATGGATGACTTAGATTTATTTAAAGATGACGAAGAAGTTTTAGATTTAGTCAATTCTTTATATACTACAGCAAATTTACTTGAGCTTAGAATAAAAGATTCTTACCCTGTTGATAAGTTCAATAAGCTCAGTGAGTTACTTCAAAGGTTTAATTCTATGTATATTATAGACAATGGTTCTGGTATGACAGATGATATTATTGAATCTTATTGGATGACTATAGGTACAAACAATAAAGAAAATAATATATATAGTAAAGGTGGTAGAGTTGTTACAGGTGCTAAAGGCATAGGTCGATTTGCACTTGATAGATTAGGAAGTATCTCACAGTTGTTAACACTTCCATCAGAGAAAGATATTGGATATAATTGGAAGGTTAATTGGGAAGACTTTGAAAATGAAGAGGTCTTAAATGACGTAAACGCTGAACTGAGTGAACTAATTAACCCAAATCTTTATAAAGAGTTAGTTAAACTATTAGGAAATAAACATACTTCTTTAGTTGAAGAACTTAAAGGCAACTTATTCAATGGTACTATAATAAAAATAAGTTCCTTAAGGGATAAATGGGATAAACGAATGATAAATAATTTATACAAAAATCTTGAGACCTTAATCCCTCCGAGTGAACAAAAAGTCTTTAATATCTTTCTATATGATACTAATAATCCTGAACTTTATGGAAAAGTAGAAAATAATATAAATGACGATTTTGATTACAAAGTAACCGCTTCATTAAATGAGCAACAGGAAGTAAAAATAAGAATTTATAGAAATGAGTTTAATGCAGAACTTTTCCCTGAGGAATTTTTCACGTCAAATATAGGAAAAAACTTTACTCAAATAGATTTTGAAAAGGGTTATGTTGAAGATACGTATAGTCTACTTCAACTTATTCCAGGCTATAAAGGACTAAAATTTACAGATGTTGGAAACTTTGAATTTGCGCTTTATTTCATGAAAAAAGCATATCAAAGAAATGATAAAAAAATGTACTTTTATAAAGATTTCAATTCTGCTTTAAGAAATGAATGGTTGGATAAATTTAATGGTATAAAGCTATTTAGAGATATGTTTCGTATTAGACCCTATGGAGAAATCGGTAGTACCTCTTTTGATTGGTTAAATCTTGGCGAAAGAGCGGAAAAAAGTCCTGCTGCTCCCTCTCATAAATCTGGGCGTTGGAGAGTCAGACCGTATCAAATTTCAGGATCTATTAATATTTCTAGGTTAACAAACATAAATTTCGAAGATAAATCTAGTCGAGAAGGACTTCAAGAGAACGAGGCTTTTGGTTTTTTCAAGACAGTTATTATTGGTATAATAAATGTCTTTGAAAGAGATCGTCAAACAATAATGAGAGAACTGCGACGATTATATGAAAGGCATAATGAGAGAGAACAAAATAACAAGAAAGCAAAGAAACTTGCACAGGATATATTAAATAAAGACAAAAAAGACTACACAAATATAGACTATGAAAAGTTTAAGGATTCTCCTGATTTCCAAACAAGATTCCTTGCCCAAAGAGTTTTGGATTTCGATAAAGAAAAGGAAGAACTTACATCTGAAATAAAAATGTTACGGGCTCTTGCAAGTACTGGTTTAGCTATTACCTCATTTGGTCATGAGTTAAAAAATATTAGTGCAAATATTGAACCAAGAACTGGAGAGTTAATTGAAGTTCTAGAAGAACTTATACCACCTAACACCCTAAATAAGCATGATGATGATAATCCGTATTTCTTAATAGAAGAGTTCAGAGAACAAGATAGACGTCTGAAAAATTGGCTCGATTTTTCCTTAGATGCTATTAGAAAAGATAAAAGACGAAGGCATAAAGTTGACCTATATGATATATTCAAGAATTTTCACAGAGTATGGAAAAAATCATTATCTTATTCACATGCCCAACTAACAGTACCTGAAAGTTCTAAAGAAAGATTTAAAATGAGATTATTTCCCATTGATATAGATAGTATATTTAATAATCTTATTGCCAATTCTTTCGATGCTTTTCAAAGATCTGATGCTACTGGAGAAAGAAAAATAAATATAAGTTTCTATGAGGAAAATAAAAAAGCAATCATAATTTATGAAGACTCAGGTCCTGGTTTATCAAAAGATATAAAGAATGCAAATGATATTTTCGAATCTTTTTTCACTACTAAAAGAGATGGTCTTGGTAGAGAAATTGGCACTGGGTTAGGAATGTGGATTATAAAATCTACAGTTGAAGAATACCAAGGAGATGTAGATATACTCAAAAAAGATACAGGATTTGGTCTGAGAATTACTTTACCACTTAAGAAAAATGAAGGAGTAATCTATATTAATGAGTAAATTTAATATTGGAATTTTAGATGACGAAAAGCCAAATATACGCAGAATTAAAAGGCAGGGCAGAGATCAATCTTTTAACTTTGTGGAAGTATCATTAAAAAATGATGTTGAAGAAATGGCTGAAGAAATTATATCTCAAAAACTAAATGGTATCTTAGTAGACTATCAATTAAAAATAACTAGGCCGGAGATTACTTATACTGGGGTAGATCTAGTTATAAAGTTAGATGAGTATGTTGAGAATTATCCTTCGTTTATTTTAACGGCATTTTCGGATACAGCAGAAAATGAACTTATAGATGTAAATAAAATTTATGAAAAAGAAGCTTATTTTAATGATCCTTCTTTACTTAATAGAAGAATTCAGCGCCAAGTTGAAAATTATCGTAAAGCTATTGATAAATCAGAGGAAGAAGTATTAAGATTAAGAAAAAAAGATAATCTAACCTTAAAGGAAGAAGAGCGATTAGTTGAATTAGATACTTTTATTGAGAAGCACCTAAGCAAGAAAGACTCGCTCGCCAAAAGTATAAAATCTTCCTCATATAATAAAAAACTAGACTCTTTACTAGAGAAAACAGAACGGCTATTAGGAGAAATCGAGAAACTATGAATGTAAAACATCCCTTTAGGAGTAAATCTCCTCTACTAAATTGTGATAAGACTTATAAGAATTACAGAAGTTTTAAAAGCTATTTGATAAAGGATTTCAATAATAGATGTGGCTATTGTGACGCATTTGATGGATGGAGTGGTGGCCCAAGAGTTTATCATATTGATCACTTTGCACCTAAGTCAAGATTTCCACATATGGAAAATGAATATGAAAACTTAGTATATGCTTGCCCATTTTGTAACTTAGCCAAAGGTGATGACTGGCTTTCGGATAGTGAAAATATAAGTTTTGTAGCCGATAAAGGTTATCTTAACCCGGTATCAGATGACTATAATGACTATTTTTTTAGAGATGCATACGGCAATATACATTCAAATACTGAAACTGTTCAAGCTTTCTATATGCATAAGAAACTCAAGCTTTATCTTGAGCGACACCGAATTATGTGGAACCTGACAAGAATATGGAAGAACAAAATAAAAATTCGAGAAGCTCTTGAGAAATGTAAAGGGGCTGAGAGATATAACGAATTGTTGATGCATTATGCAGAACTAAGTATCGAGTTTGATGAATTCTTGGAATATATTATTGGTGATATTCGGGAGCCAGAGGAAGCAATTTAATGAATAGTAATAAAATTAATGGCTCTTATTATACTCCTAATTATTTAGCAGAATTTATTATCAAAGAAGTTATTGATATAAATGCAGAAAAGGATAAAGAACTAAAAGTTCTAGAACCAAGTAGTGGAGATGGCATCTTCATAAATAGTCTTTTAAAAAATGCTGGTAACTCAAATTATATATTTGATATCGTAGAAAGAGAACCTGATGAATTAAACAAAGTGAGAAATCAATTTAAGGGTGGTGATTCACATCACTTTGCTTACTATCATCCAATAGACTTTCTCAAGTTTCAAGCCGAAAGAAGTTTTGATCTAATTATTGGAAACCCTCCTTATATAGGTAGAAAACACCTATCTAAGGAGCAAATAGAAAGTAGTCAGAAGATATTTTCTGACAATCTTCTTGATCCAAATAACTTTAAAAATATTTGGATGGCCTTTTTATTAAAATCGTACAATCTATTAAATGTAGATGGAACTATATGCTTTATATTACCCGCGGAATTCTTACAAGTTAACTATACAAATGAGATTAGAAATTTCTTAATACAAAATTTTGAAGAAATCAGAATTTATTTATTCAATGAACTAATATTTCATGATATTGAGCAAGATGTAATTATCCTTCACCTTGCTAAGAAAGGCAAAGCACAAGGTATTAAGTATCTAGAAGTCTCTACACTTAATGATAGAGTTATATCTGTTAAGAATATGGGGAAAATCTCTCACGTTAATAATGATAAATGGTCTAACTATCTCTTAGATCATCAAGAGTATGATTTTATAAAAAGTATAAATGAAAATTTTTATAAAGTTAATGAACTCTGTAATGCAACAGCAGGGATAGTAACAGCAGCAAATGACTTTTTTATTTTAAACAGTAGTAGTGTTAGAAATATGCAATTAGATAATTATGTGCATCCTATAATTAAAAAAAGTTCTAACCTATCTTCAGGATTAGTAGTTAATGAAGATAATCTTAAAATGCTAAATGACGAAGATATTCCAAACCAACTATTAGTACTTAATGAAGATATCCAGAACTATCCTGAATTTGTCACAAAATATCTTGATCAAGGAATTACACAAAACATTCACGAACGCTATAAATGTAGGAAAAGAAATAGATGGTATGAAGTTCCAATGCTTAGTGCCGCTGAGGCTATTTTCTTTAAGAGATCTGGAAAATTCCCTAAATTAGTAGTGAATGACGCTAAAATACTTAATACAGACACTGGATATAGAATATTGATGAAGGATGGATATGATGTTAAAAGTTTTGTATATAGCTTTTACAACTCGTTTACTCTTTTAATGAGTGAAATTTGTGGTCGTTTTTATGGAGGTGGTGTTCTAGAGCTAACTCCAAATGAATTTAAAAGATTACCTATCCCTTACATACAAATTTCAAGTTATCAATTCGATAAGCTAGATGAACTTTTTAAGAATCAGACACCTATTGAAGAAATATTGGAGTACACCGATAAAAAGATTCTAATAGAAACATTTAAATTAGACGAAAAAGAAGTTGAACGTATTAGGAAAATCAAAACAAAGCTAATGAAACGAAGATTGAAACTTAATTAGTTTCTTTCTTTTGTATGATCTATTGCAGTTAATAGATCATATAAATTCTTTAGTCTTAAATTACAATTCCAATATTTTTTATACAATTTCTCATATTTTAACCCATTCCGTTCATGGTCCACACTATCCAAATATGCAGAATTAGACAGATATATATCATTCAATAACTTTATTGCAGTCTCAATAGACATATAATTCTCCTTTTTAATTAGTGTATAAAATAAATGAGAAAATATACTTATCAAATTAATTATTTCTATGTATATATACTTTTTGAATGTCCTTTTTAACCCCAACCAAACTACTAGCACAGTCTTTTTCAATATTTGTTGGAAGGTGCTGTGTTAGTCATTAGAATAAATTTTTTTCCGTTTGTATGTAACTGTTCACCATTCCAGTGACGACTACTTCACCACTTTATATGTTATTTATGTTCAATAAATTATCGAATGTGTTGATTTCTTTAAGGTTGAATCGTAAATATCGCTAATATTTTTGGGTATTCCCATGGTAAGAAAATTCCCATATTGGTACTAATTCTGAGCAAAATACATTATTGAAGGTAATATAACAGATATGGACTAAAAATAAATAGAATGATTAATATTGTATTCAACTAACACCCATTATTTTGGTCCAAATTGGTTCAAGTGCTATCATTTTAAATGCCCTTTTATACAATTCTATCCAATTATAATTTCAGCGATTGTTGATATAAAAGGATCTTTAAGGACTGGTTACCCTTAGAATTAGGATGTCCAGTTCTCAAAACGTTAATACAACGGTTTTTACAGCCTTCAAGCGTCCATTGCTTGGAGGTTGTTTTTTATCTTCAAAAACTTCCTTTGCTAACATGTAGAGTATAGACGAAAAAGTTATGGCAATAACGAGGGGGAAGCGTGTATAGAGCAAAGCAAGGTAGTATTTCTAGATACATATGATTTGGCCTCAGCACATAAAATAGTTGTCTATGTTCTTGAGTCAGGTACGAACTTTTTTGTTTAAATCAGAGACAATAAAGGGCTTAATATAGCACCAATCCACGGGAATCAGAGATTCAATGCATCTTTCTAACAAGTGAGGTAAGGTGACTTGAAAAAATTTTTAAGAAAGCTATTAAAAGTTTTGTTTTGGACTGTAATATTTACTATAGTTCCTATGTATGTAGTGTTTTTAGCGGCTGACATTTATGATGTCTATGTTCTTACTAAACAAGGTGGAAATGCATTATTTTGGACTTATGTATTCGGCACCATGGGATTAATGGTTACTATTCCTTTGGCGACATTATCCTATTTGTTAGTTGTGTTTTTTGAATGGAAAGATGGAGACAATAAAAAGAAAAGTTATTGATTTACAGTATAGTTCAGGTGTCATTTCTTTTTGTAAAAGAAGATGAGAATTATGCAATAATATTTTAGAGCATGATGGTCATTCGCATGAAGAGGTACATTTTGTTAATGGTATTGATAGTCGTCGGAAGAGCGAATTTCAGAATCACTAGCGCGGCAGACGACGTTTAAATTACTGGTAATGAATTTCAAGTAATTAAACCAGAATTGGTTTCCGTTCGATTAGTTAGTGAAAATGAATATACCAAGATAGAAGAATTGCTGTATTATTTGCCTGATGTTAATCGTTATTTTCAATGTGAATCGTACTGAGGGGATTTATGGGAACTTTGGATTTCGTTTACTAGTATATTAATAGAATTCAAAGCGTGTATGATTTTAATAGTAGTATGCGCTTTTTATATGATAAGATTTTCGCAAGAGGTGGGGGAGAAATGAAGATTGTAGCGCGAAGGATCTGGCCGTTATTTGCATTACTGGCTCTAGCAGCAGTGGTTATGCGTTTCTTAACAGAATCCATTTGGCTAGACATCCTGTTTAATTTTTCAATTGGAATAATGTTAGCTTTTGTAGCGATTGACATGTTATATGAAGAGCGAAAGAATAGACGATGGCAGATTGTGATAATCGGATTTTGTGTGTTGTTGTTTCTTGTTGAAGGAATAGTGAATGTAATATCAGTTTTTTAAAGGTCTGCTTAAAAGCAGGTCTTTTTTACATTCTTAGTCTTACAGCTTAGATAGAGGGCATAAAAAAATAAGCAGGCAGAAGCCTACTTATAGATCTTCTATTCTCCAAACATCATTATCCAAAAGAATTAAATCTAAATTTAACTTTTTAGCTTCTATTTCCGCGGAAGCTAAATTAGCAAACGTCTTGTCCTTATAGTGTAAATCCTTTGAGGTTTCAGCAATCCCGTCAACGTACCGTACTACTCTGTACATGGGGCACTCTCCTTTGACAGCCAATATGTAAGCTGTAAAGCAATTGTCTCATAGGGAAACGAATAATGATAGAGGTATAACCAATTCACATACCCTTACAACTTTGTGGGTAAACATTTATTTCATTAGACAGCGTAAAATGCGTGTTTGCCCAAATGATCTACAAGACAGAGGACAGGACAGAAATGTTTTATACGTAGTGTATGAAATGAATCATAGTGGCGTTAATCTAACTGGTCTTGAGGTAATGGATGCATGTCGTAACCCATACGGCGGTGTGTCTTCGTAAGAATTGGAGTTAAGCGTCATTTGATTAAATCTGTATCAACCTTTTGGCTTTTCTAGGTATGCTTTTGCTTCTATTCCAGCATTAATTCTTGCTTTAATCTATCGTAGGCTTGAGAGAGGATCGGTAAACAACCTATGATGATAATGAAAGTAGTTCCTTTGCATAGCTGTAAAAAAGCATAAACTATACATGGTATCTCGGTTCTCACTCGCTAATAGCGCCAAACGAAACGCTCAAACCTCTGTTTGGGCGTTTCTTTTTGTATGTTTGATTTCCCTGCCTGATGTTCTCTTTGAAAAGTGATCACATTAAATAAAAGAGAAGAGGGAGCCGAAATGAAACAGTCAGTAACAGTGAAAGATTATGGAGCGGTAGGAAATCAAACGAATGATACAAAGGCATTTCAGAAAATATTTGCAGAAGAAAGAGAGATCTATGTACCGAGAGGAATATATCATATTGATGAGACCATTAGGGTGTATGAAAATACGTCAGTCGTCATGGAAAATGGTGCTGTCATTCGTTGGAAAGGTCGTGCCAATCGCTGTGTTTTTTTAAACGGGGAGTATGGGAATACGGAGATTTCTGGATATAGTGGGGATGGGAACATCTATTTTCAAGGAGGAACCATTGACTTAGGAGAAATTCCTTCTGGTGCGACGGGATATGGACCCATTGCTTGTGGGTGGGCTCATGCGGAAAACATTCACATGGAAAATGTAACGTTTACGGGTGGGTACAATAATCACTTTGTCGATATGACAGCCGTTAGGCGATCGAGCTACATCAATTGTGTCTTTAAAGATATGACCATTACAGGTGGCAATGTGTATGAAGCACTACAGATTGACATGTCAACAAATTCCGCCTTTCCACATTTCGGGGCGACAGATAATAAACCGAGTTATGACTGTGTCGTCGATCGGTGTACCTTCCGTAACGTTGCCATTGGTGTAGGTAGTCACGCATCTAGAGTGGTAAACGGAAAACAAATTATGTATAACGCGATTCGTATAACGAACTGTGCATTTTATAATATGAACGATCACGGTATTCGGCTAGACAGTTATGAAGGAGCGTACGTTGAAGGGAATTATATTGATGCCACTGGTCAACATGGTATCTATGTTATTGGGGGTAAAGGGAACTACATTGGCGCCAATTATATAAAAGATATAAAAGAACACGGTATTTGTCTTGTTGATAAAGGTATTAGTGGAACGAGCTATCCTGCTGCTACATCCATCGTACATGGATCGCGTATAGTTAATTGTGGGCGATCAGCTGTACGCATTGTAAGGGGAAAAGAAATTGATGTGACAAATGTAAAAGCAATTGATAGTAGAGAAGACGGCTTAAGTGCTACGGATAGTGAGATGATTCGCTTTATAAACTGTGATGTCAAACGTGCTTCTTCGTCAGGCAATGGTCGTTTTAACGGCGTAAGGTTGAGTGGTGTGTCAAGTGGTCAACTATCTGGTTTAGATGTTTCGAATAAAGGTCATTCCACGAATTATGCAAACGGCATACAGGTCACGAACACAAGTCACCATATTAATACGTTTGAAAACAGAGTGGATAAGGGATCAAGCGGCAGGGTAAACATTGCCATCGGTAATGGGAATCGTGTCGATGGTGAAACCTATTTAACAGAGCTACTAAATGTTAGTGGAGTCGGTCAAACGATTCGTTTAAACGACGATATTAATAACTATACGTCCATTATTGTTGGATCAGGGATCGTCAGTCGTAAAGAAACAACCCATTCTATAGCAAGAGGGTTTTACCATAATGGGTTCCGTAGAGGAGATGATGTGATCAATGTCGCAACGGCAAATGGCAGAATCATTATGGATGTGATCTCACCCACTGAATTAAGAATTGTTCGAGCAGATCATCCTGTAAGGGTCATTATAGGAAAACGATAACAGTCTTTTCTAGTGTGTACAAATTGTTTTTATTTATTGCAAGAAAGGACAGAAATCATTAACAATACATGAAGGAATTGCTGTGCTAACTTATGTATGGGTCAGCTCCCCGAGCTCATACTAGTTGAAAAAAGGGGAAATGGAACATGAGTGAGGTTGTTTCAATAGCCGATAAACGGCGGGAGAAGAAATGGGATTTTGAAAGAAAGATGTTACGTAAAATTGATATCCGTAAAATGGAGAAAAATATACAAGAATGGATCAAGCCAATCATGCCCTTTCATTTGCAGGCGTATCCCTTCTTAATTGATCAATGCATGGATGTGGTCATAGATGCGTTTTTACTTGGAACTGAGTACGGTAAATACGGATTTAAAGGAGAGCCTCTGCACCAGTCGAAAGGGAGATGTTTTGATGTGTTAGCACATCTGTCTCACGACTTGGCTGCTACCTTGTCAGGATGGGGCAATAAAGGAATTGACGAATCCACTGTCCTAGCAACAGACATGCTTATTGGCTCTTGGTGGGAAAAAGGGTTTAACGAATCTTATAAGGCACATAAAATGCGTTTAGTGTAATCATTCATATCTTCTTCTTGTCCACGTATATATAAAGTGAGACAGGGGGAGACGGGATGAAACGATATCAGATCATTTTAATTACAACGGGATTGATGATGGCCATTATTCTTTTATGGGCGCGTTTTGACGCAGGTACAGAGGATTCAACTACGTGGCACTTGCCGCTATCTGGAAAAGTAATTGTGCTAGACCCTGGTCATGGAGGGATGGATGGTGGCGCCAGTTCTAAAGAAGGTGTCTTGGAGAAAGAAGTTACCCTTGAAGTGTCAATAAAGCTTCGTGATTATTTACAAGAAGCTGGTGCACTCGTATTAATGACACGTGAAGAGGATGTAGATTTAGCAAGTGAAGGAACAAAAAAGATTAAACACCGGAAAACCGAAGATTTAAAAAAGCGAGTGGAGATTGTGAACGAAAGTGATGCAGACTTTTTTATTTCCGTTCATATGAATGCCATTCCATCTCCTAAATGGCGTGGTGCGCAAACCTTTTATCACTTGAAAAATAAACAAAATGAGGATTTAGCTGTTTTTATACAAGAAGAAATGAAACGGAACCTTGAGAATACGAATCGCTATGCAAAACCAATTCATCATGTTTATTTATTAAAACAAGCGACGATTCCTGGTGCGCTTATTGAAGCAGGCTTTTTATCAAATCCTGAAGAAGCGTTATTACTTGAGACAGATGACTATCAGGAGAAAATGGCCGCTTCGATTTATGAGGGAATTCTTCGCTTTGCATCAGGTGAAAAAGCACCAGATGCAAATCCCTATGAATAAATGGATTCTTTGTTTGACGGTAGGCGCTTCCCTCAAGTAGGATAAGAGGTGGAGTGATGATATGTAATGGAAGCTTATCGTGTAAAAAAGGTGTTAAATAATAATGTTCTTATAGCAATTATAGATGATGAAGAAGTCATACTAATTGGAAAAGGCATCGGCTTTAATAGAAAAAAGGATAGCGCCGTTCCAAGTACGGAAGCGGAAAAAGTATTTGTTCTTAAAAATGAAAAAGAACAAAGAAGCTATTTGACTCTTTTGCCGAATGTGGAAAAGCCTTTACTCGATGTAACAATAGAAGCGATTGAACTAATTTCAAAACGTTTAGGGGCTCCTTTAAACGAGCATATTCATGTTGGTCTAATGGATCACCTTTCATTTGCACAATCCAGAACGGCGGCTGGGCTGCACATTAGCAACCCTTTTTTAACAGAAACAAGATTGCTTTATCCAAATGAGTATGCAATTGCAGTGGAAGTACTTCATTTAATCGAGGAACGGTTACATATGAAGATGCAACCGGAAGAAGCTGGATTTATTGCCCTGCATATCCATAGCGCTGTTAAAAATAAAGATCTTGGAACGGTAAACGCTCATTCGCAGCTTGTTTCAAAACTGCTGGGCATTATAGAAGAACAACTCGATATTGTGTTAGATAAAGAAAGCATTGATTATATGCGGCTTGTTCGCCATCTTCGGTTTACGATTGAACGGGTAGAAAATAACGAAGAAGTGGAAGAGGCAAAAGCAATTGATACCCTCTTGAAACAAGAGTATCCGCTATGCTATAATCTCTCTTGGAAGCTCATCAAAATCATGCAGCATTCCTTAGGGAAGCCTGTTTTTGATGCAGAAGCGGTTTATTTAACAATGCACTTACAACGAGTTCAACATAAATATAAATAGTCGTGTGACTGATTCGATCAGGCATGAGGTAAATGTGTACTGTCCATACTAGGGATAGTCTATTTTTCCTCATGCCTTTTTTGTTTGCTCACATAAAACCGTTTTCTTTTGCTTCACTACAATGAAAGTTGGGAGAGTCATGTTCAAAAAACTTTTTGGGAACCTGCAAAAAATCGGGAAAGCTTTAATGTTGCCAGTGGCCATGCTACCAGTAGCCGGTCTTTTACTTGGAATAGGCGTTGCCTTGCAGATGGAAGAGACATTATCGTACTTACCATTTTTAGATGCAGGTTGGATTCAACATACTGCAGGAGTAATGGAAGCAGCCGGTGGAATTATTTTCGATAACCTTGCATTAATCTTTGCGGTTGGGGTCGCGATTGGCTTAGCTGGTGATGGTGCAGCAGCACTTGCAGCGCTAGTCGGTTACCTTGTCATGAATACAGTAATGGGAGAGTGGCTAGGCGTTACATCTGAGATGGTGGCAGATGATCCTGGTCTTGCACACGTATTAGGAATCCCTACCCTACAGACAGGTGTGTTTGGAGGGATCTTAGTCGGGATTATTGCTGCCATTTGTTACAACCGTTTTCATGATATTGAGATGCCGGCATTTCTTGGATTCTTCGCCGGTAAGCGTTTTGTGCCGATTGTAACAGCTGCTATGACATTTATTGTAGCCTTGCTGTTATTAATTGTTTGGCCGCCAATCCAGACGGGTTTAAATGAAGTATCGGTTTTCTTACTAGAAACAGGGCAATACTTTGCTGTCTTTTTCTTTGGCTTTATTAAACGTCTACTTATTCCGTTTGGTTTGCACCATATTTTCCATGCACCGTTTTGGTTTGAATTTGGCCAATATACCAATGCGGCAGGAGAGATTGTTCGAGGCGATCAGCTCATTTTCTTTGCGCAGCTTCGTGATGGCGTAGACATTACAGCGGGTCAATTTATGGTTGGGGAATTCCCAATTATGATGTTCGGTTTACCTGCAGCGGCATTAGCCATGTACCATGCAGCGAAACCGGAGAAAAAGAAAGTTGTTGCCGGATTAATGGTATCTGCAGCACTGACCTCTTTTTTAACAGGAATTACAGAACCACTTGAATTTATGTTCCTTTTTGTAGCGCCTGTATTATTTGTCATTCATGCATTATTGGATGGTATTTCGTTTGTTATTATGACGTACTTTAGCGTAAATGTTGGTTTTACGTTCTCTGGAGGGGCTATTGACTTCTTCTTATTTGGGATATTGCCAAATCAAGACGGTTGGTGGATAACCATTATTGTTGGTCTCATTTTTGCCGTTATTTACTACACTGTATTCCGCTTTGCTATTGTAAAGTTCAATTTAAAAACACCAGGACGTGAAGTGGAAGAAGCAACAAATGAAAAAGCAAAAGATAAAGGTGCTTTAGCTGGTCACATTTTAACAGCAATGGGTGGAAAAGAGAATATTGCTCATTTAGATGCCTGTATTACACGATTACGTGTGTCTGTTAACGACATTAAAGCAGTCGATAAGAAAGAACTAAAAAACCTTGGTGCCGCAGGTGTACTTGAAGTAGGAGATAACATTCAAGCCATCTTTGGACCACGCTCTGAGACGATTAAAGGACAAATGCAAGACATTATGGCTGGTAAAACGCCTCGAACGGTTGAAAGAAAGCCTGATGATGAAGTGAACAAGCAAGTAGAAAAGGCTCAGCCAGAAGCGTTACAACAAGAGCAAGAATCAACCATGGCTTCACCAATGACAGGAAAACTACTTCCGATTAGTGAAGTGCCAGACCAAGTGTTTGCTGAGAAAATGATGGGCGATGGCTTCGCGATTGAACCAACGGACGGAACGGTGGTCTCCCCAGTAGAAGGAAAAATTACAACGGTCTTTCCTACAAAACATGCGATTGGGATTACCTCTGTAACCGGTCGAGAAGTGTTGATCCACATTGGAATTGATACTGTGAAGTTAGGTGGAGAAGGCTTTACGGTTTACGTTGAAGAAGGACAATCCGTTCATATTGGAGATAAGCTAGTTGAATTTGATGTAGCCTATATCTCAAAAAACGCAAGATCTACTGTTACACCAATTGTTTTCACTAACTTAGCAGAAGGTGAAACGGTTCAAGTAAGAACAGGATCAGTAAAAGCTGGCGACGAGAATAAGATACAAATAAATAAGTAAAACAAGTGGAACTAGAGTGCAATGCGCTCTAGTTCTTTCTTTATTTTATCTATGCTATACTAAAAGGAATTACGTGAGTGTTTCAAAGGATGGTGCAAAATAAATGACGGATCAAGAAATATTGGAAGCGCTAAAACGGGTAAAAGACCGGGATTTGGATAAAAGCATAGTCGACACAGGTGGCGTGCGTGAAATAAAAAATAAAAACGGAAATCTAAGCTTAAAAATAGCTTTGGCACGTACAGGAACGTCTGAACAAATGCAAGTACAACAAGAAATTGTAAATGTTTTAAAAAGCGAAGGTGCTGCTTCGGTAGGCCTGCGTTTTGATACATTAACGGATGAAGAAATCCAATCACTAGGTGGAGCAAAAGAAGAGCCTTTTAAAGGCCCTGCATTACTTGCGCCAGATAGTAAAACAACCTTTATTACAGTAGCAAGTGGAAAAGGTGGAGTCGGGAAATCGACTGTGACAGTAAACACAGCAGTCGCATTAGCGCGCATTGGAAAGAAAGTCGGTATCATTGACGCGGATATTTATGGATTTAGTGTACCGGATATGATGGGCATTGAAGAACGTCCGAAAGTCATTGATAAACGCATTTATCCTGTTGAGCGATTTGGGGTAAAAGTGATTTCAATGGGCTTCTTTGTTGAAGACAATGCACCTGTCATATGGAGAGGGCCAATGCTCGGAAAGATGATTAACCAATTTTTCTCCGAATGCGAATGGGGCGAGCTCGATTATCTTGTTTTAGATTTACCACCGGGTACAGGCGACGTAGCCCTTGATTTACATTCCATGCTACCCGATTCAAAAGAGCTACTAGTCACAACCCCGCACGCAACAGCTGCATTTGTCGCTGCACGTGCAGGAGCGATGGCGATTAAAACAAACCATGAAATGCTTGGTGTTGTTGAGAATATGGCATATTTCGAGAGCCAAACAACAGGGGAAAAAGAATATGTATTTGGCCAAGGTGGCGGTCCTCGTTTAGCGGAAGAGTTGAAGACAGACTTATTAGCGCAAATTCCATTAGGACAACCTGTCGTTGATGAAAACGATTTTGCGCCATCTATCTATGGAGAAGATCACCCAATTGGTGAAATTTATCAAGAGCTTGCACAAGCTATTGCGTTTAAAGTAGAACGATAAAAAATAAAAGACTGAGCCCAATGGGGTTCAGTCTTTTATTCGTTTGAGTTGTCTTCTGAATCTTTACTTTGCTTCTCAATCGCCTCATTCATTAAGCCTGCCATTTTCGCTGCAAAATAAGGACTCTCTAACGCTTCACTCATAATCCCCATAATTTGTTCGCGGTATTCTTTGGATTTCATTAGCTCCAACGCCTGCTCACCCATTTGCGGATCTTTTAATATATCCATCATCATCTGTTGATAATCTGGATCTTTCATTAATGATTTAATGATTTTTTCATTCTCCGCTTGCATGCTTTCTGCAAAAGCTTTCGCAAACTCAGGGTCCTTCATGACTTCTTGCCAATATTTCTTACCCTCGTCAGATGTTAATGTATCTTGAATGGTTTGTTTAACGAAGGCGCTATCCATCACAATTTCTTCTCGCATATCTTCTTGCGCAATCAATTCATGTAATGCTTTCTTTCCTTCGTCTGTCTTCAATAAATCAATCACCATTTTTTTTGTGCCTTCATAATCGGTGTTCTGTTGTGCTTCTGTTTGGGCACAGCCACTTAACGTAGCGAGTATGAAAGATAAAGACATAATGACGGCAAACGTATAGTTCCTCATACGCATATTGTGGAATCCTTTCTGTCTTGGATTTGCTTTTAGTGTTTGCCGTGCTTAAGAAAATATGCATAAACAAGCTGGTGTTTCTTTACTAAGGTTGCTACAATTAATAATGGATTCTAAAAATGGGGGATTTGCTTGTGAACAGCAGGAAAGTGGTTTTTATATTTTGGTCGACGTTGCTTCTCGGAAGTCTATCCGGTGGTATTGTCGGCGTTCTGACGAATCTAGATCGGTATCTTGGTGATGGTGCTGAGAATTTTCTGATTGGACTTGTCTGGATGCTTGGCATTAGTGCTGCCTTTACACTTGTTTCGCAAATGGGTTTTTTCGCATATTTATTTATACATCGTTTTGGTCTGGGCTTGTCTCGATCGCACAAATTATGGAACCGTATCCAGTGGGTCCTGATTGCGTTTGTCTTTTTTGACTTAGTTTATTTTCGCTATATTGCATTTGGAGAAAACAGTTCTTTCTGGGGATACTTTATTATCCCGACGGCTCTTTTCCTTTATGCACTTATCATCGCAACAATTAAAGCGAAAGAAACGAATAAAGGAGCGTTCGTACCTGCGCTATTCTTTATGTTTGTAATTACTACGATTGAATGGATACCGGCCATCGTTGCTGATGATCCAAACTGGCTTATTTTATATCTTACCCCTCTATTAGTAGGGAACACGTATCAACTGCTCTTGTTGCATCGATTACATAAAAAAACCTGATCCGCAAGAGGATCAGGTTTTTATGATTTTAGTCTACTTCGGTGTTGTCAGCATTTGTGTTCGACATTAATTCTTCTATAGTTGAAAATTCGTAGCCATCTCGTTTTAGCTGCTTTAATACGGTTGGTAAAGCGGCAGCTGTTTGTTTTACTGTATCTGATGCATGAAACAGCAACACATCTCCTGAACCGGTTTGGTCCGTACTGTTTTTAATGATTGCCTCTGTACCCGGATTTTCATAATCGTAAGAATTAATGCTCCAGTGAACGATATCAAGATTTTGTTCGTCTGCAAGTTGCAACGTTCTTGATGAAAATGCACCATTTGGCGGCCGTAATAAAGTAGGGACTTCTCCTGTCAATTCTTCAAGTACTTGTTTACTACGTCTCATGTCTTGAGCCACTTGATCCTCGTTTAGTGACGTATAATTCTTATATTGATAGCCATGACTACCGATGGTGTAACCAGCATCGGCAATTTCTTTCACTAAATTTGGATACGTCTCTGCCCAAGACGCTAATAGAAAGAAGGTTGCATGTTCAACATTCTCTTGCTCAAGTATTTCTACGATTGGTGAAACATTATGCTCGCCCCAACTAATATTGAAGGTAAGAGCAACTTTCTGGCCACTATCCTCCGCTTTATAAAATGCTTGAGGGCCATCTGGTGTTGAGAACACAGGCACATAATCCCGCTGTATAACTAGCCAACTTGCTACAAATAAAGCCGCTACGCATATAAACAAAACCGGCTTCCACTTCGTTAAGTTAATGACCCAAATTCCTTTCACTGCATTCGCTCCTTTAAACTCGTCCTCTTATAGAAAAGATATGTCTGTCCGAAAAAAATATGAATAAAATTGCCATCGTTTGAAAAGACTATTTTATTAGGTATTAGAGTGATAGGAGGAACCTATGAGAGGATTACTGATTTCAGAAAAAGAAACAAAGGAACTTGAGTACATATTAAAAAGAGAACTAGAAGAATTGCTTCTTGATTTAACAGATGAACGAATTGATCAGGTTGTTAAACAGTTAATGGTCGAGAAGTATGAAATTGTGCTGAATTTGTATAAACGTGTTGCTTTACCGTGTGATCAAAAAGAATACGTCATTCAGTTGAATCATGTTATAAAAAAAAATAACCAAATGTAGTTGATTTTGTAGATTATTGATGATATAGTAGTCAATACCGCGTTAGAGAAACCAATATCTTCTAGAAAAAAGCAAAAAACTTTTTTCAAAAAAAGATTTGACTTTTCACTTGCGGTCGTGTAAAGTACTAAGAGTCGCCAAGAGAGATCGAAGCGCAAACGAGTTCTTTGAAAACTGAACAAAAGCCAAGCGTAAAAAGAGATACAAGGTATCTCGTCAATGAAGTTAGACACAGCTTTAAAATGTGCAAATGAGCAAGTCAAACACTTTTAACGGAGAGTTTGATCCTGGCTCAGGACGAACGCTGGCGGCGTGCCTAATACATGCAAGTCGAGCGGACAGAAGGGAGCTTGCTCCCGGAAGTCAGCGGCGGACGGGTGAGTAACACGTAGGTAACCTGCCCCTTAGACTGGGATAACTCCGGGAAACCGGAGCTAATACGGGATAATAGAGAGAATCACCTGATTCTCTTTTGAAAGACGGTTTCGGCTGTCACTAAGGGATGGGCCTGCGGCGCATTAGCTAGTTGGTAAGGTAACGGCTTACCAAGGCGACGATGCGTAGCCGACCTGAGAGGGTGATCGGCCACACTGGGACTGAGACACGGCCCAGACTCCTACGGGAGGCAGCAGTAGGGAATCTTCCGCAATGGACGAAAGTCTGACGGAGCAACGCCGCGTGAGTGAGGAAGGCCTTCGGGTCGTAAAGCTCTGTTGTGAGGGAAGAACAAGTACCGGCGTAACTACCGGTACCTTGACGGTACCTCACCAGAAAGCCACGGCTAACTACGTGCCAGCAGCCGCGGTAATACGTAGGTGGCAAGCGTTGTCCGGAATTATTGGGCGTAAAGCGCGCGCAGGCGGCTTCTTAAGTCTGATGTGAAATCTCGGGGCTCAACCCCGAGCGGCCATTGGAAACTGGGAAGCTTGAGTGCAGAAGAGGAGAGTGGAATTCCACGTGTAGCGGTGAAATGCGTAGATATGTGGAGGAACACCAGTGGCGAAGGCGACTCTCTGGTCTGTAACTGACGCTGAGGCGCGAAAGCGTGGGGAGCAAACAGGATTAGATACCCTGGTAGTCCACGCCGTAAACGATGAGTGCTAGGTGTTAGGGGTTTCGATGCCCGTAGTGCCGAAGTAAACACATTAAGCACTCCGCCTGGGGAGTACGGCCGCAAGGCTGAAACTCAAAGGAATTGACGGGGACCCGCACAAGCAGTGGAGCATGTGGTTTAATTCGAAGCAACGCGAAGAACCTTACCAGGTCTTGACATCCTTTGACCACTCTGGAGACAGAGCTTCCCCTTCGGGGGCAAAGTGACAGGTGGTGCATGGTTGTCGTCAGCTCGTGTCGTGAGATGTTGGGTTAAGTCCCGCAACGAGCGCAACCCTTGATCTTAGTTGCCAGCATTTAGTTGGGCACTCTAAGGTGACTGCCGGTGACAAACCGGAGGAAGGTGGGGACGACGTCAAATCATCATGCCCCTTATGACCTGGGCTACACACGTGCTACAATGGATGGTACAAAGGGCAGCGAAACCGCGAGGTGGAGCCAATCCCATAAAGCCATTCTCAGTTCGGATTGTAGGCTGCAACTCGCCTACATGAAGCCGGAATTGCTAGTAATCGCGGATCAGCATGCCGCGGTGAATACGTTCCCGGGTCTTGTACACACCGCCCGTCACACCACGAGAGTTTGTAACACCCGAAGTCGGTGAGGTAACCTTTTGGAGCCAGCCGCCTAAGGTGGGACAAATGATTGGGGTGAAGTCGTAACAAGGTAGCCGTATCGGAAGGTGCGGCTGGATCACCTCCTTTCTATGGAGTTTTTACTCTAGTCGATGTATGACCTCGGGTCATATAGCGCTTTGGATCTTTTGTTCAGTTTTGGAAGAATTCCTCTTCCAATTGAAAATGCGAAGGTAATGGATACCACGCTTAGAACGCCACGTCCTGTGGCAACGCCTGGTACCTACATCCTGTAGGCATGGTTCTTTGAAAACTAAATCATAATCAATCAACTCAAATTAGTTTTGTTCATCGGTGTTACAACTGTTTGAACGAGACGTCAAGAATTCATAAACCTTTTAGGTTAACTGTTTTACAAAGAGACCCAAGTAGATCAAGGATGGGAAATGCTTGATGGAAGGAGCGTAGTTCGCTACGTAACTGACAGAAAGACAGGAACCAGACGAAGAGATACGAAGGGAATCTGAAGTAAAAATGGATAAGTTAGAAAGGGCGCACGGTGAATGCCTTGGCACTAGGAGCCGATGAAGGACGCGACGAACAGCGATATGCTTCGGGGAGCTGTAAGTAAGCTTTGATCCGGAGATTTCCGAATGGGGGAACCCACCATCCGTAATGGGATGGTACTCCTGCCTGAACACATAGGGCAGGGTGAGGCAGACCCGGGGAACTGAAACATCTAAGTACCCGGAGGAAGAGAAAGCAAATGCGATTTCCTGAGTAGCGGCGAGCGAAACGGAATCAGCCCAAACCAAGAGGCTTGCCTCTTGGGGTTGTAGGACACTCTATACGGAGTTACAAAGAAACGGAGTAGGTGAATTGTCTGGAAAGACAAGCCGAAGAAGGTAACAGCCCTGTAGCTGAAACTTCGTTTCCTCCAGAGTGGATCCTGAGTACGGCGGGACACGTGAAACCCCGTCGGAATCCGGGAGGACCATCTCCCAAGGCTAAATACTCCCTAGTGACCGATAGTGAACCAGTACCGTGAGGGAAAGGTGAAAAGCACCCCGGAAGGGGAGTGAAAGAGATCCTGAAACCGTGTGCCTACAACTAGTCAGAGCCCGTTAATGGGTGATGGCGTGCCTTTTGTAGAATGAACCGGCGAGTTACGATAACGTGCAAGGTTAAGCTGATGAGGCGGAGCCGTAGCGAAAGCGAGTCTGAATAGGGCGAGTAAGTACGTTGTCGTAGACCCGAAACCGGGTGATCTACCCATGTCCAGGGTGAAGGTCGGGTAACACCGACTGGAGGCCCGAACCCACGCATGTTGAAAAATGCGGGGATGAGGTGTGGGTAGGGGTGAAATGCCAATCGAACTCGGAAATAGCTGGTTCTCCCCGAAATAGCTTTAGGGCTAGCCTCGAGTGATGAGTTTTGGAGGTAGAGCACTGATTGGACGAGGGGTCCCCACAGGATTACCGAATTCAGTCAAACTCCGAATGCCAAAAACTTTAACTCGGGAGTCAGACTGCGAGTGCTAAGATCCGTAGTCAAGAGGGAAACAGCCCAGACCATCAGCTAAGGTCCCCAAGTATACGTTAAGTGGAAAAGGATGTGGAGTTGCTTAGACAACCAGGATGTTGGCTTAGAAGCAGCCATCATTGAAAGAGTGCGTAATAGCTCACTGGTCGAGTGACTCTGCGCCGAAAATGTACCGGGGCTAAACGTATCACCGAAGCTATGGCAATCCCAGTAGGGATTGGGTAGGGGAGCGTTCCAAGGACTGTGAAGCTAGATCGTGAGGACTAGTGGAGTGCTTGGAAGTGAGAATGCCGGTATGAGTAGCGAAAAGAGGGGTGAGAATCCCCTCCGTCGAAAGCCCAAGGTTTCCTGAGGAAGGCTCGTCCGCTCAGGGTTAGTCGGGACCTAAGCCGAGGCCGAAAGGCGTAGGCGATGGACAACAGGTTGATATTCCTGTACCACCTCGTATTTGTTTGAACGATGGGGGGACGCAGAAAGGTAGGGTGAGCGCGCCGCTGGCTGTGCGCGTCGAAGCATGCAAGGCTGGAACATAGGCAAATCCGTGTTCCGTGAAGGCTGAGCTGTGACCGTGAAGGACCCAAGGGTCCGAAATCCCTGATCCTCCGCTGCCGAGAAAAGCCTCTAGTTAGAATACAGGTGCCCGTACCGCAAACCGACACAGGTAGGCGAGAAGAGAATTCTAAGACGCTCGGGAGAACTCTCGTTAAGGAACTCGGCAAAATGACCCCGTAACTTCGGGAGAAGGGGTGCTCTATTAGGGTGTTAAAGCCCGAGAGAGCCGCAGTGAATAGATCCAAGCGACTGTTTAGCAAAAACACAGGTCTCTGCGAAGCCGTAAGGCGAAGTATAGGGGCTGACACCTGCCCGGTGCTGGAAGGTTAAGAGGAGGGGTTATCCCGTAAGGGAGAAGCTCTGAATTGAAGCCCCAGTAAACGGCGGCCGTAACTATAACGGTCCTAAGGTAGCGAAATTCCTTGTCGGGTAAGTTCCGACCCGCACGAATGGTGCAACGACTTGGATACTGTCTCAACGAGAGACCCGGTGAAATTATAGTACCTGTGAAGATGCAGGTTACCCGCGACAGGACGGAAAGACCCCATGGAGCTTTACTGTAGCTTGATAGTGAGTGTTGGTACCATTTGTACAGGATAGGTAGGAGCCTTGGAAGCCGGAGCGCTAGCTTCGGTGGAGGCGTCGGTGGGATACTACCCTGATGGTGCTGACATTCTAACCTCGACCCGTGATCCGGGTCAGGGACATTGTCAGGTGGGCAGTTTGACTGGGGCGGTCGCCTCCTAAACAGTAACGGAGGCGCCCAAAGGTTCCCTCAGAATGGTTGGAAATCATTCGTAGAGTGCAAAGGCATAAGGGAGCTTGACTGCGAGACCTACAAGTCGAGCAGGGACGAAAGTCGGGCTTAGTGATCCGGCGGTGCCGTATGGAAGGGCCGTCGCTCAACGGATAAAAGCTACCCTGGGGATAACAGGCTTATCTCCCCCAAGAGTCCACATCGACGGGGAGGTTTGGCACCTCGATGTCGGCTCGTCGCATCCTGGGGCTGAAGTAGGTCCCAAGGGTTGGGCTGTTCGCCCATTAAAGCGGCACGCGAGCTGGGTTCAGAACGTCGTGAGACAGTTCGGTCCCTATCCGTCGCGGGCGTAGGAAATTTGAGAGGAGCTGTCCTTAGTACGAGAGGACCGGGATGGACATACCGCTGGTGTACCAGTTGTTCCGCCAGGAGCATCGCTGGGTAGCTACGTATGGACGGGATAAGTGCTGAAAGCATCTAAGCATGAAGCCCCCCTCAAGATGAGATTTCCCATGGCGTAAGCCAGTAAGACCCCTTAGAGATGATGAGGTTGATAGGTCAGAAGTGGAAGTGTGGCGACACATGGAGCGGACTGATACTAATCGGTCGAGGGCTTATCCTAAATTTCTTGAGTTTGAGTAGATGATTTGATTTAGTTTTGAAAGAATCACCGATTCTTTTAACAAGAAGGATTTCATTCCTTTGACAAAGAGCAACAAGAAGATCGAGGACTAGAAGTGCTTGAAGGAAGGAGCGTACTTGCGTACATGACTGACAGAAAGACACAAATAGGACGAAGAGATTCGCCGTTGATCTGACGTCAAAATAAGTCTGGTGGCAATAGCAAAGAGGTCACACCCGTTCCCATGCCGAACACGGTCGTTAAGCTCTTTTGCGCCGATGGTAGTTGGGGGCTTCCCCCTGTGAGAGTAGGACGTTGCCAGGCTTACATATTTTTTTGCGTTCCACAGTAGCTCAGTGGTAGAGCTATCGGCTGTTAACCGATCGGTCGCAGGTTCGAATCCTGCCTGTGGAGCCATTTTTTTGCTTCCATAGCTCAGCCGGTAGAGCACCACCATGGTAAGGTGGGGGTCAGCGGTTCAAGTCCGCTTGGAAGCTTTCGTATAAGTACTGGTACATTAAGGTTTCTCCGATGATGGAGAGGCTTATTTTTTTGCGCAAAAAGAGGTTTGCAAACAAATTGCAAACCTTTATTTGATTGAAGGGGTGTTTAGATATTAGTTCATTTTTTTTAGATACCTAGTGAGTACCCAACCTTCAATATGATCCCCATCTGAATTATAAAAACTTATTTTTGTCCAATCTTTTTTTATATCTAAGACATAAACTTTGTAACCAATCTTAACTTCCCCAGAAATATGGGCTTTTTTACTTTTATAATCTCTGACAGGCATATCTAATTTAACGACCCTAATATCTTGGACTAAAGCTTTGGCAAATTCATAGCCGTGTTCATCAATTAACTGATCCATGTATTTTGAAGATACTTGTTTGGCTGCTTGATAAGGTCTTTCATCTGGACCGATACCCATAAAAGTTAGTGGATGTTTAATGTTCCAGGCTAATTTGGGCGATACTTCTGCAACAATATCGTTAATAGCATTATTACTCAATGTTGTTAAAATAATTATTAAAAAAGCAAATGGCATGGAATCAGTCTTTTTTTGTTCAATAAAAATTGAGATTTTTTTTAAGAACTCATGTATATTCTCAAAAATAGAACGTTTTTCTTTAATATTTACAGCTAACTCTTTATCGATTTTTTCAAGATAATTCTTTATAGCATAAAGAGTTTCCCTTCTGGCTAAAGGGTTCGAAGTAATAATTTGAGCAGAGTAATAAAAATCAAGATCTTTTAAATTATATTTCTTTGAAAATACATTTTCGAGAATTTGATTTGCCAATGAACTGTCTGCCATTATTTTGTTGTAGTTTATTGATGATCTCGAAATAGAAGATGAAAGAAGCCGGTTCTGATCAGCGAAGGCTCTGTGTGAGAATCCACTCAATACGTTAGTTGTCGATTCAAGGTAAGGAATTCCTGATCTTGAAAAAGAAGATGAAAGAAGCTGCTTCTGATCAACGAAGGCTCTATGTGACAATCCACTCAATACGTTAGTTGCCGATTTAAGGTAGGAAACTGTTGATCTCGAAATAGAAGGTGAAAGAAGCCGGTTCTGATCAGTGAAGGCTCTGTGTGACAATCCACTCAATACGTTAGTTGTCGATTCAAGGTAAGGAATTCCTGATCTTGAAAAAGAAGATGAAAGAAGCTGGTTCTGATCAACAAAGGCTCTATGTGAAAATCCACTCAATACATTAGTTGCCGATTTAAGGTAGGAAGCTGTTGATCTCGAAATAGAAGGTGAAAGAAGCCGGTTCTGATCAGCGAAGGCTCTGTGTGAGAATCCACTCAATACGTTAGTTGTCGATTCAAGGTAAGGAATTCCTGATCTCGATATAGAAGGTGAAAGAAGCTGGTTCTGATCAACGAAGGCTCTATGTGAAAATCCACTCAATACATTAGTTGCCGATTTAAGGTAGGAAGCTGTTGATCTCGAAATAGAAGGTGAAAGAAGCCGGTTCTGATTAGCGAAGGCTCTATGTGAGGCTCGGTTTAAATGTCTATTTTCTTGAATTAGATTGTTATAAACTCCTATTCTTTTATATCGATCATTAATCAAAGTTATTCTTTCAATTGCGGAATTTGTTAATCTAGAATTAATCATGATCTATCCTCCATAATATACTTTCAGATTTTTTAATTTATATATATACAATAATACATTCCGATAAGTAAAAGGAGATTAATTCTTAAAAAGGAAAGCATAGATATTTTTCTATGCTTTTAATTTCCTGTTGTATACAAATTCTTACTAAACATCGCTATCGCTTCTCTCTGAATGGAAGGCAACAAATGATTGTAAGTATCTAAAGTTGTTGTAATACTTGAGTGTCCTAATCTCTCCGCTACAACTTTAACCGGAATGCCTTGCAACAGCATCAACGTAGCATGTGTATGTCGTAAATCGTGAAAGCGGATCGACGGCACATTAGCATCTTCTTTAAGCTGATACCACTTTCGGTTGAGGTTACGTGGTGTTACATGTGTACCTAAGCTAGTGCAAACAACTAAATCATTATCTTTATATCCTCCTCCAGCTCGTTCTTTCTCAAAATCTACTCGTTCTTTACGTTTCTGTAATTCAGTAATAGTTACTTCATCTAAATCAATCGTACGATTAAAACTAGCTTTAGTTTTACCATCTGAAGCCCCGTATGGTGTGTGGGTGACAACAGTTCTTAGTAAACTATTTTTAAAGTCCACATCCTTCCAACGAAGACCAAGCACCTCACTACGCCGCATACCTGTCATAGCTGCTAAATGAAAAGCAATATATAAGGGATCGTGTTTACTAGAATTGAGAAATTGTAAAAGCTGTTTTTCATCCCAAACATGAATTTCTTTTCGTTCAATTCGTGCAGTTTTTAAGCCAGCTGCGACGTTCTTTCCAACGATTCCATCTTCTACAGCTTCTGACAAAGCAGAACTAATAACGGTATGAACTTTTTTAATAGTAGCGGGAGCTAATCCAAGATCGTTCTCTAAATAAGAAAAGAATGTCTTTAGATGAAGTCTATTGAGCTTTTCCAACTTGTAATTCCCAAGCTTAGGTATGATGTGGATACGAAGGTGGGTTTTATAAACTTGGAAGGTGGAGGCTTTTAATCTACTCCGTTTGTTTAAAATCCACTTTTCTAAATAAGCAGCGAAAGACTCTTTAGAGGGTTCAATAAAATTTCCCGTGTTAATCTCATTAAGTATACGGGGCATGTCTTTTTGTGCTGCTTTCTTTGTATCGTAGCCTGAAAACCACTTTTGACGTCTTTCATTATTATGATCTCTCTCCAAATCTACAACGATTACATATTTATTTCCTCGTTTACGTATATGTCCTTTCATCTTAAGACCTCCGTTATCTGTTATTTACAGAGTTAAGTGCAGTACATCTTCTAAATCTGCAACTTGAATGACGAAATTATCAACCTCTGTTGAATCAACGCCGTGTAAATTCAAGCGATGTTCTACATTAGTTAAGTTAATTCCAAATACATTCTCAGTGGTCGTTAAAAGTAAATCATCTATTAAAATGGTCACATTCATAGCATCTGGATCAAACTCTTCTGCTGGATGCATGTTAAAAGGGGCTTGTACAGTTATTATAAGAGTTTGCTCTTCCCAGTCGATAAATTGATCACGCACATTTAGAACGAGCCATATAGGGGCTTTCTTACCTTCATGATAGTCGTAGTATACTTTGTATGAAATCATTGTCTAGTCATCTCCTTCTTCTGTTTTTGGAAAAGTGCTTTTTCCACTAATGGTCTGGCATGAATGGGGATGTCTTTCTTAACAACATATTTATAAGAATTTGGGGTAGGTTGCTCTCGTATGATGTCATTAAATTTTTGTAGTTAATCAGCACCACGTATTCTTGATTCAATTTGCTCCAACCTACTCTCCACCAACTTCTTGGATACATGAAATTCGTTAGCTAGAGTAGACGCTAGGTGGTCATGGTGATGACAATATTTACAGATCATAAAGAATG
Source organism: Shouchella hunanensis (assembly GCF_028735875.1). Taxonomy (GTDB): domain Bacteria; phylum Bacillota; class Bacilli; order Bacillales; family Bacillaceae_D; genus Shouchella; species Shouchella hunanensis. The sequence goes on from NZ_CP117834.1 coordinate 1,714,753, forward strand.
GCATAGAAGCATATAGCTGAAACTGCTCAGCTTGTATTTCTTGCATCATCAAGAATTCTTCACTGTACATATTTTCTTGAGATCCACAGTGACGGAGAGGATGGCAAAGTTCATGAAAGAAAATTTCTCTTTTTTCAATAGGTGAATGATCTTTATGTAAAAAAATAATGGCAACGTTATTTTCATCATCCCATATAGAACGGTCAGGTCCTGGACTTTCTTCAATAACGATATTAAGACTTTCCGCTATTTTATAAATATCCAGACCGTTTGGAGAAAGAATTTGATGTTCTTTATAGAATTCTTCTAACCATTGTTCTATAGGAGTTTTTGAATAAAACTTTAGCATAAGATCACCTCTATAAGAATATATGTTCGGTATTTAGGTAAACAAAAACGTCCACTTAAAAAGATTGGACGTTATTTATTTTCTTTATTAATTCTATTTTGCCGAATTCTCCTAAATAATTCAAGTTGTTCGTCTAAGAATTCTTTTTCTTCTTCATTTAGATTGTCAATATTGTAATAAGCTGAATTAACATCATCTAATTTAGCTGAATGAGGGTCGTCCGTTTCCCCAAGTAAGTATGCTGAAGAGACATCAAACTTGTTAGCAATTTTTTTTATGGTTTCCAAGGATGGTTCGTTTCTACCTTGTTCATAAAAACCATAGGCACTTACTGTAATACCTAAATGGTTTGCTACATCTTGTTGGGTAAAGTTCTTCTCTTTTCTAGTTTGTCTTAAACGTTCTTTAAAGCTTGCCATATATAACCCTTCCCTTTACTAGCAGGTATCTTATTATACAACTATTTGTTGGATTTTTAAACAAAAACTAAATTAATACAACAAAAAGTTAAAATAAACTATTGACTTGCTACATTTTGTTGTATAGAATAAAACTACAAAACGTTGGAGGTGACAACGATTACTAGCAGAGAATCTTTGCTTACTCTTCGTAAAAAGAAAAATTGGTCACAAAAAGATGTCGTTGATTTATTGAAACTGAGAGTCGGAATTACTATATCAGAAAGTTATTATGGAATGATTGAAACAGGTGTTAGAAATCCAAGTTTAAGCGTAGCAGTCGGATTGTCGGAACTTTACAAGGTAAATCCAGCTACACTTTTTCTTGAGATTAACACAAAAAAGAAAACAAAAGCGTAGGAGGTAAGTTTAAATGTCCTTTGAAGAGACTATAAGGCAAATTGTTCGAGAAGAAAATGAAGAATTCCTGCAAAAGATTAAAGACGAACTAAATTATTCTGCGCATGATTCAATGCCGGACGTTCTAACTGTACAAGAAGCAGCTGAGTACTTACGAATGGGCAAATCTAAAATGTACGAATTATCGCAGCATCATGATTTTCCATCTTGGCGAGAAGGGCGTAGAGTGCTTATATCTAAAAAAGGCTTAGATCAATACCAACGTGAGAAGCTTAATGAAAAAGAAGTGATCATGTAATGGGGAATCTATCATGACTTTTCAAGTAATGAGCGATTTGATGAAAGAAGCTGTGCCCCTAGCGAAGAAGATGGAAGGCGATTGGCAAGCAAGAATGAAATTAGCAATGAGGTCTGCAAAGATCAATTATTTTATGAAGCAACCAATGTCAAAAGCAATCATTGAAGAGTTGCTAAAACATGGTGTATCGTATCGTCGCATTTCTCGAAATTATAAGGTTGGGCGAAGCGATATTACTGCAATAGAGAGGCAATAAATAGTGTGAGTATAGACCACTATTAACGACCTTATAAGCGAATGAAATGAGTGAGTACATTGATAATTACATATAGAAAGAAAGCGCACCTGACAGAAGCCAGATACGCCAGTAAAACCTAGGAAATTTTATTGTAGCGTACTTTCTTCGTCATGTCACTAGGCGTGAGTATTAAGTGGACACAGCTAACACTTGTTTAAATGCTGTAGCAGGTAAGAAGATACGTGCGCCATAGCTGTATACAGCTTGATGGTTATACAATAACCTACTAACGTTGCCAAGATAGACAAAAAGCTCTGGAGCGACTGACAAGCGCCATGATGGATACAGAACCTGAGCGGATCTTACTAAATTGTTGTAATGAAAATGGATGAGAAGACTTTGGAAAATAAAACTATTAAACGAAAAGAGGAAACTATAATGAACTTAAAAAATGGAATTAAGCCAGAACCACAAGAGACATTTGGAAATATGATTTTTATGGGATTAAACCGAGAGAAGATGTACTTTGATCGTGAAAAGGGAGAACGAACGGATAAATTGGAAGCACGCATTTATAATGTAGCCTCAAGTGTTCAGCAAGGACAAATAGAAGTAACACTGCCTGACTATGTTGACTTAAAAGAAATTGATTTTAATAAGCCAGTTGAGCTAGTAAATCCGCGAATTACAGCAAGAGCTCAAGCGAATGGCAATTTTGCTAATATCGTTTATACGTTAATGGCAGAAGATATCGTGGAAGCTGGTCATAAACCTAACTCTAACTTTGAACCGAAAGCAAAAGAACAAAAAGAACCTGTAACAGCTGGTTCAGATAAAAAATAAAGGACAATTATCAACCCCTACCTTTCATTTTTAAGAAAAAATTGAGTTTGTTAAATAAAGATTTAGTAACAGGAAACAACAGTTTCATATAGAAGGGTTTAAATAAGCGATATGAAAGAAGTTCTTTCTTGTTTAGACAACTTAAACAAATTGGAGGTTTTTTCTGTGAGAAAAGTGTTGAAAGTGGGGGTTGCGCTTGCTGTATTGACCTCAGCTAATTATCTGTTAGGTACGGATAAGCAAGTACATGCCTCGGAAAACGAAGAGGAGATGAATAACATGAAAGTTATGTCGTTTAATTTGCGCAATAGCGAGGGAAACGACCCCACGCCTCATAGTTGGAGTGAGAGGCGTCCTACAGTTCAGTCCTTTTTAGAAACCGAACAACCTGATATTTTAGGAACGCAAGAAGCTCTTTATGATCAAGTTACCCACCTTGATGAAGATTTACCAGATTACGATTGGATTGGGCTTGGTCGAGAGGGTGGAACCGATGGTGAGTTTATGGCCATATATTATAAAAGCGATCGTTTTAAACCAACCGATACAGGTCATTACTGGCTATCCGATACGCCAGATGTAGTCGGCTCGACTTCTTGGGGTAATACAATTCCTCGAATGGTCACATGGGCAAAGTTTGAGGAAGAAGCAACAGGCGAACAGTTTTATTTTGTGAATACGCATTTTGACCATCAATCGGAAGAATCAAGGCAAAAAAGTGCTGAACTGATAATAGAAAAAATCAATGAGTATGATGAAAGCTTACCGATTATACTAACGGGTGATTTTAATACGACTCCGGACAGTGTTTCTCATGGAATATTAACGGGAGAAGGGTTATTTGAAGACCCGTGGGACTATGCTGAAGAAAAAATAAACGAAGAGTTAGGTACTTTCAATGGATTTAATGATCCTAGAGGTGGTGGAACTGATAATAAAATTGATTGGATTCTAACAAAGAACATCTTAGCTGAATCCATTGAGATTAATGATTATCGCAATGGTGATCAGTACCCAAGTGACCATTTTCCGGTCATTGCAGAATTTACTTTTGGAGAAGAATAGTTGCTTTAAAAAGAGGCTGTCAAAGCAGCTTCTTTTTTATTATTTATAAGGTGATAATTATGTAACTAGAGCTTGGTGGTGAAACAGTGTGGAGTAAAATAAGGAGCCGCCTTTGGAAATATCGCGGTCATCGAATCACCCCTCATATGAGACATGCAGTGTGGACAGCAGGATTGGGCGTATTTGTACCCGTTTTCCTAGCTGTCCTTTTTTATAGCTTTAAAGATGCGTTTCCAATCTCTCAATGGAATGATTGGGAGCAGTATAAAGTATTTATTGCGTTTGATAGCTGGAATTGGTCATTCTTGTTATCAAGACTGGCTGTAGCACTTTTAATTGCAGCAGCCGTTGTAGGCATCGTCTACCTTGCGGCATTTGATCAATTCAAACAGCTTCTTCACAAACAAAAAATTGCACGCATGTTCTTTTCAAATCGCTATTACGAACAAGAAAACATCCAAACAGAGTCTAGCTGGTCAAATAAGACCGTTACAAAAAGAAAGATCACTTATTTTCCTCGTGCTTATTATCAAGTGAAAGATGGTTATATTTACGTCCGTATTGCGCTTGATTTAAGCCGATTTCAAGCACGTTACCTTGAGTTAAGTACAGACTTAGAAAATGGCTTATTTTGTGATTTAGTTGATCGTGAAGTCGAGGAAGGATTTGTTGTTTTTAAGCTTCTATACGATGTGAGTAAAAATCGTATTCCAATTCAAGATGTACAGGTCAAAAACGGTTCGATGAGCTTAATGAAAAACGTGTATTGGGAATTTGATAAGCTGCCACATATGTTGATTGCTGGTGGCACAGGTGGAGGGAAAACGTACTTCATCTTAACAATCATCCAAGCTGTGCTTAAATCGAATGCTGAGATTCGTATACTTGATCCAAAGAATGCGGACTTGGCAGATTTAGAAGCGGTTCTTCCAAAAGGAGTGGTGTATTCAAAGAAAAATGGCATTATGATGTGTTTGCGTAAGTCGGTTGAGGGCATGATGAATCGTTCAGAGGAAATGAAACAGATGCCGAATTACAAGACAGGAGAGAATTACGCCTACCTTGGTTTGCCTCCTATGTTTATCTTCTTTGATGAATATGTAGCGTTTATGGATTTGTTGGAACCACAAGAACGAATGGAAGCGTTAGGTTATATGAAACAGCTCGTCATGCTAGGAAGGCAGATGGGCTATTTTTTGGTTCTCGGAGCACAACGACCAGATGCCAAGTACTTAGCTGATGGTATCCGTGACCAATTTAATTTCCGTGTGACATTAGGCAAGATGTCTGAATCTGGTTATGGCATGATGTTTGGTGATGTAGACAAAACTTTTGTAAATAAAAGCATTAAAGGTCGTGGCTATGCCGACACAGGCACATCAACCATATCGGAATTTTATAGCCCACTCGTCACGAAAGGATATGACTTTATGGAAGAAATCAAGCGAGCACAAGTGAGAGTGTATGGAGCGTCGGCGACGGCAGTCGCCAGCGGCAGCGTAGCGACAGAAACGGGAACGAGTGGGAGGAGTGAGCGAAGCGAATGACGACCTCAAAACACCAACCCCCCCTAGCTAACAGGGGGGTAGTAATCTTAGAAAAAGAACCGGAAGAAGTCCAAAACCCTTTAACAGCAATGGTTGACTACTTGCGAGTATCTTTTAAAACACATGATGTTGATTTCATCCTAGAACAAATCGTTCATTTGAAGAAAGCATACATGCAAGAAAAGGAGTCAGGCTTTTATGGTTACATCGGTACCTATCAGCTTGATCATATTAAAGTCTTTTATTCAAAAGAAGGTGACAATCGAGGCGTATTGGTGGAGATGTCTGGTCAAGGATGCCGACAGTTCGAAAGCTTCTTAGATGCGCGCAAGAAAACGTGGTTTGATTTCTTTAAAGACTGCATTAACCATGGTGGCAAGTTCAGTCGCTTTGACTTAGCGATTGATGATCGAGAAACGTATTTTGAAATCCCCATGCTGCTAGAAAAAGTGAAGAAGGGCGAAGCTATTTCACGGTTTCGTAAGTCAGATTTTAATGGCTCGCTTGATATTGCGGACGGATCGAATGGGGGAACGACACTATACTTTGGGTCGAAAAAATCAGAAGCTTATCTTTGCTTCTATGAGAAGAACCACGAACAAGCTGACAAATATAATATTCCTCTTGAAGATCTTGGCGAATGGAATCGCTACGAACTAAGGCTTAAAAATGATCGAGCGCAAGGAGCTGTTCAATCATTGATTCAGTCACAAGATTTACTTAATATCGCTATGCAGATTATTAACAACTACATTCGATTTGTTGATGCCGATGAAGATGCTTCAAGAGAAAAATGGAAAACAAGTGGCTTTTGGAAAGTGTTCATAGGTGATGTCGGCAAGCTAAGCCTGTTTATGCAGCCAGAAGATGAGTTTTACGAGAAATCAAGAAGATGGCTTCAAAATTCATGTGCCCCAACGATGAAGATGGTACTTGAAGCAGATCAGGTCTTAGGCAGACAAGATTTATCAGATATGGTCGTCAATGCAGAGCTGTCAGATAAACAGGAAAAAATGCTCGATGTGCTCTTAGCGAGTCCACGAGACATGGTTTGTTAAACATGGGATTGCTCTTAAAGAGAAAAAAGGAGCTAACCCTGGCATCTGTCAACGGTAAATGGCTGACTGGAATGGAATGAAAGGAATTTAAGGAGTTGATAGATTCACAGAACCAAAACCCTCTTGGCGTTGAAGAAAAACCCATTTTTCTTCTTGCCTACCGGCGAGGGAGCCCCCGAATGAAACCGGGGGTTGGGGGATTAAATAAACACGGTCAAGCTAGTTTAGCTTGCAGGTTTGGACAGCGTCCAAGGTTTACTAAAAATAAGGAGGTGATTACTTGGAGGTTGTGCCCGAGGGCGTTCGGTCTTGTTTGCACACTGGTATAGGAAACAATATTGATTTCTTAATTGCACGAGCAACAGAGATCATTGAGTCACAGCAACGTTTCATGAAAAGTTACGACTTAAAAATGTATGAAGAAGTAAAGGAGGCTTTAGACTGGTACTCAAAACATTGTCTTGAATCAGACTTAGAGAAGGACTTACAGGAGTTTGAACGGCTACATCAAAAAATAAAGGAGGAAGAATCATAATGAAACATGTTGAATTACTAAATAGAGGGCAACTAGAAACAGAGCTAGAGAATCAAGGTATTCTAGATCTTGCTGATCAATTAATTGAACGAATGAAAGAACATGTTCGTTATATGAGCAAACATGTATTTGAACAAGTGGTTATCGATGCAAAGATGGTTGTAAATAATGCTGTGAAAACGATTATTGCTCGATTTGCTGTATACGACTATGAAGACGCATCAGAAGATGGTGGGACTGATCCAATTAAATATGTTGAATTTGAATCACTAAGCCCACTAAAAGAGGTTTAGTGATTTTTTATGTTAGCTCAATACAAGACGTTGGATGAACGGTTTAAGTTGTTAGGGTTTACGGTTGGCATTGGTTCGCAAGTATATGTAATGGATTTAAGTAAACGTTCTATGCTTGTGGTTGAAGGCGTTAGAAAAACGGGCTATTCCACCTATCGATATACGTTCTATAAAATGACGTGCTTGCCCGGAGGTGGTCAACGGCGTTTAAAAGTATACGAGAAAGATGTTTCAGCAAAAAAGGTGTTACGACGAGTAGCATCTTTTTTAGCTTATATAGAACAAGATCAAGGAGGGTTAAAGGATGGCTAAATCCGGTGGGCGCTCGATGATAGAGCGCCTTAAACACCGTTTCAAACGAATCAAGAAACCAACCAAGCAAAGAAACATGATCCGTAAAGATCATTCAAAGAGAACAGCAATGGCCGTGTGGTCATTATTGGGAAGCATTGTTGTCCTTTCACTATTAACTATTCTACTTTCAGTTAATACAAGGTCTGCTTTAAACGAAACCAATGCGCATCTCTCAAATGAAGCAGATGAGGAAGAGTCATCATCTATTTCATTACCTGCTGCTGAACAATATCTTTCAGGGTTTATTGATGTGTTCATCAATGTTGAGAACACTCATAAAGCACTAGAAGAAAGAAAACAAACGCTGAAAAATTATATGGTTCAATCAACTACTTTACAGGACGACAAACATCCGCTTTATCAACTTTCAGATTTAAAAGGTAATAGGATTTTAGAAAGCCATTCCTTGTTTAACATGATAGAGAAAGAAGAAGAAGCCTTATTTCAATATAAAGTCACGTTCATGAACCAAGTTCCAAAAGAAAAAGAGGTAGAGATCGAGCCGGAAGATGATGACGATGAACCAGAGACTGAAACTGTTATTGAAAATGAAGAGACGAAGCAAACGTTACTATTGAACATTCCGGTGATTGCAGAAGAAAGTACTTTTGCCATTGCAGGGACGCCATATTTTTCAGAAGTGTATTCCTTAAATGGAACGATAGAAATAGAGGAAGAGCAACCACACATTGATCCTTATGTCGGGGACGAACAATCAGCGGTTCAGGAGTTTTTACATTCTTTCTTTGAACGATATGCTGCTGAGCCAAAAGAAGAATTGGCTTACATGATGAAGGAGCCGAAAAGTTTAAACGGTGCTTTTTCCTTCGAAGAGATTCAAGATGTAAAACTCGTTGAAGTGGAAAATGGATTTAAAGCAGAGGTAGCTGTGATGTTCAGAGGAAAAGGAACGAACATTCCACAGCCTGCTTTTATGGAATTAGAAATTAATCGACATGAAGGAAATTACTACATCGAATCAATGGATTATCAGTAGAAGGAGGAAAAGAATATGAATCTATTAAATAAATTAATGGTAGGGTCAGTCCCTAGTGGATTACCGACACTAGATGGCGTAGAGAACTGGGGGCTTGTTGTTGTAGCTCAAGTAATAGGGCTGTTTGTTTTTTTCTTGATCGCAAAACACTTAGCTCGATTTAAGATAGGTGGAATTATTATGACATGCATTGTCGGTGGAATCGCCACATTTGTTGTGCAAAATTGGTCTCAAGTGAGCGGATGGATTGAAGCATTCATTGATACGTTCTAAGGAGGTGTAGAAGTTGCGAACGATTTTTAACTACAGGAAAGCATTAAGAGAACCTAAAAAAGTACAGCAGCTAACGGCTTCATATAGTCTACCAATTCCATTTGAGTTGATCCCAGTTATCAACTTTTTTATTTTTATGGCGATGACATTTCTTGTAGGACAGATCATTCGTATGGGTTTTCCTCATGCGTTTGAACGAACCTTTGTGATGTGGTTAATGGGTTTACCCCTAGCGTTAACCATACTCGTAACGAAAATTAAGCCTGAAGGTAAGAACATTTATTTATATTTTTTGGATGTAGCCAAATACTACGTCCAAATAAAACTTCCAAAAAAGCGTTTCTGTAATGATCGAGAGGTCGAGTGGATGAGTGATTCAACAATCCAATTTAAAAGCTGTGTAAAGGTGGTGGCGAATAAACGTGAGTACATTGAAAACACCAATGAAAACGATGAGGAACAATCTACTGTTAACGAGAACGGGCGACGTGTGGGCGTATTACCGCATCAAGAGTCAATCCATTCCCATGCAAAATAAAAAAGTAGTGAACAGCTACAAACGGAACTGGAAAGCCTTCTTTGAAGAACTAACTACGCATAAGGATTTTCATTTAATGATGTACCCACAAGAATATCGGCTAGAAGAACGATTTGCTGACTTGGAACAAGATCTCGCAGAAGACGCAAAGCAAATGGCAGAGTACTATACAGAAGAAACGGTACGATTGCTTAATCAACGGTTAGGAAAAGTCACAAAGAATGATTTTATATTAGGGGTGAAATTAAAGCAGAACTTAGTTAATAGTGATGCTGAACTTAAGGAAAACATGATGTCGATGTTTTCAACGGCTACAGATACAATTGTAAATCTATTAGGGTGGGAACAAAGTGTTTCCACCTCTTTCTTTCAACAATACGAAGAAGCAGAAGAAACAACCGCCAGTTTATGTGCAATGGTGAATGGAATTCGTTTAAGAGAAGACGAATTAATCTATGTAAATCGCTATAACTTCTTACGAGGCTTAGACCATCAAGTAGGGGAAGAGATTGAGAATGCCTCTGTAGATGCGATAACAAACACGTTAATTGATCCAACCTCTTCTGGTGTGTTGAAACTAACAAGCGATGAATCGGAAGGCTACATGTCATTTGTGGTGATCGACGAGTTTCGACATAATATGGCAGAAAGTGAACTATTCTATGAGGCGCAAACGCTCCCTTTTCCAGTAGAGATTGAGATGAAAGTGCAAGTCGAAAGCAAATCAAAAACGAAGATGGATTTGAATTTAAAGAAGCAGCAGCTAAAAGAATCAACGCTGGAACAAAACCGTGTTGGCGATCAAGAAGATTCATCGGTAAGTGCGAGTGCTTATTTAGTGAGACACTTACAAAACGAAATAAAAAAAGATGATGTAGACATGTTGAACTGGTTAGCGGTCATTGTCGTACAAGGGGAGACCAAGAAGGAATGTAAAAATCGGGCAAAGCTTGTGACAAGACATATGAAGTCAGCAGGCATAACGTGTCGTATTCCAGTCGCGGATCAATTGCCTTTGTTCTATAAGTTTCTTCCCGGGGAACGATTAGATGTAACAAACCGAAATTGGCTGCAAAAGACTACTCAAGATGGTTTGGCAGAAGGGTTATTTGGTGTATCAGCTGATGTTGGTTCAAAGATTGGCTTTTTTATTGGTTGGATCCGTTTGTGAAGCATGCTGATTTACAAGGCGCTATTTCAGCAAGTCGATTTCCTGTTTTGTACCATATGTTCTTAGCCAACCAACAGCTCAAAGGGTCAAAGACTCGCTCTCCCCATGTTCTAATAACAGGGGATACAGGCACAGGTAAATCTTTTTTAGCAAAGCTGTTGTTTATCTATGTCAGCATGCTAAATGTAAAATCCTTGTACATTGATCCCAAGAAAGAATTACGGAAATGGATTGATAAGGTAAAGAAAAACCCGAGAGTACAGCAAGAGTATCCACTGTTCACACAGCATCTTGAGAAGTTCCATTTTACAACGCTGGATGCAGCGGATGAAGGGAATTGGGGAGCACTTGATCCAGTTGTATTTCTTCCACCGATGCAAGCAAAGGAAATGGTGCAAGTCATCTTTGCTCAAGTGTACGACTTTAAAGGCAAAGACGATGTTCATACCGCTTTTCTACGAGCAATCACCAATGTATTGGAACAAAAGCAAAACGGGGAGCAAGTTGGCTCACTGACAATTATTGAACTGATGAGAAACCACGATGATTCCGCAGTCCAAAAGGCTGGGGATTTTTTATATGAAGTCGTAGCTGATTCCATTATGAAACTATGTGTTCATGATGGCTCAAATCAAGCACTTTCGTTAAACAAACGTATTAGTATCGTTGAAATCGAAAACCTTGATCTACCAGAAGCGACTGATCCAATTGAAAGCTATACAAACTCACAACTGAAATCAAGTGCCGTTATGTTTGCGCTTGGAAAGTTTTGCGAGCTATTTGGTATGAACAAAGAAGAACGGACAATGGAATTTATGGACGAAGCATGGGTTATCACGTCCAGCCAACAAGGAAGGAAAGTGGAAAAGCAAATGCGTCGTGTAGGGCGAAGTTACAACAATGCCCTTGTCTTTATTTCACAAAGCACGAAAGACGCATTGCGTGAAGAAGAATCAGGAAACTTCGGTGTAGCATTTGCGTTTGATGAACCGACAGAACGAAAAGAAGTGCTTAAGTGGATGAATATGGAGCCGAGCGAAGAGAACGAAGACATGATGGAAAACATGTTTCAAGGGCAATGCCTTTTTAAAGACTATTATGGGCGAACAGCAAAAATGAGCATTGAGTGCTTATTCGACGAATGGTATGGAGCGCTAGAAACCGTTGAGACTTCTTCAGTGGCAACGGCGGAAGAAAAATATTTATAGAAGGGAGGCAGAGGATGAAGTTAGCGATATTAAATTCATTGGTTATTACCAATCAAGGCTTGTATAAGGCAGAAAAAATCACCTTAATGGAAGCACGAAAAATGATGTTCGCACATGAAACGAACTATGAAAGCTATGTTGGGCACGAGTCCTCATCACTCGTTTTAGAAGAACTACTCGGTTTTCCTGTCCCAGTTAACCGTATCCGATTTAGGCAAGAGAAATACCAGAAAGCCCTTTGTTTCAAGTTGTATGACCGCTACATGGAATACAAGAAGCTGACAGAAAAAGAACTACAAAGCGTCAACTATGATTTCTTTCTTCTAACAAGAATGGACTAGAAAGGAGGGAGAGGATGAACTGGAAACAAAAAGCGATTTGGATAAGTATTGGAGCAGTGCTCATTGCCCTGCTCTTTTTTGGTTCTCATACACTCGTTTTTGCGAATGACCAAGAGAATATGACAGAACCAAAGATAGAAGAAAAAGGCGGCGTTGAGCTTTCCATTAAACGCTTTCCCATATCAAGATACGTAGCCAACAATGAAGATGCTGACGGTCGAATTAAAGGGGCGTTCGTAGGCTTTACGAATGTCATCTTTTCTTTAGCTGGGAACGTTGTTCTAGTCGTTGATACTGCAATGGATAAGTTGTATTCATTAGAGCCAATCGATGAATTTGCGGATACATTAACGATAATTTCAACTACCGTATATGATACGTTGAAAGAACACTTCGGCGAGTTGCTGTTTATATTTGCTGTCGGGTACATCGTTTACTTATTTATTGCAAAGGGGAGCGTGCAAGAAGCATTAAGACGCTCAATATTATTCTTCTTAGTACTCGTTGTTGGAGGCTACTGGATGCTTAATGCTGGTTACTTTATGAAGTCATTGAATGCATTGTCTGTTGAAGCTCAAGGCTACATGCTTGAAGCAGGGAACGGATTAATTAATGTGGCTGAAGGCGAAGGTGTTTATGCCGATACGAGTCAAATTGATCCTGAAAACAAGATGGATGGTACTATCTCAATCATGAGAAATGTCTACTTTGATTTGGCAATGAAAAAACCTTATCTCATTGTAAACTATGGTACGACAAGTGAGAACGCAATTAATGAGAATGACCATGCTGATCCAGAAGATTTTCCGGGTGGAAGCCATTTCAACAGAGTAGATCGCATGTTGGCGTTTCAGTTAACGAGTGATGGCGAAAAAGACAGGCAAAGTTATGTAGATGGTGAAATTGACGAGTACAACAACGAAAACATGGGTGGAGGAAATGTCTTTCAACAAATGGGGCAATCCTTAATCGCTTTATTTGGTTCCATTCTGCTCGGTATACCGTTCTTGCTTCTAGCATTACTAAATTTCCTCTTGCAGCTAATCGCATTAGCACTCGCATTCTTCATCCCATTTGCCTTTGTTATGTCTTACATTCCGCAGCTGGCATACTCGGGTTTTGTTAGTATCGGAAAGCTCTTAAGTGTATTTGTGTTAAAGGCAATGCTGGGAATTCTCATATTGTTTGTTTACGTCCTTTGTTTCATTGTTGATGCTGTCTTGCCACCAGAAGGATTTGCGATGTATCTAGTTAATCTAACGGTATTAATTGCTGTATTGCTTCTAATGATTTGGAAACGAGATGCATTAATTAAGATGGTGACAGCTGGAAAAGTCACATCGGTTGATAACAACATGCTTAATCAAGTACGGAATGAAATGGTCAATCCGGCTGTTAACGCAATAAAACCACGCCCGGCAGGTTTACGGGAATCTCCTATACAACAAACCGAGCATCAAGCACCACCTAAAAGTGAGCGTACGAGTGTCAAAGAAGGTCGAAACAATGCGCAACTAGCAGAAGCGCGAACACCACAGACAGATGGAAAACAAGAAAGTCCGTCTTCGGCTGTAGCACACAATGACCAAATGAAGCGTGCTGAACGGACACCTCAACAAGAACGTGAAGAAAAGAAAGCAGAGAAGCGGAAGAAGAAAGCGGAAAAACAAACGTCTAAACAAGAGCAAAAAGAACAGAAGCAACCAAGAGAAGATTTAAGTCCAGTTGCGGCTCATCAAAAAGAAGAACGCCATGCGCCAAGACAAGAAAGCAATCAAAGAGAACACGAACGAACGAAGCAACCACAGCCGCGTGATAATCAGGAACAATCGAATTGTACGCCTATCAAACAAGGTGATGTGACGTACTTAGACGATCATCGAGCGTTGCGTTCGGTAGAGAAATCAGAGAGAGACAATCAATTACGTCAAACAAAAGGTGGAAATTCCGCTAATCAACGAACGGAACAAAAACCTTCACAAAACGAACCTCAATGGATTCAAAACAAAGAGAATCAAGGGGTTCAACCAAATAAAAGGCTCAATGAACGCCAGGATCAACCAAAGACAGAAACTATCAGAACCGCACAGCACAATGAAAAAAGAGAATTAGAAGCGATTGAAAAAGAAGAAGATCGACACACTCGTAGAGCAAAGGGAGCGTCTAAATAGACGTTCCTTTTTGTCGTGAAGAGGGAGGATAAGACATGAAAAAGCTAGGCTGTGGATTGTTTATTGCTGCCATACCATTTTTATTTGTGGCAATGATCCTCATGGGTGTTGTCATGGTAATTACAGGGGAAAGCAACACGACAGGGAGCGATGCCCAATCTGAGATTGAAAGCGACATGGATTCAGAGTATACGTTTAGCGGAGTCAGCCCAGAAATTGAACGGTATCGCCCATACTTTGAACGCTATGCAAAAGAAAAAGGCATTGAAGACCATATTGAGATCTTAATGGCGATGACGATGCAAGAAAGCGGCGGGCGACTTGCCGATGTCATGCAATCATCTGAATCACTTGGACTACCTGTCAATACAATCACCGATCCAGAGCAATCGATTAAACAAGGTGTGAGTTATTTTGCTAATGTCTTGGAAAGTGCTGGTGGCAATACAGAATTAGCCTTACAAAGTTATAACATGGGACATGGTTTCATTAATTATGCGAATGAACATAACAATGGCAACTATAGCAAAGAATTAGCACAACAATTCTCCAATCATATGAAAGAACGCTTAGGATGGAGTGTCTATGGAGATCCTAACTACGTTGATAATGTCATGCGTTATTTAGATAAAACGGAGCCGGATTACGCAGCAGGTGATGCAGATTGGGCACTGCCACTAAAAAATATACGCATTACCAGCGAATTTGGATGGCGAACACATCCAGTTACAGGAGAAAGGAATACGTTCCATGGAGGGCTCGACTTTGGCTGTACACCAGCAGATTCTATTTTAAGCGTGGGAGATGGTAGAGTCGTTGAGGCAAAACATAACAACGTAGGCTATGGCAATTATGTCACTGTTCAGCATAGGAAAAACGAGTTTTCCCGTTATGCGCACTTATCTTCTATAGGTGTATCAAACGGTCAGGAAGTTAATCAAGGAGATGTGTTAGGCAAATGCGGCACAACAGGTTCCAGTACGGGAAACCATCTTCACTTGGAGCATATGACGGAACTTGGTCAAGCGCATCAAGACAAGATAGATCCTAAAAAAACTCTGGGACTTTAACAAGAAAGGGCGGTATCTATGCAAAAGAAAATGATAGCAATAATTGTGTTGTTGCTTGGAACGCTGCTGTTCTTCATCATTCAAAACAGTAGCTTAAAAAACGAGAATCTAACATTGTCGGAGCAAAACGAACAGCTTAAAAACGAAGACGTTCATGAAGATACAAACAAAGAGGCGAAGGAGGTAGCTAATGATTTTATCAATGGCTATTTTAACTATCAAGACAAACCAGTGAAGCAAGAAGTAGAAAGCTATGCCACAAATGAAGTCTTGGAACAGTTACAGTTTGAAGATTCAGAGGGATTAAAAGAAGTTTACGGCGATAGCGAGATAGAGTCGATTCAATCCAGTGTGGAAAGCTTAAGTCTTTATGAGGGGCAATCGTTAGATGATCGTGTGGAGCTTGTTGTTTTATTTGATAATCGAATTGAAGTGAATGATCTATCAAGTGTAGCAATGACCATAATGACGTTAGAAATGGTAGTAGAAGAGGATCAGTGGAAGGTTGCACACTTGACTTATACACAGCAATAGAAAGTTGGTTGGGGAAATCTATGAACCTCTTAGAATTTAAGTGGATAGATGTTAGGATGAACCAAAATTAAAAGGAGATGAGGAAGTTGAAAAAGAGTTTGATAACTATTATTGTTTCATTAGGATTGTTATTAGGAGCGTGTGCTGGAAGTGAATATGACGCTGAAATTGAAGAGGTGATTGATTTATATAAGAATGACGAAACGGCTATGATGTGGATGGATGAAGAACAGATAACCCGTGAGAATGCAGATATTAGTGTGTATGAAGGAGGGCGTTATATTAAGATTGGTTTCTTTGATTTAGAGGATGGAGATAAGACCGTTCGTTATGAGTTTTATGAGAGAAGTGGAGATACTTATGAATGGATGCCTAGAATGAATCAGACGGATGATCGATTGGGTTTGGCGGATAGGGAACCGGAATACATTGAGCGAGAGGGAACTAATAAAAATAATTAGTTTTTTTAATATTCTTTAGTTTATAGGATAATATTTATTAAAGAGTTAACGTATTATGTTTTGAGAAAGAAACATAATTATTAGTTAATCAGATAAAAACATATGTACTCGTTTTTGTTGTATACTTTTATAAGTAAATTACTGAAGGATGTGCAACAAATGAATGTAATAGATATTTTCAGTGGCTGTGGTGGTCTTTCATACGGGCTTAAGATGGCTGGATATAATGTACTGCTTGGGATTGATAATGACCGTGCCGCACTGGAAAGCTTTGAGTATAACCATAAAAGTAGTAGGGTTATCAATCAAGATATAACGACTTTACTTACTCAAGATATAATTGATATTATTAATAAAAAAGAAATAGATGTTATAGTAGGTGGACCGCCATGTCAAGGTATGTCAATTTCTGGACCAAGGCAATTCCAAGATCCAAGAAACAAATTATATTTATCTTTTATTCATAAGGTAGCTGATATACGTCCTAAAGCTTTTATAATTGAAAATGTACCTGGTCTGGTTTCTTTATTTAAGGGAAAGATAAAAGATAGTATATTGGAAGAATTTAGGGAATTAGGATATAATGTTTCTCATCAGATTCTGCTAGCGTCGGATTATGGAATTCCACAAAACAGAAAAAGGGTATTCTTTGTCGGTATAAGAGAGGATCTTGCTAGAGGAAAGTTTATTTTTCCTGCTCCAAATACTTTATTGCAGGATCAAAAAGTTACTGCTGAACAAGCAATTAGTGATTTACCAACACTTTCAGACCATCTATCTTTGGGAGAAGATTTCCAAGAATATAAATCGGCACCTCAAAACAAGTATCAGAAATTAATGCGTCTTAATTCAACGGTTGTCAGAAATCATATTGGAACTAAACATAGCGATAAAACTCGAGAAATAATAGGATTAGTACCTGAAGGTGGGAATTATAAAAACTTACCTGAAGAGTATAGGTCATCTAGAAATTTCAATGTTGCGTGGACAAGGTATCATAGCCAGAAACCCACACACACGATAGATACTGGTCATAGACATCACTTTCACTATAGAGAAAATAGAGTTCCAACTGTTAGAGAAAATGCAAGGTTTCAATCATTCCCAGACGATTTTATATTTATAGGTAATAAGACTGAACAATACAGACAAGTTGGGAATGCTGTACCTCCGATTCTAGCAAAGATTTTAGGGGAAGCTTTGAGTTTTCAAATAAAGTAATTATTTTTGCTAGGGGGTTAATCTGTGGCATATTATGTTATTCCAAATGAATTTCATTATCCTTTACATCATACAAGACCTCGTTTTAAGAGAAATCTAGAAAATGTATTATTCTATGTAAGTTCTGAAATTAGTAGGATAGGTAAAGAAACAAAAGTGGAATTTCAGAATCAATACATGAATTCACTAAAGAGATTTCCTGGGAACAGTACAAGTACAAAAAAAACTTTAGATAATTGGAGAACGGAGATAGATGCATTATTCGGATTAATTTATTACGATGAAACAAACGCTTCTCCAACAAAAAATGCAAAAGAACTTGCAGATAATCAAGATTTAGTGAAGTTTTTCAAACGGTTTTCATATAAATTTCAATATCCCAGTGGAGCATTAAAAAATCATTTTATTAGAGATTATATTAAGAAAGAAATCTTTTTTAGACCAGGACCTTATATTATTAAAATGTTAAATGATGCAGAAAAGGAGTCGGGTATTCGCTGTGGTTTATCTAAAGTAGAAGCGGCATACTGTATTTTTAATGATTTAAGAGTTACAAGAGATCAGAGAGCCCCCTTAAACAGTTGGGAACTAATTAAAGATAATAGGCTCAAAAAACTTGCCTATAATTATACAGGTGATTACGTTAGATATGCTGGGGACATACTAGATTACCTAGTAATTGCAAGGATGCTAAAGCTCAACCCTGATGGAAAGTACTACCTTAATAAAACTGAGAGTCTAGCGATTGAGCGTTTTTGTCAACCGGACAAACCGTTTACTGAATATGAAACAGTAGATATTAATAGTACATCTGTATTAAGAGAGATAAACAATTTAAATAACAGTTGGATTAATTATATGAACGAAGAAATAGATGATGACTATTTTAATACTGATGTATTAGCTTTAATTACTGGAGACTCTACAGACGAATATATTGCTTTAAAAGATCATTTAGAGATGTTGACTAATGGCGAAGTGAACCCGAAAAAAATTGGAGATATAGGCGAAAGCCTAATTGTTAATCATGAAAAATTATACTTAAAGCTTAACGAACGAGAAGACTTATGTCATCTAGTAAAGTTAATTCCTACAGATTTAGCTGTAGGCTATGACATATCGTCTAGAGGTTTAGATGCTACAAGTAAATATATTGAAGTGAAGACAACAGCGAGTAATAGCAGGTTGAACTTTTCAAGGTTCCACTTAACAACAAATGAATGGAATACTGCAGACTCTTCACGAGGAAATTATTTTGTCTATAGATTATTAGTTAGTAGTGAAGATGTTCGATTACATGTGTTACAAGACCCAGTGGGTCTTTATAAAAAAGATAAAATTAGAATGTATCCAAAAGATGGTGCTGATATAATTTTCGATCCAGATGAGTGTGGGTTTAGTGAGAAGTTATTATTTGTTTAACTTTAATGAGAGGGATGAATTATGTATAGAGTAGTATCGCTATTTTCAGGGTGTGGTGGCGGTGATATAGGACTCCACGGTGGTTTTACTTTCTTAGATCATTATTATGAACCATTAAACTACCAAACTATTTTTGCAAATGAAATCAACACCAAAATTTCCAATTTATTTAAGGCGAATTTCAATATTCAACCAATTGAGGCGGATATTAGAGAAGTTGAAAATTCTTCAATTCCTGAACATGAGCTTTTAGTTGGAGGATTTCCATGTGTATCATTTTCGATGAGTGCACAGAACCCTCCTAGATTAGGAATTAATAATGACCTTAGTGGAAAACTATTTTATGAGATGGTTAAGATACTTAAAGATAAACAACCAAAGGCTTTTATAGCAGAAAATGTAAAAGGTTTGTTATCAGCAAATAAGGGAAAAGCGCTGCCATTAATTATTAATGAATTTAAGAAAGCTGGATATAATGTTAAATACGAAATTATAAATTCAGCTGATTACGGCGTACCTCAAAAAAGGTATAGGATTTTTATTGTGGGAATACGCAATGATTTAGACTTTGAATATCAATTTCCTGAACCGACACATTTTCCAGCGGATTCTTTTTTTGAGCCAAAATATACGAGACTTACTCAGGTGATCTTTGAAGAAGATGATATTGATGAGAAGTATTATTTTAGTCAAAAAGCAATAGATGGGATGTTAAGAGCAAAAAAAGATATGAACAAAGGAAGAGCACAAAATATTAATCAACCTTGTAATACAGTTGGAGCACATTTAGCCAAGGTTAGTCTCAATAGCACAGATCCTGTCTTAAATATTAATGGTAGGTTTAGAAGGTTTACTCCCAGAGAGGTAGCTAGAATTCAATCATTCCCGGAATCTTATCAATTGACGGAATCAGAAGGAACTCAATACATTGGTTTAGGGAACGCAATTCCCCCGGTTGTAATGTGGCACATTGCAAAATCATTAAGACCATTGTTTCAGAATGATATAATTCAGACGAACACACCTATGCATTCATTTAGCTAATGTTGAACTATTTTCATGTTAAATATTGTTTAAAAACGAATTGTATTTAAATTATCTAATGAAAAAGGCACTAATGTGATTGTTTTGGTTAATTTATTTCTTGTAAATAGTTTCTTATATAATACGTGAGGTATAATCTGCAAACCAAAATGCTAACAAACTTATAACAAACACATGGAATTAGTGAGACCAAACATGGGAGAGATACATCAACAATCCTATAATCATGGGCTTCATGGAAAAGCGAAGCCCATACAAATCCCCTGATACAGAAATGGTGTGGTGGTGCTCAGTAATTTACTGTTTTTAACAGGCTCATAAGTGCTGTCACATTAGGCTTTTCTAACAATGAAAATGTTCTTTATTTTTTATAGATAAGAAATGCAAACCTTTATCACTTTAAAGTGTAATAGCTATAATGTAGTAACCGTCAGGTGCGATTGGTATAGCTGTACTCATAACAATTATGACTACGCGCCAAGAGAATCTTATGGCGGCTAATTTAAGCATGGATATAGCGATGACTAATGGCGTTAATTAAGCTTTAATTTTCGCTGGTAGCACAATGGTCATTGCCTTTATTTTGTCTTAGTTTATATCAAAGAGTAACCAGGAATAAGCTCAAAATGAGAAAACAAGCGTAACAGTTGAATGTAGAGCTTATTAAAAGAACCCTAGAGGGTTCTTTTTTTATCTTGAAAAGTTGGCGATAGAAAAATCAATTATCTATTAAGAGAAGTTTTTTTTTGGCTTGACTTAAAGTTAACTTGAAGGTGTAGTGTGTAATGTAAATAAGAAAAGGAGTTGTGAGCGCATGGCAATAAAAGATAAAGTGGTAATCATTACAGGAGCTTCTTCAGGTATTGGTGAAGAAACTGCAAAGCTCCTAGCTTCTAAGGGCGCAAAATTAGTTTTAGGTGCACGCCGAGAAGAAAAATTGAAAGAGATTGCTCAGCATATATCCGACAGCGGTGGTAAAGTGGTCTATAAAAAAATGGACGTTGTAAATCCTGAAGAAAACGACGATTTAGTATCTTTAGCAAAGGAGACCTATGGAAAAGTAGATGTCATTTTTTTAAATGCGGGAATTATGCCTAATTCACCTCTATCTTCCTTAAAAACAAACGAGTGGAACGACATGATTGATATCAACATTAAAGGTGTGTTAAACGGCATAGCGTCTGTAATGCCAGAATTTAAGAAGCTAAAAAGTGGGCACATTATTACGACGTCTTCTGTTGCGGGATTAAAAGCTTATCCAGGTGGGGCAGTCTATGGTGCGACAAAGTGGGCTGTAAGAAATTTAATGGAAGTTCTTAGAATGGAATCGGCACAAGAAGGGACAAATATTCGAACGGCGACAATCTATCCTGCCGCTATCAACACAGAATTATTAGGGACGATAACTGATCAAGAAACATTAAACGGTTTTACATCTCTTTACGATGAATATGGAATTTCCTCTGAACGTATCGCCAAAGTTGTCGAATTTGCTATTGATCAACCTGAGGATGTAAATGTGAATGAGTTTACAGTTGGTCCAACAAATCAGCCCTGGTAGGATAATGCTTGATTAATAGGAGGTATTAATGTGAAAAGCGTTCGAATAGCTGGCAGAAAAGTTTTTCCGATTGGACTAGGAACAGCTAACATGGGAAGTGACAAGTCAATCTACAACCAAGAGCTTGAGGCAATAAGAGGTGGATTGGAAGCAGGTATACAGGTTATAGATACAGCAGAAAGTTATGGGAATGGCGATGCCGAGAATCTAGTCGGTCATGCAATTGCTCCTTTTGATAGAAAGAACTTATTCCTTGTTTCAAAAGTCTTGCCAAGTAATGCTTCAAAAACACAAATACCTGTTAGTATTGACCGTTCGTTAAAGCGCTTAAACACTGAATACTTAGATATGTATTTGCTTCATTGGAAAGGGAATATCCCCATTGAAGAGACGGTTCTAGCAATGGAGAAAGTAAAAGATAGCGGGAAAATAAAGGCTTGGGGTGTATCAAATTTTGACGCCGAGGATATATATGCCTTAAGAAGAATGGACGGTGGTATTAATTGTTCTACAAATCAAGTCCGATACAATTTGGGAGATCGTGGCATAGAGTTTGATTTACTTCCTACATTGAATCAATTTGATATGGCCCTAATGGCGTATTCTCCAATAGCTAGAGGAGATCAGTTTGGAGCAAATCTTACAAAGCAAAAAAAAGTCATCGAATTGGCAGAAAAATATAATGTTGACGTGTTCCAGATCCTTTTGGCGTGGAGCATTCGAGACGGTCAAACGCTTGCTATACCTAAGTCTAGCAAAATAGAACATGTCTTAAAAAATGTGGATGCCGCAACGATATCGTTAAATAGTGATGACCTGAGAAAACTAGATGAAGTATCACCAAAACCGACAAGTAAGATGCCTTTAGCCTTGTGGTATTAAGAGACATGTTAAAGAAATTTGTTTGAATAGCGTTTAAATATCTAAGGAGGATTTACAGTCATGGAAAACATTAAAGGTAAAGTAATCGTTATCACGGGGGCTTCTAGAGGGATTGGAAGAGCTAATGCCATTTATTTATCTAACTTAGGAGCAAAAGTAGTAATAGGTGATCTTCTTGGCGATCGTTTAGAAACGGTTAAAGACGAAATTCGTTCAAATAAAAATAACGTTATAGCAAAAACCACCGACGTGACAAAACGTACTGATATAGAGGAGCTTGTATCACTTGCGGTTGAACATTTTGGAAGAGTCGATGTTCTAATTAGTTGTGCTGGAGTGATCCCGCAATCGTATCTTTACAAGAATGAATATGAAGATTGGGAGAATGCAATTGATGTAAATATTAAAGGTATACTTTATGGTATCGGAGCTGTATTACCGATTATGCATAAACAAGAAACTGGACATATTATTAATATCTCTTCTATTGGAGCGTATAATGTAGGTCCTGGTGGTGCGGTATATAGTGCAACAAAGCACGCGGTTAGAGCTATTACTGAAGGATTAAGGCAAGAAGAAGCAGAGGTTGGTAAGAATGTACGGGTTATGAGTGTTTCGCCGGGGTCAATTGATACAGAATTTACTCATTCAATAAAAGACAAAGAAATTCGAGCGCAATTTGACAAATTAAGTGAAGATGCCATTGAACCAGAATCCGTAGCTCGAATTATTGCATTTGCGATTAACGAAGAAAAAGATGTAGGTTTAAATGAAGTAATTATTAGACCGAGTAATCAGGTTTTGTAAATGGTAAACAACGATTTATTTTGAGCAAGTTTATGTTAGTTAACGATTATTCGAGACAGAATAATTCAATATGAAACGAAGGATGAATGACATGGAACAAGATATTTTTGATAGAGACAAAAATGGAGAAATTATTTCAATTGATGATCCTGAATTTCCAAAGATCGGACAAGCAATCGAAAGAGCACAAAAAATTATCTCTAGGTTAAATAACAGCTATCACGATGCGGCGGCTGTACGATCGATTTTCAGTGAGCTTACTAGTTCCATCGTGCATGATTCTTTTGAATTGTTGCCTCCTTTTTATACTGACTTTGGACAAAACATCCGTGTAGGTAAAGACGTTTTTATTAATCAAGGCTGTACATTCATGGACAGAGGTGGAATTACAATTGAAGATAAAGTCCTTTTTGGACCGAAAGTGAATTTAGTTACGATTAACCATCCTGTAGCTCCGAACGAACGTAGAAGTACGTATAATAAGCCTATTCATATTAAAAAGGGTGCATGGATTGGAATCAATGCGACGATAATGCCAGGTGTGACAATTGGGATAAATTCAATTGTCTCGGCAGGATCAGTGGTAACAAAAGATGTTGACGATAATGTTATCGTTGCCGGGGTTCCTGCTAAAGTAATAAAGCAGATCAATCCGGATGAATAGGGGGGTTATAACATTAAAATCGGCGAAGTGGCAACTAATTTAGGAATCAAAGAACATACGCTGAGGTATTACGAACAAATTGGATTAATTGTTCCAAAAAGAGATGAAAACAATGTACGTTTGTATTCAAAAGAAGACCAGGATTGGGTTGAGTTTGTCATGCATATGAAAGAAACAGGCATGACGTTAGAAAAGCTGAAAAGGTATATAGACCTATGGCATTCAGATGACGATATGGAGGAGCTACTAGCAATTCTAGATGAGCATAAGCAGAATGTAAAAAATCAAATATCGGTCTATCAAGCAAACTTAGAACTTCTAGACAAAAAGATAACGTTCTACGAATACAGCAAACAAAATGGAACGGATAAAAATTTATTTAAAAAGTTTGTAGATGATAACCAGGGTAAAAATAAATCTGAAAAAATATGAGACAGTTAAATCAAATTAACTGTCTCTTCTTTTATTTTTAGAAAAATTGTGTAAAAATCTACTAAACCCTTGTCCTCAACTGCACTTTAACCCTTACCCTATTAATACTCTTACTGAATAAAAAAACAAAATTCTGTGAGATATTATTTTGAAAAATGGAGGGATTAATTTGGAAAAGAAACGTATGATCCGGAATGGGGCGCTGGTTGCTGCACCATTGATAGCTGTTGGTGCCATTATACAATTTACCCTTGCCGATTCCAGTGGAGAAAATAATGTAAGTGCAGACGAAAATGAAACGGAAACGGTTGAATGGGACAAGACATTCCCTGAAAACGAAAATGTGGAACACCAAAAAGTTACGTTTGAAAATAGATACGGAATTGAACTGACCGCAGATATGTACTTACCTTCAAATGTGGAAGATTTAGAGAACATGGAAGCAATTATAGTGGGTCACCCATTTGGAGGTGTTAAAGAACAAACATCCGGACTATATGCACAAGAAATGGCAGATCGAGGGTTTGTGACAATTGCTTTTGATGCATCATTTAATGGTGAGAGTGGCGGCGAACCGAGGAATATTGCATCTCCAGAAGCATTTGTAGAAGATTTTAGTGCCGCGGTTGATTTCTTAGGTACACAAGAATTTATAGATCGCGATCGAATTGGTGTTATTGGCGTTTGTGCAAGTGGGGGCTTCTCGATCAGTGCTGCATCAGCAGACCCTCGATTAAAAGCAGTGGCTACAGTAAGTATGTACGATATGGGGCGTGCACATCGAGAGGGTCTAGGTTATGCACCAATTCCTGATGAATTTATGACTGAAGAAGAAAGACAATTAGCTTTAGAAGAATCAGCGGAACAACGTTGGATTGAGTTTGATGGGGGAGAGGTTAGCTATGATTTAGTAGGCGAAGCAGTTCCATTAAAACCTTCACAAGAAGCGGCAGCAGAAGAGTTCTCAGAGTATTATGGTACGGAAAGAGGTCAGCACCCTCGTTCATTACCAATGACTTTAACAAGTAGAGGCGCACTCATGAATTTTACTCCATTTAGTCAAATTGAAACCATTAGCCCTAGACCTATGTTATTTATAGCAGGTGAAGAAGCTCATTCAAGATATTACAGCGAAGAAGCGTATGAATTAGCTTCTGAACCAAAAACTTTAGAAATTGTACCAAATGCAGGGCACGTTGACTTATATGATCAAGTTGATTTAATCCCATTTGATACATTAGAGAGTTTCTTTTCGGAGAATCTTTAAATTAACTTGGAGTGGCTCTGATTAAGAGCTTCTCTTTTTTACAGAGGGGTATAAATAATAATGAACTATAAAAAGTTAGTTATTTTTACACTAGTGTTTTTCCTAATCGGCTGTTCAACGGAAGACCAAATAGATTCAAATGAGGACGATAATATTGAAAATGATATCACAAATAACGACGAAGCCGGAGAAATAAACGAAGGTGGAGAGGAAAGGGATTTAGAAGATCAGATTGAAAGTGAGGTGGATTCAATGAATCAAATACAATTTACATTTGAAAACGGGACTTTTAATGGCGTTTTATATGAGAATGAAACAACTAATGCTTTAATTGAACAGTTGCCGTTGTCCATTACAATGGTAGATTTGCACAACAACGAGAAATATTATGATTTAGATGAATCGTTGCCAACACAGAGTGAACGCGTGAACAATATATCAAAAGGTGATTTAATGCTTTTTAATTCAAATACACTTGTCTTGTTCTATGAAGATTTCTCAACGTCCTATTCTTATACGAAGTTGGGATATGTTGAAGACCCTGATCAACTGGGGCCGGTCTTAGGCACGGGAGATATAGAAGTAAACATTCAATTAATTAACTAACTAACCTTTTTTAGAATTCTAGGTTTTTTTATAGGAATTCCTTTATCCATAAAGCTGTAGGGTTTGATGTTTGGCAATTTTAAAAGGGACTTAAGACGATTTACCTCTGTTTAAATTCTGAAAAGAGAAGATAAAAATCTCTCTAGACTAAAAGAGTATAACTGTACTGGATGCAATATAAAATAGAATTAAAGCGTAGTATGAACAAAAATTTAACTAGCTCCATTAGTAAATTGCTTAGTTCAAAAGATGAAGTTTCTACTATATATAATGTGCTAACTAATTTGCAAACCAAATTGCTAACAAACTAATAACAAACAGATGGAATTAATGAGATCGAACAGGGGAGAGAGGCACCATCAATCCTTTATTCATGGGCTTTACGGAAAGGTGAAGCTCGTGCAAAACCCCTGATACAGAAATGGTAAGGTGGGGGTAAGCGGTTCAAGTCCGCTTGGAAGCTTTCGTATAGGTACTGGTACATTAGGGTTTCTCCGGTGATGGAGGGGCTTATTTTTTTGTGAAAAGGGGTTTGCATAAAAAATCACAAACCTTTTACAGATAGATCAGTTAAATTTTTTGAAAGGTAGCTGGAATCCTTTTTAAGATTAAATATTATCATATTTATAAATTTTACAGATAAGTCTTAGAATAGAAAAGCTATAATTACAACAACTATTAATGCCATTGGAACAAGGATTAAATACATTTTAGAAAAAGTACTCATACTTTTTTCATTGCTATAATTAGAATCTGTTGAGTTCATTGCGATGAGCGTAACTATTAATCCGACAACACAAATAATTGAAGCGAAAAGTATAATCCAAATCATTTAATTGAGTCTCCTCATAATATATTTTATAAAACTGTATGTATGTCGTAAGTCTAACATAGAAAACCTAGCAATATTTTGTATATTACTAGGTTTTTAAATGACCTAAAAACAAACGTTTTGTGAAAAATTCTTTAGTTTATTACATTGCTTCATTTAAACGTATTTCCAATTTTTCATTAGTCATAACTCCTCCGCCAAGAGGAATTAATTCATCACCTTTTTTAAGAAGCAATGTCGGAAAACTATTGATCCCCAGAGCTTGAACCTGTTCAAATTCATTATAGGCGTCTTTGGCAGAAATATTACTATTAAATCTATTTATCACAGCGTCTGCATCTAAACTGTTGTTTCTAGCAATTTCAAGATATGTTTTCTCAGAACTTAGACTTTTTCCTTCAACATAAAATTTAATCTGCATTTCCGAAGCTAATTTATAGGCTTTATCAGGGGCAAAGTACTTCAAAGCTGACAGCCCTCTAGCAGCGGCTTCTGAATCTAATACAAAAGAGCCTTCCTCTAATAGCTTTTCGTATTTTTCTCCAAATTCTGCCCCTGTTAACTTGTGAATTCTCTTGTTAGCTTCTGGAATATGCGGGTAAGAGCCTATCGAGCTCTTCTTAGATCCAATAAATAAGCCACCTGACAAAACGGTTAATTTCAACTCAGGATGGGATGCGTGGAAAGCCTTTAAACTATCAGAGAAACCGTAGCACCATCCACAATATGCATCCCACACATAGACAAGAGACATCCCTTTATTGTTCATAGTAAGAATAAACTCCTTTCGATTTATAAATTGTCGTTTTTAGCGTTCTCCAACTACAGCAAAACGCTCATTCTTATGCATTGGATTTTCAATTTCATCAAGAACAGCAATAGCATAATCTGCGTAGCTAATATAACTCTCACCCTTAGCATTTAAAATTAATTGATCTTTACCTTTTAAATAAGTTCCATTTCTATTTCCTTCTGGATCAAAAAAACCTCCGGGACTAATATAAGTCCATTGAATTCCTGTGGAATTTTTGAGTTCTTCTAAATTATCCCCCATATTTTTGGCGGTTGGAAGATACGCTTTTGGGAAATCAAGAGTTTCAAAGACCTTTGAAGTGTTTGACTCATCCACATATAGGCTGCCCGCGCCGCCAACTACAATTAATCTAGTTTCTTGATTATTTTTTAAAGCCTCTAATAATACTCTACCTGCATCAATGTGTTGGTGTTCTTGTCCATTTGGAGCTTTAAAAGCATTAATCACCACATCGAACTTTACTAAATCTTCTTTTTTTAGATCAAATAAATTCTTCTCAACTATGGCTATATTATCTTTCAATATCTTAGCTGAATTGCGGACAATGGCTGTTACTTCATGCCCGCGATCAATTGCTTCATTAAGAATAAAACTACCTGCTTTACCACTAGCTCCAATAATACCAATTTTCATGATTTTCCTCCTACTTTTATGATGTTAGTGGCTAAAACACTTCTAGTGTTAAAACGTTTTAGCCAATTCTTCTGCTCGCTTAATGCCATCCACTTTTATTTCTTGTGCGTCATCTGGCATCTTGTTATGACCTTCCACAAAAAGCCCTTGAAAAGATGGAACACCAAAAAAGTTCATCATTGTCTCTAAGTGACGATGACCCATTTCTAGTTCAATTGTTGGGTTTTCTGAATAAATCCCACCACGCGCTTGAATGTGTAGAGCCTTCTTATCGGTTAATAGCCCTATTGGTTGACCATCCGGTGAATATTTGAATGATTTACCTGCGACAGAAACAGCATCTAGATACGCTTTCATTACTGGTGGATAGGAAAAGTTCCAAAATGGCGTAACAAAAACGAACTTGTCAGCTGAAATAAATTGTTCATTTAACTCGTTAAGACGACTAACTTTATTTTTTTCTTGTTCAGTTAGTTCATCAAAATGATTTCCTGATCTTAATTTTGCCCAACCACTAAATACCTCTGAATCAATGTGAGGTATATTTTCTTTATACAAATCAATGTGTATGACCTCATCGTTAGGGTTTAGTTCTTTATATTTCTCAATAAACGCTTTTCCTGTTGCCATACCAACTGATGTTAAGTGATCGTTAGGGTTTGCTGTAATATACAATAAAGATGTCAATTATTTTACTTCCTTTCATAAATCAAGTATTGTTAAGTTGTCACAAAAACAGTTACAACTTATGTAACCATAATAGTTACAAGGTTGTTTTTTGTCAAGTTTTTTATAAAAGGAATTTAATAAGGATGATTTATTGACATACAAACATTTACGATTAAAATAAATTTAGAGGAGTGAATATTATGATAAACACGCGACTTTCTGTAGCTATCCATATACTTGCTCTTATATCTAAGGACAATACATTATCCTCCGAAAAGATCGCGAGTAGTGTGAACACCAATCCCGTTGTCATTAGAAGGATTAGAGGTCAATTAAAAAAAGCTGGAATTATAGATGTAAAAAGAGGGCTTTCTGGAGCTAGCTTAACAAGAAATCCTATTGATATTGATTTACTTGATATCTATAGAGCTGTTCATATAAATGAAGAGTTATTCCGGGTTCATAATAATCCAAATCCGGAATGCGAGGTAGGAAGAAACATTCAATCTACACTCAATAGTACGTTTGATGAGGTACAAGCGAAGTTAGAAAATGAACTTAAAAATATTACATTGGATTACGTTATTAATAAACTTCAATAAATCAATAACAGAGTTCAATAAAAACAGCCTAGAGTTTAAGAGGCTGTTTTTATAATCAATTATTAAGTAGTAATAATGATGGTCTACACGTTATTTCTCGTATAGGTTTTTGCAAAACATCGCGATTGCTTCTCTCGGAATAGATGGCAACAAATGATTATAAGTGTCTAACGTCGTTGTAATACTTGAATGTCCTAATCTCTCCGCTACTACTTTAACCGGAATCCCTTGTAAGAGCATCAGAGTAGCATGCGTATGTCAGCGAATTGAGGGCACGTTTGCATCTTATTTCAATTGATACCACTTTCGGTTAAGGTTGCGAGGAATTACATATGTACCTAAGCTAGTACAAACAACTGAATCATTATCCTTATATGTCCTTCCAGCTCGTTCTTTCTCATATTCTACTCGTTCTTTCCGCTTTTCTAATTCAGTAATAGTTACTTCGTCTAAATCAATCGTACGAGTAAAACTAGCTTTAGTTTTACCATCTGAAGCCCCGTATGGTGTGTGGGTGACAACAGTGCGTAATAAACTGTTTTTAATGTCCACGTCCTTCCAACGAAGACCAAGCACCTCACTACGGCACATGCCTGTCATAGCTGCTAAATGAAAAGCAATATAAAGAGAATCGTGT
Organism: Shouchella hunanensis; assembly: GCF_028735875.1. Lineage (GTDB taxonomy): Bacteria > Bacillota > Bacilli > Bacillales > Bacillaceae_D > Shouchella > Shouchella hunanensis. Next base: position 1,745,008 of record NZ_CP117834.1, read on the forward strand.
TTACTAGAATTGAGAAATTGTAAAAGCTGTTTTTCATCCCAAACATGAATTTCTTTTCGCTCAATTCGTGCAGTTTATGTATTGTATTCATTTAATTAACATTCTTCCATTTTCCTGATACAGCAGAGAGCATTAACCATGGTTCAATTTTTAAGTTTATTAAAACATGTGCAATTATAGGGGCAAAGGTACTTCTATCAGTCATTATATAAAGACTAGCTAATAGACATCCCAAAACAGTTGTCGAGATAACAACAGGAATTACTATTTTCACCTCACCGCGCAGCAGTCCCCAAGCTCCGTGAGCCAAGCCAAAAACTACACCTGAGATTAAAATCTGCAAAATATCTGAAATATTTAATCCTTGTAGAAAGTCCATTAAGAATTGTCTAAACAGAACTTCTTCAACAATACCAGTCACTATTGCTGCCCATATTCCAATTAATTTAAGCCAAGATATTTCAAATAAATGTTCTTTTACAAAAGGTAAAGCAATTATTGTATAACCGACATACCCAATTACAATTAACAAGGCAAACAACCATACATATAGATTATCAAAAATGCCGTCTCTAAAACCTATTCGAGTTTCTATAAACCGTTGTGGATCTCCAACAAACCAAAATACAATACTAGTAGTTAAAACGGACGAAATACTAATTAATATCCAAGCTGTCTTGACTCGATCATTAGTTGATAACATAAAACGACCTCTTTCTTACCTTTTATATTTATCAACGTATATGATTTTCAAATTTAATAGTAGTGGCTGGGGTAATTGTTTAAGTTTAATTGTAGTGACTGAGGTAATATTTTTTTATTCCTGGTTTTTGTTTAAGGTTTTATACATTGCAGTTTGTTTTGGGTGTACTTAAAACGAACATATATAAAATTTGTATTCTTCATAAACAGTAGGGGAGTGATTAAAATGGATGATTTTGTAAAACAAAATGATCTTCAAAACAAGTTAAGGTATGTTCACAAGAGTTCCGAAAGTATTGAACAACACCTTAGAAATTCAGTGCACTTGAAATTACTTCTGCAAAACGAGGCTGACGAATTAGGTCATTTGACTATTACGAAATTTGTAGACGTTTTTCAGGACTTATATACGAGCGGTCAAACGGAAAGTTACGAGTTGTTGAAGGATAGAAGGAAGCCAGTGAAATGAAGTTATAGCGCAGTATGACCAAACTGTGCGTTGTGCTCTTGAGGTAACTTGCCCATTAGTTTAATTGCTTCACTAAAATAGATAGATAAAGTTTCTACGATCATACCGTGTTAACTGGTCTGCAAACCAAATTGCTAACAATTTAATAATGAAATGATGGAATTAATGAGATCGAACAGGAGAGAGGAACAATAACAATCCTATACTCATGGGCTTCATGGAAAAGTGAAGCCTTGGTATTTTATTACACCTGTGTAAGTGCTGTCACATTAGACTTTTTCTGCTGTCACAAAGTCATTTAATTATTTCAATAAGAAATTGCAAACCTTTACCACTTTAAAGTGTGGTAGTTATATTGAGTATAAAAATGTAATTCCCCCCATTAGTGAAGGGGGATTAGGTTTGTTAATAAGCAATAATAAAGTATGTAAACAAGCCAAAGCTAGCTTTATGTTAATCTCTTCATTATAGATTTTTATGTAATTATTTAGTGTGGAACCTTTTCTTTTAGTAATTGATTCTAGCACCTTTTGGTTGCTTTTGTATAATATTCTATTGCTATTGTCATTTTTAACAAAACTGTATATCTCACCATCTTGACTTATCTCAAACTTTCGAGGGTTAGCCTGCGCAGATATTGGCTCAATGTTAGCCTGATGTTTAATAATGAATTTCCTTTTGAAACTCCAAGATTCTGTAACAATCACTTGAGTGTTTTTTAGGTCTTCTATTATTACATTTACACAAGATTTAGGTTCTCTATATGTCAGTATCTTATCAATAAAACCCTTATTAAAACGTCTAAGAGTATAAACATGCTATTTAATTTTACTGCCACTGCTTCAGCGTCACTATATGTACTGAAATACTCGGGCTGCTTGTTACGGCTGAGAACAACCATTAAATCGCCCCTAGTTATTCAGTTTGCCACATTAATCCTTAATTAGATAAGGGGATAATTGACAAAAGATTAGAAACTAATTCGCAGTATGAAAAAAGGCAAACTTCGTAATATCCATAAACTGAGCGATACCTAGAGAAATTTATAAGAGGCTTCACCCCATGGCATGTAAGAAGAGTAAAATAATAGTATGACAAAATGATTTTTTCAAATATAGAGAAGAGAGGCAGGACTTATGACAAATGATTTGGGTAAATTTCTCAGTCTGATTTTAAGGCACAAACCTGAAGAAATCGGAATTACGTTAGATAAAAATGGTTATGCAAACGTAAATCTTCTTATTGAAAAAATGACTAAGTATGGGAAAAATATTGATCTCGTCACTTTAGAAGAGCTTGTCATCACTGATGAAAAGAACCGGTACAGCTTTAATGAGACAAAGACTATGGTTAGAGCTAATCAAGGTCACTCTATCTCGCTAAAAATACTTATGAAAGAATGTAGACCACCAAAATGTTTATTGCATGGTACCTCTGTTAGTTCTGCAAAAAAAATATTAGAAGCAGGAATATCGAAAATGGAGAGACAATATGTTCACCTCACGGATGATCGGCTCACAGCAATAGCTGTTGGTGAAAGACGTGGCAATGCAATAATTCTAGAGGTCGCTACAGAGCAAATGTATCTAGATGGATTTATATTTTATTTATCTGATAACAATGTTTGGCAAACAGAAAAAGTACCGAGTAAATATTGTAGAGTGATTAACTAGACGATATGACCAAAAATGTATGAGTAAACTTTTAGGCTTAGTAATTTTGCTCCAAGTATGTTTTCTGTTACATGCTGTTCTAACTAAAAAGCAAACCAAATTGCTAAGAAACTAATTACAAACAGGTGGAATTAATTAGATCTAATGGGGGAGGAAGGCACCAACAATCCTATATTCACAGGCTTCATGGAAAAGTGAAGCCCGCTCAAAACCCCTGATACAGAAATGGTAAGATGGTGGTCAGCCAAGTCCGCTTGGAAGCTTTCGTATAAGTACTAGTACATTAAGGTTTCTCCGATGATGGAGGAGCTTATTTTTTGCGTAAAAAGCGGTTTGCAAACAAATTGAAAACCTTTACCTTAATAAATTGTAGAAGAAATACTATACTTTATTTTAATTTCATACGAGATTAACTAGAAAAGAATGCATATAAAGTATTATCCTTTTTAGTAATCTCCATTGAGCTTGCTCTTTAGAGGGGGGCTTTTATGTGTTCTCAAAAACGCTGATGAAAGGATAGCGAGGGGTCAAGGTATTTTAACTTTGTTGTTTTTTTATGATTATTTTTATATAAGACTAATGAATTTCCTACTTGGGAAATAGGTTTAATATCAGGGAAAATAGATTACTTATTAACTAAAAGATGTATTGATATATCAACATACTGTTAAAAAACTAGAGTTGATGCAAGTTTTCTTTCCCAACCTAGCATGTATATCAATTAAAAATCGCATATGGTACGCTTTTAATAGATATAAAAAAACTATTAATTTAGTTTATAAACTATATTTTATAGGAGATGATTGAATGAAACGCGCTGTAGTAATTCCTGAAATTAAGTATCCCTTTCCAGGTGCAATTAGCAAACATGCAAAAGAGGCTAATTTAATTACATATAACTGGTCAGTTAGCCAAAAAATTTTAGATCCTCTTAGATTAAAGAATTATGATAAACAAAAAGTGGGTTATTTAGCAGCGCGAGTACATCCAACTGGTGATTTAGAAGATATTGTATTGACTTCTGATTTTAGCTTATTATTCAGTATGCTAGATGATTATAGCGACAAAGTGAAAAATGAGATGGAGTTTAAACTTTACATTGAAGAGCTTCTATCAATCTTTCAAAGGGGTTATACTAATAGTAATGATACCTTACTAAGCGCATGGGCAGATTGGTGGATAAGGTTAAAAAAAGTAACTATTGCTACTTGGAGAGAAAGATTTATCTTTGATGCGACTAAGTGCTTTTATACAATGATTTGGGAAGTTGGCTACCGTGAGAACAATTCTTCTCCTTCATTACAAGAATATAGAATTGAGCGTCAATTCACTGTGAATAATTTGATGTTTGATTTGGCAGAAAAATCAAATCAAAACTATGTCCCTAACAAAATTAGAGATGAAAAATTCTATAATACAGTTGAATCCGCTAATAAAATTGTAAATTGGGCAAATGACCTTGTTTCTCTAAATAAAGAACTGGAAGATGGAGATGCTCATAACCTAGTATTAAGAATCCAAGTTGAAAATAATTTGACATTAAATCAGGCAATCGATAAAGTGTATCAGATGCATAATGAAGAAATTGTTAACTATACACGGTTCGAGCAAGAATTATTGGATACTAACAACGAGTTCCAACATGAACTAAAACATTTTACTTTCGGACTAAGAAATTGTATAACAGGATTTTTAGGTTGGAGTGAAGAATCTTCGAGATATAAAACTTCAAATGTAAAAGAAAAGATAAATTGAAGTAGACTGTATTATCTAAAAATTCAATTCATTAGTGAATTTATAAACAACAAGCACCACATAAAAAAGAGCCTCCAGTGCACTACCATATCCCATTGCCGCTGTGAGGCTTACAAGCGGCGCATTTATGTTTATGATCAACCAAAAGGAGCGAGGGGGCAAGTTGATATAAAACGCCAGTTTCGGCTATATACTGGTTCAGCTAATGCCGATCTTCATGAATCCTCTTGTAGGTATCGACGGAGCTTTGGCATAAACAAGAAATGCCCACATCAGCGCTTTTCTTCTTGTAGTCGTATTTATTTCGTTTTTCTTCTCTATATACATCGAACGAGCGTCTCATAAAATCAGCTTCTTTTTTCGAATATTCGTCAATCCTATGTGGTTATGAATTTACCAGAAGGAAGTCAGAGGATACGTTGAATAGCTCGCAAAACCTAAAAGAGTATCATAATCCATCTGACTTTTATCCTGCTCATAGTTTGCGTAGGTAACTTTATTGATACCTAGCTTATCGGCTACCTCGTACTGGCCCGTATTATGTCGTTTTAGTATGTAGGCTAATCTTTCTCCGAATGTTTCCATATAGATGCCCTCCGCCCCTAGAATACAATTAGCTAGAACCTGTTATGATAACCTTGCTGGATTAGTGAGTGTACAAATTACTGAAGGTTTAATAAATGGGGGTTATTTTAACATATTTTTCCTTGGTTGAATGAGAATCTAGTAGAATTATGCCCCTAGGAGCGAAATTTTATAAAAATGAGAGAATGGCTAATGGGATATGAACAATAGAAGTTCATTCTTGCGAGCGCTTGAGTTAAATGATGATGTTACGGTTTAATCACTCATACTGATCCCAATGTGCTTACATGGACGAGTATTCTCGCTTTTGACATGAACTATCGTAAAAAAGAATTCGTACACATTTTAAAATCTATCGCTAAAGACAAATCTATGGGTATGAAGCAGCTTGAAGCTGAAATGATACTTAAAGAAATCTATCATATCCATTTCCTATCCAAACATTAGTTAATTCCTAAGGTAGTACATTCTTATTTCATTACATTAGTGATATTTTCGCAGTACGACCAAAAAGTGATACATAAAAATTTTTGAAATAGGGTAAAGAACCATTGATCGTTAAAACATAATTTTAAAAATTCTATAACATGAAGGAGGAATTTATCTTGCAAAAGGCACTGAAAGTAGTAGTAGTTGCATCAATGACCTCAACGCTTCTAATTGCTTGTAGCAATGATGAAAACGCTTCTTCTGATTCAAATGATTCAGAAGAACTGACAGAGGAACAAGTAGGAAGTAGCGAAGGCTTACCAGAAAGAAGAGATTTTGATTCGGATGATGAAGAAGATGGAGAAGACGAAGAAGAAGATGAAGATGAAGAGTCTTTAAGCCAGCCTACATCTTCAGAAGTTCTCATGCATTTTGATGATGCTGAGCTAATTGATTTTGACGATATTGATGATAATTATGCAAAGACCATTTCTCAAGAAGGAGGCATTGATAATGTCGTTTACTATGGAGATAATGAATTGCTAACAAGTGAATTCGGTAAAGGCGCTTACCTTTATGACATAAATGAGGGTGATACCGTTTGGCAGGATACCTATTTTCACACTAATGGCTACCTCAAATATCGTAATAATTTGCTTTATACGAATAATTTGGAAGGACAGATTGCAGCAGTAGATATATGGACTGGAGAAACACAACGTACATATGAATACCGAACCGAAGAAGATGGGGCAGCCATCCCTACTGATATTTTTATCTTTGATTCTTTGTTGGCTATTAACTTTGAACAGATGTTAAAGGTTTACGATCTTGAGACTACCGAGCAGTTATGGGAGATTGAATTTAGTACCCATTCCAATTTCTTAGAAGTTGATAACTTGTTGATGTTTGAGACGTTTGATTCAGATGTTGTCGCACTAAATAAAGACACTGGTGAGGAAGAATGGAGAATTAACGAGCCAAATTCTTATTCTTCAGGGGGTGGAGAACAACCGTTTGTAGTGGACGATACACTTTATGTCTTTAGCGAAAACTTTGCCGATACATTTAAGCTAGAGCTCTATGATCTAACGACTCAAAACAAGAAAGATTCAGTTGAGTTAGATGGACGTTTTTTTGCGCGTGAAGAACCGGTTGTAGCAGAAGAAACCATATTCTACAGCAGCAATACGGATTATACGAATGGAGACATTGTCGCGTTAGAAAAAAGTTTAGATCAAGAACGTTGGCGCATTGGGAGTGAGGGGTATATAAAACAACAATTGCTTTATGACAATGGTTTTTTATATGTGATTGTTAAACCCGATGGAGAGTACGGTGAGCTCTCTCATCTAGTTGTTATAGAAGAAGAAAGTGGGGACATTGTTCTAAGAACTGAGATAGGAAGATTTGAACGTTCTATGGCACAACATCCAGAAGAAAATGCTTATATAGATAATGGGAAGCTTCATATTTTTTTAAGTGAAGGTGGAAATAAAGGTAGCTTTCGTATTTACGAACCAACAGGAGAAATTAATCGGTCATTTGAATAATGGGTAAGAAGAAAAGTCGCCGTTCGGCTGCTTTTCTTTTTTCTATGGATTCATTATTTCGATAACAGATATCCATTTAATGACATAATCTCACAATCATTCTTCTTTTGTTTTGAATATTGCGTGAGCTCTCTAAATCTGGAAAATGATGATGGGAATTCGTGGTGTAAAAGGAGATTGCTTCATTCAGCAACTATAAAAAAATACAAGCTCAAGGAACTTGTATATAAATCGATTGTTATTTCAAGGTAAGCTTTAATGCCTCTTGATCCAACTCTGTGTGAATATCATATTTTTGCTTATGGTAATCGGCTATGTTGTCTTTGAAAGTTGCTGAATGCAACAGGCTTGCTGTGTTTATACTTACATTTTTTACTTCACTTGCTGTTATTAAATCATTTAGACGCTCAAGCAAACTTTTAACAAATTCGCCATCTTGGTCTGCGGTTTTTGATTTCATACAATAGAACCTCCCTAAGGATCGTATGTTTAGAATAGCATTAATTGAATGAAAATAAGTGGTTTTTTCCAGCTAAAATGGTCTCAAATAAATACTTGCTATTGACGTAACGTCAGGTGTTAGAGTCTAAATAGAAAGGGAGTGAAGGCAGTGACAATGGAAAGAAAATACTCGATTGGGGAATTTGCAAAACTGACGGGAATGACTGAGAGAACGCTGCGACACTATGATCAAACAGGGATATTGAAACCTGCTGAATTGACGGAATATGGGCATCGCGTTTATAACAACCGTTCCATTATTCAGCTGCAGAAAATACTGGTGTTAAAGTTTTTAGATTTATCACTAGGAGAAATTTTGGCGTATGTGGAAAGCCCAGAACAAGATTTAGCACAGACAATGGTCGAACAGAAAAAAATGCTGTTGGAAAAACAAAAGCAGATTGATACGGTTATACAAACCATGACTCGTGTGCAAGAAACCGTTTCTGGGGCGGATTCTGTCGATCAAGAATTATTGCTTGTCCTTATTCATGCCTTGAAAAATGAAGAGGTACGACAACGCTGGTTAAGTGAACATGAGTCTGATTCAGTGTATAATAGGCTCCACTCTCATACAGTAGAGCTTGAGTTGAGTAAAGAAATGACGATCTGGGCTAGCAAAATGAAACAATTTATTCACGCAGGTAAAGCGCCTAGTGATCCTGACGTTCTAGCACATACCGAAGCCTTAGTATCAACTTTAAAACCAGAAGTCAAACCACTTTTAGACAAAGGGGCAAGAGACGAACTTAAGAAGGGGGAAGGTTCTTTATTTAAGTCTAATCCTTATTTATTCCCGAGTGCGTTTAACAAGGAGGAGGAACGGTTTATAGAAAAGGTTATTCATGAACTGATCCTCAGTAACATGCCTGGTAATCAGAAAGGTGATAAGAACGGATCTCTTTAGTTGAATGAGAAGCATACCTCTTTTTATCGGGTATGTTTTTTCATTTGGGTTAGTTCATCTAGTTCTCATCGATAGCCCGAAAGTGAAGGGGTTTTGAATCAATAGATCATTTGGTATTGGGGAATAATGAGCAAACAGAAAAACTTAAAGATGCCAGTCGGTTACCCATGTTTCTGGCAACTTAATTCCGTTTGCCTTAAGTGCGATTGAAAATTGGCCTTGATGTATTCCCTCATGTTGTACAGCTATACTATAGACCTCATCCAGAGTTATTTCACTTCCATTAAATGTTATGTGTTTGTAGTAGCACGTTTTGAAATTCTCTAGTAGGGCTGCACAACTGTTTTTTAGTTCTAATTGTACATTAAGTTTTGTGGATGGAAGACTACCCGGAAATGAAATGTTGCCAGACTTTAATCCTTCACAATAGACGTTACGTACTCTAATCATATGGATAAATAATTTTCGCAAGCTACCTAATTCTTCTAGTAAGGATACATCCCAATGTTTTTTATCAACTGAATAGGCTAATTCATTCGTCATTTTCATAGCGTATTCTAGGCCATCTGTCTTCATTTTAACACTCCTTCGTTTTTACTTTTTTTTGCATACAGTGGTCTATCATAAGGCATTGATGCTTACGACTAACTATTGTTTTCTATTCGCATATAAAGATACCTTTTAATTCTAAATTATTTTTTGAAAAAGACTCAGTGCATTAACTGAAAAGGCGCTGTTACAGAAGTAGTATTTAGATAACAAATAGGGAGATAAAGAACGTTAGAATTAAGTGACGACAGTTTATAATAGAGAGAAACGATTTGTCCTTAAGGAGTAATGAGACATCGATTGACTCGGCTTTATCATTAAATTTAGTAAACACTAGAAGTTAAAATCGATAGTGAAGAAAGAGGTTTATAAAAATGAGAATAGCTGTTCTAAATAAGCATGATTTTGTGGAAATGAGAATGCTTTTCCTAGATGTATTTACGAATGATCCGTGGTTTGACAAATGGAGTAGCGAAGAACAGTTAGATGCATATATGAGAGATTTAACAGAAAATACGAATTCTCTATCTATGGCACTTTACGACGAAAATGACGTTCTTATTGGTTGCTCCTTAGGCTATGTATTTAACTGGTGGGAAGGGCGAGAGTACTTTATTAAAGAATTCTTTGTGTCAAGAAAGGAACAAAATCAAGGAGTCGGTAGTGCATTCCTGGAGTTAATGGATTCGAAATTAAAGGCTATAGAAATTAAATTTATCACGTTAAACACAGAAAAAAATGTCCCGGCTTATCGTTTTTATCAAAAAAACAGGTTTTCTGTTTCAAACGAGTCCGTTCTTATGGTTAAAAGACTTGCTGAGTAATGGATGTGTATAGGGTACGTTTTGTTAAGAGTAAAGTGAATTATAAATAAGTATCTTTACATGATCGATATAACATGTTATGTTTCGTACTACTGAGTAGTCGTGAAGTGGAGGTGAAAGCAATGTTAACTGTTTTTAGGATTTTATATGGAATTAATGTAAAAATTGGAAAAGGTGTAGCAGGAAGCGGGAGAAGTCTGCCTTTTTTTACATCATATTTCTTACAAAAACAGTTATCGGCGCTTCATTTCTAAACCAACTACATTTTCCTTTCACGACTCAATTTTTGCTCACGCAAGGTTGGGTCGGTCATAGGTAAATTTAGTTGAGTAAGACACCGATGATTGGATCGGTGTCTTTTTATGTGGGAAATAAATGATAAGGTTTGGCTATCTCCTTTTTCTGTAGTGAAAAAATGCTATTAAAAGGGATGATAGATATGTCAGTTATACACGTACAAAATGTAACGTTTTCTTATCCAAGTCATTTTGATCCGATTTTTGACGATGTAAGCTTTCAGATTAATACAGACTGGAAGCTTGGATTTATCGGAAGAAACGGTAGGGGAAAAACAACATTTTTCCATTTATTGCTTGGTAAGTTCGAATACAGTGGGAGGATTGACGCTTCCGTTGAGTTTAACTATTTTCCTTATGAAGTGGAAAATAAAAGTAAATGGACACATGAAGTCTTAGAGGAAATTTGTCCACAGGCGGAGGATTGGGAATTTCTCCGCGAAATAGCGTATTTAGGTGTTGATGCAGAAGTGATGTATCGACCATTTGAAACGCTATCTAATGGGGAACAAACAAAGGTATTACTTGCTGCACTTTTTTTGAATGAGGGTCAATTTTTACTAATTGATGAACCGACAAATCATTTAGATACGGAAGCGCGTAAACTCGTTTCAAATTATTTGAAGAAGAAAAAAGGGTTCATATTGATCTCTCATGATCGGCATTTTTTAGATGGTTGCGTGGACCACATCTTATCTATAAACAGATCAGATATTGAGGTGCAAAGTGGGAACTACTCTTCTTGGAAATTAAATTTCGATCGACAACAGGAACATGAACAAGCTACAAATGATAGACTACAAAAAGATATAGGAAGATTAAAACATTCCTCCAAACGGTCTGCTGGATGGTCTAACCAAGTAGAATCTTCAAAAAATGGAACGACGAACTCTGGTTCTAAATTAGATAAAGGCTTTGTTGGACACAAGGCGGCTAAAATGATGAAACGAGCAAAGAATATAGAAGCGAGGCAGCAAAAAGCCATTGACGAAAAATCAAATCTCTTAAAAAACATTGAAACCGTGGATTCTCTAAAGGTAGAGTCGTTAGCTTACAAAAATAAAGACTTGATTCAAGTAACCGATTTGTCGATCCTATATGATCATCATGTTGTAAATGAACCGATCAGTTTTACGATTCAACATGGCGATCGTATTTTACTGGATGGCAAGAATGGAAGCGGAAAAAGTAGTGTGTTAAAGCTGATTTTAGGTGACGCTATACAGTATAAAGGTACTGTAACCAAAGGGTCTAACTTACGGATTTCATACGTTCAGCAAGACACTTCTGGTTTAAAGGGAATGCTTTCTGACTTTATTGAAAAGCATCGTCTTGATGAAACCTTATTCAAATCGATTTTAAGAAAAATGGATTTTGAGCGGAACCAATTTGAGAAGGAGATCAGTAACTATTCAGGTGGACAAAAAAAGAAACTATTAATCGCTAAAAGTTTATGTGAAAAAGCACATCTATACATTTGGGATGAACCATTGAACTTTATTGACATCTATTCACGAATGCAAATCGAAGCGTTAATAGAGGAATTTTCCCCCACGATGCTGTTCGTTGAGCACGATAAGTCTTTTCAGCAGTCCATTGCGACAAAAGTTGTTTCAATGTAAGAACAAGAGTCAAGGAGGGGAGAAAATGAACCCCTCCTTGATTTGTGTCTGTTTTAAATGTAACTAGTTGAAACCAAGTTGCTGACAGATCAACTATACTTAGGTGCTTTGATTTCTTGTATACAGGCACTCTTTATAATTAACTATTATTATGATTAGCGCAATTAGTAAATAGAATAGAGAAGTAACTGTTAAAATAGTTAGTAATTCCCCTACTTGTATGGCGATTGTGAAATTGAAGAATTGATGGATTGAAATAGGGATTAAAAGGTTTTTATGTATAGTGAAAAAGGCTGTTATTATGATTGAAATAGCAATAATTCCAATCAAGAAAGAGAAAATATACTGCAATAAGTGTATTCCTGTATAACCTGATAGAAACCATAACGGTGTATGCCAGAACCCCCAAAAAAAGCCAACAATAATTGATGAAATCAAAGGGTTGTAAACTTCTTGCAATTCTTTTAAAACAAATCCTCTCCATCCTAATTCTTCTCCGAGGGGTCCTAATAGTAAATTGTAACCGAAGATTATAAGTAACGAAGTCCATGAAGCAAGTAGTTGGTCATATACAGGAATGTCCCAAATGAAATAGGTTGTAAAAATACTGCAAAGCAAGACGATTATTGACATCATACTAATACTGAACATAGTAGACCATTTAATTCTCTTATTAAATTGTCTTTTAACAAATAGCCATAAATTTTCTTCAGGATAGATTCTTCGAAACATCAACACAAAAACAAACGTTGACGTCCAAGAGGAGAGCACAATAAATAGATCAATTAGAAAATGCGACTCGAGCAAAAACATTAGGAAACCTATAAAAAGAAGAAGAACATAGAACATCATATAAGTGCTCATGATATATTCCTTAACCATTTTCAACGTTTAAGCACCCCCATAATACTAAATAGCCAATGGAACAGTTGACGACTACTCCACTGGCTATAAGATTAAACTAGGGTGTTACGCCCAAGTCAATAAACAAATAGTATTTTAGTTATCAACTGGGATATATACCTCAAGAAATACCTTCTCATCATTTTCTATGTAGGTGATTAGACGGGTTTGGACAAAGGCTAGTCCTTTCGGCTTGAACCCATTTATCTCTGCCCATTCTAAAGTTGACTTAAATAATTTTTGTTTGATATCGTTAGTCCCACCTTGAAATCTACTATCTTCAACAACTGTATAAATGCATTTCTTATAGTTTAAATCGTGTTCAGCTTTATTTCCGGTGTCATGTTTCTGCCTATTTACAATATACATCTTAGAATCCAACAGACCATCTTTATCAAAAGTGAATTGTCTTATTATTTTACTTAGAATATCATCCTTAATCATATCCAAATGCTCTAAGATTGTAGGGTATTCAGGGAAAGAGTAGAAATTAGAAAAATTACCGACCACTTGGTACATTGGAAATTCCCTGATTGAATACTTATTTAAGTGTTTCTCTATATCTTTACAAAACGACTTTGTTTCCCGTAATTTCTGAAGCATAAAGCGATCACGAGAGATTTTCCTCACTAACTCTTCCTCTTTTATTTGTAATAGAGATTCCAGTTCTTCCATTTCAGTTCCTTCTTGCAGCTTTTTAATATCTTTTAAAGACAAGCTCCTTTTCTTATAGAAGTCTGTAACAAGTAATGTATAAATATCTTTATCACGATACTGTCTATAATGATTGCGTTCATCCTGCTTTGGTTTTAGAATGCCTTGATTTTCATAATATCTAAGTGCATCTCTGGAGACGCCAATCATCTCTAACAACTCACTCGTTTTATAAGTTATTCGTTGCATGTGTATTTCTCCATTTTCTATTAGGATAACTACTATACTATCTTGACCGTTTCTGAACTTCTCGCCAGTTAATCGTTTGTGGATTTCCTTTTTTATTTCATACCCTGTTGATCCATCAGGTTATTTGGGAAGGTCGGAGTGGCCACTTTTGTTTTTATGTATTTATAAAGGTAAACTCATTGAAACGGTTCGTATGTTGAATCCCATTTTCTCATAAAGCTTAATAGCATTATTTCCTAAAAACGCACTTAAACGTACTTCGGTATGCCCTTCGTCTCTTAGCTGTGCTATAGCTGCTGTCATCAGATGTTTACCCAACCCTTTTCCTCTAAACGCCTGTATTATGAAAAGTTCGTAAATAAATCCATGCCTACTATCTGTAAATAGGTCTGTACTGGTGCCAACTAGTATCCAACCAATGACTCTACCATTATCTACTGCCGCTAAATAATAGCTTCCTTTTATTAAAAGTGATCGAATTAGTTGTTCGCTTTTTTCCGCTGTAGGTTTTGCTGTACCTAACGTGCCATCAGACACAGCTTGTGGGGAGAGGGATATGATTGTCTCAATTTCTTGATTAGTGGGTCTTCTAATTTCCATCGTTAAACCACATCTTTCTTTTTTTGACTTCGCTTTGTGCATAGACTTTTTATTTTATGATTCGTTAGAGCTTGCGAACATACCGCAAAGATATGTAGGTGTCATTATTAGAATTGCCATAGCTATCTTGTTCATGTATACATGAAAATCCCTTTGCTTCATAAAACGGAATTCCTTTATGATTTCCTTTTTGAACGAGTACATATTGCTTGAGTGCCCCTAAGTTCTTTTGTTGTTCAGATATCGTATCGAGTATTTTCGAGCCGATTCCTTCGCCTCTTCTATCCGGTTTAAGGTACAAAACAAATAATTCTGTGTTCTCATCATCGAGCATCCCACCAGCTCCGGCACCTATTACATTACCCTCTTCAACTGCAATAAAGTAGCCACCCCATTTTTTATTCACGGTAGTCACTTCTTTCAATATGCTTTCATAGTTATAAAATTCCCTAATGATTCGAGCCATATATTCTTTAGAAAAAATGTCGCGATACGTCGCTTTGTAACCTAACGTACATACATCCATAATTCCTTGAATATGGTTTATATCTGCTTGTACAATCCTCACTTTTCATCTCCTTACTTCTCCTTGGCTATAAACAGGATTTTGGATTTACGATTTTTCTCGTCTTCAATATTTTCCTTTTATCTGACATCATTTTTATATTGTTGCAAGCCCTTCAAAAGCCATGAGGCTAATAGAAAGGAAGGCACGTACTTATTCTCCAACCCAAATTGCCTTGGTATAAGCAATATTCAATCCCGCTCTCTCCATATTGTTTTGACTGGGGGAACCAAATGAAGCCTGTCCCACAATGAAATGGCATCTTTGTCGTTGTGCTTGGTAGATCCGGTGTTTTATTAAAGCGCTATGAATGCCTTTATTTCGTAGATGTGGCAATGTAGCCGCGGCAGCTAAAGTAGCGATCCCGTCTTTTGTAAACAAAACGCCTATTCCAGCGGGTTCGTTTTGATAGCTAGCTATGTAAAAATCCCAATTTTTGAGGTGATGAAGTATTTTATTATTTTGTGCGATGCCAGCTGTTAAGAATGCGGGCAGTTGGAACCCTTTTGCGTATATTTCTGCATAGGTATCAAATTCGTCTTTTTCTAATTTACGAACATTCATCATCTTTTCAGTAAATTCATTACATGTTTCAATTGCATTGGTCAAGGGAGTATAAAGAGTTGTATGAAAACCATTATGAAAATAACCGGCTTTATTTAGGGAAGTTAGCAATTCTGATGATGTATGAGCCGGAGTTAATTCAAATCGAATTGGAATCTTTTTTTTCTTATAAAAATCGACGATTTTATCTAGCTGTTCTTCGTCGCCATCTTGCAATCCTTTTACTGTATTAAAGGAAGGTCCTGGTATGTTCTTGGCCGTAAATGCTGTGGCATTCCCAAACTTCTGGATCTCTACGTCCATTGGGTTTCCTTTAATTTTTTGAATTTCAGAAAGTCGAGAACGCAGCATGTCAATTTCTGAGGTTTCTACTTGAACAGCTAATGCCTCATTCATTATGCTCATGTAAATTCACTCTCCATATCTAACTTGTTTGTACATCGGCAGACAATAAATGTGCACGTGCGACGGTTCTTTAGTAATGTCACGTAGTACATTCATCATGAGAGTAGTGTTCTTTCAATACTCATTTCCTCATAATAAATATAAAACCCGTTGGTAGTAGATTGCACTTCTACTTAAATTCATACCAACTTGTTTAGTTCTGTTACAGGTTAGAGAATTCCTTCTTGTATTTAAAATCCCTTTTCAAAAAAGACTTTGTCCCGTTTATAAACTGTTTAGAAGAGAGGAATCATCCATGTTTAAAAAATGAGTTGAACAAATTACTCAGTTTGATTTTAAGGCATACACCAGAAAAGATAGGGCTTAAGTTAGATGAGAGTGGCTATGTGAATGTCAATGATCTTCTCGAGGGAAAAAAAAAGTGGCAGAAGGTACCCAGTCAATATTGTGAGGTCATCAGGTAGGTTAAGGACAAATGGTTTGCATGTTAATGTTGAAATAGCCCCTCCATATTGCTCGTTAGTTATTAAAGAAGAGGACACACCTTGTTTTGTGAATCGCATGGATAAAATCTTAGCTACTTAGGCAAATCATCCAGTTTTTTTTGTAATACTTGTATTTGATTTTCCATTGACTTTATACGATTTTCTTGTTCATTGTTTTTTGAGGTTTGCGTTAGATTTTCTTGGAGTGATTCTTCAATAGCGATTTTTGCTGCGAAGGTAGCAATAGCGTCACCTAAAGTTGTCAATATTCCCCCTAACAATGCGAGTTTTAAGCTCATCGCTAAATTATCTTCTTCTTGATTCGGTTTTTGATTAGAAGGGTTAGCTCTTCTCATCATAGCGAGAACCTCCGTTTTCTTAATAATTATTTATAGTATATTCTTAACAGCCCAAGGTGTTCCAAAATAAACGATGTAGTAAAAAGTATTTTCACTCTAAATCTTTAGGGTGTCTTAATTGGTTCTCATAAGTATTGATAAATAATTTATTTGTGGCTGAAATGACAGCGTAAAACACATCTTTGTGTTTAAGGTTTCTTTTTTCTAATTCATTCGACAACCATTCCTCTTGAATCTTATTTTCTTTCAAGTTCTTATCTAATACTTTTCCATCCATAATCAATTCTACAGGTAATCGATTTTTCTTTAATGGGGCCTGTACATCTTGCTTAGTTACATCTTGATATTCGGGTTTTTTTAATACGTTAATTTTTCCATTTGTTTCAACGATTGCATATAAAACTTCTTCGATATTAAAGACGTTTCGTTCTCTTAACAATTGGTTTAGCTCGTTTAAATTATATCTTGCTTTTCGCATGTTTTTTTCGAGGATCTGCCCATTTTCAATGACCACAGTAGGATTCCCCGTGATCCAACGTCTTGCTCGATAGGATTTTAACGAAATATAGGAAGTCAAAATACTCACAGCGACGAAAATACTAAAAGCTAATATGGAATGATGGATTTTAACTGATAAATTGAACGATAGATTAGCCGTAATGGCTCCAATGGAGATGGCAATAATAAAATCGAGGACATTCATTTGAGAAATGGTCTGCTTGCCTAGAAAGCGAGCGCCTATTAAGAGAATTGAAAATGCTAAAAAAGAGCGAATGATAATTTCCACATGTTCAGACATGATTGTACTCCAGTTTGTTTTTAATACTAGAATATCCATATGGTCAAAGAGCTATTCAGTTGAATTTCCTTTTTAGGCTGTGTTCGTTTCTATGAGAACTGTTGTCGTCTTCAGACTTTATTAAGACCGTAACAAACGGTTCCTTGTAATGAAGACCTTAATGGAAAAAACCATTGCCGATAACTTTATTAAGAAGGTAATGCTGCATAGAATGCTTGATAGAGAAACGGTAATGGTGGTGTTAAAAATTTGTTTTTCATAAAAAGAGCTTACCTCGTTTATTGAGGCAAGCTTTTTAGCGGAAGGAAGTGTGACGCTTTTCGTACCACAATTTGTATGCATGGAGTAATGAAAGGAATGTAGAGGAATCAATTGTTTCTACTTTGTATACATACTGAAGCTCTTGAATGATGGAATCATTAGGAAAGTAGGCCTCTAGAATGTTCAATTGATCTTGTATAGTGGTTGCCCAGCTTTCATCCTCCACATTTATTGTTAAATAGGTACCGCGTATCATTTTCTTAATCATGCTTTGCTTTTCTAATGCTGAAGTTTTAGTCCCACTCTTCAATGTATCCATAAAACGATTCGTTTGCGGCATAAGATCTTTATTTAACGAGCTGCTGATAAATTTATTGGGCTTCATCACTGGGAATTGAGTAGAAAGGTCTTCACCATGTATACAACAACACATATGTTTTAACCAAAATCCCCACTCATAATAGTTATCGGGATGGAGCGCCTCCTTTACTTCGCCCATATCGTAATCAACTTTGGTCAGTTGCTTATATTCTTTAAGTAGTTCGGAAGTTTCTGCATGAATTCTATTTTTTGTGGTCGAGCTAATAGGAGAATATAAGATAACGGTTAAATCTAAATCTGATTTAAAGGGGATCGCTTCCCCTCGTGCAACACTGCCATATACATACATGCTATGTACGTTTTCCCCTAAACGATTTAGTAGTAATTGAAGTAGGGTGTGTAGTATAGGCTTGATATGCTCCTGTAATTTATTTAGATGAGTCGGATTCACGATATACCCGTTTTGGTCAGTACCCATCCTAGTTGGTAATTTCATACGCTCACCCCTTTGTAATGTAGCGGTACATTCTCTACTTACTACCTAATTCGTGTTCGAGCTGGTAGCGACAACGTTTTACTTTATTATAAGCCATATGTAAACCGTTTGATTCGAAAAGTGCCGATAGTGCTTCAGCTCGTTTGGACATCTTTCTGTCCTATTTAAAAGCGATTTGCAAATGACGTAGTGTTAGTGGACAAGTGATTGAGCTAAAAAGAAGTTTCAAAAATTGAAAAAAGGCTATGTTCTAATGGATAACTAATTTTTGAAAGGTTTGGTATTTATGAAGAAAACGACAACGTTGATGGTTACATCTATTTTTGCTGCGGGCTCACTATTGTTTGCGGCTTGCAGTGATTCAGATGTAAATCAAGAACCTGCTGAAGAGAACACTTCCAATCAAGGGAACACAGATGAAAATGAACATACTCAAACGAATGATGAAGAGGATGAGACTATTGGTGAAAACGATGGAGAGGACCAAATGGATTTGAAGGTTGGAGACACAGCGATTATGCACAGTAATATCTCTTCTTTTGAATTTACGCTGAACAGTGTTGAGATGGTTGATGAAGTGGACGGTGAAATGTCCGATTTAGACGCTTTTGTCGCTGCTTCCATTACGATTAAAAATATTGGTGATGAACCCATTGATGCAAAAGAAAATGCTGGTTTATTTGAATACACGGCTGACCTTGACGGGTCTGGTTTCGGTGATGAAGCTGAATATACTGAGGATTATCAGGATGGTGCCGTTGAAGGGGAATTAGCTCCTGGAGAAGAGGTTACAGGCACCGCTTTGTATACGAGCTACATAGATGATGAGAATTACATTCGTGTAAAAGCTGGAACGGCTGCGACTGGATTAATTAATAACGCTGTCTTTACTTTTAGTGAGGATGAGTTGATCAAATAAAATATTCCTATTAAGCCCTTGCATGCAAGGGCTTTTTTGTGCGTGATCATCCGTTTCCTTGAAAAATGGAGAGGGAGTTAGGGTTACTTCAAAAAGACGCTCACATGTTAGTGTTGGTGAATTATCGCTTTCCAATGGTGGAGAATGCCACCGACGATTAGAGCACGCGTTCTTAACAGGATAAAAAGAGATAAAGTTAATAGGTCTAAAGCTTCTCTTGATTTACTTTTATTATTTCCGTTTGTAAATAATAAACAATTTTCAATAAATAGGTCTTTTTATCCAATTCATATAATGACTGAGTTGAATGTGTAATTAGTAGCAAAACGATTGATCTATCGTAAAGTCTTGCATACTAGTAAATTTTTCTTATTATTGTAGAAATAAATCTTTAGATCTATTTAAAATCCTTGTTATTACAATCGTTTTAGTATAATATTTCGATTTATCATTCTATAATTTGACAGATTGTTTAACGGTGCTATGATTTGTGTAAATATATGGACTAAAAATGCACCTTTTGACGTTTAATCGTATTTATTGTCCTATATATTACTAATTTAATTTTGGGGAGGGTTATATGAGAAGACAGAAAGGGGTCAAAAAAAGTTTTATTGTTATTCTTATTTTCTTAATTCTTTTTTCGCCATATGGACAAATTGGTTTAACACAGGCTTCGGAAAGAGAATTCAATGAGGAAGTAGATATCTCTGTTCAAGGGGTACCAACAGAAGAACAGGTTATTCTTAATGTCGAAACGACCTATTCTAATTTGGTTAATTTGGAGTTTATTCTTCCAGATGGAATCAAATATGATGAAGAGAGTACAAAAGCGTTAAAGTCCGATAGTACGATGATCTATAATAACGAGGAAAATAGTTTAAATATTCATAAAGAAGAATTGTCTCCTCTATCTGCGACTATCATTTTAACTGGTTTTAATGTAGGTGAGAATAGTCTAGAAGTTAGAGGTCATCTTAATGATGGCAGTACGGAGAGTCTTGACTTTTTTGTGACAGTGGAATCAGATCCTTCCGATGCAGATGAAGGCTTAAAAGAATCTGGTACGGAAGAGAATAAGGAAAACAATTCGGACCAATCAGACGCAAGTCGCTCTGGTGACGATGAAGGTGTAGAAGAAGCTAACCCTGAAAGTGACAAGTCCGAGGAATCAAGCGACGTGAATTCAGAAGACTCCTCTTCAGAAGAAGAGTCTAAGCAACAAAAAGAAACAAATCAAGGTGAAGATGGGAATGATGATCAGGACGAGCCTATTTTTAAACCAATGGTGGGAGATCTAAACGTAGATATTGATGTTTCGCCGTTAAATGCTAATGTTCTTGCAGGAAACGATGCAGCATATAAGCTGGTTTTTAAAACAACAGGTTCTATCACAGAGTACACAAATGCCATCATAATAGTTGATCTACCACTTTCAAGTGAAGTGAATTTTAATCAATCATTATCAGAATTAAGAATAGCTGGTGTAGAGCCAACTTTTGATTCTGAATCAAGCCAATTAATCTATCAATTTGACACGTTACAAGCCGGTCAAACCTATGAAAATATTATTAAATTGCAAACAACGAATGGTTTGATAGCAAGTGGCACAGAGTTAGATGTGCAAGCATCTTTTCAAGCAGATCAATTTGAACCAGTACAAGATTTAGCAACTGTCGTTATTGATGCATCAACCACAATCTCTGCTTCTAAGCGATATACGGAAGCTAGGGGGAATGATCGGAATATACCAATTCCTAATTCGCAAACAGTTTGGGAAATGAACGTAGATATCCCTAAAACTAATATTGGCCAAAATTATTTGGAGCCGGGCTCTCAGATTACCGTAGTCGATACGCTGCCAAATGGTCTATCCTATCAATCTACCATTACAGGTCCTGAGCCAGAACAAAATGGTAATACTTTAGTATGGACATTTGAAGCGCCTAGCATTGAAGAGCAAGCAGCTGCAGAAGACACACTGTTTAACACTGAGTTAGAAGTCGTCTTAACAGTAGGTCGTAACACAGTTGATCAAACATTAACGAATCATGTTGATGTAAGCGCTAAATTTATTGGAGAAGATAATGAAAACTCAGTAAATGCTAACCACAGTGTCACGATTGCTGATTCTGATAAGGCGACTGGTGAGATAAGAGGAAGTGTGTTTATTCCTGGACATATCGGTCCTATCGATGAAAGAGGGAATATTGGTTCAAATACGAATAGAGACCCGAATCCTCTTGTTTATGACGATGCACTATTAGCCTTTTATCATAATATTTCTCCTTTACATGAAAGTAATGAAGGAGATTTTAGAGCGTATACAACTGTGATGAACATTGATGAGAATTTAGTTTTCAAAGAAATGAGAACAGGGGGATCAGGGGCTAGATTTATATATAGACCCACAAACCAATTCCCAGAGGGTGTTCCATTTTTAGATCCCCCTCGATTTAATATTGAGGCAGACGTGAATGGAGAAAGACTAGTTTTAATTGAAGATGCTGAGATTAGAAGAATTTACACTAGAAATGACTTAGGAATTGAAGCAGATGCAAGAGTAAGTGCTATCTATCTAAATTTCACACATGCTCCTAGTGGAATGGGTGGGGCTCATCCAACATACTATTTTGATGTAGAACCGGGCTACGTTGGGAGTGTAACAAATGAATTTGATGTGTTCGGTATCGGGGGCGAAGGGACAAGTTTCGGTAAGGGCACGAATGGCAGGCACTATGGATCAAACACAATTGCCACTCCACGTTCTGCACAAATTGCTCCACGACCAACTGATCAACCACCGATTGCTACGGTTGATGTAGAGTTAACGAATCACCAAGGATCCTATGTTGATTTTGGTGATAACCGTATGCGTGTAAACTTAAACACGGAGAATAGTTCTACGTTGGCTATGAGTGAACCATTAGAAGCCGTGGTCTTGTTACCACCTGGTGTAACGATCTCCGATGATCCAGACGCTGAATTTATCGATGCGGATGGAAATGCTTCAGATGGAACATATGAAATTGTAAGTGATAATTACAATGATACAGGGCGACAGCTGGTCAAGTTTAATTGGACTGATCGATTATTAAGACCAAGCAACAATCTAACTTCTGAGATTACTATCCAGATTAATGAAGGTGCATCAAATGTACTCTCATTCGATGTGTATGGATTCTCTGGAGATGAGGAATTAACTGTTCCATCTGTTGATAATCCAGGACTTACGGATACCATTTTACAAACAGATGTTGAGGATTTAAATGGAAACGGAAGTACAGATCAACCGCGTTTGAAATCAGGGAACGAATATTATATGAGCGGACAGTATAATATCCAAACTGAGAAACTTGTCAGAGGAGAATTAGATGATGAGTTTACTACGTTTGGAAGAACGGTTCCTGGAGGGGCCATTGACTATCAATTAACCCTAACGAATACAACAGGAAGTACGATTTCTACGATGACATTAATGGATGTTTTACCATCTGTTGGTGATTTAGGGATTACTGATAATATTGATCGTGGTAGTCAATTCACGCCACAGCTAACAGAAGCGATTCAGCTCCCATCGCAATGGGATGGTCGAGTGGATGTATATTATAGTACGGCACTCACGCCGGAACGTGATGATTTAATAAGACATACCAACTACCCTGACACAACAGAGCAACTATCTAATCCTGAAGGGGCACAGGCACCGAATTGGGTCTTGGCATCTGAGGTCGACGATTGGTCTTCCGTTCACTCATTTAAGATTGAGCTCCGAGATGGAGTGGAATGGATTGATGGAGAAGATATCGCCATTGCTTTCTCGATGATGGCTCCAGAAGCAGCAGACGTTGACTCTAGTGTATTGGATAAAACGGTTAACCCTGCGCAAAGAGCCGCATGGAACTCTTTTGCCATCGCGACAGATCAAGGACAACCTGTTGAACCAGCAAGGGTTGGCGTGTACATGGATCTAGATAACTCTGTTCAACTAACGAAACAGAGTGAGGATGGAGAGCTTCTTGAGAGAGCCGTATTTACTCTAATCGATGAAGCAGGAGAAGAGTTAGCAACAGGTTTAACTACCGATGAGAATGGAATTCTTGTCATTGAGGATCTTTTGCCTGGAAACTACGAATTAATTGAAACAGAGGCACCAATTGGTTATGTATTAGATGCTACACCTATTCCTTTTACCATTGAGTTGGCCGTTCAAGGTCAAATTGAACTGATAAAAGAGAATAGTCCCGTACCAGGGTCTGTAGAACTACTTAAAATCGGAGAGGATGGCGAAACGCTTGAAGGAGCTGTTTTTAGCCTATTTGATGCAGAAGATAATGAACTACAAACTGGCCTAACAACAAACGAAGAAGGTCTATTAGTCGTAGAAGACTTAGTGCCAGGCAGCTACTATTTTGTAGAAACTGAGGCACCCTTTGGTTATGTGTTAGACGATACACCATTACCATTTGACATCGTCTTTAACCAAGAAGCACAGGTAGAAGTAACGAAAGAAAACACGTTAATACCAGGTGCGGTTGAACTGACGAAGGAAGATGAGGATGGAACGATTCTTGAAGGCGTGGAGTTTGAACTTCAGGATCGTGATGGCAATACAGTGCGTGAAGGTTTGTTTACGGATGAGGAAGGTAAACTTTTCATTGACGATTTATCACCAGGAAGTTATCAACTAGTGGAAACAGCAACATTCCCAGGATATGAGCTGGATCCAACACCAATTCCATTTGAGATTGGCTTAGGACAAACAACCGTAACGGAAGTAAGCTTTGTGAACGAGTTTACGCCAGGGTCGGTCGGTTTAACAAAAGTTGGAGAGAATGAAGAGACGCTCGAAGGAGCTGTCTTTAGCTTATTTGATGCGGATGACAATGAACTGCAAACGGGTCTAACAACCAATGAAGAAGGGCGGTTAGTTGTAGAAGATTTAGCACCAGGCAGCTACTACTTTGTTGAGACTGAGGCACCGTTTGGTTATGTGCTAGACGATACACCATTGGCCTTTGAAATTGACTTTAACCAAGAAGCGCAACTGGAGTTAACAAGAGAAAATGTCTTGATTCCGGGTGCGGTTGAATTAACAAAAGTTGATGAAGAAGGAACCATTCTTGAAGGCGTAGAGTTTGAGCTTCAGGACAGTGACGGTAGTGTGCTACGTGAAGGATTACTCACAGATGAAGAAGGTAAACTTTTCATTGACGATTTAACACCAGGTAGCTATCAACTGGTTGAAACAGCAACACTCCCAGGATATGAGCTAGATCCAACACCGATTCCATTTGAAATTGGTTTAGGGGAGACGGCAGTAGGTGAACTTAGCTTCATTAATGAGTTTACGCCAGGATCGGTTAGCTTAGAAAAAGTTGGGCAAGACGGGGTAGTGCTTGAAGGAGCGGTCTTCAGTTTATTTGATCGTGAAGACAATGAACTACAAACGGACCTAACAACGAACGAAGAAGGACGAGTGATAGTAGAAAATTTAGCACCGGGAACCTACTATTTTGTAGAAACAGAAGCACCATTTGGCTATGAGTTGGATGACACGCCATTAGAGTTCGAAATCATCTTTAATCAAGAATCAGAGCTGGAGTTAACGAAAGAAAATACAGTGATTCCAGGTGCTATTGAATTGATAAAAGAGGATGAAGAAGGAACGATTTTAGAAGGTGTGGAATTTGAACTTCAAGATAACGATGGCAATACAGTACGTGAAGGTCTGCTTACGGATGAAGAAGGTAAACTTTTCATTGACGAACTGGTACCAGGAAGCTATCAGCTAGTCGAAATAGCTACACTTCCGGGATATGTATTAGATCCAACCCCAATTCCTTTTGAGATTACACTTGGTCAAACTGAAACCGTCGAACGAAGCTTTGTAAATGAGTTTAGCTCAGGTTCTGTCGGATTGACAAAGGTTGGAGAGAGTGGCGAAACACTCGAGGGGGCAGTCTTCAGTTTGTTTGATACAGAGGGGAACGAGCTTGAAGCGGGTTTAACAACCGATGAAGACGGAAGAATTGTTGTTGAAAATCTTGAACCGGGAAGCTACTATTTCGTTGAGACTGAAGCGCCATTCGGTTATGAGTTGGATGATACGCCGCTAGCGTTTGAAATTGTGTTTAATCAAGAGGTGCAACTGGAGCTGACGAAGGAAAACACCTTGATTCCAGGAGCTATTGAGCTAACTAAAGTGGATGAAGATGGGACTATTTTAGAAGGTGTGGAATTTGAGCTTCAAGATAGCGAAGGAAACACCTTGCGTGAAGGATTACTTTCAAACGAAGAAGGTAAGCTGCTTATTGATGATTTAGCACCAGGACATTATCAACTTATTGAAACAGCGACGCTTCCAGGCTACGAGCTAGATTCAACACCGATTGTCTTTGAAATTGGATTAGGTGAGACAACGGTAGGAGAACTTCGCTTTGTCAACGAATTCACGCCAGGATCGGTCGGACTGACTAAGGTCGATCAAGAAGGAGAAACCCTTGAAGGAGCGGTCTTCAGCTTATTCGATGTAGAAGACATTGAATTGAAAACAGGACTAACAACAGGTGAAGATGGTCGCTTAGTCGTAGAGGGATTAGCACCAGGAAACTACTACTTTGTAGAAACAGAAGCACCATTTGGATATGAGCTGGACGCTACACCACTCGAGTTTGAGATTGTATTCAATCAAGAAGCACAGCTAGAGGTAACAAAAGAAAATGTATTGATCTTAGGTTCCGTAGCATTAACAAAAGTGAACGAAAATGGAACGGATCTTGAAGGGGTAGAATTTGAACTCCAGGACACTGAAGGAAATACACTGCGTGAAGGGCTGCTCACAGACGAGAATGGTGTGCTGTTGTTAGATGATTTAGCACCAGGCGGCTATCAATTCATTGAGACAGCAACGATTCCAGGATATGTGTTAGATCCAACGCCGATTTCCTTTGAGGTTGAACTAGGTCCAACGGAGATCATTGAATTGAGTTTCGTCAATGAATTTACACTAGGCTCTGTCGGACTGACTAAGGTTGATGAAGAGGGAGAAACGCTTGAAGGAGCAGTCTTCAGTTTATTCGATGCAGAAGACAATGAACTTCAAACGGGTATCATAACAGATGAAGAAGGACGTTTAGTTGTAGAAGAGTTAGCGCCAGGAACGTACTATTTTGTCGAAACAGAAGCACCATTTGGGTATGAACTTGATAACACGCCGCTTGAATTCGAGATTGTCTTTAATCAAGAAGCACAGCTGGAATTAACAAAGGAAAATACTTTAATCCCAGGAGCTATTGAACTGACGAAAGAGGACGAAGATGGGGCAGTTCTAGAGGGAGTTGAGTTTGAGCTTCAAGATAGCGAAGGAAGCGTGCTGCGAGAAGGATTACTGACAAACGAGGAAGGTAAGCTGCTTATTGATGATTTAGCTCCAGGGAACTATCAATTGGTAGAAACCATGACACTTCCTGGGTACGAATTAGATCCAACGCCGATTGTCTTTGAAATTGGATTAGGGGAAACAACCGTTACAGAAGTAAGCTTTGTGAATGAATTTACACCAGGATCTGTTGGACTGACAAAGGTTAATAAAGAAGGAGCAACGCTTGAGGGAGCAGTCTTCAGCTTATTTGATGCAGAAGACAATGAACTCGAAACGGGCTTAACAACAGATGAAGAAGGACGATTAGTCGTAGAGGAATTAACATTAGGAACCTACTATTTTGTCGAAACAGAAGCACCGGAAGGGTATGAA
This sequence comes from Shouchella hunanensis, assembly GCF_028735875.1. GTDB lineage: Bacteria > Bacillota > Bacilli > Bacillales > Bacillaceae_D > Shouchella > Shouchella hunanensis. Next base: position 1,772,209 of record NZ_CP117834.1, read on the forward strand.
CTTGATAACACGCCGCTTGAATTCGAGATTGTCTTTAACCAAGAAGTTCAACTGGAAGTTATAAAGGAAAACTCTGCAAGCCCGGGCGCCGTTGAACTGACAAAAGTGGATGAAGAGGGAGAGACACTCGAAGGAGCTGTCTTCACTCTATATGACTCTGAAGATAACGAACTCCAAACCGGTTTAACCACAGACGAAGAAGGCAAACTAGTGGTCAATGATTTATCCCCAGGCAGCTACTACTTTGTAGAAACGGAAGCACCGTTTGGCTACGAGCTCGATGAAACGCAACTAGCATTCGAAATAGAGTTTAATCAACAGGAAGTCGTGATGGTAGAAGCCGTCAATCAGTTGATTTTAGGTAATGTTACGATTATTAAAGTTGATTCTGAAAGCGATGCAACGTTGCAGGGTGCTGAATTTGAAATTCGAAATGATGAAGATCAAGTAGTGGAGACAGTAACTACAAATAACCTTGGGTTAGTAGATGTTCAAGGTTTAACTCCAGGCGACTATCAATTGATTGAAACAAAAGCGCCTGACGGTTATCAAAAGTTAGAGGATGAAATTAGATTTACGGTGCAGGTTGGAGCGGAAGAAATTTTGGAGCTAGTCGTGCAAAATACGAAAGAACCGACAGAAGAGCTGACTCCTCCACCACCATCTGAAACACCAGATCCACCAACTACACCAGAACCACCATATGAACCATCTGAAACGGCCCCAACGGATGACAAATCAGAGGATTTGCCTAAAACATTACCTCAAACAGGGGAAGAGTGGTTTAGATATCTATTAATAGCAGGTTCGTTATTCATTATCTGCGGAAGTCTGTTACTAGTGTTTAATCGAAGAAAGGTTATAAGTGCTTAAATCAGAAGGAGTGAGTTCAATGAGAAATGTAAAAGTAACAACAGGTATTGTGTCCATACTCATTGGACTCATACTTGTTTCCATTCCGCTTTATCAAGAATGGAAAACAGGAAAAGAAATTGAGAAGTTAACTCAGGCTGTAAACCTTATTTCAAATGAAGCAAGCGCGCAAACAATGGACGAAGAGTTTGCGTATGCGAAGGATGTTATTTGGTTGGAGATTCCAGATATTGATCTTAATCAAATGATTTTACCGGAGACAACAGAAGACAATTTGAGTCTAGGGCTAACACAGATTAAACCTAATCAAGTTCCAGGAGAAGGGAATTTCACGGTTGCGGGTCACAGGGGCTATAGAGGGGACCGTTTTTTTCGGAATCTTCCTGAAGTACCTATAGGCTCAAAAGTAAATCTGATAGTAGGGGACCAAACGTACACCTATGAAATTATGACGTCTCAAATCATTGAGCCGACGCAGACAGACATATTATTAGATGAAGAAGGCAAAAATGAAATTACGTTGATTACATGCACAGTTGATGGCAAACAAAGAGTTGCTCTTAAAGGGCTTCTGTTAACTTAACAGGAGAGAAAACGGTTCATTTAAATGCCATGAGGAAAAGAAGAACTTATCTAATTAAAAAAGGCCATTATGGCCTTTTTTAATTTGTAGTAAGGAATCATTAGACGCTTATGAAGAGATGTGCTCGATAAGTAGCATATATAGTCATTACCAGTAGTCAGACTCTATTCATTGTCTGACTGCTTTTTTAGAGATGACGAAAATGTCACATGAACCTTTGATTTGTCATCTGAATCGCACGACGTAGAGTAAAGAAAGAATTAGAGTATAGTTATACCAACTTACTTAGAATGTACCAAATGATACATCTGAAACGAAATGAAAGGAAGTTCATCTTATAGCTAGAGGAGAGGTGCTCAACAGTCATAAAAATCAGACCATTGTAAAACAGGGTTCATTCGTTGCCATCTGTACGGCGTCTTGTTTTCTCAAAGTCATCGAGGTTATATTAGCTGGGTTTACCAGTAGTAAAAAAGTACCTTGATAGGTGCTTTAATAGAGAGGAAGAAAAAGTTATGAAAAAAACAATTAGTGTGTGTCTCGTTTTAGTCATTGCCATTGCCAGCCTATACTTCTTTTCCCGTGAGACATTTGACCGCTTTAACCCATTGCTTACTGAAGAATATGTATTTGTTGAGGTTCAAGGCGAACCTACTGATGATGACGGACGGTATAAATATGATTTGGAAGGTGTGAATGAAGGGGGAGAGACGAAACGAGTCGTGTTCAGCGCTAGCACGAGGCTCGATCCAGGCACATTTGTAAGAGTGCTCGCTAAAGGGAGGTATTCAAAACAATATGAATTAATCAATGAAAGTGAAATGCCTTAGCGTGTGACAAGTTTGACGGGACTGAACTTCAACATTTTGTATACTTTGTCATGTTAGAAGAAGCGTGTTTGTACATCACGCTTCTTTTTTATCTGTTAAAATGGGGCTACATAGGTCTAAGAACAAGAGACTTTCGAACAGGTTAGGGTGAGTATCTAAATGAATGGTGAATCAACGAAACATACTAAAATGAATGAAAAAGATGCACATCGTTTTAGCTCTCGTCATAGAGCGGAATTGGAACAAGATAGGGTGTGTGGGTGTTTCTTTTGCATCAAGGTATTTGATCCAAAAGAGATTTATGAGTGGATTGATGACAACCAAACCGCCATTTGTCCTTACTGTGGTGTGGATTCTGTTATAGGTGAAAGTTCTGGATTTCCTATTACAGAATTATGTCTAAAAAGGCTAAATGATGACTGGTTTTAATAGGGTGTATTTTTAGGAGTTAAGAATATGATGGGCTTCTCATGAAACGAATAAAAAATAAATGTAAATGGTCGCAAAGGACAGATACATGATTGGAACAGATACCAGAATACGTTTAGTTAAAAGTCCAATGAGTAGTCCAATTAACCATGTGATAAGAATGATGAAAGCTTGGGGAAAAGCAAACGTGTGGTCTATATGACTTTCGGCAATCGTACCTGATGCTAAGAAAGTAGATAAAGCAAATGCAATAGCGAAACTTGGAATGGCATTAATCAGAATAATTTTATGCTCCCTTGATTCCATACGTAGATTCCTCCTTCAACGCCAATTATTTTGTTCTATCATCTTATGAATTTCTAAATGAATTTGCCCAAACATTTCTTTTAATAGGTAAACCTGGTATCGTCTCTAATAGTTGAAAGGACTTCATTCAAGGCTGAGGGGTGTATAGAGGTTGTATCATACACAAAGCGTTGATCAATCTTCTTCCTTGTGAACATTTCTGCTAATTCTAAACACCTTGCACCCATCTGATGTTCTTTTTCTCTTAAAGCGTCTCTTCTTATGAGTTCAGCGCGATCGACCCATAAGACAACATACTTTATCTCAACATCTTTAACATGGGAACAAAGTTTACGAGAAAATGTTTCTACTTCTTCTGGAAAGGCGACGTAATCTATAATGACATGCTTGCGCGCTTGAACGAAATTAATACTTAAATCAGCAATATTTTCCCAAGTGAGTGTTAATGATTCCTCGCTTTCCCATGGTGGGACATAGCCACCAACGACCATATGATGAATGAGATCACCTTTAATGTAAGCACTGTGATGAAACTGTTTTGCGAGTTTGTTGGAAGTAGTCGATTTGCCAACGCCTGCTGGTCCAGAAATAATATAGATTTGAGTCATTCGTTTATCACCTTTTCTTTAATAGTCGTCATTGTGGTTTAGAAGTCATGACAAAGAATGTAGCTACTGAGAGTATTCTAAATGCGTGTGTTCTTATCATGTAGGATTGCTTTTTTATCACACATTTCTCCCTATGTTGTTTGTTCTTTACACTTTATTCCCAAGCGGCTTATCGATAAACGTGTATTATTGTTTAAGTATTCCGTTTATTTTGATGTATACTCTGATTATAAATTTATTCCCAAGCGGCTTATCGATAAACGTGTATTATTGTTTAAGTATTCCGTTTATTTTGATGTATACTCTGATTATAAACGGGATCCGTATAAATTTAAATACAAGAGCTGAGTAAAGGAATCAATTGGAGGCGTGATGGGTGAAAAATTTTTATGAATCTCTTTCTTATATAAACGACACAATCTATAAACCGATTGGATTATCAATTGAACGTGCACAAGGAGAAGAGCAGAACTCAAGATATGGAGCTGGTACATTCCGAACTCTTCATAAAACCATACGATTTAGAGTTGCGAATAACACACCAAACAAGATTGGCCAGTTTGTTGCTGTTTGGAAAAAGGATGACGCAAACAAAAATAGACCGTATACGTACGGTGAAGCACTCGATTTATTCGTTGTTACGGTATTTAAAAATCACTTCGAATTTGGTCAGTTCGTATTTCCGAAAGACATTCTTGTGAAAAAGAACCTTTTGAAAACAGATACAACAAAAGGAAAAATGGGGTTTCGAGTATATCCTGAATGGGACAGGCCGGTGAGTAAGCAAGGGTTGAAAACACAAGAGTGGCAGATGCCTTATTTTGTTTATATGAATGAGCAGAAAAGAGCCGAGATACTAAAATTGTACGCTTGATGGATGGATCAGAAGTCGATGTAAGCTACATTGTACAAAGCCTTATGAATCGCTAGAAATTCTAGTAAACCGTGACGACAAACCGAGCTATAGAGGGTATTAGTCAAGAAAACCTCTGTAGTTATATAAAGGTTGCTATTCTAAAACGTTCTTGGTACAGTTATGACTATCTATTACCTTCACTATAAAGAAAGGGAGTGTCTATACCGTGAAAAAGAAAATACTGGGCTTTTTATCGATGGGTTATGGGTACTCGACTGCTGTTTTTTATTGAGTAGACAGAAATTGGTGAGGTCTGTCTAATGAATATAAGAATACGCAGAAAAATTTATAGTGAATGAGGTCATGTTATGAAGAAAATTAGTCGAAATAATCCTGATTCTATGCCCAAACCGGTAGGGAATTATAGTCATGTTACGAGGGTACCAAAAGGTGCTGAGTTGATTGTAACATCAGGGCAAGTGGGCACGGATATGAATGGAGAAGTCCCTCGACAGTTAAACGACCAAGTAACGAATACATTTGCCAATATGAAAAAGGTTCTCGAATCCGAGGGGTTATCACACGATAGCGTCATCAAAGTAAATATTTGGGCGACGGAAGAAATTGATTGGGACTATTTTTACATGAAATGGGATGAATGGTTTCAAGGTGAATATCCTTCCATGACCATTGCTTATATCTCAGCATTAGGGTTGCCTGAATTAAAGATCGAAATCGAATTATGGTGTGCAGAGATTTAATGTAAAAAAGGAACAGCCAGAAGCTGTTCCTTTTTGTATGCTCAAGGTTCCGCAAACGAGTATGGCCTACGCTTTTTTTCCTTTTCGTTTTTGTAAGAGTGATTGAATGATCCAAATGGTGGTTGGTAGGATAATGGCGCCGGCGACCATAGAGAACAAAATGCCTATTGGATTGTTTAAGTCACTGAAAAAAAAGATAAATAGGAGGCATCCTACTAAAACCAAAGGGACGATGGCTCTTGTCATAGCGACAAGTCGGTGTTTCTCTTCAACCACCCATTTATTCTTAAATATGGTTAAAACCGTCCAAAGTATTGGAATGGTTATTGCACTTAAAGAAATTGCCGCAATGGCAAATAGAATCATGGGTAATCCTGAGGTCATAGAAAAACCGGTCCAAGTAATCGCTGTTAAGATAAGTAGTGATAAAGCTATCCATTTAAGTGGGTTTCCTAAATGTTGATGTTTTTCAACAACTGTTTCACGATCGCTATAAATAGGTTTAGTTCCGGGAAGTGCTCTAAACAGGTGTATATCGCTATTAGAAGAAACATGCGTCCATCCTGAAGATGCAAAGAAATCAACATACTCCTCACGCTCTTCTTCTTTAATTGTGCGGTAGTCCACGCTGTATATATAGTCAGCGCTCTGACCCTTCTCGAGCAAGTAGCCCATGAATTTAAACTTAGTAACATGCCATCCCTTTAATGAATAGCGACGTAATTTCTCCATGTCGCGTTCCTCAGCAAATGCTAAGCCACCTGATGTAATGTATTTTGTTTGACTCATTTTTCGACCTCCTCCAATCCAGTTTCGGCTAAATGAACCATTACTTTTCTAAGCTTGATTTCTTCCTTTAAAATTTCTTTTCCTTTTGCAGTAAGCAAGTATGTTTTGCGTCTTGAATCTGTACCATCATGTAAATAAATCCATTCTAGTTTTAATAGCTTCTTAATAATGGTGTACATTGATGCAGGTCCTATCGTAATCATCCCATTCGTTGTTTCTTCAATTAAGCTCATGATGGCGTAACCATGACGTGGGCTCGTTAATGAGGCCATAATATAGAACATGGAATCGGTTAGTTGCTCGTTTGTTTTCATCTACTCACCTTCTTATTTATATCGTTTTGTGATATATCTATGTATAATATATCGTAATGTGATATATATGTCAATTAGAAAATAAGAAGGGTGCTACAGCTGAAACTGCAGCACCTCTTCTACGTCTGCTACCAAGAGAATGAAGGAGTCGATGTCTTCTAAAAGCACGCCAGACTCGTCTAATCGTTTTTTAACGTTGCTTAACGAAATCCCGAATGATTGTGGTGTTGAGGTGATAAGCAAATCGTTCATGGTAATGGTGATGTTCATGGCGTCTGGATCAAACGCTTCTCGTTCTTGTTTGTTAAAGGGGGCATGAATCGAAATGGTGACAGTCTCTTGTTCGTAGTCGAGTAAGTTCAGGCTTTTTACAGGAATGACAAACCAAATCGGTACTTGCTTGCCATCATAATAGTCATAGTAGACGGTATACGTCATCACTCAACATCCTTTGTCACTGTATTTTCTTCTTATTTTACTCTTTTCCTGACTGATAATCCTGTGTTTCATCAGAGTTTTAAACGGGAAAAGGACATTCGAGGTGACGAGATGGGTGAATTGGTAATCATCAAATACTGTGGTTTTTGTGATGCGCCGTTACGAAAAAATGGGCGTTGCAAAAATTGCGGGCGAGATCGTGGTCAGTTTTTACATAGAAAAACGTAGAGCGTCGTTATAACGGCAGCTCTTTTTTTATGCAGAGAACATAAAAAAGAATGAAGTGGCAAAAGCTAGAGCATATCTATAAAAAGGAGTCTTTTTAATGATGAAGAATCGAATGGTAGCTGCTTTGTTCATGTTAACGGTGTTCGGAATTGGTTTATTTGGTAGTGAACAAGCTCATGCACAGATTGTTCCAATACCCGCCTTGCAAGATGAATTCCCCGGATCTGTATTCGCACACGGAGATCGTGAAAGTAAGAGAATTGCGTTAACATTTGACGATGGTCCTGATCCCCGCTTTTCTGGAAAAGTATTAGATAAACTGGAGCAGTATAATGTTCCTGCAACATTCTTTGTCTTGGGAATGCGAGCGAATGAAGACCCTGAGTTACTTAGTCGAATTCAAGCTGGAGGACATGAAATTGCTAATCATACTTACTCGCACCCAAATTTGACCGACAAAAGTGTGACTGAACTTGAGCAGGAAGTCAATCAAACGAATGATGCGATTGAAAGTATAACAGGGAATACACCGAAGTTATTCCGTCCTCCTTATGGGTTCATTACGAGAGAACAAGCGGAACGTCTCGTCACCTTAGGCTATTCCATTATTGGTTGGGATGTAGATACACTTGATTGGTCCGGTATTCCTGCAAGCGAAGTGACGGACACAGTCTTACAGGATACGCAAGCTGGTAGTATTATTTTAATGCATGATGGTGGAGACGTTGATACGGCGAATCCGGAAATTTACTCAGCAGATGCTCTTGATGCCATCATCCCAGCATTGCAAGGTCAAGGATACACGTTTGTGACCGTTTCTGAATTAATCGGACAGTAAGAAAAACCACGTTGTGTCAGTGCAACGTGGTTTTTAAGTCATTCGGATGTAGATTCCTTCCAGTTTTTAAACACATGTGGATAAAGAGGGGTGATTGATGTGTCTTGAATGCACCAAAAACAACCGGCTCTACAAAGAGCCGGTTGTGTTGGCAAACGTATCAGCGCTTGCGTGGGGTGCACGAGTTATTTTACGTAAGCCGCTCCAATGATAATCAAAAGAATGAATAAGACAACGATTAGCGCGAATCCGCCACCGTAACTGCCGCCACCGCCACAAGTACCGCCTACTGGTCCGTAGCCGTAACCTTCACAGCCGTAACCTCCGCCGTAGTAACCCATGTGTGTACACCACCTTTGTGTTAGGATACTATACCCTATGCAAGAATCGCTTTTTGGCGACAAAACTGGGCGATGATTTTACGATTGTATAAGGATGAAGAAAGTAGCCTATACTAGCAAAGGGATTGATTAAAAAAAATATAAAAAAACAGTTGCACAGAGAGAATCCATTTGTTATTATATAACTTGTCAGTAAGCGGCCCGTTGGTCAAGCGGTTAAGACACCGCCCTTTCACGGCGGTAACACGGGTTCGAATCCCGTACGGGTCATTGTGAATTTTCTGGTTTACAATCGACTTACTGAGGGTATAATCTATAGGTCTGGTGGCAATAGCAAAGAGGTCACACCCGTTCCCATGCCGAACACGGTCGTTAAGCTCTTTTGCGCCGATGGTAGTTGGGGGCTTCCCCCTGTGAGAGTAGGACGTTGCCAGGCTTACATAGTTTCATTAATTGACGAATAGAAGCAGAAATGTTGCTTACTTGCAGTCATATTTGGAGGATTAGCTCAGCTGGGAGAGCACCTGCCTTACAAGCAGGGGGTCGGCGGTTCGATCCCGTCATCCTCCACCATACTTTCCATATGTGGAGGGGTAGCGAAGTGGCTAAACGCGGCGGACTGTAAATCCGCTCCCTCCGGGTTCGGCGGTTCGAATCCGTCCCCCTCCACCATTTTCTATGATTGGGCTATAGCCAAGCGGTAAGGCAACGGATTTTGATTCCGTCATTCCCTGGTTCGATCCCAGGTAGCCCAGCCATCGAGCCATTAGCTCAGTTGGTAGAGCATCTGACTTTTAATCAGAGGGTCGAAGGTTCGAATCCTTCATGGCTCATCCTAAAACGACTTGTATAAGTCGTTTTTTGTTAAGGGGCCTTAGCTCAGCTGGGAGAGCGCCTGCTTTGCACGCAGGAGGTCAGCGGTTCGATCCCGCTAGGCTCCATTTTCATAAAGAAAAGCGACCAGCATGCTGGTCGCTTTTTTGTTTATTATAGGTTCATTCATTTAGTCACAAGGCGTATTGGAAAGGTTTTCGTATTGATTGAGTAGGCTATCAAGTTTCCGACTCAATTGTAGCATATGTGGTGAATTCAGTGAGTACGATGATGCTGAAACGTTTAGTTCCATTCGTACGTCTTCTATTGAACGCGATAATGGATCAACAAGGTGCACATTCGACATAGCCATACCTCCCTTTCTTTATTAAGGAACAATTCGGTACTAAAATAGAAAAATCCTTCCAAATTTAAGAAAAAAGTTAATTTTTCTGTTATTATAAAAAACGAAACTTTATTCTAGAGTGTTCCGTAAGTTAAATGTAGGTAGGGGATGTCATGGATTCGTTAACAAAGCGCTTAATTTCGGAAATTAAACAGGGTGATGACCAAGCATTCGCAGAATTAGTTGACCTTTACAAGGACAAAGTCTATCAAGTGGCCTATCGAATGGTCGGTCATCCTCAAGAAGCGCAGGACGTTGCACAAGAAGCATTTTTAAGAGTATATACAAATTTAGAAAAGTATGATGTGAATCGAAAATTTTCTACTTGGCTTTTCAGGATTGCTACGAATGTAGCGATTGATCGATTAAGAAAGCGAAAACCGGACTTTTATTTACAGGACAAGGTCAAGGGAACAGAAGATATTACGTATGAATCACAGTTGGCAGCCACCGATGATTTACCAGAGGATCAAGTTGTCCAATTCGAATTACAAGATTGGATTCAAGCTGAAATTAATCATTTACCACCTAAATACCGTACAGCTATTATATTAAAGTACTTAGAAGATTTATCTTTAAAAGAAATTAGCGATATTATGGATTTACCAGTCGCAACAGTAAAGACAAGAATTCATCGAGGTCGTGAAGCGTTACGTAAACGCATGCGCCATGTTTAAATAAGGAGGAGTGACACATATTATGGATTGTCATTCTTACAATGAACTGATACACATTTATCTTGACGGGGATGCAACACCAGAGCAAAAAGCGGAGTTGTATGCGCATATGGACATGTGTCCCGAATGTAAAACACATGTAAACGAGCTGAAAAAAGCCATTGCCTTTATTCAAAGCTCGTCTCATATAGAAGCGCCGTCTCATTTTACGACAAGTGTCATGGCCAATTTACCTAAAAAGAAAAAGCGTGCCCCTAAGGTGAAACGGTTGTTTAAAAAGCACCCGATTCTTGTTGCTGCTGCCGTGTTTTTCTTAATGATGTCAACAGCTGTTTTCTCCACTTGGACTCAAAATGACAGCATTGTTGTATCTGGAAATGGACCGTTTGTTATTGATAAAGTAAATGGTGTTGTTACTGTTCCGGAAGGTGCAGTGATTGATGGGGATCTCATGGTAAGGAACGGTACGCTGCAATTAGATGGTGAAGTGCGCGGGGATGTATTGTTATTAAACAGTTCTTTTGATAAAGATTCGCTTTATGCATCGCCTAATCAAGTGACAGGGGATATTGAAGAAGTGGACCAATTCCTTCACTGGATTTGGTTCAATACAAAGGATTTCTTTACAGATGTTTTTTCTTTCTTTGACGATAGCGGTTCAAATGAGTAATTGTAGGGAAGAGTAAAAGAACATGGAGTTTCTGTGTAAAACGGGAACTCCTTTAGTTTTTTATGAAACTAATGGTATAATGATAACGTTTGACACAATGCCGTTTAGTTTCTTAAAGATATGTCAAAGGTGTAAAGAAGAGTTTGTTTATGTGGAGGGGCGGATATGTTTTCTGCTAATCTTGAAAATTTTCCCTGGCTCGTATATATCGGACAAATTGTCGATATTTTACTTGTTACATACGTTGTCTATAAATTAATTATGATTATACGTGGCACCCGTGCCGTTCAATTGGTAAAAGGGATTGTTGCCATTTTTATTGTGTGGTTTATTAGTAATTTCTTAGGTTTGAGTACGTTAGAGTTTATTACAAGGCAGACGGCAACGTTTGGTTTGTTAGCGATTATTATTATTTTTCAACCAGAACTTCGTAGAGGTCTTGAGCAACTTGGACGTAGTCGACTCTTTAATAGCCGATCGGCTCAAAAGGATGATGCACTCAAGCCCACCATTGAAGCGCTTGTTAAAGCTACAGTCTATATGGGTAAGCGTAGAATCGGGGCACTCATCTCCATTGAGCGTGAGACTGGTTTAAATGATTATGCGGAAACGGGTATACCGCTAAATGCCCATGTATCATCGGAGCTTTTGATTAATTTGTTTATTCCTAATACACCGTTGCATGACGGAGCGATTGTATTAAAAAATGATAAAATTCTTGCGGCCGGTTGTTATTTACCGTTATCTGAAGATAGCTCGATTTCGAAAGAACTAGGCACGAGGCACAGAGCAGCCCTCGGTGTAAGTGAAGTAACGGATGCTTTAACGATTATCGTATCAGAGGAGACAGGTGCGATTTCCATATCGAAGCGAGGTACGCTTTATCGAGATTTAACAAAGGAACAATTGCAAGATTTGTTAGAGCAAAATTTATTAAAGCCTTCAACAGCCACCGACAACCGTTGGCAGTGGGGAGGTAAAAAAGATGGATAAGATGCTAAATAGTATTTGGTTTGTAAGAATATTAGCGTTTTTTATTGCCTTAATGCTGTTTTTTATGGTGAATCAGAATACGATTGGGTCGCCATCTTTATTGCCGGATGCCCCGAATGCACCTTATGTATTAGAAGATGAGCCGCTAGTGGTCCTTTACGATGAAGAGCGCTTCGAGCTAGTTGAAGAGCCTGGAACAGTAGATGTGGAGCTTCGTGGTTCCCAAGTATCATTATCGTTATTCCAAATTACAAGTAATCGATCGACTGAAGTTTTTGTTGATGCATCTGAAATAGAAGAAGAGGGAAGGCACCAACTTGCCGTTAGTCATCGGAACTTCCCGAGCGACTTATCTGTTACGGTGGAACCGCAAGTCGTATCCATTACATTGAGAGAGCGGCAAACGGCTTCATTTCCCGTTGAAGTTCAGCTAGAGAATGAAGATGATATTGGTGAAGACCGCTCTCTAGGGACGCCAATTGTAAGCCCTCTTAACGTGAATGTTACGGCAAATCGAGAAACCATACAGGCAATAGAAGATGTGCTTGTATATGTCGATTTAACAGATGCAAATGAATCGATAGAAGACGAATACCCTGTTCATTTTTATAATGAAAATGGTCATCAGTTAGATGTTCAATCAGATCCGCAGTTTGTTACTGTAACGGTTCCTTTAACAAGCCCGAATAAGCTCGTCCCCATCAAAATTATTCGAGAAGGGGAGCTGCCTGATGGTTTAAGTTTTGAAGATGTGACGGTTTATCCAAATGAAGTAACGGTGTATGGTTCAACTGATGACATTGAGGCAGTTGATTTTGTTGAGAGTGAGCCGATTGATTTGAGTGAACTGAATGAAAGCGGAGAATTAACAATTGGTTTAGAGGCCCCTAATGACGTAGAGAGAATTGACCCTGAAGAAGTGACGGTAGCGTTTACGTTAGCGGAAGAAGAAGAGATGGCATTTGAGTCCGTTCCAATTGTCATCACAGGAAATGATTCGAGCGTTAATTTTGACACAGATGCAGCGACGACTGTGAATGTGACAGCCTTTGGTTCTCAATCTAGATTAGAGGAATTAATTGAGAGTGATATTCAAGTAAGTGTGGATGCGACTGGTTCTTATGAAGGAGAGCAAACCCTTCCTTTAAGTGTCACAGGTCCATCATACATTCGCTTTGAGCTAGATAACGATGAAACCGTGTTGCGCTTTAATGAATAGTGTGTAACAGTGTGTAGAAGAAGGAGCGATACAATGGGTAAATATTTTGGAACAGACGGCGTACGAGGTGTAGCGAATACAGAATTAACACCTGAGCTAGCATTTAAGCTTGGCCGCGCTGGAGGCTATGTTTTAACAAAAAAAGCAACGCAACCAAAAGTATTAATTGGTAGAGATACACGGATATCTGGAGAAATGCTTGAAGCGGCCTTAGTGTCGGGGTTAGTTTCCATTGGTGTGGAAGTGATGCGAATCGGCGTGATTTCAACGCCTGGAGTGGCATTCCTAACGAAACAACTGAGCGCGACGGCAGGTGTTATGATTTCTGCTTCTCATAATCCAGTTGAAGACAATGGGATTAAATTCTTTGGATCAGATGGATTTAAACTTTTAGATGCACAGGAAGAAGAAATTGAGGCACTTATCGATAGTGAAGATACAATGCCGAGACCAATTGGAGCAGCACTGGGGCAGATTAATGACTACTTTGAAGGTGCGCAGAAATACATGCAATTCCTAAAACAAACCGTCCAGGGGGATTTTGAAGGCATTCATGTCGCAATTGACTGTGCAAATGGATCGGCTTCATCTTTGGCGACGCACGTACTAGCTGATTTAGAAGCTGATATTTCTTCAATGGGTGCATCTCCTGACGGGACAAATATTAACAACTGTTGTGGCTCAACCCATCCAGAAGAATTAGCAAAGCTCGTAGTGGAAAAGCAAGCGGATATTGGGCTCGCTTTTGATGGTGACGCGGATCGATTAATTGCAGTTGATGAAAAAGGAACGATCGTTGATGGTGATCAAATTATGTTCATCGTTGCGAAGCATTTTAGTGAGCAAGGCAAATTGAACAATAATACGGTTGTCGCAACTGTTATGAGTAACCTTGGTTTTCATAAAGGATTGGAAGCGAAAGGCATTCAAACCAAGCAAACGGCTGTAGGAGATCGATACGTCATGGAAGAGATGCGTAAAGGGAACTACAACCTAGGCGGCGAACAGTCTGGTCATATTATTTTTCTTGAGCATAATACAACGGGAGATGGCTTGTTATCAGGTGTCCAGCTCATTCAAATTATGAAGCAAACAGGCAAACCGTTATCCGAGCTTGCTGGAGAGATGGAAACGTTTCCCCAATGCCTCATAAACGTACGCGTAACAGACCGTGATGCGGTAAAAGAAAATGAGCGCGTAAAAGAAATCATTGCTGAAGTGGAAGCTGAAATGGACGGAGAAGGGCGCGTGCTCGTGCGCCCCTCTGGTACGGAGCCACTTGTACGGGTTATGGTGGAAGCGAAAACCGACGAATTATGCGAGAACTATGTAAATCGAATTGTCGATGTAGTAAAAGAAGAACTTGGTGAGTAAAGAAAAGAAAAAGAGCATTCTCTGTATTTCAGAGAATGCTCTTTTTTAATAATAACGGCTTAATCGTATATCAGGCTGGTCGGTGTTTGTTGCCACTTTATTTAGCTGTTTCTTTCCGCACGTTACACATACATGGATAAGTTGGTAGCCTTTTTTGTATGGTAGTGCAATGCTGTGGTTCCATTAAGCCGCCACACGTACTAGCCCGATCTCCGGGAATGATGTCTTGGTGCTTTGAGTATAAGCAAAATGGACAGTGATTTCTGTAACTGCCATTAGCTCTGGTAATAGATGCTCTTATGGGGCACAGTCGTTAGGCATCGTCCCCTCGCAGGGCGGAAAGCGTGAAAGAGCATAGATTCATGACATCAGCTCCTTTACCGTTATGATTATAGCAATCCTAAAGCACCTTTTGAAGACACACGCATAAAGTAAAATTGTGAAGAACCATTGAACATAATTGACGACGGTTCTTCCATCCTATATGATGAATCTTGTATGATTGGATAAGACTCATACAAAAAGCGCCAGGACTGACATGAGGTCAGTTGACGAGGAGAGGGCTAATCGATAATCGGCGGGTTCCCTCCGGCTGCGTGTGACAGCCGTAAGCTTTTGTAAAAAACAGTAAGGTGACTTAGTGTACAAAAACAAAAGCCGCACACACATACAAAAACAAAGAGTGGGGGTAAGTCTGCCCCTGCGGTGATTTACTCCCACGTCGGGAGGATATTTACTATGTGTGGAATTGTTGGTTACATCGGAAATGAAGATGCAAAAGAGATCTTGTTGAACGGACTTGAAAAGCTGGAGTATCGTGGTTATGACTCGGCTGGTATTGCAGTTCGTACAGAAGACGGCATGCATGTCTTTAAGGAAAAAGGACGAATTGCGACATTGCGTGACGCTGTTGATATGGATGTTGAGACGACTGTCGGGATTGGTCACACACGTTGGGCGACCCATGGTGTACCAAGTCAGTTGAATGCCCATCCTCATCAAAGCTCTACTGAACGCTTTACCCTGGTTCACAATGGTGTCATTGAGAACTATCAACAAATGAAGCGTGAGTATCTTCAAGATGTACAGTTACAAAGTGACACGGACACGGAAGTAATTGTTCAGTTCATTGAACAGCTTTCTAAAGATGGCTTAACAACAGAAGCTGCAGTAAGCAAAGCGCTCTCCATGATGAAGGGTTCTTATGCGATTGCGCTTCTCGATAAAGAAGAGCCAGAGACTATTTTTGTAGGCAAAAATAAAAGCCCACTGCTTATTGGTGTTGGAGACGGTGTAAACGTTATTGCGTCGGATGCCATGGCGATGCTAAATGTGACCGATCAGTTTGTTGAAATTATGGATGAAGAGCTTGTGCTTGTTAAGCGTGATAGCATTGAAATTAAAACTCTTTCTGGAGAGGTTCAAAGCCGTAAGCCTTACACAGCAGAGCTAGATGCAAGCGATATCGAAAAAGGCACGTATGATCATTTTATGCTAAAAGAAATTGACGAGCAGCCTATTGTGATTCGTAACATTATCCAGAAATATCAACATGAAGATGGTTCAACACGTTTGGATGCAGATATCCGTGCTGCGATGCAACAGGCAGATCGTATCTACGTCATTGCGGCAGGAACAAGCTACCACGCTGGTCTTGTCGGAAAGCAATTGCTTGAGCAAGTGGCGAATAAGCCTACAGAAGTGCATATTGCAAGTGAATTTTTGTACAATATGCCGTTATTATCTCAAAATCCACTCTTTGTGTTTATTTCTCAAAGTGGTGAAACAGCAGACTCTCGCGGTGTGCTTGTAGATGTGAAGAAAAAAGGGCATCGTACGTTAACGATTACGAACGTGCCAGGCTCAACGCTATCGCGAGAAGCCGACTTCACGCTTCACACATTTGCAGGACCAGAAATTGCTGTCGCATCAACAAAAGCTTATACAGCGCAAATGGCTGTTCTAACGCTTCTTGCTGTAGACACAGCGTATGCAGCAGGTCGTACACTTGATTTTGATCCTATTCAAGAACTAGGGATAGCGGCGAACGCAATGGAAGCTCTTTGTAACCAAAAAGACGAGTTCGAAAAAATTGCTCGTGATTATTTATCTGTGACACGTAATGCATTCTTTATTGGACGTGCGTCTGATTATTACGTAGCGTTAGAAGGTGCTTTAAAGCTTAAGGAAATCTCCTATATTCAAGCAGAAGGCTTTGCTGGTGGAGAGCTGAAGCATGGTACGATTGCGTTAATTGAAGATGGAACACCGGTTATTGCTCTTGCCACGAATGAGCATGTAAATTTAAGCATCCGTGGAAATGTACAGGAAGTGGTTAGCCGAGGCGCTGCTGCTGTGATCATTTCAATGGAAGGTCTTGACCAAGAAGGTGATGCAGTCGTGTTGCCACGTGTGCACGAAAGCATTGCGCCACTTGTATCCGTTATACCAACACAATTGATTGCGTACTATGCAGCGCTGCATAGAGGTTGTGACGTTGATAAGCCAAGAAACTTAGCGAAAAGTGTAACAGTAGAATAGGATTGCATGTATGAACCCCTTTAGATACGATGGTCTAAAGGGGTATTTCTTTATCGTTTGTTAAGTGAAAATTAAAATAAAAGTAAAGTGAGGGGGTTAACAACAATGAATGTAAGCGGTTATTTAAGTGTTGAAGAATTGGTTTCAATGCCAACTCTATTCTCAGGAACCATCAGTGAAGACGGGAAGCAGGTAGCATTTATGAAAAGAACGGCTAACTGGGAAACTGATCGATATGACCAAACCATTTGGATTTATGAAAAGAAGAAAAATCGAACATACCCATTCATGACAGGTAGGAATGACTGTACACAACCACTGTGGTCGCCTAATGGAAAGCAGATCGCGTACCTTTGTTCTGTCGAAAAGGAAAACCATAAGCAACACCAGATCATCGTTCAATCACTGGATTCCGGCTATTCCTTACTCGTGACAAATGTAAAAGAAGCCATCCATTCATTTAAATGGGCGCCGAATGGGAACGGTATTTTTTATCGGGCATCCGTAAATAGGCCAGAATGGAGGAAGAAGTGTTACGAGTCAGAGACAGATATGCAGTATGTAGGGAAGGATTATCAAAATGACGGTCTTTACTATGTGCACCTAGGAGAAGACCGTTCGACTCTTCTAACCAATCCAGACAAGTCTCATGTTCATCAATTTGATGTTTCACATGATGGAAATAAAGTTGTCTATATGGCTACCCCTACTCCGGATAATGAAGAATACATAAATGGAGAACTCTTTATCGTTGACGTAAAAACAAGAGAGACGAGAAGGCTGCAAACGAATAAACTGTTAGGGGGAACGGTGTGCTTTTCTCCTGATGATAAAAAGATTTGTTATACAGCAAGTGTTAAGAACAAAGACTTTTACCAAAATCAAATTCAAGATCAAACCGTTGAAATCTATGAGCTTGGAAGTGGTAAAAGAACACAACCTCTAATCAATGTAGATAGTACAACAACGCCATTACGATGGACAGAGAAGGGTCTTTTTATTCGATGGCAGCATAAAACCCATTATCTGATAGGGATGCTTTCAGAGAATGGTTCAGTAGAGGTAATAAGTAAAGATAGAGATAGAGTCGTGATGGAGGCGGCTATAACGAAAAGTGGAGAGAATATCTCTTATATAAGTGCAAACCTTAACGAAACGTTTGATGTTTATGTAGATGGTTTAAAAGTGACGAGTGAGAATGATGTTTTTCATGAAAGAGTTAAGAGTAAAAGGAGGATCATTTCTTGGCTAAATCGTGATGGTGATGAAGTAGAAGGGGTATTAACGACTCCAGTAAATATTGACGATAATAAACAGTACCCCTTACTAGTGGCTGCTCATGGTGGGCCTGCTTGGGCGTCTTTCCCGATTTTTTCAGGTTGTTTTAACGAAAAATACCCAATCGAAATGTTTATTGAGAAAGGATTTATCGTGTTAGAGCCTAATTACAGAGGGAGTTCAGGATATGGAAATGCGTTCTTGAAGGCAAATTTCAAGAAATTAGGTTTTACTTATTACGACGATGTTATTTCAGGGGTTGATTTCCTTGTGAAAAAAGGACTGGTCGATCAAGATCGAGTTGGTGTAATGGGGTGGAGCAACGGCGGCTACGTATCTGCTTTTTGTGCTACATTCAGCCAGCAATTTAAAGCGGCTTCAGTTGGTGGCGGGATTACAAACTGGTATACCCATTATGTCCATACTGACATCCCATTCGTTATTCGGTCTTACTTTGGTGCTGATCCGTGGAAAGAACCAGAAATCTATCGTAAGACGTCGCCCACTACATACCTATCAACAGCTTCCACCCCGGTGTTGATTCAGCATGGTGAAAAAGATCTAAGGGTGCCAGTAGTAAATGGCTACGAGCTTTACAAAGGTTTGAAAGATCAAGGGGTTGCTACGGACTTTATCGTGTATCATGGCATGGCCTATCAGTCTGAGAAGCCAAGCATGAGCGTTGCAATTATGAATCAGAACCTTGCCTGGTTTTCGCACTATCTTTTAGGTGAAGAAATGGATGCTCCTTGATTAAACGCTGGTGTCGAGATAACTAGTAGTATGAAAACGGAGGCCGATCTTCTACCTTACTTATGTAGAAGAAGACGTATTTTCTTTATGTGCGGTGACTTTCATATGTAAGGTCCGCATGCTACGATGTTAAATTTTCGTAATTCGATTAAGACTATAGTAAACTTTATGGTAAGCAAGAATAGTAGGAAGGGGGACGTTGCGTTGCAAAAAGCGAACACGCATTATCAATCTCATGACTCGCTTATTGAGGTTTCAAACAAATTGTTTAAATGTTTAGCCCAGCAGCTAGATGTTAATACAGCGTATATTGCCAAGAAAGAGCCAGGGTACATGGACGTGGTGAACGCCTATAATAGAGATAGGGAAATCGTTACAAATGATATGTCGGTTGAATACAAAGAGTCAAATTGTAAGTATGTGTTAGAGAATGAAGCGGGAATCCAGTACTTCACCAACTTAATGACGAATGCAAACACCGCAGAAAGACAGATAACGGAGAAATTACAGGTGAAAGCTTTTTTAGGTGTCTCGATCTACGGCTCGTCTGGTGAACCATTTGGGACGCTATGCGTAATGGATGAAGAAGAACGTCAGTTTTCGAAAGAAGACGTTACGTATATCCGCACCATTGCAGATGTCCTGTCATTTATTATTGAACTTGATGAAACGCACGAAGATATTGATTTATTGAGCGTTCCAATTATTCCTATCTCAGCAGACATTGCCATCCTTGCGTTGCAAGGGAAAGTCAGTCAATCTAGAGCAGTGAAAATTATGGACGATACAATGGGGTATGCTGTCGCTGAGCAAATAAAAACCATTATTATCGATATTTCAGAAATCGTCGTGAAAGGCGATGAGTTTATTGAGCACTTAAATCGTCTTGTAGCAGCTTTAAATCTGATGGGCGTATCCGTCATGTTATCAGGTGTACCCATTCATTTAGCGGCAAACGAAGCGATCTCTCAAGCGTTGTCTACGTTAGATCTTCAATATGTGAAGAGCATTGAAGATGCGCTAGGCTTGCTTGGTTATGAGCTAACAGAACAGTAAAATTGAAGAAAAGCAAGTTTCTTAGGAAGGCTTGTTTTTCTACTTTTACTAAAAAGGAGCGTCTAATGTACATTGTTCACTTTATGCTAGCCATTCTATTAACGGCACTTTCCTATTTTAGTGGAAGTATGTTAGTAACGGATGGTTTAATGGTATGGCAAGCGCTACTGATCGGAGCAGTAGTAGTTTCTTTAGGGGCGTTAGCGGAAAAATGGAGAGCTCCTATGTGGTTGATTATTCTTATTCCGTTTCCTGTAGGGATGGGTTTATTATTTTTTCTTCTGAATGAGTTCCTTGTTACTTGGATAACCACGTATTTTATTACCTTGCTCATGTATACACTTATTCATTCTGTATTTAGTTTTTTCTTTAAATTTCATTCCCTTATTCCTGCTTGGAAACTATCCTAAGTAAACAATAAACAATGGAGAGTGAATGAAGTCTTAATAAGATTGGTAGAATGTAAATGGCTTTTACACTAAATGACAGAATGCCGTACTATTAACTAGAGGGTTTGTTAAGGAAGGTAAAGAAGTTGACGACTACTCCTTTCGATTTTGGAAACAGTTCCCTTTTTGTCAATTATGAGAAAAAAGAAAGTGATCTTTCAATCTTGCATAAAATGTTGTAAGAACTGCAAAACGTATTTAGTGTCCCGAATGTCGTGTGATAAGATTATGAATCTAGATTGAAAAATTACTGTCTAGTGTTAGGGGACTTGAAAATTAATGGATTCTCGTCAGAAGAAAAGAAAAGTAAATCGAAAAAGAAGAGTATTAAAAATAACATTATTAGTTTCTACAGTATTGCTACTAGCATTAGGTGCTGGTTTTTGGTATATCTATAGTCAAGTAAGCAACACAGCTTCTAACTCTTATGAACAATTAGAGCGAGGCGATAAATCGAATTTAAGAGTGGAGCCAGTTGATGTAGGAAAAGACAATTTTTCAATGTTGTTGCTCGGAAGTGATTATCGTGAAGGAGATGATTATGAGCGAACAGATACATTAATTGTGGCAACGTTCAATAAATCAGATCGTTCGATTATTTTAACGAGCATCCCACGTGATACGTACACAGAAATTATTGGTTATCACGGTGGTGGGATTTACGATAAGATTAACCATGCCCACGCTTTTGGTGGAATGAGCATGGCTGTTGATACAGTTGAGAACTTATTAGATATTCCAATCGATCATTATGCGTTAATTCGTTTTGATGGGTTTGTTGAAGTCATTGATGCTCTTGGTGGTGTGGAAGTAGACGTTACTTATGAGTTTGATTTTAAAGAAGCATCAACAAACGCTGATTATTCCTTTACAGAAGGGCCAACACAAATGGATGGTTCAAAGGCATTAGCCTATGCGAGAGAACGTAAATCTGTTGAAGGTGGCGGAGACAAAGGTAGAGGAATTCGCCAACAACAAATTATTGAATCTGTTATTAATGAATCAACTTCTATATCAAATATTACTAATTTTGATGATGTGCTTCAAGCAGTGGGTAATAACCTTAGAATGGATTTAACAATGGGGAACATTGTCTCATTAAGCGGTTATGCTGGGTCAATTAATGATATTGAAAGCATGCAGTTACAAACGGAAGGATTTCGTCAAGCTAACGCGCAAGGACAAAGCATTTGGTATGAACGAATTGATCCAACGAGTTTACAAGAAATTCAAACAACATTAAAGGATCATCTTGAGATTGACGACTCTCTTCAAGCTGATTCAACGACGCAATAAAGAAGCAGGTGTTCATCTGCTTCTTTTTTCATGATTATCGAAAATGGAGGGCTGGAATGAGGAAGTTAGAGTTCAAACCATATTGTGAGGATTGGAAACAACAATTTGAAAGTGAAAAGAAAAAAATCGAGAATGTATTAGGCGATCGTATCTTGGTCATCCATCATATTGGAAGTACGTCTATACCTGGAATGTTGGCTAAACCGACGATTGATTTACTAGTAGAGGTAACGTCTATTCAATCAATCGGTGAAGAGTTGTGTGTGCTTGGTTATGAATCATTGGGGGAAAACGGTATAAAAGGAAGGAGATTCTTCCTTAAAAGCGAAGAAGGAAAAAGGACTCATCATGTACATCTCTTTGAAAACGCTTCAGATGAAGTCGAGCGACACTTGGCATTTAGAGATTATCTCATTGCTCATAAGGAAGAGGCGGTTCGCTATGCAGCCGTAAAAAAAGAATCAATGGCATTGGGACTTAGTGTTGACCAGTATCAGCGAAAGAAATCATCTCTTGTAGAACAATTAACAAAACGAGCATTGAGATGGGTAAAATCTCGTGAAAGTTGAAACGAAAGTAGATGATTGTACGTAAATAGCGTAATGATTGACATTCACAACGTGTTGGAGGCATACATAATGAAGAAAAAGTGGACGATGGTGACAGTAGCTGCTTTAAGTTTTCTGGCGGCTTGTAATGAAGTCGATGATGAGAATGAGGCAACCCAAACAGATGAAAATGACGAGACGGTTGAAACAGCAGGCTTAACAGACGGAAATGGTGGTTTTTTATGGAAAATTGAACATGAAGATACCGACGTTTACTTGCAAGGAACGATTCATGTAGGACGTGAAGATTTTTATCCCCTTAATGAGCAAACAGAAGCGGCTTATGACGCGGCAGATGTGATCTTACCAGAAGTGGACTTAGTTGATGTGGATCAGAATGAAGTCGAGACGATGATGACTGGTCTGTCCTTATTAGAAGAAGGCCAAACCCTTGATGAGCTGATCTCAGATGAAGCATTTGAGAAGCTAGAGGCCATTTTTGCTGAATATGGTATGCCAGTCGAACTCGTTCAGGGGTTTGAGCCATGGTTTGTGGAAAATATGTTGCTGTCATTTGCAATTGCTGAGAGTGATGTGGATGAAGCGTCTGGTGTAGACGAATATTTTCTAAACCGAGCTGTTGATGATGGAAAAGAAATTAGAGAGCTTGAGAGCATCGAATCGCAATTTAATGTCTTGTCTGGTTTTTCGATGGAGACTCAGATTCAATTATTAGAACACAGGCTCCAGAACATGGATGAAGCAGGGGAAGAGCTTGAAACAATGGCAGATAGTTGGGTTGATGGTGACATTGAAGGATTGGTAGGGACTTGGGATGATTTAGAGGAGTCCGCTATAGATAAGGAATATGCATATGAATTAAATGAAGTCCGCAATTACGATATGGCCAATACGATTGCTGATATTCTCCAAGAAAACAGTGGTCAAACGTATTTTGTCATTGTAGGTTCTTTACATTTAGTGGCCGAGCCAAGCATCGTGTCCATTCTGGAAGATGAAGGGTACACAGTTGAGTTTGTTTATTAGCTAAAACCCTTTCAAAAGGAATGTCATGTGCATGCATCTCATATGAATAAGCAAAACCACCATTATGCTTCCCTTGAGTAGAGATTCTCTAGCCGTTTTGCTGATAAAGAAGGGAATTAAGTAGACGAAAGCGAATGGTTATACAAATCTTGTAGGGAAGTGAAAGCAGTATGTCGGATCGAAATCCAGGCCCTGAAGAGAGAAGAGAGTGGTTACGGCAGGAAGAGCGTAAGAGAAACCCTCTTGGAAATATGAATGATGCCCATAACGGTGGCGGGCTAACAGATTTAATAGGAATGCTAGGGTGGAAAACGACAGGGGTTGTTTTTAGCATTATGATTGTTATCCTTCTTGGACTTCTATTCATTTAATGGTCTTTACGTAAAGGAGGCTGTCTTATGTCAACGGCTACAACGAAAACAAACACGAATGCTGTTATAAGCTTATGCCTTGGCATTGTGTCACTAATCTTACCATTTGTCGGTTTACTAGTTGGCGTTATTGGTATTTTTTTAGCAAAATCGGCCCTTACGCAAATTGAACAGTCAAGTGAAGCAGGGAAAGGGATCGCTAGTGCTGGTCTTGTCTGCAGTGTTATAGGGATTGTTTTACAGTTGTTGTTAATTGTTGGTGGACTGTCTCTTGTCTTTTTTTCAATTGCATAGTGAAACGCTTAGAATGAGAGGAGTAGGAAGCAAACATTGTTAAGAGAGCTGTCGGTTGCTGGGAAGGCAGACAATGAATCTTCTGAAGTCGCTTATGAGTGGCTAAGCTGAAAGAAAAGTAAGCTTAGACGGATGGTAAGGCCAATCGTTAAAAAAATGAGTTTTGTATACGGTTTATACAAATAAAAAAGAGTGGTACCACGTTAGGAGAAACCCCTATCGTCTCTAAAGAGACATAGGGGTTTCTTTATTAGAAGGGAGCAATCTAGATGAGCGTAATTGAATTGACTACGAACCGACTCAAACTACGGTTATTTCAAGAGGAGGAGGCTGAACATATTGCGGCACTTTGTAACAACTATGCCATCTATCGATCGACGTTGACGATGCCATATCCGTATACAGTAGATGATGCACGGCTTTGGATGAAGAATCATCGGAAAAATATTGAGCAGGATAAACGGTATGAACTGGCGGTTACGTGTCAAAAAAGTGGCATGCTTTATGGTGCGATTATGTTAAATCCGAACTATCAGCACAAGCATGGGGAGATGGCATATTGGATTGGTGAACCGTATTGGGGAAAGGGCTACGGAACAGAAGCATTGAGAGCGATGATCGATTTTGCTTTCATTGAGAAGAACTTACACCGAGTGTATGCTCGTTATTTTAAATCAAATCCCGCATCAGGAAGGGTTATGGAAAAGGCTGGAATGACAAAAGAAGGTGTCTTAAAAGATCATGTGTATAAGGAAGGTGCGTTTGAAGATCTTGTTTATTACGGAATGGTTAATCCAACGTATACCGCGTGAGAAAAATGGTTAAATCAAACTTATGGACGACAAGATCAGGTATGGCAGATAAGGGTGTATTCTCTACTGTCCTAGCTTTCTTTTCGTTTTTTTAGGGGTAGCGAAATGAGGTATTCTATTTATATTGAATCATGTATTCTATAATTGTTGAATTAAGTGAATCTTTCTATTATGATAAAAGAAATAGAGTCATATAGGAGGCGCTTATGGACGTTATACATTCAACCGTTCGCAAAAGAAAGACTTATGAAGTAGTGATACACCGGTCCATTTTGTGGGAATGTGCGTTAGGGATTGCTGCCATTACAAACGATCGGTTGCTCCACACGTTAGACAAGCCAACATCGTATTGGACGAAATTAAGGTCCAGCTTATCACAAGAGCTACAGGACAACCTCAATTTGGTTCAAAAAAACAACTCTTGGAAAGCATTGCTACAACTCCTTCATCGGAAGAACTATAACGATATGAAGGAATTTGTAGACGATCTCCAGACATTATCAGAAGTTGAACTGAAATTTACGTGTCTGCCGTTTATTGGGGAAGAGTATCAAGCGGTTCGGGAGTTGGCATCAATAGGTGACAAAAAGGCATGTAGTGAACTACGAGAGGCTTCGGCTGAAAACCCGTTTTTTCCCGACTATATTACATTTATAACCACCGGTGATGCTTCGCAACTGAGGCAACATCTCATTGCCGTGCTGTCCCAATGGTATGAACAGGTGATAAAAGAGAATGTAGAGGAAGTTGAACAAATACTAGAAACCGATTATGAGGCAAAGGTGAAAATGAAAGAGCAACTGTCACCAGAGACATTTGTTCAATGGGCAACAGGGGGAATTCAATATAAGCCGGAGCCTCAAGTTTTTACAGTATTGTTAATCCCGCAAACCTGTTATCGTCCGTGGAATATTGAAGCTGATCTAGAAGGCATCAAGGTGTTTTATTACCCGGTTGCCAATGCAAGTATGTTGCCGGCAGATCCATTTATGCTCCCTGATTTCCTCGTGCAGAAATATAAAGCGTTAGGTGACGATGTACGCATGAAAATGGTCAAAATACTTCATGACAGAGATCGTAGCTTGCAGGAGATAACGGAATTACTTGAGTTGGGAAAATCAACTGTCCACCATCATTTAAAAATGCTACGTTCTGCAAAATTAGTGACGGTAAAGGAATCAAAGTATACGTTAGAAAAAGAAGCATTTCCATTAATGGCAAAAGATTTAGAAGCATTTTTGCAACGACCTGTATAGGTGAAACAAATGAGCAAACACCAGTCTGTTTTTACACATAAATCATTTGTTGCGTCTTGGAGTGGGAATGCTGTTTCAGAACTTGGAGGTGCATTTGGAACCTTTTGTAACGCCATTATTATTTTTCAACTAACGGGTTCCACACTTGCACTAGGAAGTATGTGGCTACTCTATTTTACTCCTTCATTAATATTGCAACTGTTTATAGGGCCATTTATCGATCGTTGGAGTAAAAAATGGGTCATGGTCAGTTGTCAGTGGGTAAGAGCTAGTGTCTTTTGTGTCCCACTTTTAGCGATGGCATCAGGAGAGGTGGCCATTTGGCATATCTATGTTGTCCAATTGATCGTAGGTTTAGTGACCCCACTTTATGTTCCCGCAAATCAAGCACTTTTACCAACACTCGTAAATCGTGAATTATTAAAACAAGCAAATGCTTATATAGATGGTACGGCGAGAATGATGATGTTTCTCTCTCCATTAGTTGCGGGGCTTGTAATTGAAGTAGTTGGTGTACCGATAACGTTACTGGTTGTTTGTAGTCTTCTGATTTTAAGTGGAGTCGCACTGCTCTTTATTGAAGAAAAACCTTCCTTACAAAGAGAGAGAAAACAGCCGTGGCTAGCTGAACTTAGAGAGGGCTATCATTTTTTCTTCAAACAAAAAACGATGCTATGGCTAGGCGTTTTTCTTACTGTTGTCCAATTCGGAGTAGGTGTCACAATGGTTACGACGCTTCCATACGTCATCGACAATCTTTCAGGTACCTATGCACATTATGGGTATTTTATGGCAGGGTTTCCAATTGGTTATATGCTAGGGTCTATCATTGTTGCAAAAGTAAATCGATTCCGTGGTAGGCGCGTGCTGTTTGGTGCCCTTGTCGTAGGTGGGATGACGTTTACTGTCTTGGCGTTAAACCAGAGTATTGCATTTGCCATCCTAACGGAAGTCATTGGCGGCATGGCGATGGCGGTTTTTAGTATCCACCACTTAACGATCTGTCAGAAAATCACGCCTACACAACTTATGGGGAATGTTTTTTCTATACGGCTGTTGTTAATAAGGGCAAGCATGCCATTTGGTATCTTATTAGGTGGCACATTAGGTGATCTAATGGGGGTTCGCCCATTATATTTATTTATTGGTTTTGTGATAAGTGGAACAGCTAGTCTTGGAATGTTGCTTCCTTATTTTAAATTTATTGATGATTCTGCTTAAATTGACAATGAACAATCCTTTATGGATCGTACGTTTCTTATGTGTAAGAGAGAGGCGCCCGTCCCGAAGTGGCTGGTTTGTTTCTTCTTTAAATGGACAGAAAATACTTGCATTGGTGCGATAGGTTCGTATATGATGGCGTACTATCTTTTTTTAAGAATCGTAAGGGAGACTAGAGACATGATACGTTATCCTATGTTTGAAAAAGGAGCTAAAATTGGGGTTACAGCACCCTCTTCTGGAGTGCCTGAATCGTTACATCACCTCTTACACGCTGCGATTGCGCGTATGCAGCAAAGAGGGTATAACGTGAAAACGTGCCACTCTGCGTGGACACAAAGCCTTGTTAGGTCAGCTAGTGGTGGCACACGTGGGCAAGAGTTTAATGACTTAATGAGTGATCCTGACGTGACATGCATTTTTCCACCGTGGGGTGGAGAGCTGTTAATTGAAATGCTGGAATTCGTGGATTTTGAGAAGGTTCAAGAAAAGTGGGTTCTTGGCTATTCTGATATAAGCTCACTCCTTCTTGCTATTACACTTAGAACAGGGGTAGCAACCGCTCACGGTACCAACTTTATTGATTTGAGAGGCAGTGAAACAGATCCAACTACGGCGATGTGGGAGACCGTATTACAAACGAACGTGCATGAAACAATCGTGCAATGTTCATCTACCTTATTCCAGCAACAGTGGGAGCATGATAACCCAACCGAATGGGTGTTTCATTTAACTGAAAAAACAGAGTGGAAATCAATAAATAAGAACGATCAGGAGGTAAGTGGACGTCTTGTCGGTGGGTGTATGGATACCATTCGTCACTTAATAGGGACGCCTTATGGGGATATCGCTACTTTTCAGAAAGCTACCGTTGGAGGCGATCCACTTCTATGGTATTTTGAAAACGTTGCGCTCTCACCAACAGACATGAAACGGACGCTTATGCAAATGAAGTATGCGGGCTGGTTTAACCACTGTAGTGGAATTGTTTTTGGAAGAAGTTCGGCTGAGGAAAGTGGGAATGGCTACAAGTTTACAGATGTCTATCAAGAAGTAAGCGATGCACTACAAGTACCTCTATTGTATGACCTTGATTGTGGGCATTTACCTCCCCAAGTGACACTTGTGAATGGTGCATATGGCACCATTGTAGTAGAAGGAGGAAAAGGAGAAGTGATCCAACGATTTAAGCCGTAATAACAAGATGTCATTGACTTTATACTTGATAATGCTTAATATTGCTTATATATACTTAGTGAGGTGAGGGCATGTATCAAGAGGAGCGCCTTGTTAAAATTGTATCGGAGCTTAAGAAAAGAGGTAAGCTTTCTAATCAAGACGTATGTCAGCTGTTGGATGTTTCTCGTGATACAGCACGACGGGATATTATTCGTCTTGTGGAAGAAGGAAATGCTGTACGAACCCATGGTGGAATTGCTTCAACATTCTTAATGAGTGAGCTAGAGAAGTACAAAGAGTCTGGCTTTAATGAACGAAAAGAACGTGCATCAAGAGAGAAAAGAATGATAGCAAAGAAAGCTGCATCCGTATTGAAAGATAAGGATTTATGTTTTTTTGATGTGTCGACTACAATTGCAAGTTTAAGTACATTGGTTACAAAAAAAATAGCGGTCTATACGCATTCCCTTGATAATGCTGAAATATTAGCAAAAAAAGAGTTTGTTGATTTTCATTTGTTAGGCGGACGCTTTAATCAGGAGAATCGTTTTTTTTATGACCTATATACGATCAAAAGTCAGCTAGAAGATGTGTATTTTGATTATGCGTTTATTGGAGCCGCTGGCTTAACGGAAGATGGCGTCTATTTTGTTGATAAAGAGGATGCGCGGATTAAGAAAGAGGCGATTAAGAGAGCGAAGCGGGTTTATGTACTGACTGATTACGAAAAGTTTAATAAAACAAGCTATTATAAATCAGCTGGATTAGCAGATATTGATGTCGTAATTACAAATGAATTTCCTCCAGAAAATTTACGAGAGTGCTTTTTAAGCAACCATATTCAAGTGGAATTAACAGATTCTTAGGAGTGTCAGCCATTGATAACAGAAAAACAAAAAATGTTACGCGGAGAATTATATAATCCCGCTGACGAAGAACTGAGTGAAGAGCGCAAAAAGGCACGTGCATTAATGCATGCGTATAATCAGACGAATGATCAACGAGAAAGAGAAGAAACAATCATTGAGCTTATTGGTAAGTCTGATGGTCAACCTGTATTTGAAGGCACGTTTAAATGTGATTATGGATACAATGTTCATGTAGGTAAGAATTTTTTTGCGAACTTTGACGCTGTGTTTTTAGATGTATGTACCATTACGTTTGGTGATAACTGTATGCTAGGGCCAGGGGTGCATGTCTATACTGCGACGCATCCAATTGATCCGCACGAACGAGCGAGTGGACTTGAATACGGGAAACCAGTCCAATTTGGGAACCATGTTTGGGTAGGAGGACGAGCCGTCATCAATCCAGGTGTGACCGTCGGAAACAATGTCGTTATTGCTTCTGGTGCTGTTGTAACAAAAGATGTTCCAGATAACGTTGTTGTAGGTGGGAATCCGGCGAGAGTGATTAAACCAGTTTAGAATAAGTTGAGATAATAGAAAACAAGCACCACCGTTCACGGCAGTGCTTGTTTTGCTGTGTTTTTACGCTTCTTTCATTTGTTCAATTAAGTTGGAGATGCTTCGAACTTTTACATCGCCGAAAGTCATTGCTCCTTCTTCTAAATCAATATAGATTGATTTCATTCCGAGTGTTTGAGCAGGAATGATTTCATTTAAATAGTTGTCACCAATAGAGAGGGTTTTCTCAGGTGATGTGTTGTAACGGGTGATAATCTCTTCGAATCGTTGCTTCGTATATTGTGGTTTTCGAGCTGAAGTAATGACTTCGTGGAACACACCCTCTAACTGTAACAGGTGGAGTAGCCGTTCAACATCATCCTCGGTACTATTTGTCAGAAGAACAACCGATTTTTTCTCTTTTAAGGAAAGAAGTCCTTCGCGTAAACCTTCTATAACCGTGAGAGAAAAGTGTTCAGTTGCCATGTATTCTTTTGTTGCATCATAGGCAGGCTGTGGATCGGAAATACCATAATGACGAGCAGCGACATTAGGGAGCCACCAGCCGTCACCAATTGCAATAAGCTGATCAAAATCGTAGCTGACAGGTGATGGATAAAGGTTTTCCCATTCGGTAGCTGAAACTTCTTCTCCATCCCATCGATGTACTTTTTTCACATGTCCTTTAAATGGATCTACTTCAATGACATAGTCGTTCTTAACATCGTAAGCCTTCCCAATTGAGACAATGTGATTGCCTTTTTTCATTTCTTTATAGTCAGTAAAGAAACGCTCCTGTGTCTCTTCTGAAAGTTCTTTTGCAAGTGTGTCAGCGTAGTAATCAAAATGATCCGTATCTTCATAAAGTGTACCATCCAAATCAAAAATGACTAAATCTACGTCCTTAAAAAGGTTATTCATCTTTTCTACCCCCTGAATGAAATCCATTACGTATGCTTACTCTTTATTTTACCTTATTCGTCAAATCTCGTTTTGAAAAAGTATATGAAGGAATTAATCGGTTGCTTAGCGAATCCTTCTTATTCCGAAAAAATGGGGGGATTAACGTGAAACAAGGTTTACTCATTATTGATACGCAAAAAGAGTTAGTAGATGGAAGCGAAGTAGAGGAAGGGGTTGTTGATAAACAACGATTGCTTGGGAATATAAACCACCTTATTAAAAAAGCGCGTGAACTGGGAGTTCCTGTTCTTTTCATTCGAGATAAAGATGTTGCAAATGGAATGGGAGACGGGTTTGATGTTCACCCTTCTTTATGGAGAGAACAGAGCGATATTGTGTTTGATAAAGAAGCAACAAATGCGTTTTATCAGACAGGGTTACTTCAGCATATTAAGGAAAATGACATGCAGCATCTTGTTATTGCCGGTTGTAAAACAGAACATTGCATTGATACGGCAGTACGTACCGCTACAGTGAATGGTCTTGACGTAACATTGGTTGGCGATGCTCATTCTACCTCAAATACGAAATACTTAGCGGCACAACAAATCATTGATCATCATAACCATGCACTCCATGGACATTATAATGTTGACCATTTTTCTATTGTACGCGAAACACAGGAAGAGGTTTTTTCACCAACTCACCATATGTATCGATAGAAGGGAGGAGAGAAAATGATCATAAACGAACCGTTGTATCCTGACATATGCATGCTTCCTTGGGAAAAAGCGCTCTTTCAAACGAGATCCGTTAAACGACTGAAATATTTAGCGCACTATGGTGCAGGTTCATTGGTTTCTCCTGTTACTCACTCTAGGTTCGAGCACACAGTAGGGGTTTGGAAGCTGACAGCATGGTTTTTTCATGAGGATCGTGCATTACGCGCCGCAGCAATATTGCACGATATTGGACATCTGCCTTTTTCACATGCTGTTGAGCGAACACTTGGATACAATCATCACGTATTAACAGAAAGGCTGATTCAATCAGAAGAGATCTGTACCATCTTAAGGGACAATAAGATTAGGGTTGAAGATGTAGTAGCTTGCTTAAATCAAGAGAATGGTTTAACAGGTACAAGGGACATTATCGGCCTTGATCATGTGGACAGCTTTTTTCGTGATATGTATATGATGGGCGATGTGGATCGATTGCCTAATGAAATTCTTCCATTTATGAACTGCACAAGAGCAGGGGTGGAGGCTGATGAAACGACGTGCTCGTTTATAATGAATTGCATCCTTAGTGATCATCAACTGTTTCTTTCGCCTTTATTACTTGCAGCAGATCAACTATTAGCAAAAGCCGTACATCGTTATTGTAAACACCATAATGATGTAAGCATTAGCCTGTTAACAGATGATGAACTACTAAGTGTATTGAAGCGATCTCAAATTAAGGAAGTGGAAGAGCTACTCGATGTGCTTCTTTATCAAACAGAAAACCTTTCGTTTAGTGAGACTCTTACAGGTGAAGGATTGCTACTGAACGTTCAAAAGATCTACAATAAAGCCCCACTCTATAATGGGAAGTCATACGTTGAAACGAAGGACGGTGCGGAGAAAATAAGACAGTTACAACAACTTGAACAGACTTATAGCGCTGAATGGACGTGATGATTTGGATCAAAGAATGTACCCGACTGAAGGCTATGGTGACGAGATAGGTACGTTAGTAAGAATGCTTGAACTGGCACGATTTGAAACGATACGTGAGATAGAGGGATTAACGGTAGCTGAACTGGACTTTTTGTTGACAAAAAAGTCCAATTCAATAGGTGCTTTGCTTCAACATATGGCGGCAATTGAACACATTCATCAGATTTTAACGTTTGAAAAGAGGGATCCATCAGAAGAAGAATTGGAAGAGTGCCGTGCAGCCTTATTTTTAGGCGAAGCTGGACGTAGCGAGGTAAAAGGAAACGAACTACATACATATTTAGAGCATCTTCGAGCAGTTCGTGACCGTACCTTAACCTATTTAAAGACTGTCGAGCGTGAATGGCTCTATGAAGAGAGTACATGGCCAGATGGTACACAGATTAATCATTATTTTCTTTGGTATCACGTGCTTGAAGATGAAATTAGTCACCGAGGTCAAATTCGTTTAATAAAGGCTCAGCTTAGCTGAACCTTTGATGTGTTTTATGAGGTTCTTGTTACATGACGGGGCTTAAGTGTACCCCTTTGTAATTGCTCTACCATGTCTTTATCAGAGTGAGCGTCATAGTGAAATGGCTGTTTATATCGTTCGTGGCCTTTTCCTGTAATTAAGATCCAATCTCCTTTTTTGGCATGCTGCCATGCTTTTAGTATAGCAACGGTTCGATCAGGTACGACCTCCCCATGAGCCAAGGGAATAGCGAGCAATGTTCGGCGCATTTCTTCGGATGTCAGCTGATTTAAATCATCAAATGTTAATACGATATAATGACTCCATTTTTC
The DNA here is from genome assembly GCF_028735875.1 of Shouchella hunanensis. Taxonomy (GTDB): domain Bacteria; phylum Bacillota; class Bacilli; order Bacillales; family Bacillaceae_D; genus Shouchella; species Shouchella hunanensis. The sequence continues at coordinate 1,805,472 of NZ_CP117834.1, forward strand.
GGTTGTGTGAATCATTGCTTTGCGTTTTCCTGTATCGCGTCCGCCTCTAAAGCCAAATATGTGGGTAATATGTTTAGCACCTAACTGTTTAATCGCTTGCAAACAATAGGAAAAAGCGTCTTCAGTATGGGCATAGTCAATCACAAATATGGCGCCGCTTGGATGCTGGAACGTCTCAAAACGTCCTGGTGCCCCTTTGAAGGTAAGGAATGCACTGCAAATGGCTTCTATTTTTAGGTGCATTAGTTTAGCTGTTAAGTAAGCCATAGCGGCATTATAAATATTATGTTCACCACTCAACGGGACGTTTAATGATACTGATTCTCCATTGTCGATGAGAGTCGTTTTCATCGGTAATCCATACGTAATCGATGCTATTTCCAGTTCTTGCCCGATGCCGATCGTGTGTAAAGAAAGAGGTTCAGTTTTTAACTCAGCAACTAAATTTTTTCCCCAGTTGTCGTATGTGTTAATGATCGCTTTTCCACCCGCATGAAGTAGCGAGAAGAGGGTTTTTTTTGCATGAAAATATTTTGTCATCGTTTGATGGTAATCAAGATGATCGTGACTTAAGTTGGTAAAAAGGGCAAAGTCGAAGGATAAACCAGCAACCCGATGTTGTGATAACGCATGGGAAGAGACTTCCATAATAACGATATCGTCTGTGCTTTTAGCTAGTTGTTTATGGAGTTCGATAGGACCTAATGTTGTATTTTTATTGGACGTCCTCTCTGTTCCATTAATAATTGTAACGACTGTCCCAAACAAGGCACATGAATAGCCGGCCGTTTCGAATAGATGTTTAAGCATAAACGAGGTGGTCGTTTTTCCGTTTGTTCCAGTAATACCGATCATAATGGGTCTCTTGCCGTTTTTCTCATAAAAACGGCTCGCTAATTTAGCCAATACAAACCGGCTATTTGAAACGTGAACATAAGGGACAGACAAGTCTGTAAACGGCTCTTCTCCGACAATAACGCTAGCCCCTTTCCGAATGGCGTCATGAATGAAAGCATGACCATCAGAGGCGTAACCTTTAACCGCAATAAATACGTATCCAGGCCTAACGTCTGATGAACGATCTGTAACACCTTGAATAAGTTGAGCCGGATTAACAGTAGCAGGTAGTGGAGCGATGGATTGAAATAATAAATGAATGGGTTTCATATGTTTACCCCCTTTCCAACAATTACGTATAATTAAGTTTAGAATTTGCTAAAAAGCAAATCCGAACCAAAGCAATTTTTAACAAATTGGATTGACAGAAATGAACCCGTAGAGAGTGGTGACAAAAATGGACAGTATTATTTTTGATTTGGATGGTACGCTTTGGGATTCAAGGGAACAAGTTGTTGAAGCTTGGAACAAAGCCATTAGCAGAAGTGAGTTTCCAATTGAGAAGGTAGAAAAAGCCGATTTAACCCGTACAATGGGTTTGGTAATTCCAAAAATTGCAAGCGTGTTATTCCCTCAGTTGACAGAAAGAGAACAAAAACAGTTGATGGATGCTTGTGGTGTTGAAGAATTAGCGCTTTTAAAAGAAAATGGGGCTTTGCTTTATGATGGGGTAGAAGAGGTTTTGCGTACCTTATCGAAAACATATAAGCTTTTTATTGTAAGTAATTGTCGGGACGGGTATATTGAGGCGTTTTTTCATTCTCACGGTCTTAGTCACTATTTTACTGATTATGAGAACCCAGGCCGTACTGGTTTACCTAAAGGAGAGAATATTAAGCTTGTTGTTGAACGGAATGGTCTACAAGCACCGTTATATGTAGGAGATACAATAGGGGATCAAAAGGCTGCAATGCATGCAGGTGTCCGATTTGCCTATGCTGCATATGGGTTTGGCCAATCGAATCACTATGATTACAAGCTGACCACTTTTAAAGAATTGCTTCAATTTGCATAAAAAAAGAAGGGGGCTTTACGCCGCCCTTCTTAATTTTCGTCTTGATAGGCAAGATACATCACATGTGTTGATAAGAAGTCATTTAAGCCATGTTTTCCATCAGTGCCGCCAATACCGGATTGACGCATACCTGCGTGATAACCTTGAATCGCTTCGCCTGTCTCGCGGTTTACAAAGGTTTCACCGTAATGTAAATCTCGTGCTGCTTGCATCATTTCATTATAGTCATTTGTGTAGAGGGCTGATGCCAAGCCATAAATAGAGTCATTTGCATAGTCAATAGCCTCTGAAAATGTGTTGTACGTGGTAATCGGTAGAACGGGACCGAAGACTTCCGTTGTCATGATTTCATCGTCATGATTCACATTCGTTAATACAGTTGGAGCGTAGAAAAAGCCTCTTTCTTTGTCCATTCGTTTTCCACCAAGTTCAACATGAGCGCCAGCTTTCTTTGCATGATTCACGAGCTGTTCAACTTTTTCTAAATGATGGGAACTTGCTAACGGTCCCATATCAATCTGATCTTCATTGAGAGAATAGCCAACCTTCGTATCTGCCATAGCCGCCACCATTTTCTTCGTGAAGGTTTCGGCAACCTCTTCTTGCACGTAAACACGTTCTGCTGAAATACAAGCTTGTCCGGCGTTTTCAATTCGAGAAGCTTTAATATGTTTGACAGCTAAATCGAGGTCAGCGTGTTTTGATACGATGATGGGCGCTTTTCCACCGAGCTCAAGGTTTACTTTTGTGATATTCTGTGCGGCTGCTTCCATCACTTTGGTTCCAGCAGGCACACTACCCGTCATACTAATAAGTGCCACTTTCGGATGGCTGGCAAGGCGGTTTCCTACTGTATCTCCTTTACCGGTCACTAGATTAAATACGCCTTTAGGTAAGCCGGCTTTATCGATCACCTTTGCAAAAGCAACTGCTGTATTCGGTGTTTCTTCAGATGGTTTAATGACGACTGAACAACCAGTAATAAGAGCTGTAGCGACTTTGCGAGCAAAAATAAAAACAGGGTAGTTCCATGGAATAATACCTACTACAACGCCTATAGGTTTCTTTTGAATCAGAATTTGTTCATTTGGATCGTCACTTGGAACGATGTCGCCACCAATTTTTCGGTTCCATTCTGACATATAGTGGAAGAAGTCAACAGCTGTATCAACTTCACCACGGGCCTCTTCAAGCGGTTTACCTTGTTCTTCGCTTAACATTTTTGCATACGTTTCTTTGTCAGCTGCAATCGCGTCGCCAATTTGACGAACGATGCGACCTCGCTCCACTTGAGGAACCTTCTCCCACACTTTCTGACCAGCCCAAGCCGATTCAACAGCATGGTTGGTTTCTTCTTCAGTAGCATCAGCAACTTGAGATAGTACTTCCTCTGTAGCTGGATTAACCACATCAATGAACTCATGTGATTGTGAAGTTACAAATTCGCCGTTCATATATAAAGGTTGTACGCTCATTTTTTCCACTCCTTGTAAATCTTAATTTCTCACTGTATTCCCAAATGAATGGGGATGAAACATTGGAACAAATCGCTTAACTGACGTAAGCGTTTTCTAGCTCAAGGTAAAAAAGGTGGTTATTCCATGACAAAATGTCTTTAGATCTTCTTGCCTTAAAGTGAACTCCAAGTGTTACGATTAATAAAAAGGAGGGCATCCGATGTTAATTTCAGAAGTGAGTGAAAAAATGGGTTTATCGCAAGATACGCTCCGCTATTATGAACGAATTGGTCTAATTCCTCCGGTAAACCGTAGTAAAAGCGGAATTCGTGAATACACTGAATTAGACTGCCGTAGAATTGAGTTTGCGAAATGTATGCGTAGAGCTGGATTACCAATTGAGGTACTAATTGAATATGTGGCACTCTATCAACAAGGTGAAGAAACGGCAAATCCAAGAAAAGAACTATTAATTCAGCAGCGAGGGCAACTAAAAGAACGATTAAAAGAGATGACAGAGACGCTTGATCGATTAGATCAAAAAATAGCCCAATACGAGTCCATGAGTAAGGAAAAGCAAGTTGAGGTCACAGGACAATCGGTGTAAGGCTTTTTTGTTGGCAAAGCAGTCTAATGTTTTATATGATACAAAATGAAGAAAAGCTTAAGTCCACATCAAGACAGATAGGAAGCATTGGGACGATGGAGAGGAACGATACACATGTGTTGTGTGGAAGATACGGTTGTGCCGCATTGCGAGGATACCATGAACGTGCAATGTGTGGATGTAAGAGATTACCACCTTGCCTATAAGGACGATTTTTTGAACACGATAAACATTCCATTGCCTTATTTAAAGCGTTATTATAAAGAGATAAACAAAAAGACGGTTCACTTAATTGGAAGAGATGAGCAAGAAATTAGTCGTTCTGCTCAATTTCTAAAGCGGAAAGGCTACCATATTGTTGGATCGACCATACAATAACTGTATAACTAGATGAATTGGAATGGAGAGCTGTTGTCCGTTCTTTTTTTTACGAAAAAAAAAGAGCACATCATGTGCTCTCTTTTCTTATTGACCTGCTTTTACCCAGCTCGTAACAGATACTGTACGTCTAGCCTGGTGTTTAACTGCTTCTTCAACGTCTTCAACCATATTGCCTTCTTGGTCAACTGTTACGCTTGTTCCATAAGGGTTTCCGCCAGAAGCGAATGCGACTGGATCTGTGTAACCAGGACCTGCAATGATTGCACCCCAGTGGAACATGGTTGTGTAAAGGGAAAGAACGGTTTGTTCTTGACCGCCATGCGCATTTGCTGCAGAAGACATGCCGCTGACAACTTTGTTTGCAAGCTTACCGCCTGCCCATAAACCACCAAGAGTATCAAAGAACTGCTTTGCTTGACCAGGAACGTTTCCAAAACGAGACGGTACGGAGAAAATAAAGCCGTCTGCCCATTCCATATCTGCAGGCGTTACTTCAGGAACGTCTTTTGTTTCTTCAACATGGGCACGCCATGCAGGGTTAGAATCAATTGCTGCATCTGGAGCTAACTCTGGGAATTTTAGTACTTTCACATCGGCACCAGCTGCTGTTGCCGCTTCTTCAGCCCATTTTGCAAGCTGATAGTTTGTACCAGTAGAACTGTAATAGACAATCGCAATCTTTTCGTTACTCATAATCGTCTCCTTTTGGATCTCTTGATCCGCTGTATTGGTATAACTCTAGTGTAGGTTGATTCAAACCTTAGCACAAGTATGCACATAATTGTAACTTGGTATCGTTTTAGAAACTGTCACTAGTGATGCTGTAACCAAGCGTTAATTTCAGACAAATAAGTGGGATGACGCCATGCTAGGACGGCTGCTTTAACGCCTTTTCATGTTCGTTCATGTTGAAAAAAAAGGTCACCTAGGAAGTAAGCGAGCCGCGGATAACCAAAGTGCTCTCCGCCATTAATGGAATACCACTCACGAAACAACTGTTTCTCCGAAAGCTCGTTAAAATCCTTTAAAAAAGCTCGTTTTATGTCTATCTGATTTTCTTGAGCGAATAAAAACCAATCTTTCCCACCTAACGACCCGTAGGTATAGTAAAGCTCGTCTGCTACATTTGGGACAATTTGTCTCGAAAAATGAGTTGCTACTCCTTCTCGATACATGCCAAGCAGTAAACTCTCCCAACGAACCTGCTCCCAGTCGATTCCTTCGAGATCAGTCCACTGATTGTGAATCGCGTGGCCAATTTCATGAGCAAGTAACACACGTAAACCATCTCTGTTTTTAGGCAGTTGTTCTAAAGAGAGCATTATATCAGGCAAAATCTGCCGGTGAGTATAGGCATTTGAACTGTACGCGCCAACGATGAGGTAGATCGTTTGCCCATAGGTTAAGTGGAAGTGTTTTTCATAAAGATGCACGGTTTTATGTAGGAGGCTTGACAGCTGAACACGGAGATCGTTTATATGGATTAAATCAGTGGGTAGCGTTCGAGGGCACTCTGTAAGCGTAAATCAGTTTGTGTACAATGATAGGAGAAGTATTCAGTAAACACAGAAGGAAATGTAGCGTCATACTGGCGAAGTGTAAATAGGGTATGGGTGCTATTCGTTAGAAACGCTGGTGTCGTATCGACAATCTTCAAAAGAGAATCCTCCTTTTTAAGTGATTATTTTATTTTATCATTTTCACTTATGGAAGTTGATTTTTATGAGGAAATCTTATAAAGTTTAGGTAGATGAGCGTAGATGGAGAGTAAGTACATTGGTGGCGTTACTGAAGAGAGCTAGTGGTTGGTGTGAACTAGTGTAGCGTGCGAATGGAATGGACTTCGGAGCTTCCTTGCTGAACGTTTAGTAGGCGAGGCGGACGTCTTACCGTTAAAAAAGACAGCGTATCAGAGCCAGACTCTCGTACGTATTGGAGTGCGTTTCAATGATGAAGCGAACAAAGGTGGCACCACGGGTTATCCGTCCTTTTTGGATGGATAGCCCTTTTTCTATTGTCAAAAAGGAGGAAGACAAGATGAAGCGGAGTTTAACAGGTATAAAGCCAACGGGAGATATTCACCTAGGAAATTATATCGGTGCTATTAAGCCAGCTTTACAGCTAGCAGCAAATCATGAATCTTATTATTTTGTTGCAAATGGTCATGGGCTAACGAAACCTCACCAAAGAGAGGAGCTGCATGCTTTAACGAAAGGAGTTGTGGCGAGTTGGCTCGCATTAGGGCTTGATCCAAATCAAACAACCTTGTATCGACAATCGGATATTCCGGAGGTGTTTGAATTAAGTTGGATTCTCGCCACTCTTTCTCCGAAAGGATTAATGAACAGAGCCCATGCGTATAAAGCAATGGTTGATGAAAACGAAGCGAACAGCAGGGAATTAGATGCAGGCATCAATATGGGGCTCTTTACTTATCCTATTTTAATGGCTGCTGATATTCTTATAATAGAGCCAGATGTCGTACCAGTAGGAAAAGATCAAATCCAGCATATTGAAATTGCACGAGATCTAGGCTTAGCAATGCGTAGTCAGCACGGGTCAACAGTAAAGCTTCCAGAGCCTTACCTTATGGAGGATGTTGCAGTCCTTCCTGGTTTAGATGGGAGAAAAATGAGCAAAAGTTATGGAAATACAATCCCTTTATTTATGGAGAAAGACGAGCTTAAGAAGCGTATTTATAAAATAAAGACGAATTCGTTACCTCCGTCTGCTCCAAAAGATTCTGCAACATCAACAATTTACATGTTGTATAAACAATTCGCGACAGCAGAGGAAGTGAAAGCGATGGAAGAAGCCTATCAGGCAGGAATAAGCTGGGGCGATGCAAAAGGTGAACTCTTCCGAGTTGCAAACCGCAGGCTTGAGGAACCAAGGGAGCTCTATAAAGAATGGTTTTCAAGCCCTGAAAAGATGGAACGAGTCCTTAAAGATGGGGCGGAGAAAGCTCGACAGGTGAGCGTGCCTTTTTTACAAACGATAAAAAAAGAGATAGGATTAGCTTAAAGAAATAGTAGGAGTTTTTAATTATGCAAACCTTTCAATTACAATCAGCCTGGAGAAAGACGATTGCTGAGGGTGATTTAAACGAGCTTAAAGCGTTGCTAGCTGTCGGTAAGACAGAACGATTTATTCCCTATCGTCAAGCTTTTAATTATCGAGGCGACTTACTTGTTACAGTGATTATTCAAAATCAATCTTCTGAAGAAGATGTCTGGGAGAGTAAGCTTATTGCCTGTGTCGAAGAGGGTGAAACGATTGCAGAGCGGTCGTTTTCCATCCAAACTGTGCCTCCTTACACAAGTATGCCTTGGACCTTTATTTTTCCAAAGGACAGCCTTGCTCAAACACCTGTGAAAACAGGAACACTGCAAGAACGCTAGTAAGGGTAAAAGGTGATAAATGAAAATAGGTTTTAGCCGTTGCGCTTGAGTGCAACGGCTTTTTTATAGATATGAAAGAAGGGAATTTTTAAGAATTTGTGACGAAATAGCAAACTCGATACGTGCAGTTTTTGTCGGTTGTGGTACACTATAGAGGCAGTATGGAAGAGGGTATCGGAGCGACTCTCGTAATAAAAGAAGAAACTTGTCGATTGCCTCGACAAGTTGATTTTAGTCACGGTCTTTTTTTATGGGTGAAGCTGGGTCTTCATCTTTTGCGAATTCTGTGTCAAAAGCAAAGCGCGCTTTGTGCTGACGATGGCTTTCTTTCGTATACACATGCTTCATCAGGTAGCTATGAACAAAGACTTCGCAAAAGGTCATAATCCCTGTTGCTAAAATGCTACCCCATGCAATAAGCATGTAGTTTGCAAATAAAACTGATCCAAATACCCATACAATAAAGTAAGTGAGGATAAAGTCACTCACTAGTGCAACCCGGTTTCCAAACTGAGGTAGAATGATTAAATCAACAGCAATATAGGACAAAGTGGTTGTTAGCAAGGCAAAGGTTAGTACATCAACATAGGTTGCTTCTGTGAAAAAAAGAAAGCCAATACTAAAAGCAAATAAGGCAATGAGCAATTTGGTTAGAATGATACTAACGTGTTTCAAATAAATACCTCCTTTTTATTCAGTTTTTCTGTTTTAGGTGAGCAATATACCTGTCATTTTGTATGTAGAAGGATTCTAAACAATAAAAAAAAGAGAAGATGTAAATTTCGATTGGGGGAGAGATCGTATGCGCTTTGTGGCTATGACTGAGGATCAGGCAAAGTGGATTGCGTATCAATGGCAGTACAAGGGAGCTTATTCCTTTTTTCATGATGAAAAGAATTCTCGGACAACGTCTTTTTTAGAGTTTGGAAAGAAAAACACTTGGCAATACGCGGTTTACCGTGAAAGTGAGATCATCGGGTTTATTGGCGTGAAGCGAATAAATGGAATGATTGAAATGGCTCCAGGGTTAAACCCTGAGGAGACTGGTAAGGGTAAGGGGAGAGCATTTGTTCAGAAATGTGTAGACTTCTTGAAGACGGAAACAAATCCAGAGACAATATGTGTGTTAATGGGTGGTGACAATACAAAGGCAAAGCACGTCTTTGAAGAAGTTGGATTTGAAGAACAGAGTGAGGAAGACAATAGCATGGTTCGCATGATCTATTCTGTGAACGGCTAAACGATCCTTCACTTATTAAGGTATATAAAAAACACGTCCTTCTTTATGTACAAAGGAGGACGTGTTTTTCTGTTTATCATTAGATGGTTCTGCGCAAAATTTCTTGTACTGCTTCTTTTTGTTCAATCTCCACGAGAATGTATAGATAGTCTCCAGCTTGAATCATTGTACTCCCTGTTGGGGAGAGCATAGAATCCCCACGTTCAATCGCGCTTACGTTTACATGTGCAGGAAATTTAATCTCTGCAAGTGTTTTTCCGGCAATCCATGAATCGTCAGTTGTTTGAAAATGAACCATTTCTGCTGTTGCTCGACCGTTTGCTAATAACTCTCGTTTTAATTCCTCACGCCACTCAGACGTTAATTCTTTCTTTAAATCTTCGTATGCTTCTTCTTTCATTGCTTTCTTCAGTTCGTCATCATGGGCATTTTGCTTTCGACGTTGATCGGTCTTCCAGTCCCGTGTAAGCATTGTCCCCATTGCAATAAGCATAAAGACGAGAATGAAAGCGAATGGAAGCGCAGCTGTGAGTGCGGCGGTTTGTAGGGCATCGAGTCCACCATCTCCACTTACGAGAAGAACAGAAGCGGTACCGGCAATGAGAACCCCCCATAAGATTTTCAACTTAAAGCTTGGATTTAACGATCCGTTGGACGTCATAGAGCCAAGGACGAAAGCGGCGGAGTCAGCCGATGTGACAAAGAAAATGCCTACGACGATTACAGCTAGTATGCTTGAAATCATGGTTAAAGGAAGCTGATCAAGCAAATAGAATAACGTTAATTCAACTTCGTTTGTTGCTACAGACGCCATATCAAAGACTCCGCTTAGCTGGATATCAAGGGCAGTCCCTCCAAAGACGGAGAACCAAATAACGGCCATCACCGTTGGAACGAGAAGAACACCAGCAATAAACTCTCGTATCGTACGGCCTTTTGAAATACGGGCAATAAATAAGCCAACAAATGGAGACCAGGACATATGCCAAGCCCAGAAAAAAATCGTATTTGCCCCTAACCAACCGTCATCGCTATAAGGATCCATTGAAAAAGACATGGAAACAACGTTTGCGGCATAGCTTCCAAGGGTCGTCACCATACTTTCTAAAAGCGTAATGGTTTGACCAGCGAATAAAACAAAAAACATTAATATTCCTGCTAGAACAAGATTTAAATTGGTTAATCGTTTAATGCCTTTATTAATCCCGCGGACAGCTGAGAATAGAAATAAAAATGTAATAACAGCAATAATACTTAATTGTAATGGAATCCCATTTTCAAGGGGAGATAAAAAGGATATCCCACCTGAGATTTGTAGCGCGCTAATGCCAAATGTGGTTGCTACACCTGCGCAAGTTGAAATGACAGCTAATAAATCAATTCCCTTTCCCATCCAACCATCTGTTTTGTTTCCAAGCAATGGGTAGAAAGCAGAACTGATTAGAGCGGGGCGATTTTTTCGAAACTGTACATAAGCGAGGGTTAAACCAACTACTGAGAACGCTCCCCAAGCGTGCAGTCCCCAATGAAATACCCCGTAACGAAGACCGACTTCTGCTGCATCTCCACCTTGTTCAGGTAAACTAAACGAATAACCTGGTGGCTGTTCAGCATAATAAAGAATTGGTTCAGCTACTCCAAAGAATACAAAGCCGACGCCTAATCCAGCTGCAAACAACATTCCGACCCATGAAATAAACGAATGTTCCGGGCGATCATTGTCTTTCCCTAACCGTAGTTTTCCGAATGGGGATAAGGCCACAACGAGTCCGAATAAAATGAACAAGCTAGCAATGGTCATATAGAACCAACCGAAGTTTTCAATGATCCAATCAAGTGCTGACTCTGCCGTTGCCCCTAAGTGACTTGGACTAATGATTCCCCATAATACAAACAGAACGATAATAATCGTCGAGGAAATTAATACAAACGGCGAGGCTTGTTCTTTCAGGCTTTCCTTTTTAGGTGTACTGGCCATAAGCAACAACTCCTTTAATCTGTATTTACTATGTAAAAAAGATTTGTATTTCCGATATCCATACCCTAACAGAAGAAAGTTACAACATCAATTTTAAAAATACATACTATTTCGTTTTGTTTTTACAATAAAGAAAGAGGACGTGTCTGGATTAGGTTGCTTTGTCGTTTTGTCACAAGGTTTACTCTTACAACGTAGTCTATGTAGAAATTGGTATGAATTTGTAGATAAAAATTAGTTAAATGCCCGTTGACTTTCCATGTGAAGGGGAGTAATATTCATCTTAGATTTTTTTTACAAACTACTATAGAAAAAGGAGATAGTCATCATGGAGAGAGGCGTTGCTTCTTTTACGTATGAGGATTTGACTTTAGAGTATTCGATTACGGGAGAAGGAGAACCGATATTATATTTACATGGTGGTCATTCCAATTGTTTAGAACAACTTGGTTTAGAAGAGCTTGTTGAGCAAGGGTATTCGGTTATTATTCCTTCTAGAGCAGGTTACGGTCATACATCAAAGAGAATCGGAAAATCATTGGAAACAGCATGCAGTTTTTATATTGAGCTTTTAAATGAGTTGCACATTGAAAAAGTGCACGTTATTGCCGCTTCAACAGGCGGCCCTTCAGGTATTTATTTAGCAAGCCATTATCCCGAGCGTGTCAAAACGTTTACACTACAAGGGGCTGTAACGAAGCCGTGGAAAGAATCGAGAAAGCGTGACGCACTTATTAGTCGTTTTTTATTCTATCCCTATGTGGAAAAATTTGTTTGGAAAGGTGTGTCCAGTTTAGCGCGATTTTCACCAGATATCGCCTTCAAAACGATTGCGCCGATTTATAGTAAGTTGCCTTACGAAGAAATTAAGGCGCGAACCTTATCCAGAGACTGGTATTTGTTTGATCGAATGACGGAATTTCAGCGCTCTAGACATGGGTTCTTAATTGATATGCACCAAATCAGAAGATCGTTAGAAGAAGAACTTGATTCCATTCAAGCACCAACGCTTATTGTGCATAGCGTTAATGACGCAATTGTTCCTTTAGAGCATGCAGAATATGCAAAAGGGCATATTCAAACAGCAAAACTATGTTGTTTAAACACGTGGGGGCACTTACTCTCGTTAGGAAAAGGTTCTGAAGAGCACAATAATGAAGTGATTGGCTTTTTAAATCAACACTCTGCATAAGCTGTACCAGACGATTAATGATGATATACATGAAAAAAGCGCGCCGATTGCACCGCTTTAGCGAGTTCTTTTAGAATTCTAGCTAGGGAAGCAACCGATGTGCTTTTTCTTTTATGTTGAAAAAATTCAACCGTTGTGAAGGCTTATAAGGGATGGTTATGGCTGAATCTATACATTTTTTCCTATATTTATGTATTGTAGAAATGATTCTTAGTATTGTAACTTTTTATGAACGCATTGACTTCCTTACTCGCTTTTCATAAGCTGAATCTTGTCAGGTTATAATATTTTTTGAAGAAAAATGCAAGAATTTCATACTTAAGGGAATAGTAAGGCGCAATGAAGACAAATTGCGTCGGGGAGGCTAATATGAACGTTTTATGGGGTATTATGGGCATTGTCATTTTACTTGCCTTTGCTTTTTTACTTTCTACAAATAAGAAAGCGATTAACTGGCGAACGGTTTTGACTGCTCTAGCTTTACAAATTGTTTTTGCATTTATTGTATTATGGACGGATATAGGAAGCTACGTGCTTGAGCAAGTAACAAGAGGTGTACAAGCTGCTATTGATACTTCAGGTGCAGGAATTGATATGCTATTTGGGGGGATCTTTGCAGTTGAAGGGGTCGGAATGATCTTTGCATTCCAAGTGTTACCTGTTATTATCTTTTTCTCTGCTGTTATTAGTGTATTATACCACTACGGCATCATGCAATTTATTGTTCGTTATCTTGGTGGGGGGATCTCTCGTTTACTACAAACGAGCCGCGCTGAATCTGTTTCTGCAACGGGGAATATTTTCGTCGGACAAACAGAAGCACCTTTAATGATTAAGCCTTATTTAAATAAAATGACTGCTTCGGAGCTATTCGCAGTTATGACAGGTGGTATGGCAACAGTAGCCGGATCTGTTATGGCAGGTATCTCATTGATGGGTATTCCGTTAGAATACTTAATCGCTGCAACGTTTATGGCTGCGCCTGGTGGGCTATTAATGGCCAAAATGATTGTACCTGAAACAGAAGTAAGTGAAACAAAAGATACCATTAATTTAAAAGTAAAAAGTGAGTCTCGTAACTTTATTGATGCAGCATCAAATGGTGCGCTTGACGGCTTGAAATTAGCATTAAATGTTGGTGCGATGCTAATTGCCTTTGTATCATTGATTGCATTAATTAACCTCTTATTATCATTTGTAGGAAACGGTATTCTTGGACTGGGTGTTATTACGTTAGAAGAAATCCTTGGCTTTGTTTTTGCGCCAGTTGCGTGGATTATTGGCGTTCCTTGGGGTGAAGCGCTACAAGCTGGTTCCTTTATCGGTCAAAAAACGATTGTAAATGAATTTATCGGTTTTGAAGCATTAACAAGCGCTGCTGGTGATTTATCTGAACGTACCTTCATTATTACATCGTTTGCGCTTTGTGGGTTTGCGAATATCTCTTCTATTGCGATTTTACTTGGGGGACTTGGTGGCATGATTCCAGAACGTCGTCCGCTTATTGCAAAATATGGTGTGAAAGCCCTTATTGCTGCGACACTTGTTAACTTAATGAACGCAACGATTGCGGGAATGTTAATTGGTGGGTAGTATAGTAAAGACAGTCTTAGGACTGTCTTTTTTTTATTATTTGAGGAGTGTGAGACGATATGCAGGTTGTAAAAGCGACTTTAGAGGATGCAGAAACCATTTTAGCCTTACAAAAAGTAGCTTATCAAAGTGAGGCAGCTCTTTATAATGACTATACGATCTTACCTTTACACGAAACAATTGAGAATGCACAGGAAGCTTTCTCAAGTCATCTAATTTTAAAAGCATTAGACGATCAAGGCAGCATTCTTGGGTCTGTAAGAGGAAAAATAGAAAATGGCGTAACAAAGATTGGGAAGCTTATGGTTCACCCGTCAGCACAAAATCAAGGTGTAGGTAGAGCCCTTATGGAAGCTATAGAAAAAGAGCTTCCTTCTCCAACATATGCATTATTTACAGGGTCCAAAAGTGAAAAAAACTTATTTCTCTATCAAAAATTAGGGTATACGATTGTGTCTTACGGTTCATTACCTGGTGAAGCCACTGTATTTGCTTTTTTAGAAAAGCGTAGTGAGCACTAGGCTTATTTTCTTACTCACTTGCATACAATGAACAAGGTCATAGTGTAAGTGAGGTTTTACATGCCTGATTATCGTACAGAGACTCGTTTAGAAAGACAGTATTTACTTCGTGATATCTTTACACGCATTGCAGCTTATTTAAACACTCATGGCTCTGAACCCTGCCATATTATTGTCGGGACAGATTCCCAAGTTCACGCTCAAACCACTCGTTTCGTTATAGGTGTTGTCATTCTTTCAAGCACTAAGCAAATGTGGACAGGTACACATCGATTAACAAAGCCTTATAAAATACATTCCATTTACGAACGGTTGCTTTATGAAACCCTATTAACAGAAGACGTGCTAACCGCATTACGAGTGAATGTAGGGAAAAAGCCAAACGTTACGTTCGAAGCGCATTTAGATATTAGTGGAGAAAATCAATTTTATTCAGCCCGCTATGCAAAAGAGTTAAGTGAGCGCTTATTGCGAATAGGTTTTTCGGCGAGGTTAAAGCCCTATGCTTATGTAGCTAGTCATTATGCCAATCGGTATACAAAATAAACCGCCACGATTAGCGAGGCGGTTGTCTCCAGGGCTGCTGTATGTTGATAGGTGGTGGGGGTAATTCTCTGTTCACAAACGACTCTGTATGAGGGTATTGATGAACGTGTCGGTAGACTTTATTTGTGACATAGTGAGTAACGACAGGTTGAATTTCACGGACAACATATTCTTCTACATGTGGTCGTTGTAGGTGCTTAGGTCGATGAAACATCTACACATACCTCCTTTGCTATATGTAGTCTATGTGGAAATGGTAAAAGCGGTATAGGCGTATACGTACCCATACAGAACAGGTATGAAATAAAGACCGTTTCGCGTTTTGCGAAACGGTCTTTATAATCAAGTTCTCTTTGGGGTGGATCGCATTCGAATTCGTATTAATCGATACGTATGCTGCACAATGACCTTACCAACCGCATAAGTCGGTACAGCAAGTAGAATGCCAATAAAGCCTGCGAGTTGGCTCGCTACAAGTAAGACGAAAATAATGGTCAGTGGGTGAACAGCAAGTTGGCGTCCCATGATTTGTGGAGAGAACACATTGCTTTCAATTTGCTGAATAATTACGACACCGCCAATAACGAGCAGCGCTGTAAAAGGTGAATCAAATAATGCGACCACAACAGCTGGAGCAGTCCCGATCCAAGGTCCAATAAAGGGAATAACGTTTGTAAATAAGGCAACAAGTGCTAAGATTAACGCGTAATCTAAGCCTAAAATTAAGTACCAAATTAAACAAAGTACCCCAACACATGCACTCACAAGGAGCTGTCCTTGAATATAACTACTTAATGCATTATCTAAATCGCTTAATACGCGCTTACCTTCTTCTTGTTCTCTTGCTGGAAATTGATTAATGACCATCATTGGTGCTTTGTTTCCTTCTTTAAGCATGTAGAACAGAACAAAAGGGATAATCACAACGACAATAACAAAGTTTGCTACCGCACCAATAAAGGATCCGATGCTATCAACGGCAGATTCTAAATAACCTTGCAAGTTCTCCGATAAGGTATTCGAAATATTCTCGAGAGAAAAATCCATGGAGTCGAGCACATTTTGAAAGGCTGGCTGTTCTTGTAAGCCTTCAAAGAATTCTTGTACCATGTTTGCGTACCTTGGAATGTTGTTAACAAACGACATAATTTGGTTCTGAATGATTGGTCCTATATACAGCACGGCGCTTGTTAATAGACCGATTAAAACAAGAAACACAATTAAGATTGAAACGCCACGATGTATTTTTTTACTGAGTATATTAACGAACGGTCTCAGTAAGTAATAGATAATGAGCGCAATGACAATTGGAGCAAACAATGTCTGAAACAAAACCGCTATTGGCCTGAAAATAAAATCTACGAGCGAGCCTAAATAGATAATCAGAAAAATAATGATAATCCAACAAGCGAATCGAAACGCTTTACTCTCCATCAAGGTATGTATGCCCTCCTTCCATTTCCTTCTCATGTGTATTCAAAAGAGATTTGTAAAAACACTATATCACAAAATACCTGAAATCCAATGAAATTTCCATTTCTACAGTTTGAAGTTGCTAGAATAGGGAATATCTCAAATACTATGATCCACTAAAAGGGTGAGCGCAATGCGAATAGTAACCGGAGAAGAAATGGCAAGCGTTGAAGCGATTACCATGAATAAAATTGGTTTACCTGGTGTTGTGTTAATGGAAAATGCAGGCAGAGAGATTGCCCGTAAGCTGATCGAGCAGTACGGTGATAAACGCTATTTACTATTAATAGGTGCAGGGAATAATGGCGGAGACGGTTTTGCTGTTGCACGAATGCTAATGGAGCAAGGGATCACTGTCATGACATGTATTATACCGGATGAAAGTCGCTTCGGTGGGGATGCAAAGCAACACAAGCGAATATATGAGCAGAGTGGTTACAGATGGAAGTACTGGCATGATATCGAGTCAGAATGGTTGGAACTGCTTTGCGAAATAGATGTTATTGTTGATGCGATGATCGGAACTGGGATAAAGGGTTCGCTAAAAGATCCTTATCCAGCTATTATAAAACAACTAAATCGGTCACAGAAGGAGATTGTATCCATTGATTTACCGACTGGCGTACCGGCAGATGAAACAGCGATTGCTCATGAAGCGGTGTATGCAGGCAAGACGTATTCATTACAGCTCATGAAGCTAAGCTATTTTTTAGAAGCGACAAAACCATTTTACGGGAAGATGGAAGTGTTGCCAATTGGTGTGCCACCAGCTACGTTCAAGCACCTTGAAAAGCAACGTTGCGTATGGGGAGAGGAAGAAGTTTTTCATAGCTGGTTTACCTCTAGTTCGTTTGCACATAAAGGGAAGAATGGTCGGATTGGTATTATCGCCGGAAATGACAACATGCCTGGTGCAGCAAGTCTTGTCACGACGGCGGCGGTCCAAAGTGGTGCAGGCTTAACAACTGTTGGAACAACCCGTCCTGTCATCCAAGCCATTGCCACTCATGTGAAAGAGGCAATGTTTACGACGCTATCCTCGGATAAAGACGGGATATTGGCTCCTACAGAAAGCGAACTGTTAGCATTTTATGAGAATAAGACGGTTTTAACAATTGGACCAGGTATTGGAAGAGGAGGGCATGTGAAGGACGTTGTCTCACATGCGATTACTCATTTTAAAGGACCATTAATTTTAGATGCAGATGCTTTACATGTCGTTCCAAGCTGTCTTGAGTCCATACGTAAGCGTCAAGCACCTTTAATTATAACGCCCCACCCTGGAGAGATGTCGATGCTGACAGGCTATGGAGTCGAGCACATAAAGCAAAGGCGATTTGAAGTTGCTGAGGCGTTCGCACGGACAAATGGGATCTATGTCGTTTTAAAGGGACCTCATACGATTGTAGCGATGCCTGATGGCTTCCTGACTGTCAATATGTCAGGGAATGAAGGGTTAGCTAAAGGGGGATCGGGTGACGTATTAACTGGTATGATAACTGCATTGGTTACGAGGCAAAAAACGCAAGTCGCTTTATCGACTTCTGTTTATTTACACGGTTATGCAGCTGATTTATATAAAGAAGAAGGATGGAGTACAGATAGCATTACGCCAAGTCATTTAATTGCTAAACTGCCGGATGCGTTTAAAGTGGTAACATCAAAGTCATGATAGTGGGTAAAACTGGGCATACTGATACAATCATAGGAAAAGGAGTCTAGACACAATGAAAAAAACACCATTTATGTATATGACGGTATTTACTGCTCTATCACTGCTCGCTGCTTGTAATCAAGATGAGGGTCCAGGTGAAATGAACCCTAACCCAGAGCCTGGAACTGTAGAAGAAGACAATGGCGCACAAGAGAATGAAACGATGATGTCGTATATTCGTTTAGATGATGCGCTACAACATTTTAACAATGCGTTTCCAGATGCATCACTTACATCTGTTAAGTACGATGCTCAAAATCTACATTATGAATTAGATGGTATAGATGACGATTCCGAATATGAACTGGTTATACATGCAGAAACGGAAGAAGAGATCAATCAACAAACAGAACCTCTCGATGCTGAAGATGCTGGAGGTGTTGAACGTGAAAGAGAAGCCATTGAGTTAGAGGGTTTAATTGAACCAACTGATGCTGTAGGGACTGCTCAAAATGAAATTTCTGGTGCGATGAGAAGTTGGGAGCTCGAACGAGACGGAAACCGAATTTACTATGAAGTGAAAATTGAAGTAGACCAGGAAGAACACGAAGTAACCATTGATGCCGAATCCGGAGAGATTATTGAAATTGATCGAGATTAAAAGAGTGTAAGGTGCTTATGTAACAAATAGGCACCTTATTTTTTATGCTTCTTACGATAAATGCTATGATTGGATAAAGACAATAGGGGGGGAACGAATGAGTACCCATCTTTTTTTATTTGGAAGCGGGCCTCCGTTTACAGAAAAATTAGGTAAGCGTTTCGTCGAGGTCATGAGTGAGAAAACATGCATCATTTTTGTTATCGATCGACCTGGGATTAATGATTATCGTAAAATGTACGAGGGAATGTTGAAGTCGTTAGGGGTGCATTGTTTATTTCGCCCGCTGCCAGCAGTGTCAGAGCAGGGAATTTGCGATGAATTGAAGGCTTGCGGAGGGATTATAATCGGCGGTGGAAATACAGAGAAATACATAGATGAATTGGTGGAAACAACGATTGGTCCAACGATTAGAGATCAATTTCATACAGGTATTCCTGTTGCTGGGTTTTCGGCAGGCGCCATTATGAGCATGGAGAAAAGCATGATATCGGCTAAAGACCATCCAAGTAAACGTTTAAACGTGCGGAAGGGATTAGGTTTGCAACAGCAAACACAAGTGGCCGTTCATTTTAGTGAATGGAAGGAAGAAGAACATTTACGTATGATAACGAAAGACTATGGGATTGAAGGGTTTGGTATTAATGAAAAATCTGGTATTTATTTTAAAAACGGAACAAAAGAAATGATTGAAGGATCAGGTGTTTACAAGATTCATGCAGGTGTTTTACACAAGCTGGAGGTAGAAAACAGATGAACATCGTTTATCGGGAAGCTAGAAAAAAAGACGCAAAAAGCATGATCGACCATGTGAAGTTTGTTTTCACGGAGAACCCTACTTTTTATGGAACGCGGGCAGATGAATTTCAAATGACTATTGAACAAGAAGAACAATGGATAGAAAAACATCAGAAACATGGCTTTCTTTATTTGGCAGAAATAGATGACGTAATAGCGGGAATGATTCATTTCCTCCCTTCAAAAAGCAAACGTCTTTCCCATCAAGGTATGGTAGGCATTAGTATAAAGGAGTTTTATGCAGGGCAAGGAATTGGTACTGAATTAATGACTCGCCTTTTACGCTGGGCAAAAGCTCAAGCGAATATTGAAAAGGTCTCATTGGAAGTTTTCTCCAATAATGAACGCGGTCTTTCTTTATATAAGAAGTTAGGCTTTCAAGAGGAAGGCCGATTAAAAAGAAATGCGCGTCTTGATGATGGTACATATGTAGATGATATTCGCATGGCGCAGTTTGTTTGAGTTACATACATTCGTGTGTTTCGGATTTCCGGAAGCCATAGAAGGCCGAAATCCGCTCAGGTTCCTTTTTAGAGATTGTTACAGTGTATAGAAAGATTCAGATTGACTGTTACGTTACGTTATAAGTTAGGCTAAGTAGAAGAAGGGGGAATTAGATGGAACTCACAATTGGTCCATTTGCAAAACAAGTAGGCACAACGGTTCGAACATTACGGTATTATGATCAAATTGGCTTACTTGTGCCACTTCGTTTGAACGATAAAAGTCAGAAGCTTTATACAAGCTTAGAATGGAAAACGTATCAGCAAATTGCTGTATGTAAATATTTAGGGATGACACTTGATGAAATTAAAGCACAGCTTGAAGATCGTATCATGAGTGGTGAAGAGTTGCTAGCCTTTCAAAAACAAGTGATTGAGAAAAAACAGACTGAATTAAATGAAACAATGAAACTTATCACAAGGGCGCAACGTTTATATGAAGTAGAGAACCCGATTAGCGGAGTGACCGATGAATTAACATTTAGTTTATTAGATGCATTTAGGCGTGAAAAAGATCAAATTCAAGCATTTAAACAGTATTTCTCTGGTGACAAAGCGATTGTTTCACAACTAGATAAATATAACGAACCATCGTTACAGCAAACAATGGATAAAGAAGGATTGCAGTTCTGTTTGAATGTCCATTGGGCCATGCAAAAAGGAGAAACACCGGACAGTCCTTATATAAGAGAATTGATTCAACGTTTAGTAGAACGTAACCCAGAGTTGAGAAAAATGATCGCAATTGTAAAAGATGATGCATTTATTCAAAAACATAGTGATTTGTTTAATCTGTATTTTCCAGAGGAGTTAGGCGACTTTATTTATACCGCGCTTACGAATTATATGCATGTGGAAGAGGAGTAATGAAATGGAAGAGAAACAGCATCAATCCATTAATATCAAAGCGTTTATTGCCATGATTCGGCCATTCTTACCACGAAAGCTATTGCTTGTGCTTGCAGTCGTCCTTGTTGTTTTTGAGACGGCGCTTGCTCTCATTGTACCGCTGTTAACCATGAACTTTATTGATGAGATGACGGTGATCGGGTTTGAGTGGTCAACCATAGCCTTATTAGGAGCTGTATTTTTAGCGCAGTTAGTTATGTCAGGAATCGCCATCTATACAATGGTCTATATCGGTCAAAAGGTCGTTTATTCTTTAAGAGAAACGGCTTGGAAGCGGATCTTGCACTTACCTGTTTCATTTTTTGATCGTCATTCATCAGGAGAAATGATGAGTCGCATGACGAATGATACCCTTGTCATTAAAGACTTTATGACGATGCAATTAATTCCTTTTATTTCGGGATTAATCTCTATTATCGGTTCAATTATTATTCTGTTTGTTTTAGACTGGAAAATTACCCTTATGATGCTAGCGGTAGTACCAGCATCCTTACTTGTCATGATGCCACTAGGTAGAAAAATGTATCGTGTCTCCCGCTCCTTACAGGATGAAACAGCTTCATTCCAAGGTGATTTAGGACGTGTGCTCGCTGATATTCGTCTTGTAAAGGCGTCTTTAGCTGAAGATCAAGAGAAACAAGTAGGCATTAATCGAATGGCAAATCTATTTGGTTTCGGTTTACGTGAAGGAAAGATCATGGCTGTCATCCAGCCAATTATGATGAGTTTAATGCTTATTATGCTCGTTGTGATTTTTGGTTATGGTGGAATGCGTGTTGCGGCTGACACATTAACAGCAGGGGCTCTTGTTGCCATTATCTTTTATTTATTTCAAATATCTGTTCCATTTACGCAGATGGCCAACTTCTTTACGCAATTACAGAAAGCACTGGGTGCAAGCGAACGGATGGAAACCATATTGAGTGCAGAAGTAGAACAAGATTCGTTAGAGACAACGAATACGGTTGAACAACTTGATGCGTTAGCCTTTCAAGATGTGTCGTTCCAGTATGCTGATGACAAAAAAATTCTTCAGCATGTTACCTTTACAGCTCGGGTTGGTGAAATGACAGCTTTTGTAGGCCCGAGTGGGGCTGGGAAAACGACGTTGTTCTCACTCATTGAACGATTCTATTTGCCAACAGATGGAACCATTCAGTACCGTGGTGTGTCAACAGCATCTATACCTCTTAATGAATGGAGAGAGAAGATTGCATATGTTTCACAAGACTCTCCTATTATGTCAGGGACGATACGAAGCAATTTAACGTATGGGTTGGAGCATGTTCCCAACGACTTTGTCGAGGAGGCCGTGCATGCTGCCAATTTAAAACAGTTTTTAGAAGGATTGCCTGATGGATTAGAAACAGAGGTTGGAGAGAGAGGCATTCGTTTATCAGGTGGCCAAAAACAGCGACTCGCTATTGCAAGGGCAATGATACGAAATCCTAAAATTTTGCTTCTTGATGAAGCAACCGCACACTTGGATAGCGCGTCAGAAAAGCTCGTTCAAGAAGCACTTGAACGATTAATGACTGGACGTACAACGTTAGTCATTGCACACCGACTTGCGACTGTCCGCAACGCTGATCAATTAATTGTACTAGAAGGTGGCAAAGTAACAGGTTCAGGAACTCATCAAGAATTGTTAGAGAAACACAGCTTGTATCAAGAGCTTGTTAAGCAGCAGCTTCATGTAGATTAAAGAAAGCGATCGCGACCTACCGTTAAAGAGGCGCGATCGCTTTTTTTAGGCATTTGGAAAAGACGGATCTGATTTTAATTCCCGGATTTGATTAATATGGCGTTGCTCGTGATATGTCCGTAAGTCAACCCATTGTTGTAGAGATAAACGACCAAAGACAGGATGCTTTGCTGATTGTTTATCAAGTCGATCCTGTTCAGTAGACGCCACTTCTTCGTCAAGTAGCTGCTTTTCTTGCTGTAACCGCTCAAGCAAGGTAGTTTTAAAAAACGGGCCAGGGTTAGGGGCGACGATATCTGGAGCTTCAATTTTAATTGAACGGTCTAATGCTCGTTCAATTGGTTTAATCGGTGCTTCGTCTTCTTTATTTTTGGTTAGCGTGTATTGCAACGTTAATAAGACTTGATGATCCATTTTAATTAAGTGATCACATACTTCTCCAATGGTCCAATTCGATTTAATACGAAAGTTAAGCTGTTCGTCTGTCAAAGCATCTAGTTCTTGTACTAATTGATTTCGAACATCCATTCTACTTACGTTAGGCATATCGCATGTCTCCTTTTTCAATCGATGTAGCTTGTTTTCGCTATTAACCGTGAAAGTCCTTGTCCCTTTTTGTTGAATCAAAGTGATTTTAGTGTAAAATACGATAAAAGATAACCTATCATCACGCGATGGTACAGTCGTTCAGTTAATCGTAAAAGTCACTGTCATAAAGGAGTGAGTAGATGGTTAAAACAGATAAGCTAGCCTCCTAAACTAGAAACGATTTCATTTAGGAGGCGGAAATATGACATTTACAGTGATAAATCGAAGAAGATGGAAGCGCGAAGAAATGTTTGCGCATTATATAAAGCAAAAGACCACATTTAGCATAACAACGGAGCTCCAAGTAGATGTGCTGTACAAAAGGGTGAAGCAAAAAGGATATAAATTTTATCCGGCCTTTCTCTATATGGTGACATCTGTTGTTAACAATCATGTAGCCTTTCGAATGAGTTTTAACCAAGAAGGAGAGCTTGGCTATTGGTCTCACCTTGAACCGGTCTATACGATTTTTCATGAGAAGACAAAGCTTATCTCAGGTATTTGGACGTCAATGAATAAACACTTTGGTCACTTTCATACATCTTACTTACAGGATGCTATGACGTATCAAGGTAGCCAAGCGCTTTTTCCAAAAAAGCAAGTGCCTGAAAATGCGGTTTCCATTTCAATGATACCGTGGACATCTTTTACAGGGTTTAACTTAATGATTCATCAAGACATCAATCATCTTCTCCCTATCGTTACTGCTGGGAAGCTAATTGAAAAAAATCAATCGCTCTACTTGCCTGTATCATTACAAGTCCACCATGCTGTTTGCGATGGATACCATGCAAGTGTCTTTATGAACGATTGTCAACGAATGGCTAATCAAGCACATGAATGGTTGAAATAAAGCGTAAACACCAATTCTAAAAAGAATTGGTGTTTTTCATTCGATTGAAATTTCATTTTCAGGGAATGAATAATGTAGGAAAGGAGTGTTAGAATGCGTGCAGTAGCAATTGATCAGTATGGTGGGATTGAACAGCTGAAAGAAATAGAAATGGAGAGACCAACGGTAGAATCGGGACAGGTACTCGTTCGTTTAGAAGCGACATCGATTAACCCAATTGATTGGAAGCTCCGTGAAGGATACTTACAGCAGATGCTAGATTGGTCCTTTCCCATTGTGTTAGGTTGGGATGCGGCTGGTGTTATTGAAGAGGTAGGAGAAGAAGTAACAGAGTGGAAAGTAGGAGATCGGGTTTTTGCTCGTCCAGAAACGACGCCACATGGCACGTATGCCGAATTTGTAGCCGTGGACGCCTATTTATTGTCTTTTATACCTGATAATATGACTTCTGTAGAGGCGGCAGCTGTTCCTCTTGCAGGACTAACGGCATGGCAGTCACTCTTTACCTATGGCCATTTAACAAAAGGAGATCGAGTGTTAATTCACGCTGGCGCAGGTGGTGTCGGTCACCTGGCAATTCAACTAGCAAAACATGCAGGAGCATACGTTTATACGACCGCTAGTAAAAAAAACCATGAGCTCGTTAAAAAATTAGGGGCTGATGAAGTGATTGATTATAAAACGGAATCGTTTGAAGAGCGCTTATCCGAGCTAGATCTTGTTTTTGATACAGTTGGAGGAGATGTCCAGTCCAATAGCTACAAGGTGCTAAAAAAGAAAACCGGTCGACTTGTTACAATTGTGGGCGTACCAGACGAAAAGGAAGCCGCTAGGTACGATGTTAAAGCCCATGGTGTATGGCTAAAACCTGACGGTGAACAATTAAAACGGCTAGCAGGCCTTATGGAAGAAAGCCAGCTAAAAGTGGTCATTCATGCGTCTTATCCTTTTGGGGAAAAAGGAATAAAAGACGCCCACTCTCTTAGTGAAACGGGCCATGTATCAGGAAAAATCGTCATTACGTTTTAATGAAAGTGGAGTTCTTCTTTCTCGCAAAGAAGGACTTTTTTTTATTTTTTCTAACTGAAATAAAATTTTATTTATAATGATTTAATAATTGACATATAATTTCAGTAGAATGATAATAAGAGTAGGTAACAAGCTTTTAATGGACTCCTTTCAACTTTTCATGTGAATAACGTTCGTTAAAAGTGTTTTGGCTTATTAGGAACTAGAGTGAAGGATGTGAGCAGTGTTGTTAGACAAATTACAGACGGAACTACGAAACATTCGTTCCATGGATCTCGACGAAATGAATCGCTACGATATTCTCAAGTTAATGAATGAAGAAGATGCGACAGTGCCAACAGCAATTGAACGCGCACTTGTAGAAATTGAAGCAGCGACAACCCTTGTCATTGATTCCCTTTCTTCTGGTGGCAGGCTTATTTATGCTGGTGCCGGAACATCTGGACGTTTAGGCGTGCTAGATGCAGTTGAGTGCACACCAACATTTGATATGCCGGCAGAGCGGGTGTTAGGTCTTATAGCAGGAGGAGAGGGTGCTTTTTTAAAAGCAGTTGAAGGAGCTGAAGACGAGCGTATTCTTGGTGCGAATGAATGTAAGCGCATTAATGTATCCGAGAAAGATACTATTATTGCGTTAGCAGCAAGTGGGCGCACCCCTTATGCAATTGGTGTATTAGAGGAAGCAAACAAAAGGGGCGCTCATACGGTAGCGATTAGTTGTAATCGTCATGCAGAAATGAGTCCCTATGCAGATGTTGCGATAGAACTGGAAACGGGTCCAGAAGTACTGACTGGCTCAACCCGGTTAAAAGCAGGAACGGCGCAAAAGCTTGTATTAAACATGATTTCGACGGTTTCCATGATTGGTATTGGCAAAGTGTATCAAAATTTAATGGTAGATGTTCAGCCGACGAATGCAAAGCTTGTTGAACGCTCAAAACGAATTGTCATGGAAGCAACCGATGCGAATGCAGGAGATGCCGAACGTGCTTTACAAGAAGCGGATGGTCATGTGAAAACGGCGATCGTCATGCTACTGTTAGACTGCACTGGACACGAGGCAAAAGCGAAATTAGAAAAGGCGAATGGGTTTATTCGAAAAGCAGTGAATTCATAAGAGGAAGGTGAAGTGCATGAACAAAGACCAACAAATGGCCTCAGCTATTTTAAAGCATGTTGGTGGAAAAGAGAATGTTGACAACCTCACGAACTGCATGACAAGAGTACGTATTAGGGCAAAAGACGACACGGCGGTGGATAAGGAAGCCTTAAAAAAAATTGATGGGGTTATGGGTGTAGTAGAAGACGATACATGGCAAATTGTCGTCGGCCCAGGAACGGTGAATGTCGTCACAGCAGAAATTCAAAAGCTTATAGGTGAAGATAACGAGTTATCATTTGAAGAAAAAAATGCCAGGGATGCTGCAGCTCGAAAAGAACGAAATAAAACACCGTTTAAGCAGTTTTTAAGACGACTCGGAAATATCTTTATTCCGCTTATTCCTGGTTTAGTTGCGTCAGGTATTATAAATGGCGTCGCACAATTCTTAATTAACTATGGGTTGAGAACGGAAGATCACACGTGGCTCCTGTTAATGACGATTCTTGGCGGCGGCTTGTTCATGTATCTAGCGATTTTAGTAGGTTGGAATACAGCAAAAGAATTTGGTGGAACACCGGTTTTAGGGGCCATCGCAGGTATGTTTATTTTTAATCCGGCTCTTGAGCAGGTAACGATTTTTGGTGAGCAGCTTCAGCCTGGACGTGGTGGACTGTTTGGCGTTATTTTCGCTGCATGGCTAATGGTCTTCTTTGAACGAACCATTCGGAAGGTTATGCCAAGATCAATCGATATCATATTTACATCTCTATTTACAGTATTAATCGTAGGAGCGCTTTCTATTTACGCTGTCATGCCTGTAGCAGGTGTGTTAGCAGAAGGCATTACATCAGGTATCAATTCGGTCTTATCAATTGGAGGCCCACTTGCAGGAGCAGTGATGGCAGGTTTCTTCTTACCGCTTGTAATGGTTGGGCTTCATCACGGCTTAACGCCTATTCATTTAGAGCTCATTAACACGTTTAATTTTACAACATTATTACCTATTCTAGCGATGGCAGGAGCAGGTCAAGTTGGTGCTGCTATTGCGATCTTTATTAAAACGAAAAACCAACGTTTACGCACTATTATTAAAGGTGGTTTGCCTGTAGGGTTTTTAGGAATAGGTGAACCGTTATTATATGGCGTAACCCTTCCTTTAGGACGACCGTTTATAACAGCGAGTATGGGAGCTGCTGTCGGTGGAGCCATACAAGCATCGTTTGGAACAGGGGCGCTAGGGATTGGTGTTTCAGGCCTATCGCTGACGCCACTCATTGCGGAAGGGAATTACGTGCAATATTTAATTGGAATTGCTGTAGCGTATTCATTAGGCTTTCTATTTACGTACTTGTTCGGCTTCAAAGAAGAAATGGCTAAAGGAATCTAGGAGTGTGAGCAATCATGAAACTCGGTGCATCGGTTTATCTTCATGTACCAATTGAAGAACAGCTACCCTATTTAGAAAAAATCAATGAATATGGTTTTCAAACACTCTTTACATCCCTTCATATTCCAGAAGACGATGTCAGTCTATATGCCGAGCGCTTGAAACGGCTAGGTCGTTTTGCAGAAGAGAAGGGGATGGCACTTGTTTGCGATGTATCCCCTCAGTCAATGGCTCATCTGCAACTAACTTGGGAAAATGCTAGTCTTTTACGAGATTGGGGTGTAACCGGATTGCGAATCGATTATGGAATGGAGGCAGAAATTGTTGCTGATATCTCCAGATCCTTAGCGATTATTGTCAACGCAAGCACCGTAAAGGCGGAAGACATTGCAGCATTAAAGCAAGCAGGGGTGTCGTTTGACCACATTGAGGGATGGCATAATTTTTATCCTCGTCCAGAAACTGGGTTAGGTCGAGAGAATTTCAACAACATGAATGAGCGCTTACAACAGGCGGGCTTTAAGCGAATGGCGTTTATTCCTGGCGATGGAAAGCGAGGACCACTCTATGAGGGGCTGCCAACGTTAGAAGCGCATCGCCGTTGGAGTCCATTTGCCGCTTGGCTTGATTTATATAGCCATAACGCCGTAGATACGGTAATCGTCGGTGACCCTCAATTAAATGAGAGTAGTTTACAACAGTTAGCGGTTTTTCAACAGCAAGGCGTTATTTTATTGCGAGCAAAAGCGTATGTGGACGTTCCTCCTATCATTGATAAACATTGTAATCGACCCGACGAAGCAAGAGATGTTATTCGTTCAGTCCAATCACGAGGAATGGCTCAACAAACGAAACAAAAGGTTAAACCAAACCAAACCATTGAGCGTTTGGTTGGTTCAATAACCATGGATAATGAACGGTACGGACGCTATCAAGGAGAAATTCAACTAACAAAGCGGGATTTACAAGCCGATGCGAAAGTGAATGTTATTGGTAGAGTGATTGAAGAAGATCGTCCTTTACTGAACTACCTAAAGGCCAATCAACCGTTTTGTATTAAATGGATCTAGCATGTGATGAAAGCCGGGCATAGAAAGAAGTATGCCCGGTTTATTTTTTATGACCAATTGCAACTTTTCAATCCATTGCACCGTATAATAGAATAGAAGAAAAGGGGGAGCGAGTAATGAATAGAAGGAAACAACGTATCATGTTAATCTTTGTTGTACTCTGTCTCGTATTCATGTTTCCGATGCAGGTGTTTGCGAGTGTTACCGTTGACGATGAAGCAAATTTCTTTTCTGCTGAGGAGATTGCTGCTATTGAAGCAGCCGCAAACGATACATACTTTAATTATTATGTCACTACATTAGAAGGTACGAATGGGCAATCTCCTTCAAACGCGGCACTAGAGGTCATTGAACGTGTCGGTAGTGAAGGCTATCACTATTCCATTTTTATTGACGCAGAGGCAAGTGAAGTGTATTTAAACTACATACCTAATGGAGAAGCGGAGTCTGTTATTGGCAATGAGCGAAATGCCGTGCAAATTATTGATAATGAGTTCTTGCCAGCGGCTTCTACAGGAGAATACGGTCAGGGTGTTATAAATATAATGGATCATCTTGAAAGAGAGCGAACGAGTGGGACAGTTGCTGCGTTTTTATTTGTTGGAGCCTTAGGGATTGCCCTTATCGTTTCGTTGTTTTACCTACGAGCACAGAAGAAAAAGCGTCTAGCGCATGTTCACTCTCTTCTTGACCGACAAAAGCGAATTTTAGCAGATGTTTTAAAGCCTTATCACGAAGCAAAAGAGCGTGTGGAGCTTTCTCGTGGTAATACGCAGCAATTGTTTATTGACAAACAAGAAGAGCTTTTTGCGATTTTAACAAACGCTCAAGAACAAGAACAGGAACTAAAAACATGGCTTGACGGAGCTGGTAAGAAAAAGAAAAATGACGTTTTACAAGCAACAGTTGATTTCACGAACAGCATTACTGCTCAAGAAGAACAACTTGAAACGAAAAAAGAACAATTAAAAGAGATGTTCGATCAGGAGCTGAAAATTTCAGGGTTAATCAAAGCGATTGAAGAGAAAGTAACAGGTATAAGAGACACGCTTGAAGAGATGAAGCGCAAAACAAATCTTCCGTATACGTACTTGGAAAGTGATATCCAAGCGGCAGAAGAAAAAATGGCGGAAATGTCGGCAGCTGATGATTCACTTGACTATCTGTATGCTGCGCAATTAGCAGAGGCAGCCGAGGAGGCATGTGCGACAGCAGAAACACATGTTGACCAAATTAAGACGCTTTTAGCGAAAGAAGCTGAATTGATCGAACGAATTGACAAGCAAGGTAGAGAGATTGATCAAATTGTAGAGCGAGAGCAATTACGCTTAAAAGAGGAAGACCCTCACGCATTATTAGAAGCTGCTCGACAATCCCATTCTCAGCTACACCATGCAATAGAGGTCGGAAACGCGAAAGAAGCGATCCACATCTACGATTCAATGGATGCAGCAATTAACGATGCGCTTCAGCGAGTAAAGCAGTTACTTGTGTACCGAGATGAAACAAAAAGAGAACTAAGCGAATTACAGGAGAGTATGCGGGCCATTCGACTTGATCCAGAATCGTTTCGCATTCAAATGGATAAAGTGCGTCATACGTATCACTCCTCCCATTGGCATTCGATAGAATCCGATTATCATGAGGCAACCAATTTGTATGATCGTATGCTCCATACGATGAATGACGTTGACAAGATGCTTCAGCTCGACAGCCAAGAATATAAAAAGGCCAATCAAACCATGCAGGACTTATTGGCACAATATAAAACATTAACCGAATTACATGGGCAAAGCTTCTATCTATTTGACCGGTTAGAACAGCAGAAACAATCTCTATATAGAGAAGCGAGAGCGATGAATGATGATATTCAATCATTGGAGCATCAGCTTCACCACCATCGACTTCGGTTTAACAGTCATCGCATAGAAGAATTGTATCGTTCTGTGACGAATGCTATTCGCTTATTAGACGTTACGCCAATCCAGTTATTTTCCGTAGAAGATGAATTAGAGCACGTAAAGCAAGAGTTTCCTTATGTCCAAAAAGAAGTGCAATCGTTTATTCAAGATAAAGAGCGATTGGAGCGAGAGTGGCGAGATGTCTCTTCTTCCTATCAGCATATGTCCCGAAAGCTAGGTTTGAATTTTAGCCAGTCGACGTTCAAAAGGCGCTATGATGAATCTGCTCGACAAGTGGACTATTTGATTACGGAGGGACAATTTGCAAGTGCTAAACGAGAGATTGATTTAACACGGAGATTAGTAGATGAAATGCGTGATGAAGAACGAAGAATGGCAAGGAAAGCTGCTCAAACAGCAGCAGTACTTCATACAGTAAACCGAAACAATAACCGTGGCTCACGAGGAGGAGGTTCAGGCGGTTCACGCGGGGGTGGTTTTGGAGGTTCCGGAGGCTCGCGAGGAGGCGGCTTTGGAGGTTCCGGTGGCTCAGGCGGTTCGCGAGGAGGCGGTCGAAGTATGGGCGGCCGCGGAGGTGGATCCAGCTTCCGAGGAAAAGGAGGCGGACGAAAGTTTTAGATGAGGCTTACTCCTAAGCCTCTTTTTTTAGTATGTACCAATAAGTCTGGTATGATATGGATAAGTATAGTTTAAGAAAGAAGGCGAGCGCTCAATGAAGATTGTCATAAGCGATCCAGCGGCAAAATGGTTTAAAGAAGACTTTCCGATGGGGAAAAACGATAAGATTAAATTCTTTTCGAAAGTGTATGGTTCTAGTCCTGTACAAGAAAACTTTGCCCTAGGTTTTACAGCAGAGGATGCACCAAATAAAATGGCTGTAAAAACGGAGAGGAATGGCGTTGAATTTTTTGTTGAAGAAGAAGATGTCTGGTTCTTCGACGGACACGATCTGTATGTTGATTATGATGAAAAAGAAGATGAGTTACTTTTTGATTATAAGAAATAGAACCTACCTAAAACAAGCTAGCTCCTATCAATACGATCAGAGATCAAACACTTCAGGTTCTTAAAGGAGGAGAAAATGGCAGATTATATTAAAGAGATGCGAGCATTAATTGGGCGACGACCATTTATTCTCGTTGGCGCAACCATTCTGGTCTATAATCGTGCAGGGGAAATCTTGCTACAACATCGGAAAGATACGGATGAATGGGGATTGCCCGGTGGGGTCATGGAACTTGGGGAAAGTTTTGAAGAAACGGCAGCAAGGGAGTTATGGGAAGAGACAGGCTTGCAGGCGAAAGCTTTCACATTCGTCGATTTAGTTTCAGGTAAAGACTATTACTTTCAATATCCCAACGGTGATGAAACCTATAATGTAAGCGCGGTTTACCGAGCTGAGGAAGCGTTCGGAACATTAGGTGGTAGTGATGGCGAGAGCTTAGCGCTTGCATACTTCCCTAAGGAAGATTTACCAGCAAAAATGGATTCGCGTGCAGTTCTTATCTTAAAAAAGCAACTGAAATAAATAAGGATAAGTGAACAAAGCGATCCGTACCTGTTTGTGACAAAATCTATCGTCACGACTAAGGCAACCATAAATAATGACTAGAGCAGGCTAACGCTACTATACGAGTGTAAACTGCTTTTTTTTTCGTCTTTGTTTCGTTTAGGGATTGCTATTCTTTAAGGGAGTAGTATAATCGTAAATGAGTATCATTATCATTTGGTTTATGGGGGAGAATAGATTGAAGACAGCGAGTAAATTTTTATCTGTACTATCGATTGGCTTGTTAGCAGCATGTGGCGGTGGAGAAACAAATTCTGACCAGTCTTCTAACCAAGGCAACAGTGAAGAAAGTATAACAGTTTCAGACATTCACGGTGAACATACATTTGAGTCAATACCTGAGAAAGCAGTTGTTCTTGATTGGATTTTTGCGGAAAATCTTCTATCTCTAGGAATAGAGCCAACAGGAATGGCTGAAATTGAATCCTACCAAGAATGGGTAGATATTGGTTCAGAGGGATTAGAAAATACAGTAGATGTTGGTTCACGATCAGAACCGAATCTAGAAGCTATTGCCCAACTAGAACCAGATGTCATCTATGCGATTAATTTTAGGGCGGATGCGATGATGGAAGAGTTGGAGAAGATCGCGCCAGTACTTGTATATAATCCTTATCCAGAGGAAGAACTTGGTCAAACACAGTACGAAGAGATGGAAGAAACGTATCTAGAAATGGCTAAATTATTTGATAAGGCCGATGAGGCGAACGATGTGCTAGCTGATTTAGAGACGACATATGAAGAAGCACAACAGGCACTGTCTGAAATGGAGTTAGACACAAAAGAATTTGCGTTAACGATGGCATACAGTGATAATCAAGCACCTGCTTTTCGCATTTCTACACCGAATGCCCTAGCTGTTGAGATTTTAGAACGAATGGGGTTAGAAAATGTCTACGATTCAGGAAGCTTTGAGCCTTACGGATTTTCAACAGTAGGTGTGGAAGAGTTTACTAAAGTAGAAGATGCAAATCTCTTACATATTGTACAAGGTGATGACAATGTGTTTGAAAATCAACTAAAAGATAATTCTGTCTGGAATGACCTTACGTTTACGAAGGAAGATCGTGTTTATGCTCTTGGTGGCGACACATGGCCATACGGTGGACCGTTATCAGCAGAAAAACTAGTACACCGCACGTTAGAAGTGTTAGATCAATAGAGAATGGCTGTAATGAAATACCAAAAAAATAAGTCCGCTCTGTCTTTTTTGCTAGGGAGCTTGATTCTAATTGGGTTGTCTATTGTTCATCTCATACAAGGTCAAGCGGATTTAACAATCGTTGATTTGTTTTCAAGCTGGGATCAGCGAACCGAGGCGATTATGGGTGTACGCTTCCCTCGGTTAATTGTTGGGATCCTTGCTGGAGGCTGTTTAGCTATGGCTGGTTTGGTTTTACAGACAATGACGAAAAATCCATTAGCCTCTGCCGGAACATTGGGTATTAATGCAGGGGCTTATCTATTCGTTGTCATTGGTACCCTGTTCTTTCCAGGTGTGAACGCATCTTTTCTTTTTTCGTTTTTAGGAGCTTGTTTTGCGGCTTTTCTTGTCTTTATGCTAGCTGGAAAAACGATGTCACCGGTGCGGGTTGTACTAACAGGTATGATTATTACATTACTGTTCGGCGCGTTAACAAGCAGTCTCCAGCTCATGTATGAGCAAGAATCCAATGGCTTGTTTTTATGGGGTGCGGGTACATTAATGCAAAATGACTGGTCTGGTGTCGCTTTTATTTGGCCGTTTGCGCTCCTATTGGGACTACTAGCCATCCTAAGTGGAAAGAAATTTGATCTTATACATTTGGGTGATGAAGCGGCAAAAGGCTTAGGTTTACCTTTAGGATTTGTTAAGACATGGGGGTGGGCACTAGGAATTCTGCTTGCGTCTGCAACAGTCAGTGTAGTTGGACCGATTGGTTTTATTGGATTAATGGCACCACATCTTGTCCGATTAATGGGTATTCGTGGACACCGTCTACAGTTTGTCCATACGTTTATGTGGGGGGCTGTTATTCTTATTGCAGCAGACGTGCTTTCGCGATTCATTTCACCGAATAGTGAACTTCCTGTTGGGGCGATGACCGCTTTTATTGGAAGTCCGTGGTTAATGTATTTAGCCTACAAAGCTGCTCGGAAAATGAGAAGCGATAAACAAAAGCTAAATAGTTCAAAAAAAACGTTGAACCCTGTTGTTGTTACTACTTCTCTTATATGTGTATCACTTCTAGTCGCTTATGTGTCCATTTCTTTTGGAGGTGGACAATTCACGAGTATACAAGAAATGTTCACAGGCAAAATAGTTGATCAAGTCATGGTTCAGTTTCGTTGGCCAAGGGTCTTGGTTTCCTTTTTGGTCGGAGCATTGCTCGCTTTATGTGGAGCACTCTTGCAGAACGTCTTAAAAAATCCATTAGGCGATCCGTCTATTATTGGCATCACCTCTGGAGGTGGGGCTGGTGCACTTCTTATTCTTGTGTTATTTCCATCGTTACCGTACTTCTTTTTACCGTTAGGTGCTGTAATAGGCTCCATTATTGCCGTTTTAATCGTCATTTTGGCGACGAAAAAATCTGGTTTTGAGCCAATCTCTTTGGCACTAATGGGCGTGGCGGTATCAGCGATGGCTTCCGGTGTTATTCAAATCTTAACGGTCAAAGCGAGTTTAAGTGTCTCGCCTGCGCTTGTATGGTTAGCGGGAAGTACATACAGTTCCACCTGGAACAATGTCTTCATGTTATTGTTGATGCTGCTCATACTTGTTCCGTTTACTCTTTTCTTGAGCAAGCATTTAAATGTACTTGCTTTCTCAAATGAAGTATCGATTTCATTAGGTTCAAAAGTAAAGCTGTTGCGAATCACGTCCATTGTCATAGCCGTTTTAATCGGCGCAGTATGTGTGTCGATTGTGGGAGCAATTGGTTTTGTCGGCTTATTAGCGCCACATGCAGCTCGAGCATTAGTCGGATCGTCGTTTCAACGAGTTATTCCTGTTTCGATGATGATTGGCGGCACTTTACTTATTATCGCTGACTTTTTAAGTCGCTATATTCTGTACCCTACAGAAATTCCGTCTGGTTTGCTCGTGGCATTAGTCGGAGCACCGTATATTCTTTATGTGATGAGGAAGCTGTAGATTCATTAAAGGCCACGCTGATGTGTGGTCTTTTTCATCGTTTCATGATGAATAGCAATTGTTGCATACAATAAGGTCATTTATTGGCGAATGATCGTGGAAATAGTGTAAAAAATAGCGAATTACCAGTTATTAGTCTTCTTTTGTCAGAATGTTTGTGTAATAATGGTGTGAAACGAGGAGGGATCAAAATGTTTGTTCTATATCGCAATTTAAACGGGAATCAATGGTTTTTAACGAGTGGTAATAAGCGTAAATTCTTTTCTAGCTACGAAGAGGCTTATTTATTAGCGGTTAAACTGAATAGCATGCTTCTAAAAGAAGTAGATCCATCAGACTATTGGACGGTAGCGTATATAGAGAAACATTCCTCTCTCATTATCCCTTGTGAATAAGGGATTTTTTAACCTAGTTACCTAGATATTCCTTAATAAGAGAAGAGGATGTGCTTAGAATATGCGCTATATATCGTTAACAACATGGAGTTTAAACAGATTATTAGGCCCTCTTTATTGGAATGAATGGGATGAAGAGAATCAAAAGATTACGACAAGAATAGAAGAGAGACCAGCAGTCCATTCTTTAGAGGAGCTGCCACAAGTGCTATCGCAAGAAGGATTTCACGCTTTGGAAGTGATACACCCACACTTCTCTTCAACAGATTCGCATTACTTACAACGTGTACGAGCTGCTTTTGAAAAATCGTCTATTCAGCTATTCTCAATATTAGTCGATTATGGTGATTTAAGCCATAAAGATCCTGTTAGACGATCTGCTGATCAAGCATTTCTTAAAAAATGGATTGATAGTGCCGCTGAAGTTGGAGCAACTTGCATTCGCGTAATTGGTGGAGAGGCGCGACCTGACGACAAAGAAAGCTTGAAAAGAGTATCTCATGAGTTGACGGAATTAGCAGCATATGGAGAACAGAAAGGAATTGGTATCCTTACTGAAAACTTCAAGAGCCTCACATCGACGGCTGAGAACTGCTTGTTTTTACAGAATAACTCTGACATTAAAGGGTTAATAACGGACTTCGGTAATTTTTCTGGTCAAGGAAAAAAGAACGACATTCGTAAAACACTACCATATAGCAAATCAATCCATGTAAAAGCATTACGTAATCAAGACGGTACAATGAAAAAAGCTGAACTTGAAGAAAACTTAGAGTTAGTTAAACAAGCAAAATATGCAGGTCCTTTAACGATTGTGTACGATGGACCAGACGATATGTGGGCAGGTATTAATGAAGTGAAACAAGTTGTAGAGGGATATTTATAAAGGGAACAAAGCCGCTGCGATAAATTGTAGCGGCTTTGTCTTAGTAAACTGGTAAAGTTGTGCCATAGTGCTGAATGAATTGGTATGGTAGAATGGTACATTATTAAAGAAAGATTGATCGGAAATATTTTCTGACTATTTTAATTACATAGGAATTTTAAAGGTGGTTTTTGAATGGAAGAGACACCCTCTTTTTACTCACTTAGTGAAACATCGGTTACGGTGAATCTTGGTAGTACCGTAAGTCCTGCTGTACAAGCTCGTGTTCAACAGCTACTCATGAATCTTAACCACGAACCGTTTCCCGGTTATCAAGAATCGGTTCCGAGCTATATTGGCTTAACGGTTTTTTATGATCCAATGAAGGTAACAACAAAAGCGGGCAGTGTCGCTACCGAAGTGAAGGCCATATTGAGAGAACGAGTCTCTCACATTGGCAATGAGTCTAATAGGCAAAAAGGCAACCACGTAACGATTCCAGTTTGTTATGACCTTGAATTTGGACCTGATTTAAGCGATGTTGCGACAAAGAACGGCTTATCGAGAGAAGAAGTGATTCAGATTCATACATCTGGGAAGTACCTTGTTTACATGATTGGCTTTGCACCAGGCTTTCCTTTTCTTGGGGGAATGGATGAGCGCATTGCAACACCGAGGCACGCTCAGCCTAGAACAGAAATCCCAGCAGGTTCTGTTGGCATTGCAGGCAGCCAAACAGGAGTATACCCCATTGCAACGCCTGGGGGATGGCAGCTTATTGGTCAAACACCTTTAACCCTCTTTTCAGCGAATCGAGAGGTTCCAAGCTTACTAAGTGCGGGGGATCACGTCACATTTAAACAGATTACAAAAGAAGAATTTATACAGATGAAAGAAGGGGAACGATGAGTATTTTAGTTGAAGAGGGAGGTTTATTTACGACCATTCAAGATTTGGGTCGAAGAGGTTATCTTCATCAAGGTGTGTTAGAAAGTGGTGCAATGGATCGTCAGTCCGCTCGTAATGCGAATGTAGCCGTTGCTAATGATGAAAATGAGGCAGTTCTTGAGATGACCTTAATTGGCCCGGTGCTTACGTTCCAATCAACAGCGCTAATTTGCATGACAGGAGACGGTATGACTCCTTTTCTTGATGGTGATCCATACCCAGTTGGTTATCCTCTCATTGTTCCAAAGGGGACGACTTTATCGTTTAAAGCAAAAAAAGAAGGCATGCGAACCTACTTAGCGGTTGCAGGTGGATTCAATGTTCCGAACGTGATGGATAGTAAAAGTACATATATACGAGCCGGTATAGGTGGTTATAAAGGGAGAAACCTAAAAAAAGGAGATGACCTTGAGCTAGGTAATCCAAATAAACTGGTTCAACCAGTTATCGAAAAGATAGAGAAGGATAATCAAGTCTGGAGATCGGACTGGCATGTTAATGGTCCGATCGATGAAGCAAATGAACTGAACCGAAACGTGATTCGTGCTATTCCTGGAACACACTTTGAACGTTTAAACGAGGAAAGTAAGCACCAGTTGTTTAAAACGAGATTCACTGTTAAAAATCAATCGGATCGAATGGGGTACCGCTTGCAGTCTCAAGCCCGTATTGAGTTTAACGATTCGTTTAGTCTGTTATCAGAAGCGGTTGCACTTGGTACGGTTCAAGCGCCGCCAGATGGTCAGCTTATTATTTTAATGGCAGACCGTCAAACGACAGGCGGTTACCCGCGTGCGCTTCAAGTAGCTTCTGTTGATATATGCAAAATAGCCCAACTACGTCCAGGACAGTCATTTACATTTACGGAAGTCTCGCTGAAAGAAGCAGAACGTTTGTATGTAGAGTACGAAAGAGCAATAACGATTAGGAAGCATGGGATTCGATTAAAGTGGAAACAGTGTGGAAGTGAATATGGAGAAAGGAGTCGATGAATATGGCGCAAAGTGAACGAGAGCAGCTTATGACCGACATTCGAAATGGACTCTATACAGGCCCAACATCTGGGCTAGCAAGAGGATATGCCCAAGCTAATTTAGTTGTGCTTCGAAAAAAAGATGCGTATGACTTCCTGCTTTTTTGTCAGCGAAATCCACAATCGTGTCCATTATTGGATGTAACGGATGTTGGTTCGGCTATTCCAAAAATGATGGGCACTCATGCAGACTTACGAACGGATCTTCCACGCTATCGTGTTTATCGAGGCGGTGTTTTAACAGAGGAGCGAACGGAAATAGGTGAGCTTTGGGAAGAGGATATGGTTTGTTTTCTTATTGGCTGTAGCTTTACGTTTGAAGAAGCACTACTTGCTAATGGAATACCAATACGACATCAAGAAGAGAATGTCAATGTACCGATGTATCTCACCTCCATCCCTTGTGAACAAGCCGGATCTTTCCATGGCAATATGGTCGTTAGCATGCGACCGATGTCACAAGCGTTCGCCATTCGAGCATCCCTTGTAACCGCGCGTTTTCCTTCTGTCCATGGGGCGCCTGTTCATATTGGTGATCCAGCTGCAATTGGCATTGAAACGATTCAAGAACCTGACTTCGGGGGTCGAGTCACGATTAAAGAAGGAGAGGTTCCCGTTTTTTGGGCTTGTGGCGTAACTCCTCAAGCTGCTGCAATGGCGAGTAAACCAGATCTAATGATTACCCATGCCCCAGGCCATATGTATATTACAACGAAAAAAAATGAACAATTAGGAGTCTTGTAGATGAACCATC
The DNA here is from genome assembly GCF_028735875.1 of Shouchella hunanensis. Classification (GTDB taxonomy): domain Bacteria; phylum Bacillota; class Bacilli; order Bacillales; family Bacillaceae_D; genus Shouchella; species Shouchella hunanensis. Next base: position 1,844,655 of record NZ_CP117834.1, read on the forward strand.
CCATAAGCGAAAAAGATCGCAGAAAGTTTTTAACTGGTGCTATTTTCTTAATGGCAACGTCCGCCATTGGACCTGCATTTTTAACACAGACCGCTCGATTTACAGAACAATTTCTAGCGAGCTTTGCCTTTGCTATCCTAATCTCACTTATTATCGATATTGGTGTGCAAATGAACATTTGGCGGGTTATTTCGGTATCAGGAAAACGGGGTCAAGAGATTGCAAATGCACTTCTCCCTGGATTAGGCTATGTCATTGCAGGGCTAATTTTATTTGGGGGTTTTGCGTTTAATATCGCGAACATCGGTGGTGCAGCTCTAGGACTAAATGTATTGTTTGATTTACCTTTGACCATTGGAGGCTTAATCACAGCGGTTTTAACGATTGGCTTATTTATGTTTAAACGATTTGGACCGGTGATGGACCGAGTCATGCAAGTGTGTGGCATCATTATGCTATTAATGGTCGGGTATGTCATGTTTAATAGTAGTCCACCTGTTCAAGAAGCCGCCTATCGAGCCATTGTACCAGAAGGTTACATGATGCTTCTGTTGCCGATTGTCACCATTGTTGGTGGCACAGTCGGCGGGTATATCTCCTTTGCTGGAGGGCACCGCCTTGTTGATGCAGGGATTACAGGAAAAGAAAACGTCAAATTTGTTGGTCGAGCAGCAAATTTAGGTATACTGACTACAGGTATTATGCGGGTGTTTTTATTTTTAGCTGTACTCGGCGTTGTAACAGCTGGTTACAGTTTGGATGAGAACAACCCAGCAGCAACCGTCTTTCAAGTAGGCTTAGGGGATGTTGGCTATTATTTGTTTGGTCTTGTGTTGTTTGTAGCAGCGATTAGTTCAGTGATTGGTTGTGCGTACACGAGTGTATCGTTTTTGCGTTCCTTTCATCCCATTTTTGCGAAGAAGAACAACTTATTCATCGCAGGATTTATTATTATTTCAGCGCTTATCTTTTTGACGATTGGCCAACCTGTTCAGCTACTGATTTTAGCAGGTGCGTTGAACGGTTTGATTTTGCCGGTTGTGCTAACGACCATTTTAATTGCTTCAAGAAAAAAATCGATTGTCGGTGATTATCATCATCCAACGTGGTTAATTGTATTTGGAGCTTTAACGGTAATTGTCACAATGGGTGCGGGTTATATTGCACTTGAAGGCATAGTCAATTTATGGACTGGCAATTAACGAACGAGAGGAGAGAGGTTCATGGGAAAAGTAGTAGATATGAATAGTGATATGGGTGAAAGTTTTGGCGCGTATACTCTAGGAAATGATCAAGAGTTAATGGCCTATATTTCATCTGCAAACGTTGCGTGTGGCTTTCATGCAGGCGATCCGAAGACAATGCGTGAGACTGTGAAACATGCATTGGAATCGGGAGTTGGCATAGGTGCACACCCTGGATTGCAAGACTTAATTGGGTTTGGACGAAGACCAATGGAGATTACGCCTGAGGAAGGCTACGATCTCGTGCTCTATCAAATTGGCGCGCTTTTAGGAATGACCAAAGCAGAAGGCGGAACATTGCATCATGTAAAGCCTCACGGCGCTCTTTACAACATGGCTGCAAAGAATAAAGAACTTGCTATGGCCATCGCCAAAGCCGTTTACCATCTCGATTCAACGCTTGTATTATATGGCCTTGCAGGGAGTGCTCTTATTGATGCAGGGAACGAAGTCGGGCTTCAAACAGCAAGTGAAGTGTTTGCCGATCGTACGTATCAAGCAGACGGGAGCTTAACATCGCGACGGTCACCTGATGCCCTTATCCATGATCCTGAACAAGCGAGTAAACAGGTGCTACGTATGGTGAAAGAAGGCAAAGTCATGACCCAGCAAGGCGAGGATATTGATATTGTAGCAGACACAATCTGTATACACGGTGATGGTGCACACGCCCTTGCATTTGCAAAAGACATTCACGCAAAGATGACAGCCAGCGGTATAACAGTGCAACGAATAAAGGCATAATGCCATTGGTTTAGTTGAAGAAGAGGTTGAGACATAACTGATTTTATAACTGAAAGAAGATATGTATTTTAACTTATCATAAAACAAAAAGCCGAACTATAACTGCATGCCTTTAAGGCATTTCAGACAACAGTTCGGCTTTTTCATCGTCAAGAACCTTTACGGCTCTCGTTGTTTTTTGTATCGCTCGTTAAACGGTATCTGTATCAACGTCAAATTGGCGAATTAATTGTTTTAATTCATCTGCTACTTCACTTAATTGTTCGACAGAAGCAGAAATTTCCTCCATGGAAGCAAGTTGCTCTTCTGTAGAAGCTGAAATGTTTTGCATACTTGCTGAAGCCGTCTCACTTATAGAAGAGAGATCTTGGAAAGTAGTGACAAAGGCCTCACTATCTTTCCCAAGAGAAGCTACATTTTTAGCTGATTCATTCACTTCTGTTGCGACAACTTGAACAAATTGCTTCATCTCTTCAAACGATAGCCCAGCAGTCTGTACCACTTCAATCCCTTTGTTCACTTGGTCTGAGCTCGTATTCATTTGTTCAATGGTTCTCTCGGTGTCTTGCTGCACGGATAGAACCAGTTCAGAAATGGTTTCAGTTGAAGATGCCGTCATATCGGAGAGTTTTCTCACTTCATCTGCCACGATTGAGAAACCTCGTCCGTGTTCTCCTGCTCTTGCCGCTTCAATTGCTGCATTTAATGCTAAAAGGTTTGTTTGTGTAGCAATTCCTTTAATGGTTTCAGTTACTTCTTCAATTTCGCTAGAGCGCTTTCCTAATGTATCAATGTGTATCGATAAATGTTTAAACGTGTCTTTAATTTGAGTCATTTGTTCAATAGCATCGGTAATAGCGTCATTTCCTTTTGAAACAGTTATGGCAGCGTTATCGGTAGTGCTATGAATATGGTTGGTCTTTACCACGACATCATTTACGTCGTTTGACATATCACTGGCCACTTTTTCACTTTCCCGTACGCTTGTGCTTTGCTTTTCGACGCCGCTTGCTACTTCTTGAACAGCCTCTGTAATTTGTTCAGTTGCACTCATATTTTCATGTGTAATGGACGCTAATGTATCGGCTGCTTGAGAAAGGTCAGTCGATTTGTCTTGAATGTTTGTAATCATGAGCACTAGGGATGCGCGCATTTTTTCAAACGAACGACCAAGACGCCCAATTTCGTCTGTTTGTTTTGGATTTACTTCATAGGCAACTGACAAGTTACCTCCTGCCATACGTTCGGATACGCTTATTAATGTTTGGATAGGTGAAGTGATGGACCTAACTAGAAAATAGATAACGGTACCTCCGATTAAAATAGCAATCGACAGCACGGTAATAGCGCTAATGAGAATCGGCATAACCGCTTCATTCATCTCTTCCTCATACATCGATGCGGCGATTGTCCAACCAGTGATTTCATTGGATTTAAAGGTTAAAAGTTGATCGTCTCCGTTAGATGTATAAGATAGAAAGCCTTCGTTATTTTCACTATAGGATAGAAAAGATTCATCAGCTTCGGTTCCCGGCTCTTCATAAGGATGAGATACATAAGTATTGTTTTCATCTAATAAAAATACGTAGCCTGTTTGGCCAATGGAGATACTGGATAAAAGATCTGAGATAACGGTTAACTCTAAATTAAGAGCGGCAACACCTAATCCGTCATCTGTCGTACGGGCAATGGTTGTTACAGGTTGTTCGGAAGACTGAGAGATATAAGGCGATGTGATGATAACGTCTCCAGACTGTTCCATCGCACGTTGGTACCAAGGTCTTTCCCTTGGATCATAGTCAGGTGGATTTTGAAAAGACGAGGGTGAGTTAATGAAATCGCCAGTTTCCATACCAACATAAGTTTGTTCAACATGGTTTTTAGTTGCTTGGAAAGAATCAAGCAAGAATCGCTGAGCTCCTGGGTCGTCCTCGGAGAAATCTGCTAAATCACTGGCTGAAGCAATATAGTCAATATTCTCTACTTGAGATTCTATAAAAAGACTAAGGGTTTCATCTACAATGGCAAGGCTCTCCTCGGTAGCAGAAGTCATTTCATCCATTACAGCTTCTTTTGCATTTTGATAAGAAATAACCCCAATGAGAGAACTTGGAATGACTAAAATAGCAGTAAAACCAATAAATAATTTCGTTCGTAACTGCATAAATTGGATACTTTGTAAAAACCGTTTCAACATAATCAATCTTCTCCTAACTGTTTTACATAAACCGCAACACCCTTAATATCGTCATGAATAAATGTATATTGAACCTTTTATATGAAAATAATCAAATCAAATTAAATAACGGAAACGACGGTGAAGCTAGAAAATAAAAAAAGGATGATCAACTGATCATCCTTTTTGGTATTATTTATTACTATTTAACTTCGCTTTTAAAGCAGCAAGTTCATCGTCAACCCCGCTTGATTGATCAAGGGCAGCTAATTCATCATCAAGTGATTTATTAGCGCTTCTAAGCTCGCCTTTCGCGTCGGCCTCTGCTTCTTGGCGCATGACTTTCTCTTCCATTCGGTTAAAGCCACCGCGCGCACCGCTATTACCAATAGATGAAAGAGACTCGTTCACTTTCGCGCGTGCTTTAGCGCTTTCTGAACGTGCTTTCAGTGAATCTTTCTTCATATTCATATCACGGTATTCGTCTTTCATTTCACGGAGCTTATCTTTTAGTTCTTCTGATAATTTCGCTGATTCAGCATGAGACTCTTGTAGTGCATCGCGTTGCCCTACATGTTTATTCTTGTCTTCTAATACACGACGAGCGAGATCTTCATCGCCAGATTCAAGTGCGCGCATGGCTTGCTCTTCTCGTTTAGAGACGAGTTCAGTAGCCTCATCGGCTTGTTTTTTGAGCATTTTTTCGTTAGCGATTTGTTTAGCAACAGCAGCCTCAACCTCAGAAATGTCTTTCTCCATATCAAGCAAATATTGATCAAGCATCTTGCCTGGATCTTCTGCTTTGTTTAACATTGAATTCATTTCGGAAGAGACAATAGTACGAACACGATTAAAGAAACGAAACATCGGATCTTCCCCCTTTAAAATAAGTACCCCTAAGATAGCATATCTTGCTTGCTTATAGATGTAAATACGTAAAGGAAATCGAAATGGTTTCATTTTTTATTTCGAGTAACGATTGTAAAAAGACGGCCGCTGCTTCTTTCAAGCTGTCTCTCTATGGTATGCTTAAGGTAAAGACAGAAGTCGGGGAGTGGGACGTATGAAGCGAATTGCCATTGATATGGATGAAGTGATGGCCGATTTCACAAAAAAACATCTTGCACTTTTTAATGCGGATTATAATGAAGCCATTACGGTGGAAGATTTACAAGGGAAGAAACTGAGGGATTTGCGTCCACATTTAGTAAATGAGATTAGAGAGTATTTAAAAGACCCTACCTATTTTCGCGATTTAGACGTGATGAAAGATGCGCAAGAGGTGATAAAAGAATTAAGCGAGTCGTTTGAAATTTATATTGCGACAGCGGCGATGCATTTTCCATCATCCTTTACTGCGAAGTATGAATGGCTTCAAGAGCATTTTCCATTTTTAGATGACCAGCATTTTGTCTTTTGTGGCGATAAGAGTGTCATAAAAGCAGATTACTTAATTGATGACAATGTGTATCAGCTTGAACGATTTACTGGAGAGGGTATCCTTTTTACAGCACCTCATAATATTCATGAGAATCGTTTTACACGTGTGAATTCTTGGGCAAATGTAAGAAACTTTTTTCTGAAATAGAGCCAATGTAAGGAGAACCGGACATCATTTCGGATTTCCTTGCATTTTTTTATTCATTCTTCCTAAGCGTGCAGCTCTTGTATGTATGCTGTAAAGGTGTGGATAGAAAGAATGACCGTTAGCAAAAATGCGTTGTAGAAAGAGAACGTCGTTTGTTGCGGCAAGGAGCAAATCTCAAGCGTTAAACTTGAGCACACGACCCTAGCTTTATTTCATTAGATTCACAACCACTCTTTACGAGGTAGTACTAAAACATAGGCAAAGTAAAAAGAGCAGAGGGTTCATCCTCTGCTCTGTCCGTTACCCTTTTCGACGACCAGAAATTAATTGGAAAATAAGCACAACTAGTGCAACGACCAATAAAATGTGAACAAGGTTTCCACCTATTTCGCCAATAAATCCAAGTAACCATAAAACTAAAATAACAATAAGTGCAGTCCAGAGCATGATTCAGCCCTCCTTAATATCGATAGGTTATGGTTTCCCTCTAAATCTCAAAGTAAACTGAGACTTTCTTCCATATTAGGAGACTCCAAAGTCTTTAAATGCAACCGACTAGTCTGAGGGATCCTGATGGAAATGAATGGGAGTATTTTTATACGAAGGAAGATGTCGATGTAAAAGACGGCTTTACTTGGTGTAAAGAATGAATCGTATATAAGTAAATATTAATATATAGATTGACTTATATAATTATTTACTTATATAATGGCTATCAGAGAGGTGAGTCATACATGGAAAGTACAACATTAACAATGACGGAGCTAACTACATGCTTAAAGGTTATTGGTGATCCAACTCGTTTTTTAATGCTTAAATTAGTTGAGAAGAAGACCTATTGTGTGTGTGAGTTCGTTGAAATGCTTGGGCTCAGTCAACCAGCTGTAAGTCAGCATTTACGGAAATTAAAAGATTTAGGGGTACTAACAGAAGAAAGAAGAGAGCAATGGCGTTATTTTACTCTCAATACGACCTCTACTTATTTTCCTGTGGTCCGTGATCTTCTTCAATATAGTGACGATCAAGATGAACGCTATCTTCAAGCTTTAGAAAAAGAAGGGCTTGCGAGTTGTTAAAGGGGATTAGAAAATGGTAGATGTGATCATAGCTTCGTTGATCTTTGTTGTAACATTAGTGTTTGTTATTTGGCAACCAAAAAACTTGAACATTGGATGGTCAGCTTGTGGGGGAGCCGTACTTGCTCTTTTACTTGGTGTGGTTCATTTTACTGATGTGATTGATGTAACAGGAATTGTTTGGAACGCAACACTTACGTTCATTGCCGTCATTATTATCTCGCTCATTTTAGACGAGATTGGCTTTTTCGAATGGTCAGCTCTACATATGGCGAGGGTCGCTAAAGGAAATGCCGTTCTTATGTTTATTTATGTCTGTTTACTAGGTTCGGTTGTTGCCGCTTTTTTTGCCAACGATGGGGCTGCACTAATTTTAACGCCTATTGTATTAGCAATGGTTCGTTCGTTAAATTTTAATGAAAAGATGGTATTTCCATTTATTATTGCAAGTGGATTTATTGCTGACACAACGTCACTTCCACTTGTCGTGAGTAATTTAGTCAATATTGTTTCAGCTGATTATTTTGGTATTGGCTTTATTGAATATGCCACCCATATGATCGTGCCAAACCTTTTTGCTCTAATCGCAAGTATTATTGTCTTGCTTCTTTATTTTAGAAAGAGCATCCCGAGGCGGTATGATTACGCTCAACTAAAAGAGCCGATGTTGGCGATTAAAGATCGAAGAATCTTTCGCCTCTCTTGGGTGGTATTAGGATTACTTCTTGTTGGGTATATGGGCAGTGAATTCGTTGAAATTCCAGTATCGATTGTTGCTGGTGTCATTGCTATGTTATTCTTACTTATTTCTAGAACGAGCTCTGCCGTAAATACAACAGCTGTCCTAAAAGGGGCTCCATGGAATATCGTTTTTTTTTCCATTGGAATGTATGTCGTGGTTTATGGACTACGCAATGTCGGGTTAACGGATGTATTAGCAGATGCTATCTTTATCATAGCGGATCAAGGGCTTTTTGTTGCGACAATGGGAATGGGGTTTATAGCCGCTATTCTTTCATCCATTATGAACAACTTGCCGACGGTTTTAATTAATGCCATTGCAATAGGTGAATCAGGAACGACTGGATTGACGAAAGAAGCCTTAATTTATGCCAATGTTATTGGCGCGGACTTAGGGCCGAAAATTACCCCAATTGGTTCACTTGCTACGTTGCTTTGGTTACATGTGCTTTCTAAAAAAGGTGTAAAAATTTCATGGGGAACGTATTTCAAGACAGGTATCATTATTACGATTCCTGTTCTATTCCTTACCTTACTTGGCTTATATATATGGCTATTAATCATTTACTAAAGGAGAATGAAGCATGAAAAAAACAATCTACTTTTTATGTACTGGAAACTCATGCCGCTCGCAAATGGCAGAAGGGTGGGCAAAGTATTATTTGCAAGATGAATGGGATGTATATAGCGCAGGCATTGAAGCGCATGGTTTAAATCCAAATGCTGTTAAAGCAATGGAGGAAGTAGAGGTTGACATTTCCAACCAAACGTCAGACATGATTGATAATACATTGCTTAACAACGCAGACTTCGTTGTAACATTATGTGGAGATGCGGCTGACAAATGTCCAATGACTCCACCTCACGTAAAGCGTGCTCATTGGGGATTTGATGATCCTGCTAAAGCAGAAGGTTCCGAAGAAGAAAGATGGGCAGTCTTTCAACGTGTCCGTGATGAGATTGGTTTAAGGATAAAAGCATTTAAAGAAACAGGGAAATAAAGTGAAAAACACAGCTCCTTTGCAGGATTCTGTGTTTTTTGTACGAGCAGAAGACAACCAAATGACATGATGGCTTAAATAAAATGATAAAGGTGAGTGAAGAAATAATGGAGGAAACGTATTCTAATTTAAAAGATGTATTATCAAATTCGACAATAACAATTTCAAATGAATTAATTACTACCATGTTACATTCAATTGGAAATACTGATTCGGTTTTAAGAGATGATCTGATATACGGTACTTTTCATAAATGGATTAGTAATAAACAATTAGAGCGCAATCAAGTCAACTTTATACTAGAGGTTTGCAACAGTAATTTGTTAAAAGGATTAGGTGAAAAAGAGACTGATTCTGTTTTTAAAAGGTCTTTCTCAGCTATTGTGTGTGCTGCAATTTTAAACGCTCGATATACGGTGAACGACGACATGTTAAGAGATCTAGCGGATAATAGTCTAAAGGTGATGGTGAATGAAAAAGATCTACGGGGCTATGTAGAAAATAAAGGATGGGCACACTCAATTGCGCATACAGCGGATCTACTGGATTCAATTGTTCATTACTCTTTGTTCGGTAGAAAGATACTGTCTAGTTCCATAAATAATATGGTGGAGCCTTTGTTAAAAGGGAACGTATTTATAGATGATGAACAAGAAAGAATAGCGATTCCTTTAACAAGTATTATTTCTTTAAGTGAAACACAAACAGAGTTAAACGAATTATTCGTTTGGATGAAACAGAAATTAGAACTAGAGAGAAATGTAGCTGGATTGTCTTTTTACAGGGTACGAACAAATTATATGGCACTTTTAAACGCTATCTATTTAAATTTACTAGAAAAAAAGGTTAACACCGATATATCGAATAACATTTTAGCTGAGCTTTTTTATATTCGTAACCTTTAAATGTTCCGGCGTGGGCTAAGTTTAGTTATACGAAAAATGTAAGGTGCATAGTCAGGTATTTATTTTCTAATTCGGCCTATTATTGTTGCGGGGGTTTCACACAGGTATAGAAGCCAGTTCTATGGCCGATGTTCTTCTTTAATCTTTATTTAAATCCAGAATGAGAAGGAACCTCGGATCTAAATGAGACAGTTACTACGATAAACGATAGCACTAAAGCAAAACCAGCTAAAAGAAAAGAAAATTGGAAATGTATGAACTCAATAAATATACCGGCAACAGAAGGTCCTATAATTTGCCCGAAAGCGTAAATCACGGTTAATCCACTCACGAGATTTTTACTACCTTTAAATTGCTTACTTATACTCATAGTAAGAGTTATAATTCCTAAAAATGTTGCTCCAAAAAGGAATGCTGAAACGATTATTAAAAGTAAATGTTGTGATAACACTGGTATGAAGACTGATAGGATTTGAATAAAGTATGCGTATTTTAATGCTCTTGAATCTGATATTATCTTTCCAAGCCAAGACCAGATGATACAGGATGGAATCGCTCCTAGACCTACAACTGCCCATACATAAGAGGCTTCTAAAGAAAAGCTATTGTGCGTCAGTAGCCCAGTAATGAAAGTGGCATAGATAATGTATCCAAACCCCTCAAACAAATAGGATAAATAAAGGGCAGTCTTTTTTTTCTTCCCTTGATACTTATACTGAGGCTGTACTGAAAAGGTCATCTGTGTCTTATTGTGTGCCATCTTTTTTACTATGAGTGTGATGACAACTGTCAAAAGTAGACTAATGAAGCCAAAGAATAGCCAAGTAAATGACCAGTTAACAGAATTGGTGGTGAAAGGTGTAAAGGTTCCAGTTAACAAAATGCCAAAACCGACACCACTATATAAATAGCCAGCGTATTGAGTTTTGTTTTGTTGAACTAGACGGCCTAAAACAAGATTGGTGGCTAATACGAAAATGAAACCGCTACTAATACCTGATAAAAATCTAAGCAAAATCCACATGAAATGGTCATCAAATAGTCCCATTAGTACGGTTGTTAGGGCATTTATAAATAATAAAAGAATGACTGCTTTACTTGTAGGCTGGACTTTTCTGGATACAAATGCTCCTATAAAATATCCAATATAGTTCCAAGTTGCTAACATTCCTAATGCTGAAAAAGATTGGCTTGTGTCAACCTCCATATAAGGAAGTATCGGGGTATAGAGAAATCGTCCAATACCAATGACGATAGTAAGGCTAAAAAAACCAATAACGATTAAACGAAGGGTTTCTCTGTTATTCAAATGTGTCCCCACCTATCAAAACGTTTTATTGCTTCAGTTTACTCTACTTGTGGTATCATTAATAATGTTTTTATTTCATATTAGAGTTCAAAAAAAATGATAAGAGAGGGGTCATGAGTTGAGAATTGATGATTTAAGAACATTTGTTGAAGTATCAAAGCATAGTAGTATGTCGAAAGCTGCTGAAGTTTTTAATGTCGGTCAATCAAATGTCACAATGAAAATGAAACGGTTGGAAGCGTATTATCAGTCTAATCTTTTCGTGCGTACCCCTCACGGTGTAAGACTTACGAACGAAGGTAAAGTTTTGTATGAACGAACGGTTACGATGTTGCATTACTGGGAACAAACAAATGAAATGATGAGCAAGAAAGAAGTGTTTAAAGAATTATTTATTGGGTCAATGGAAACGACAGCAGCCATAAGGCTTCCATCTCTTTTAGCGGAGGTCTATCGTATGTATCCTAATGTAATGATCAACTTGGAAACAGGAACGACGGAACAGGTTTTAAACAAATTAATGAGTTATGATATAGACGCTGGATTTATCGCAGGGCCAGTTAAACAGTCAGGCGTTAAAGGTTTTCCAATCTTCAAAGAAGAAATGGTTTTACTTACATCAAAGGATTTAGGGGAGAGGCTTGATTCTACTTTTATACAGTTAGAAGGTCAGAGTATGCTCACCTTTAAGACAGGGTGTTCCTATCGACGGTTGTTAGAAACATTCTTATATGACCATGCGCTTACTACTACTCGGAAAATGGAATTCGGATCAATTGAGGCCATCATTGGTTGTGTGAAAAATGGAATGGGTATTTCCATTTTGCCTTATTCTGTAGTGGAAAATCATAACAATGTTACTTTAACGGCCTTACCTTCAAAATATAGTATGGTTGAGACATACTTTGTCTATCGAGAAAATGAATGGCTGTCACTATATGATGTGATCGAGAATTTCGGAAAAAATGATAAGGACGGTTGATCAAAAAGTCCGTGCACAAAACAAAGAACGGTAATTTTCTAGTATAGAGTTTCAGTAGTGTGTGTAAACCGTGATTGATTTTTAAAGAAGAACGACTTATGAATGAATTAGTAACCATTATTAATTGATCAAAAACAAGGAGAGCGGTTTCATGTGGCTCCTTGACTTGACTCGATGGTTCAAGACTTAATCAACAAGAGCTGATGCCTAAGCATCAGCTCTTGTTTTGGGTGTCATTCCTCTGGTCGAGTACCAGGGTCCATTTGTTCGCTTGTTGCTGTTCGCAAAGGCTTCACTTTTAAATCTTTCTCAATACGAATTTGGCAGGATAGGCGTAAATGTTCGGCTGTAATCCCTTTTTTCTCTCGGGCAGCAGCTTCTAATTCGCCAATTGGACCAGCATCACCGTCAACAATTTCACAGAGACACGTCGTACAGCGTGCTTTCCCGCCACAGCGGTGAAGGATATCAACGCCGTTATCCTCTAGAGCAAGAACAAGTTTCTTCCCTTGTTCCGCACGGAAGCTGTGATAGCCCTCAGCATGAATCATTGGCATCGTGTTCATTCCCTTCTACATACAGGCTCTTTATAAGTTTAGCATGAAAGTGAAGGAAGTAGAACGATGTTTCTAAGAGGAGAGAAGGCGTAGGTGTGTTGTGCTGCATAACACAATAGGATTTAGCTGTTTTCATAGTTGTATAAGAAAATGATGCTGGTGAACAGAACAAAGAGTGGCACAAAAAAGATGGGTAAAGAGCCAAGAATGGTATAAAAATCGGAACGGAAAAGGAATAGTAGAGATAATAGAAGAGAAGTGATGCTCACTAATCAAAAGAAATAATGTGTGGAGGTAGTCCATTTTTTGACTAACAGGTAGATGGCCATGATGGCAAATCCACTTAACAAGTAGAGAAGACTGGTCCATATAATCGTTTCAGCATTCACAATGGCCCTTTCCCCTATATGTGCCATTACTTTAGTCCAGAAATAAAGAAATGGCAGAAAAACGAGTATATGTACACATGCTGTTTTTTTCTTGCCTAAATAGAGCAGAAGAATGGGACTTAATAAGAAGAGGCCAATAAGGATGGTTGAAAATAGACTTTCCAAGTATAGGCCTCCTTATAGAGAAGTATGTATAGGCCGTTTATTCAAGGCCATAATGGACGAGTAGCTGTGTCTCGAGATGTTCTGCTTGTTCAAAAGGAAGTACGTTACGCTTTTTACGAACATATTCTTCAATAGCGCGCAAGTATGCAGATAATTCGCTTGTAGCGGTTGGCAAAAACTGTTGCGCACGTTCTTCAACTGCTTGTAAATCTTCTGCTGTATACATGATCTTCACTCCTAAGAGATTTCTTATCTCTAGTTTATGGCAGAAGAGGTCCCATAACTAGTTAAGAGCTGTTAAAGATTACGTAAAACTGTCTTAACAGATTGAAAAGTAGCGGAGGAAAGGTCTTGGATGTTTCAAATCAAGCTTTTCGTGGGATAGCGGATAAAATAGGTGAAATGATATAGAGAAAGAGGGAGTGGTTGCGATGCTGTGCCAATCGAATGATGAATTACAGTTATTAGTGAATCAAGCAAGAGAGGTAATTGAGGATGGAAACGTAGCAGACTATATACCAGCACTTGCCAAAGCAGAACAGAACAAATTGTCTGTAGCATTATTCTATCCAGATGGGCGGCTCTATTCTGCAGGGGATACAAGTGAGAATTTTACTTTGCAAAGCATCTCAAAGGTGCTAGCCTTAGCCCTTGCGTTAATTGATCATGGAGAAGAGTATGTGTTCCAACGTGTCGGAAAAGAGCCGACAGGAGATCCGTTTAATTCAATTGCGAAGTTGGAAACAAATAAGCCGTCTAAACCGTTAAATCCGATGATCAATGCAGGCGCCCTTGCCGTTACTCATATGATAAAAGGAGAATCTGTTGGTCATCGTTTTGAACGGTTGCTTGAATTTATTCGTTGCTTATCAAGCAACGAGACCATATCGTACAATGAAGAAATTGCCAAATCTGAGTATGACACAGCGGATTTAAATCGCGCGCTTGCGTTCTTCATGAAACAGCATGATGTCATTACAGAAAACATTGAAGGCTTAATGGATCTTTATACGAAGCAATGCGCAATCGAAATGAATTGCAACGATTTAGCAAGAATCGGCTGTGTGTTGGCGATGGATGGACGTAACCCCGAAACAGATGAACAAATTATCCCTGTAGATGTCGCCCGTATTTGTAAAACGTTTATGGTGACATGTGGAATGTATAATGCATCGGGGGAGTTTGCGATTAATGTCGGTATTCCAGCAAAAAGTGGAGTAGCAGGAGGGATTATGGGTTCAATTCCTAAAAAATGTGGCATTGGCATATTTGGTCCATCCTTAGATGATAAGGGAAATTCAATTGCGGGCATTCGGTTGTTAGAAATGATGTCCAGGCAATATTCGTTATCGATGTTTTAAGCCAAGAGGAGGGAGAATAGCTACAACGATAAGCAATATCGACATTAAGTCTAAGGCTTTTTAATTTTATATCGCTAAACCGGGAACAATAAAAAACAAGAGAGACTCGTTCCTCTCTTGTTTTTTCCTTAATTAATCTAACCTTTTTCATGATCCTTGTCTTTTAGCACTAGCATGACACCAACCAAAATGAATAAGCAACCTATCCAAAATGTAATGCTGATCGTTTCCCCTAATAGGAACCATCCTAATAACGCTCCAACTACTGGTTGAAAGAAAAAGAAAATTCCTCCACTTGAAGCATTTAATAGGTGTAATCCGCGATTCCATAATAAAAACGCTATTGATGTCGAAATAACTCCTAAATATAAAAGACCACCGAGAATAACTGGGTCTTTAAAAACGTGGAAATCTAGTTCATGTAGTGTAGGCAAAACAATTGGCGTTAGGACTACCACTGCTATTAGCGTAGCATATGTTGTTACAACTATTTGTGAGTAATGACTTGGTAACAGTTTAATTAAGACTGACATTAGCGCCCATGTTAATGCTGCTAAGACTAATGTTAAACCACCAATCATACTAGAAAACTCAATACGATCTATCCCTACAATAGTAATAACCCCTATAGTTGCTAACAAAACAGAAATTGCTTTTTTTACTGTTAATCGTTCCTTTAAAATGAGGCTAGCAAAAACAACCATAAAAGCTGGGGTTGTCGCAGTAATAATAGCGCCCATTTGAGCAGTCGAGAGCATCGTACCTGTTTCTTGAGCGACAATCGAAATGACATATCCTATCACTGCAATCAATAAAATAATAAGCAAGTGATTTTTTTTGATTCTCCATTTCTGTTTGGATATCAAGCCAATAATGACCAATGCCACAAGTGCGATGAGATATCTCAACCATACAAGCTCTAGTGGTGGAATGACGGCTACTAATAGTTTTACAACAACATACATTCCGCCCCAAATGCTTGATGCAAGTATAAGAAATAAAGAACCTGATAGTGATTTTTTCATTTTTTACCCTCCGAATAGTTTGACTCATTGATTTGAGCCTAACGGAGAGTGGTATTTCTCATTTGTATTCTCCCCATTAAGCCTTGGAGAATACAAATGGTACATCATTTTCAAAAAGCGGTTTATAAAACATGGAATTACCTCCTTTATTGAATACTCCCACCATAACACAGAATGTTAGTAAGATTATTAATAAAATATGCCTTTATCTTTTCGATATTCGCTTGAAGAGAAAAACCTTTGTAAAGAAGAGTTCGAGTGGCTTCTCTCTTCATTAGCATCCTTTTTTTGTTACATTTGAGCTGCAATACGTATTGAAAACGGCAAATGTAACAGGAAAAACAAAGACTGCATTCGATTTGAAAAATAATTATCTAAAAAATTAGAAAATGTATTTTATAATACATTCTTAAACTAGTATACATTGTATTCTAATGAAGAAGAAAAGAAGAAACCAAGAGAGGAGGCCCTAACATGGAAAACAAAAAAGTAATCAATTCAAATGATATCAATGTGAAATTAGAAGACTATAGCGTTAAATCATCAACAGTTATGCAAGAAATGGAAGCATCCATCTATGCATCAGTAATTATTCGACCAGAGCTAGCCAACTAAATTTGCATGAGCATGACCAGCCTTTAAAATCAAAAACCCCAAAAAAGAGGAGTTGCCCTAACATGGAAAACAAAAAAGTAATCAATTCAAATGATATCAATGTGAAATTAGAAGACTATAGCGTTAAATCATCAACAGTTATGCAAGAAATGGAAGCATCCATCTATGCATCAGTAATTATTCGACCAGAGCTAGCCAACTAAATTTGCATGAGCATGACCAGCCTTTAAAATCAAAAACCCCAAAAAAGAGGAGTTGCCCTAACATGGAAAACAAAAAAGTAATCAATTCAAATGATATCAATGTGAAATTAGAAGACTATAGCGTTAAATCATCAACAGTTATGCAAGAAATGGAAGCATCCATTTACGCTTCAGTAATTATTCGACCAGAGCTAGCCAACTAAATTTGCATGAGCATGACCAGCCTTTAAAATCAAAACCCCAAAAAAGAGGAGTTGTCCTAACATGGAAAACAAAAAAGTAATCAATTCAAATGATATCAATGTGAAATTAGAAGACTATAGCGTTAAGTCATCAACAGTTATGCAAGAGATGGAAGCATCCATTTATGCATCAGTAATTATTCGACCAGAACTAGCAAACTAAGCTTGGATCTATTTTCTAAAAAGGTTGTGTGGTGTGCTTAGATCCACGCCACACAATTATTTTATATTCGTATACGTTATAAATAATACGTTAAAAAATGGGAAAAAGAAATGAACAATTGGATTTAACTCATAAGGAGGAGTACGTATGATTAAAAGAAAAGCCGCATTAAAATTCTCTGCTGTGCGCAAATTGTTTACTGAAGAAGAAGATGAGTATTTGCATGAAGTGATAAGAGACTCGGCTTTCTTAGAAAGGATCTTATTGAATAGTACTCCCTTATACAACAAGTTAAAAAAAATTGTTGATGAAGATAGAAAGATCGATAAAAAAACAAAAAAAACCGTAGTGAACTATTTATTAAGAATGGCGGCGAGACCGCAGCCTAACCGTATTAACTCAGGAATCTGTATGAATGACAGTGACCGTTTTCATGGACGGACCGAATTAAAACAGGTAAGTATATCTTTGGAATGGGAACAAAATGTAATAAGAAAACTCGAAAATTCTATTCTTACGTTTTCCAACATAAAACTGACGTTAAATCCAAAACTATACGAGAAAGATCAACAGTTTTTGTTAGAGAAGTTTTCAAAAGAAAACACGGCCTACATCTATTTAGACAGTTCCAGTTTCTTGAAAGACTTGTTCGACTCCTTAAGATCAACTATTTATAGTCAGACACTATTAGATCAATATCAAGACGATACTCAAAGAGCTCTAGTGCTAGGAGTTATAAAAGAGCTACTAAAATCAGATGTTATAAAAACTGAACTTTCTACTTATTCTGTCAATAGAGATGCTGATGCTTTTTTAGAAAACCTTTTAAACTATAGTAACTACGATGTTGATTTAGTTTCATCTATAAAAACGATTAAAGAATTAGTACATAAATATAGGGAATTGGAAGTTGGCAAAGGGATAGACGTATACAAAGAGTTAATTTCGAAAATGGCGGCATTGTGCAAAAGTTCCTCGTACTTACTTATTGATTTGTCTATATACGATCGTTTGGAGAATAAAGAACAAATTAAACATGCCCTTGATAACGGAGAATCCCTAGAATTAATGACGTTTTTCGATAAACATCAAGGAATTGACTGGAACAACTATTACAATAAATTTATAGGGAAATATGGTTTTTACACTAGGGTTCCTTTACTTGAGATGATAAATAAAGACGCTGGGCTTGGGTTTATGCAGCACCTGTCTTTTGATGATAAAAATAAAAAAATAGAAGAATACGTCCTGAACAAGATAATGCAGTGGCATATAGGAAGCGATAAACCAATGCTTACCCTGACTGAAGAAGACTTTTTATCGATTAAAGCATTATACGGGAGAAAAGGGAACGGCAGGGTTCCTATTTCATTTGATTGCAAGATTGTGGAGAGTAAAGCTGGATTTCTTTTACCTCCAAACGCGTTTTCTTTCCCTCGTTATTCTTTTACAGGCCGCTTTTCGTCTTGTAAGGAAAGTAAAGGAGAGAATTCCCACGGCTATTCAGAAATAAGCTATATTAGCAATTATTTTAAAGATGTCGGTTTAACTTATCGATCTGAGAGCAATACGTTTATCGATTGCATCGGTCACACTGATCAATTAAAAGGGAGAATTCCCTTGAATGAAATTGATATGGTTGCCCATAAGAATCGCCTTCATATGATCCACAAAGATCAAATAATTTATCCTGTATCAACTCATTTGTTCAGTTATCGGAACTTTAATGAACATCCTGCTTTAGTCTTTCTAAGTGAATTTTCTAGGTACTGTTTCGAGTACCCGAATAACTTTCCTATCGAAAATCTCTCTTATTTGGAATATATCCCCAGGATTGAATACAAAAGTCTCATTGTGTCACCTGCTAGAATGAATATTAAATTTGAGCATGAAAGTACGAAGATGGAAAGAGTAAAGAAGATTAACGACCTCTTGAATAAATACAACTTGAATCAAAATAATTATATTTATTTTTTGGAGGGAGATAAAACGCTTCCTGTTCCTCTCAATAATGAGGAGGCTATGTTATTTTTGGAAAGTTGTATAAACAAGAAGGATCAGCTTGTACTGATGGAAGCGCCGGAATTAGATGAATCGACTGAAGAAGTCAGCGATTGGATCTACTCATCAAAACAGTATAACCAAAATCAAGGAACATTTGATCTCGATACGAAGCAAATCGTACATGCACAAAAATTAGAAGAAAAAATAGATCCTTGTATAAATTCTTATCATTTGTACTACAGAAGTGGTAAAAGAGAAAAAGTGGAAAACATGATTTTGGCATTGAATGAAAAAGATCACCTGTTAGAAGATGTATTTATTGTGAATTATATTGATGAGAATAAAAAAGAACATATGCGTGTACGATACAAAAAAAATCTCGAAAAAGAGAGTAAATGGGAAGAAATCTTATCATCAATGCTTTCATCAGGGTGTTTATACGATTTCCAAAAAACGTTGTTTCGGCCTGAAGTAAACAGATATGGTGGAAATGGACTGTACCATCTCGTGTATAAATTGTTTTCAGTTGAAACAAAAGTAATGAATGTATTGAAACAAGCTTACTCACCTTACAATGAAAGTGAAAGTGCATTGTATCTTTCTAGCTATGTATTATATGGATTGCTTGGGAAAGATACAAATCTATTGTTCAAGTACATTGAAAACAGTATAGAGAAAGAGAGCAAATATGTTAAACCATTTGCAAAAAAACGCACGAATTACCGTGGAATCGTGTTACAAGCGTTAAAGGATTACAATGAAACATCACATCCACTGCTAATTGAATACAATCAGTTAGCAGCAGACTTGTTGATAGCAGCTAAAAGCCAACTGTTATCAGATGATTACTTGTTTTACGTTGTACAAAGCATCGTTCATATGGCCATGAATCGTCATTTTCCTTTTAAGAGAGAACTAGAAATAGAAACCAATCAATATATGAGGTTCTCATTTTCAAACATTCGCTATTACCTTCAGGAAGGAGTATTAAAAAATGGAGCATTATAGTATTAAATGTTATGTGGTAGAACCATCTCAAGAATTAAAAGCTACCATAAAAAAACTTATAAAGAATTACAACTTTATGATTGATAAAGGGTGGGAAAATGGCTATCACTTGCACCTTAGAGGCACGATTAGTCGCAGCGATTTATCGTGGATGTTAAAAGAGCTTAAAGAAGGCGTGAATGGTTCTTTAACAAGTTTTGATGAGGCTGAATTTAGTAGAAACTATCAATCTACAGCAACTATATTAAGAAATGCTCACCCGTTTAATCCTATTTTTAAGAACGAAGTTATCGTTAAAGAAGAGGTTCTTATTTTTAATGAGGAATTAGAAGATGAATTGTTTAAAGAGTCGAATAAAATTTTCGATCATTATTTTAGCGAACATTACTTTGAAGAAAATGCTTTGCATCCAATTATTGCTGAAATAATGAAGTTTCATCATAAAATGAAAGAATATGAACAACCAGAGACTTATGTTGTTGAACATCAAGCTTATAATTGTCACCTCTCACACTATGTTGCGTTTATTAATCGTTTAAATGCTCAGGACAAAGAACTAGTAGAAAACGATTTTCAACGGAGGTTTGAAAGCGATTCGAAGGAGGGCTTATTGCATTTCGATCTGTCTCCAACAGCATTAACGGAGAATTTACTCGGTTTCTTTTATAAATTACGCCCTTTAATAGAAAGGAAAGATCTTAACTTCTATATGCCTTTTGATCGTTCTCATATTGATGAAAAGATTGAATATGCTTCCAAAAGACATCAAGTTACTTTTGCAAAAGAGAATATGCATCTTTATTTATACAATGAGGTTCTAATTGCTAACAGATGGGTCACAAATGCTTTATACAAAAAGTTGTTACTTTTAGGTTTAACCAATATGGATCGCTTCTACATGAATTACGTGATCGCTCGGTTAAATTTTTCGGAAAAGGAATTGTCAGATTATCCAGTGCAAAGTCTGAATAAGGCCTCCGTGACATAGAGGTGTATTGACAATAAAATAGATTATTGTAAGCAAGCCGTCAAGGGATTGGAAGCAGATTAGACCAGTTCCAGACGGTATTTTTTTATGTGTAAGAGTCCTTTTTCTCTTACCATTGGTCTATAAGTTTAAAAACTTAACTAGCTGTTAGTCTACTTGTGTGAGTGGTTAATTAAAGCCTTCATAAAAGCACTTTACGTGTGTTTAATTTACAACAATTTAACCTCTTCTTATTAATCAGAATTTAAAGATACAATTCATGTACCAACTAATAAAGGAGAGCGATTATGATGAAAAAATTCATGTTTAGTGTAATGGTAAGCTTTTTGTTAGTAGCTGGAGGATCAACTCTTGATGTAGCTTCTGATGAATATCAACCAGGTCCATTCGGTGATCCAGAGGGTCCTTTAGTTTAATTATGAACCATCAACAGTTTTTAGTAGCAACAAGTGAACTAACGCAAAAAGTATGCAATAAGCACCCTATTTCTACTCCATGCGTGATTTTTAAAGAACATCAACAAAACCAAGTGAAGTTGATTGACTACACGATTGATAAGGATGTATTAAGTCAAATCATATTTGATGTCTTAAGGTCTCTTAGAAAAGAAGAATGCGGGTTACCTATAATTGTTGCTACAGAAAATAATGTGATTAACCGCATGGAATCTGCTGGGGTATATTATGTAAATGTCCTGAAGAATGAATTTGTTTACTTGTTTGGGAGAGAGGATTATAAGCGTTTTTTTGAGAGTCTGACAGTCATTCAAGAAAGATTAAACCTCAAGGGTTCTTTACTTATTAGCTTTTTAACTGACAGTCCTAATCAATGTTCTGTGAATGAAAAACTGTCTGATCAATTGAATGAATTAATCCATCTACATGGTGATCTTAATTGCGAAAGCATTTCGATCGAACATCCAGAAGTCATTACCTTCCCATTACTTAATACTAATTTCAACCTTAGACTACTTCATTGGATTAAAAAAAAAGGTGGAGTTGAACATGTTAAATGAGTGTAAAGAAATTCTTTTAAGTGACTATCAAATTGTCAGTATGGAGCCAGGGTATGTCTATTATCTACAAGAAGGAACTTTGCAATTATGGGAATTACACAATGATGGGGTAGAAATACTCATTAATGTTTTAAAGCCAGACGATGCTGTAAGACTGCCAGATCCTAGCATCAATAGTGTATATGAGTTTAGAACGAATAAAGAAAAGGCACAGTTAATTTTATACAATTGGGATTCTCTCCACAGAATAGAGGAGAAATACTATCTACTGAATAAAGTGGCTACCACAACAATGAGAACAGAAATGATTAATCACATTAAAAGAAAGAAATTTGTGAAAAATAGGTTGGTGTATTTATTGCAATTCTTGTCCAAAGAGTTTGGCGAAATTGAAAACCAGTATTACATTCTAAACATTCCGTTGACCCACGAACATATATCCAGTTTGATCCTCTCTAGTAGGGTAACGGTTACGAAACTCTTAAATGAATTAAAAAAACAAAAGGTCATTACGAATGTTCAAGGGTTTCTTTATTTAAGAAAAGATCTCATTGATCGTGTAGGCAGCTACGATTGCTCTTTAGAAGTTGTTTAATAATAGGTACGTTTACCACTATTCATAAGGACTACCAAGACAGGTACAGGTAGCTTGGACAACATTTCACCATTTACACACTAGAAGAATGGTTAAGTGCCATTAAGTAATACTCGGAAGATTTTTTGTAAAATTTTAAATCAAAGTAGTAATGAGCTAATTCTTCCGCCATTTTCTTTATTAGTATGGAATGGCTATCTTTTTCAGCACGTTCAATCGTACGTTTTAATAATTTTTCGTAGTTAAGAAAATCACCTCTTTGTTTAAAAACAATGGCTTTAATGACATGTAATTCAATGTCTAAATAACTCATTTGGTGTTGATTGACCAAATGTAAGCATGTATCTAGGAGGTCTTTGACTTCTGTCCATTCTTTTTTTAAGAGTTTTATTTCTAATAAGCCTTTCAGAACGTATACTTTACTAACATCACTTTCGAGGTTAGCTAAACTTTTATTGTAATAAACAATGGCTTCGTCATATTTCTCGAGCTTTTGAAACACTTTACCAATATTATACGTGATCATTGTTAATAAACGATTCTTATTTTTTACATTTAAGTCAGCTAAATATCGTTCAGTCTCTTGTAAAGTCCGTAGTGATTTGTCGTATTGTGAAAGCAAATGATATTGAACGCCAAGGGTTACCAATACATTTACTATGTTTTCGGTATCACCTAATTTTAGGAAAAGATCATAAGATTTCTTACAATAGTAGAGGGCTACTGATTTGTCTTCCATTATTCGTTGTTTGACTAAGCTAATATTATAATAGAGTTTGGCACTTTCAATAGTTGTGTTATCGACGTTTAAATTTTCTGATATTGAATAATGGTAATGGGCTTGGGAGAAATTCTGTTTGGAGTAAAAATACTTCCCTAATATATTATGAAGCCTAAAATAAATCTGTTGTTCGTTAAGGTCTTTAAACTCGGTGTTATCTTTTACATCAATTAAGTTTATGTTAGAACGATAAATAGTGTCTGCATCATTCATTTCACCTTTTGTCATTGAATGATTTAATAAGACTGAAAACACTCTAATGAGGAGAGAAGGTTGAAGAAATTCTAATAGAGACATTCTAAGGAGAGCTTCCTCTTCGTTCGATAACGATTTAGATTCTTCCTCTACTTTATTGAGTACAGTTACAATCTTGTCTTGTAGACTAGTCGAACTGTTATGATCCATTATTTCGATAGAGACGTCTAACCTTTTCGAAATCTTATCTAGAAATTGTTTTGATGGCTTCGTCTTTCCATTTTCAATTCGACTTAAATAGGCAACTGAACAAATGCCTTCTACTAATTCTGATTGAGAAAGTTTTTTATAGATCCTTAAATGTCTAATTTTTTCACCTATGTATATACTCATTTGTTCCCTCATTTCAATAAATTATTTATTCGATCTATTTATTAAAAATAGGGGGCGTTATTAGGAAGTAGATAATATACGTTAACATTTGCAATAAAAACGTATCCCCATCCAATTACAGTCGCTTACACACACATTTTGTATAGCTATGTAAATGGAATTATATCAAATAAATTTGGCAAATAGTAAAGTTTTTGGTTTGTATTTAAATAAAAAGACCTATTTTGACGAAATACTTAGTGAATTGTCTGAATGGAGGGTACAAATGAAGGTAAAATTTGAGTCGTTTATGTTAGAAAGGAATTTTATCCTTTTAATGATGGGTGTTTTCATCAATGCGCTAGGAAGTGGTGTATACGCAATAGCCGGAATGTTACTAGTGTTGAGTTTGAGTGGTAGCGTTCTGTATTCTGGTTTTGCTTTATTTGCGATCACCTCAGCAGGTGTACTATCTTTTTTAATTGCACCGTTGGCTAACTATTTTAAGTACAAGAACGGGTTGGTTTATAGTAATCTACTAAAAGCGCTTATCCTTTTTACAATCCCTATATTGCACTACACAGTTGGTCTACATGTATGGTACGTAATTGGTTTATTGTTTATAACAGCTCTATTTACGCAATTTACGTATCCAATTGAATCAACAATCCTGCCTATCATTGTGGGTAAAGATAATGTGATAGCCGCTAACTCCTTTTTGCAAACCATTCGAGAAGCAATGGATATTGCGTTTCTCGCAGGCGCTGGAATTCTTATTACATTTACAGGAACCATTCCAGCTATCATCATCACAGCTACATGTCTCATACTGGTCACGATAGCCTATTCTTTTTTTAACTTCTTACAACCAGACGTAAAGAGAGATCCTTCTACATCCGTAGGTTCTGCAGTTCGTACGTACTTTATTGATTTAAAAGCTGGCTTCACTTATATTGGAAACTCTCTTATTCCTAAGATGATTGTTTCAATTGTTTTTATTAACCTGGCTATGGTGATTATGACGACTAATTTACCCGCGTTTTCTCTTATGAAAGGTAGTGGGATAGAAGCTTCTTATGGGTTTTATTTAGCGGCTATGTCGATTGGAATTATGATTGGAACGATTCTCGCTTCTAAATTAAAACAAATAGATTTCGGTAAATTAATCATCTTTTCTTTTTTCGGCACAGGTGTGATGTGGATTGGAACGGCGCTTCTCCCACTTGTGTTCTCCATGATTTTGTTTAGCATTGGAGCTATTTCAATCGGCATAATAAACATTCTTGTCTTTTCATCAATACAAAGACAAGTCGAAGTCACTTTTATTGGTAGAGTGATAACCCTGATAACGAGCGCAGCTGCTTTAGGAATGCCCATTGGGGCTTTAATAGGTGGAATGCTAGGGGAGATGTTTGCAACAGAAATACCCATTCTCATCTGTGGGGTTTCCATGATGCTATTTAGCCTTTCTTGGTTAAGTAGTTCTGCATTGCGTAAACTTCCAAGTATAGACCACGTTAAGCTTTTCCAAGAATCGAACGTTCAAGCATAGGCTTTATTCAGAAGTTGACAAATGGAACATGAGGACTTGTAGATGACAAAGTTTAGTTGAAGATTTGCGCTGTCCTTTACGTTTGTTTAAATAAAGCAGAGGACATTTCTAAATTGAAATGTCCTCTTAGTTGTAGTTCTTTTAATTCTCTGGGTGTGGAATGGCTTTTTCAGCAGAACGACTTACCGTTTCCCAATCTTTCCATGTCTTTACTTTACTCAATTCATGTTCAATGGCTGCATCAAAGACGTGACTCCCTAAAATGAGTCTTAAAGGTGGCTTCTCGTTATGAATCAGTTTTAGTAATGCAGTGGCGGCTTCCTTAGGGTGGCTATCTTTACTTTCATCGTTTTGTGTTTCTAAAAATTCTCGAACAGGATTATATCCTTCATGTATAGTAGTGAACTGCATGTTTGTATATAAATTTGTCCAATATCCGCCTGGCTCTACAATAGATACATGAACCCCAAAATGAGAGACCTCTTGTGCTAATGCTTCACTAAAACCTTCTAATGCGAACTTACTTGCACTGTAGATTCCAGTCATTGGGCCAGCAAGAATGCCTCCTATACTCGATATTTGTATAATGTGACCAGACTTTTGTTTTCTTAGGTGAGGTAAAACAGCTTGGCTAACCCAAACGGCACCATAAAAATTAGTTTCGATTTGTTGTTTAATGTCACCCTCAGTAAATTCTTCAACCATTCCCAATACCATGTTACCGGCATTGTTTACCACTACATCAAGTTTACCAAAATGATTAATGGCTTCTTCAACAACCTCAAAAACAGATACCCGTTCAGTGATATCCAACTTAACAGATTTAAAGGTAGTTTTATACCTTTTTTCCAATTCTGTTAATGGGGCTATATTTCGAGCAACTCCGACTACTTTATCTCCTGAGCTAAGTGCTGCTTTCGTAAATTCAAGTCCTAATCCGCTACTTGCACCGGTGATAAACCAGACTCTTGGTGTTGATTTGGTTTGTTTCATTATTCATTCACTCCTCATTTATTCCTTTATCTTCATCATAAAAAGAAATAGAACAGTGTCTCTAAGACGTTCATTTTAGAGGGGAGGAAAGTCAATGTATATAAAAAAGAGCATGGAGGATAGACCACCACACTCTTCAATAATCGATTAAGAGATATAAATGGACAGACAATTTCCGCTAAACTCTGAAATGTAATCCAGAGCCACTGAACTATAAAGTTAGCTGTTCAATGCGCGGATAATTACGATCATCTATAATCCCTCCTTCATTTAGTTGTTTCATAATAGCTTATAAAATCGTACTAGTCAAATTGTTGATTAACTTGATCCATCTGTGTAAATGAGGGTGACAATAGGATATAATAAGCAAAAAACGATCGTACACATGTATAGCCAAAGAAAGGGATGGATAGAAGTGAACGGTATTAAGCCAATAGATCAATTGAATCGTAATCGAGAAACTAAACTGCTACAAATATGGGAATCTGGTGTTAACGAAACACACAGCTTTTTATCGTCTTCAGATATAGAACAAATTAGACCTGATGTTCTGTTAGGCATAAGAAGCGTAGAACATCTTCTTTGTTTTTATAAGAATAGTCAGGTTGTAGGTTTTATTGGTGTTGATAATAAAAAAATAGAGATGCTATTTATTGATTCCGCAGTAATGGGAGAAGGAATAGGAAAGAAATTGCTGTCTTATGCAGTTGAAACGTTACATGCTACAGTAGTAGACGTTAATGAACAAAATACCCATGCGGTTCAGTTTTATAAACATATGGGATTTAAACAAATTCATCGTTCTGAACACGATGATAGAGGAAGACCTTTTCCCATACTAACGATGAAAATGGCAAGCTCAATCATTAGCTAGAGTCGTTTGTTCTATCCCTTCGAAATAGGTTTTATTTCAAAAAAACTTGTTAAACGAAGGCAGTTTCTATATAGTTATCGTATTTTGCATACACGAAAGTCTAAGTTAGTGTCTAGCTAAGACGTAGGAGGCTATTTTTAAAACACCTAATATTATGCAAATAGTTAGATAACGTTTAAACTAAGTAAAACGTTAAGAAGGAGCTGAGGGAATTGCAATATAGACAATTGGGAGACACTGATTTAAAGATTAGTCAGCTAAGCTTTGGAACTTGGGCAATAGGTGGATCGTGGGGAAAGACGAATGACAAAGAATCTTTGAAAGCGCTTGAAACAGCAATGGATCATGGTGTGAATTTTTTTGATACGGCTGATGTATATGGGGACGGTCATAGCGAAGAGCTTCTTGCACAAGCAACGAAGGGGAAAGAAGATGATGTCTATATTGCCACAAAATTTTGTCGAGCAGGGGATATCTTTTCACCTGATACGTATTCCGCTGAGCAAGTGCGTTCATATTGCGAAAATAGCCTGAAACGTTTAAATAGGGAGCGCTTGGATTTATACCAGATTCATTGTCCACCTCTTGACATTCTTAAGAATGGAGAAGTGTTTGCTGTACTTGATCAGCTTCAAGCTGAAGGAAAGATACGAAATTATGGAGTAAGTGTTGAAACCATAGAGGAAGGTCTATTATGTTTAGAAAATCCGAATGTGAAGGCACTGCAGGTTATCTTTAATCTTCTTAGACAAAAGCCCCTTGAGACACTATTACCGAAGGCAAAGGAGCGAGGAGTGGGAATTATTGCGAGAGTTCCTTTGGCAAGTGGACTTTTAACAGGCAAATTTATAAACACGCACACGTTTGAAAAAGACGACCACCGGAATTTTAATCGTGATGGGAATTCATTTAATGTTGGTGAAACGTTTGGTGGGATTGAATTCGAGAAGGGAGTCGAACTGGCTCAAAACCTATCTTGGATTAAAGATGGTCGTAAGCATCTTTCGAGTGCTGCGCTTCGCTGGATACTAGATCAAGAAGAGGTAACAACTGTAATACCTGGATTTAAAACTGTTGAGCAAGTAGAGAAAAATCTAGAGGCTATACATGAGCCTAAATTCACAGCCGAGGAATTGAAAAATCTGGCTGCATTTTATAAATCAGAAGTTGAGCAGCATATTCGAGGACCTTACTAAGTAACAATAAAAGATACATTTTAAACAGGAAAAAGTTATTAGATATGCTAAAAATGGTTGCCTAATTCATTCAAGTATATGACACAAAAACAACTGACTGATCATCGGTTGTTTTTGTGTATATTTTGACCTGAAAAGCTTTTAGTACAAACCTTTTAGCAGTACTGTACACGAAGTGAGCCGTTGAATACAGCTCCAATTAAGCATAAGATCGTTCGTTGCGCTAAAAAATTATTTTAGAAGTTGTTTGATGACAAGATCTGCCACAGGACCTCCTGAAGCTGGGTTTTGTCCTGTCACAAGACGACCGTCTTCTACTGCATAAGGTTCAAATGCGTTGGCTTTTTGGAAGTTTGCACCACGATTGATTAGCTCTGTTTCAGTTAAATATGGCACATATTGATCTAACTCCGCCATTTTCTCTTCTTCATTTGTAAACCCTGTCACGGTTTTACCCTCGACCAAGTACGCTCCATCAACTGTTTTAATATTTAAAAGCCCAACGGCTCCATGACAAACAGAGGATATGATCCCGCCATTAGAATAAATCGCTTGGCTAATTTGTTGAAGTTCTTCGTTTTCAGGAAAATCCCATATGGTTCCATGGCCACCTGCGTAATAAATTACTCCATAATCATTAGCATTTATTTCGCTCGGTTTAAGTGTACTTCCTAAACGTTTCATGAAATCTGGATTTTGATAGTATTTCCAATCTATCTCCTCTGCTTCAGCAAGGCTATGTGGATCAATTGGTGTATAACCACCTAACGGGCTAACATAATCAACTTCATAACCAGCTTGCTCCACTTTATCGACAAAGTGAACTGCTTCACCTAACCATAACCCGGTTGCTCGGTTTAACCCTGGATATTTTGGATGGCTACTAACAACTACTAATATTTTTTTGGACACAAATACCACTCCTTTTTAATGATGAATCGATTATACTAATTAAAGTTAACTTTAAGTCAAGAACAAAGGGTGGTAGAACATTTTGGCAACTTACACTATGTCTGAAATTGTTGAAATAGTTGGTTTAACAGCCTCAACACTTCGATATTACGAAAGTGAAAAATTAATTCCGAAAGTTAAAAGAAACTCATCTGGACGAAGGTATTATAGCGATACAGACGTACAGTGGATTCTTTTTATTAAAGCATTACGGAATACAGAAATGCCAATTGAGCAGATTAAAAAATACGTTTTGCTGTTTAAACAAGGGAATGAAACTATACATGAAAGAAAGATGTTTATTGAAGCACACACTAATAAGGTTGAAAAAGAAATTGAGGAAAAAGTGAATAACTTAGAAACGTTGAAGAAAAAACTGAAGTATTACGAACTCATGGACAAAAGGAAACAGAGATTAAATCGTAGAGCATTTGATCAAACTTAAAGGAGTTTACAATTCCTATTTACCCCGCTCAACTGTTGGAAACTGAGCGGGAATAGCGTTAGGATTTGTTTTTTTTCAGGACAATACTCCTGCACAACTCGGAATGCTTATGTCTTACGTATGAAAAAAATTGCCTAATAATACAAGTAGATAACTTCTTTTTTAAGGTTGGAGTGTGCTAATTAACTGTTAATTTGCCCCAATCATTTCACAAAAAAAAGCTTCGTTTCATTTTAAAGGCAAGCATCACTAAATAGTTCTTTTTTCTTGCTTCTCTGATGCAAAGAGTCCATTTAAAATAACCTTTAACCCCCATATTAATCGCTCATTCTTTGCTTTATCACCAGAAAATAAGTCATTCTTATACGCAAAAATAGCAGGGAATTGACTAGCATCTACTGATAATAGGGACTCTCTCATTGAATGAAATGATTTAAGGTCATTTTTTTTCCAAGAAGCATGTTCAAAACTTGAAGATACTACGTACATCATTAAGGCGTCCATACCCCATGCTACAGTCACCGGCTTTAACCCGCTGAATGACAGTTGCTTAAGTAAATATTCCATTAGAACGATTGAATTTTTACCAAGTGGTACGGTGGTCATGGCCAGTTCAGCTACACCAGGATGTTGATATAACCTATCATGGTAAGATAACAATACTGCTATCAGGTTGTCTCGCCACGTTTTTTTACTTTCCGGATTATTGGGGAAGGTAATGTCAGACAGGCTGTAGTCTAACACATAAGAACACAATTCTTCTGAGTTTTTTACATAGACATATAAAGATGATGCACCAGTGTCAAGAGCTTTTGCCACTTTACGCATCGTCAGTCCGTTAATTCCTTCATTTGTAAGCAATAAGTAAGCTTCTTTAATAATTCGTTCCTTGCTTAGTGGGTCTTTAGCCGGTCGAGAACGACGGCTAGAACGGTTGTCATTATTCATGCTACTCTCTACTCCTATATTACTAACATTTTTTATTCCTTAAAAGAATTCATTAACGCTCCTAATTTAGCTGCAGCATCTTCTGAAAAGAAAAGGTCCATATTCTCTTTTGTTTCTTTTGAAGCCTTTGCAGCATAATCGAACATTTTCTTTTCATATTCTCTGATTGCTGTTTCTTGATTGTCAGTATTTATGATCGATAATGCGAGCTCTGCCCCGTCTAACATGGCTAGATTTGCACCTGCACCTGCAAATGGAGACATAAGATGTGCGGCATCTCCTATTAATGTCACGCCCTTTTTATTCTCCCACTTATGAGCTACTGGTAACATGTAGATTCGTCTTGGGGTAATTTCTTCATTAGCACAAATAATATATTGTTTGAGTTCATCAGACCAGTCTGAATATAAGTTTAACAATGTCTGCTTAGCGATCTCAGGTTCGTTATTCGATAGCTCTAACGTTTCTAAAAAGTTAGCTTCGGCTTTAAAGCCTAAATAAATACGAATACGTCCATCACCATTCATTTGTGCAATGATTGTCTTATAATCACTTAAAGCATACACTGTACCTGGACCATTATAAGCAACGAGCTCAGGAAAAAGCTCCTCTGCATTTGTAATGTTCAATTCGACCATACTTATTCCAGAATACTTTGCTTTTTCATCACTTACTAAAGGTCGAATACGAGAGAAAGCCCCATCGGCCGCAATGATAAGATCAACAACATCGGTATGGCCATTCTCAAAATGAAGTTCATACTTCGTATTATCAATTGGTACCGCACCAGTACATGTATGACCCCATAAAATCGTATCGGATTGTAATGAATCCAGTAACAAATTCCTTAGTTCTGTTCTATCTACTTCTGGACGAGAGCCCCCTTCTGCTGTTGGTAATACATCACGATCTTCATGATAAATCTTTCCGTTCTTATCCACCGTCTTACTACTCTGACCTTCAAAGCGGCATACTTCATAAAATAAATCGAGCAAACCTGCTATTTTTAACGCCCTTTGCCCTGTGTGTGTTTCAAGGTCAAGTGTCCCACCTTGTGGACGTACATGTCTAGAAGCTTCCCCTTCGTATATTACAGGGGTATATCCTGCATTTTGTAAAATTTTTGCTAGTGTTAGTCCACCAAGTCCAGCGCCAATTATAGCAATCCGATGAGATAGGTTATTCATTTTCCTTCACTCCATATAGTCTAAGATTTGAAAAAGATTTTCTATAAAAAAGGAATCAAATAAGTTATACCACAACGAACATCGTTCGTAAAGAACGGTGTTCGTTGTGGCTGGTGATTTTTTGCCGTTCCAGGTTCTTTGGTCACCTGTTCCTTTTTTTATAGGGAGATGGGCAAGAATAGGGAGAGTTTATGTTTTATAGTATAATGGTTATAAATTGGGAAAGAGAAAGAGGAAACAGATGCCTACTATACTGGTTGCTGATGACGATGAGAACATTCGCGAACTCGTTTGTTTATTTCTGCGGAATGATGGATATACAATAGCCGAAGCAGTGGACGGAAAAGAAGCGTTAGACGTCTACGCCTCGACTGATGTGGATTTGGTTGTGCTCGATATTATGATGCCGGTCATGGATGGATGGACTTTATGCAAGGAGTTACGACGAGCAAACCCTAAATTGCCCTTGCTTATGCTGACGGCCAGAGGCGAAACATGGGAGAAAGTAAAAGGGTTTGAGCTTGGCACAGATGATTATTTGACGAAACCATTTGACCCGCTAGAGTTGATGGCTCGTGTTCAGGCGTTGCTGAAACGATATCGAATTGGGGTGACGCAGACGATCCAATTTGAAAACGTTACTCTTGACCGGCAGACATATAAAGTAACAAGAGGAACAGAATCCCTTACTTTGCCGTTGAAAGAGTTCGAATTGCTGTATAAGCTCGCTGAAACGCCGGGACAAGTTTATACTCGAGAGCAGTTAATTGATCAAATTTGGGGGATTGATTACACAGGCGATGAACGGACAATCGATGTCCACATCAAGCGCCTGCGTGAGAAGTTTGCAGACACACCTGATTTTCAACTGGAAACCGTCCGTGGTCTTGGTTACCGGCTTGGGGTGTATAAATGATCAGCTCCTTATATACACGAGTTGTTCTAATCTTTTTGTCCTCTGTTATTGGAGGGACGGTCATTGCGTTTTTTGTGGCAACGTGGATATTTGAAGAGCAATTAAACGAAAACCTGCAAATTACCTTGCTCGATTTTGGACAAGATATTGCTCAACTGTATGAGACTTTTCCATTAGAAGAAGCGGATTCATTTGTTTCTGGAATGAAACAGCTCAACTCTTATCACATTCGAATCTATGAAGAAACTGGAGAACTCCAATCTTATGGATCATTTGATGAAGATAGTATTTCAAGGGTGACCAAGGAAGAGGTAGAGGAAGTACTATCGGGAGAACTGGTGCAAGTTCCAACAAACGGGATCAATCCGATTCGCTTAGGAATGCCATTGACCACGGAAGCGGGAACAAAAGCCATGTTTGTCGAATCTGTATCACCGTCTTCCTCTTCCTTTCTTGTGAAGTGGATTTTTTATTTCTTGGCTTTTTCCTTAATTTTTGGAAGTTTATTGGTTTTAATTGCTGCAAGGTTTTTGGTCAGGCCGATTAAAAAACTAACCGAAGCAACTAGACGGGTCGCAGGGGGAGATTTTAACGTCAAACTAACGATTAAGCAAAAAGGCGAGTTAGGCATACTGGCTCGCAGCTTTGAAGAAATGATGCGGGACTTACAGCAACTTGAACAAATGCGAAAGGAATTTGTTTCCAATGTCTCGCACGAAGTCCAATCACCGCTTACCTCGATATCAGGTTATGCAGCAGCTCTGAAACAAGTGGACCTTGAGGCGGACAAGCGAAATCGTTATCTTGAGGTAATTATTGCCGAAGCGGGACGTATGTCGAAGATGAGTGACAGTCTGTTAAAACTAAGCTTACTCGAATCAAATTCGCAGCAGGTGCATCTGACCACGCTCAATCTTGATGAACAAATTAGGCGGGTTATCGTTGCCATTCAGCCGCAATGGTCAGCTCGTGACATTCGTTTTGAGCTGGATTTAAGAACGGTTGCGATAACGGCTGATCATGAACTGTTGAACCAAGTATGGACGAACCTCCTTGGCAATAGCATTAAGTTTTCTGAGGAGAACAGCACGATTGATGTCAGCATTCAACAAGATTCAAAAAACGTAACGGTTCGAGTATCTGATACAGGTATTGGTATTTCTCTTGAAGATCAGAAACGTATATTTGAACGCTTTTTTAAGGCTGATCGATCGCACAGCCTTAAGTATGGTGGAAGTGGTATGGGGCTTGCTATTGTGAAACAAATCGTCACGCTTCACCAAGGTGAGATTCGAGTAGAAAGTGAGCTTAACCGAGGAACAACGTTTATTGTCACGCTGCCTGTATCAATGGCTTCATCTAATCTAGGAACATAACTAGGATTATTTTACGCTTTCGACTACTCCTTTTTGCTGCAGCACCGTGTGAGGCTGTAGCTTTTTTACTTGTTCATATTCTGTTCATATTGGCGTCATTAAGAGTACATATTAATCGTATAAACTTTCATTAACGGATAAGAGTTGTACAACAAGATATCGACAGGAGAAGATGAAAGTGAAACAAAAAGAGACTGAAAGCAGAACAAGTAAAAAAACAAAGAAAGTGTTATCCATTCTTCTAAAAATAGTGGCAGCCATCATTCTAGTCATCGCCCTGTTCTTTGCAGTTGTTTTTATTATCAATCTGATCAGCAGTAAATTTGAGGAAGCCCAGATTGAATCGTATGGACAGCTTGTGCAAGTGGATGGCGAAACTATGAATGTGCTAATTGAGGGAGAGGGTGAAGAAACGATTGTTCTTCTCCCAGGCTATGGAACAGCTGCGCCTGCTCTTGATTTTAAACCGCTTATCGAAGAGCTTGCTCCATTTTATAAAGTCGTTGTTGTCGAACCTTTTGGCTATGGATTAAGTGATCATACAGATAAAGAAAGAACGACAGAAAACATTGTCTTTGAAATCCATGAAGCGCTGCAAAGTCTAGATATTGATGAGTACATTTTAATGGGGCACTCCATTGCCGGCATTTATGGACTCAATTATGTGAACAAATACGAAGATGAAGTACAAGCGTTTGTTGGTATTGATACGAGCGTACCAACACAAGGTGGGATGGACGAGGAACTTCCAATCAGTACCTTTCACTTCCTGAGAAAATCTGGTTTAGGCAGACTGGTCATTAACCTAGGTGATGACCCATACGAAACACTGCCTTTTGATGAAGAAACAAAAGAACAGATGAGATTGATCACACACAAAAATTTGTTTAACGCGAGCAATTTGAATGAAATGAAGCATTTTAGTTCAAATTTTAAGGAGGCACAATCATTGGCTTTCCCTGATGAACTTCCGTTGCTCCTCTTTATACAAGCGGATAATTCAGACGTGGAAGGATGGATTCCACTACATGAAGAGCAAGTAGAGAATTCCTTGCATGGCAAGACGATGCTAATTGATGCAGACCATTATTTGCACCATACGAAATCAAAGGAAATGGTTGATACCATGAGAGTATTTTTAGGAGAAACAGAATAAAGAGAGAGGGGACTTTAGCTCTCGTTCATCTATGCACGGTAAAGAGTGATTACGATAATATGTACTCACTTTGTTGACCGTAGTTAAAAGTGGTAACTGTAGTAGAGGAGGGCCTGTATTTAGGAGGGCTGCAAGGGGACACCGTGTTGTCTTGCCCATTAATGTTTCACGTGGTCATTGCTTTTTTGCCAACATGAAATGGAAAGCTAATACGATAATTCAAACCCTCATGATGATTCTGACGATTACTTTGGTTATACGGAGAAATTCGGTAACCATGGTGGGCAAGGTGAATATGTAACAGCGTGTGTCTACTGCAAAGCTCCGTTCAAGATGAAGCGTTTAAGTGTATTGAAAAAAGCGGTGAACCTTAAAGGTTCATCGCTTTTTAGTTGTTACTTAAACGATTAATTAAACTGTGTGTATCGCGATATTTTCTTCATGACAGAATGCTTCATATGATTCATCTAATGGGGCAGATGTGATAATGTGGTCCAATCGGGACAAAGGAGCATATGTAAGCATAGTTGACTTACCGAACTTTGAAGCATCGGCTAATAGAAAAAGCTCATTTTCTTTCTGTACAATGCTTTTTTTCACTTCGTATTCATGAAGGTCTGCGTTGGTTAACCCTTTAGAAATACTAGCTCCAGTACAAGCCATAAACGCTTTGTCTACATTATACTTATTAAGCGAAAAACCACTGATACTAACGAATGAACGTGTTTTGACCTGATAATGGTTCCCTAATACAAATAGTTCAATGTTCTCTTTTTCAGACACAGCGTTGATGACGTCTAAATTATTGGTCAGAATTGTAATAAACTTATCATCAGGAAAGTTATCAAACATCCATTTCGTTGTGGTACCTGAGTCAATGTAAACAAAGTCTTGATCTTCTATAAAGGATGCTGCGTGTAAAGCGATCCGGACTTTTTCATCGTTATAGACATGATGGCGGTTTTGAAATGGAATTAACGGTTTATCCGTTGCAGTAACTCCCCCGTATACTTTTTCAATGACCCCTTTTTCTGTCAAACGATTAATATCCCGTCGAACTGTATTTTTAGATACGTCGAAACGGTTGCATAAATCGTCAATGGAGACTGTACCGTTTGCAAGAATGTAATTTTCCATTTCTTGAATTCTAACTAACTTCATTCTATTACTCCCTACATCGCAAATTCTTATTTCATACTATACCACTATACTCAAAATATAATCAACACCTATATTTGTAAGCGGATTCAAAAGAAAATATTCAGGTAAAATATTGACACATATCCAAAATGTTATTAATATATAACCAATAAGTAACCAATATTTTTATGTTCGCTTATAATGTAAGCGATTACCAATATGTTTAATAGGTGGAGGGATTGTTGTGGCAGAAACAATAAGTAAGGTACGCACATTAAAAAACTACATAAATGGAAAATGGGTCGACAGTTTGACCACAGAATATGAGGAAGTGGTTAATCCGGCGACGAAGGAAGTTCTCTGTAGAGTGCCACTTTCAACAAAACAAGAGCTTCATTATGCAGCCGAAATTGCGAGGGATGCTTTTAAGGCGTGGTCAAATGTTGCTGTACCTCGTCGTGCACGTGTGCTTTTTTCCTTTCAACAGCTATTGCAACAACATAAAGAAGAATTAGCTCAACTCATTACAATGGAAAATGGCAAGAATTTAACAGAAGCTCGTGGTGAAGTACAGCGTGGGATTGAGAACGTTGAATTTGCTGCTAGTGCTCCTTCACTTATGATGGGGGATTCGTTGCCTGCCATTGCTACAAACGTAGAGGCGAGTAATTATCGTTATCCAATAGGTGTTGTTGGCGGTATTACACCGTTTAATTTCCCGATGATGGTGCCTTGTTGGATGTTTCCAATGGCGATTGCTCTTGGGAATACATTTATTCTAAAACCATCAGAGCGTACACCTTTGCTTGTCGAAAAATTTGCAGACTTGCTAAAGGAAGCTGGTCTACCTGATGGTGTGTTTAATATCGTTTACGGCGCCCATGATGTGGTAAACGGTATTCTTGATCACCCAGAAATTAAAGCGGTTTCCTTCGTTGGATCGAAACCAGTTGGAGAGTATGTCTATAAACGAGGTAGCGAAAATTTGAAACGTGTGCAAGCGCTAACAGGAGCGAATAATCATACAGTTGTTTTAGGGGATGCGGACCTTGATACAGCAGTGAATGATATTGTTGGTGCGGCTTTCGGTTCTGCCGGTGAACGTTGTATGGCCTGCGCGGTTGTGACGGTTGAAGAGGTTATTGCAGATGAATTTATTGCTCGTTTAAAGGAAAAAACAGATAACTTGGAAATGGGAAATGGGCTTGATGATGGTGTTTTCTTGGGTCCTGTCATTCGTGAGAAGAATAAAAAGAGAACCATTTCCTATATTGAAGACGGGGT
The DNA here is from genome assembly GCF_028735875.1 of Shouchella hunanensis. Taxonomy (GTDB): domain Bacteria; phylum Bacillota; class Bacilli; order Bacillales; family Bacillaceae_D; genus Shouchella; species Shouchella hunanensis. The sequence goes on from NZ_CP117834.1 coordinate 1,882,117, forward strand.
TGAAGAGGGGGCAACACTGCTTACAGATGGAAGGGATCGATTGAGTGATGACGGTTACTTTGTTGGTCCAACAATCTTTGACCACGTTACAACTGATATGAAGATCTGGAGAGATGAAATTTTTGCGCCTGTACTTTCGATTGTCCGTGTGAAGCATCTTAAAGAAGCGATAGCGACTGCAAATCAATCAGAGTTTGCGAACGGTGCTTGTATCTTTACGAAAGATGCGCAAGCAATCCGTTATTTCCGTGAAAATATTGATGCAGGAATGTTAGGAGTAAACCTCGGTGTTCCAGCTCCTATGGCGTTCTTTCCATTTTCAGGGTGGAAATCATCTTTCTTTGGAACGCTTCATGCAAATGGAAAAGATAGCGTTGATTTTTATACACGTAAGAAAGTTGTAACAGCGCGTCTTGTTGACCCTGTTTTTGAAGATTAGGAGGTTCGTATGGCTAAATTATTACGGAAACCAAAACGAAACCCTTTATCGAAAGGAGTATGCATCGTTCATGATGTAAAAGAGGGAAACACCCCTCTAGAATATGTAGGTTTTTCTGTTATTGACTTAGATAAAGGTGCGGTTTTTGAAGAAATGTTAACAGATCAAGAGTGCTGTGCAGTGATTTTAACTGGAAAAGCCACAGTGACAGCAGGTGAGCAGACGTTTGAATCTCTTGGAACAAGAGAAACTGTATTTGAAAAAGTACCAACAGATAGTGTCTATATTACAAAAGAAGAAACGTATCGTATACAAGGAGAGACGGATACGCGGGTTGCGCTATGTTATGCGCCTGGGCTGACAAAACGTCCTAACCGTTTGCTTTCTGCTAAAGATATTCAACCAGAGCATAGAGGAATAAAAATGAATCAACGGTCTGTGCATAATATATTGCCTGATTCACTAGATGTGGCGGACTCGTTATTGGTTGTTGAAGTGTATACAGAGAGTGGGAACTTTTCGAGTTATCCTCCACACAAGCATGACCAAGACAATTTACCGTATGAGTCGCTTTTAGAAGAAACGTACTACCATGAACAAGATCCACCTCAAGGCTTTGTGTTCCAACGTGTCTATACGGATGATCGTAGTCTTGATGAAAGCATGGCCGTTGAAAATGAAGATGTTGTACTCGTACCAGCAGGCTATCACCCAGTTGGGGTTCCAGATGGCTATACTTCGTATTATTTAAATGTAATGGCAGGTCCTAAACGGATATGGAAATTTCATAATGATCCAGCACATGAATGGATCTTAGATCGTGAGGATTCATAATATGACAATGACGTTTTCAACAGATAAACGATTTGACTTAATTGCAGTTGGGCGCGCGTGTATCGATTTAAATGCAACAGAGTACAATCGTCCGATGGAAGAAACAATGACGTTCTCGAAGTATGTTGGTGGGTCACCTGCAAATATTGCCATCGGTTCATCAAAACTAGGGTTAAAGACGGGGTTTATTGGAAAAGTGTCTGACGATCAACACGGTCGTTTTATTCAATCCTATATGGAAAAAGTCGGCGTCGACACTTCACAGATGGTGAAAGATACAGAGGGCCATAAGTCAGGATTAACGTTTACGGAAATTAAAAGCCCTAAAGAGTGTAGTATTCTAATGTATCGTACCGATGTCGCGGATTTAAACCTTCGTCCAGAAGACGTATCAGAAGGGTATATCGCTCAAGCAAAAATACTTCTTATTTCTGGAACGGCACTGGCTAAGAGTCCGTCCCGAGAAGCGGTTTTTCAAGCAGTTGATTATGCAAAACGACAAAATGTTCCGATTGTCTTTGAATTAGATTACCGTCCCTATACGTGGCAATCAGAGGAGGAAACGTCCGTCTATTATAAATGGGCAGCTGAACAGTCTACTATTGTCATTGGTACCCGGGATGAATACAACATTCTTGAGAATTCTGAAGGCAACTCTGATGAGCAAACAGCAAAAGCGCTTCTTTCATCACGAGCTGAGCTGGTTATCATCAAGCATGGTGTAGACGGTTCTATTGCATTCGAAGATGATGGCACGATTACCCATGCAAAGGCATACCCTTCGAATGTGTTGAAAACATTTGGAGCAGGAGATTCTTATGCATCTGCATTCCTTTACGCATTATTGAATGGAAACTCTGTCAGAGAGGCGTTGCAGTTTGGTGGTGCATCCGCAGCAATCGTTGTAAGCAAGCATAGCTCTTCAGAAGCAATGCCTACGGTTGAGGAAATTAAAGCACTCTTGGCACAGCACGAGCAGAGTGTGTAAAAGGAGGTTGTGAGATCATGGCAGAAACAATTCGTTTGACAACAGGGCAAGCACTTGTGAAATTTTTAAACAACCAATTCATTTCAGTAGATGGGAAAGAGGCGCACTTTGTTGAAGGCATATTTAACATTTTTGGTCACGGCAATGTGCTAGGAATTGGTCAAGCACTTGAACAAGACGCTGGCCATCTCAAAGTCATTCAAGGAAAAAACGAACAAGGAATGGCACATGCAGCCATCGCCTATTCAAAACAAATGCTTAGAAAGAAAATTTATGCTGTTACCACTTCTGTTGGTCCGGGAGCTGCTAACTTAGTAGCTGCGGCTGGAACGGCTTTAGCGAATAATATCCCAGTCCTGCTACTTCCAGCTGATACGTTTGCAACGCGGCAGCCTGATCCCGTCCTGCAACAGTTCGAGCAAGAATATAGTGCAGCAATTACTACAAATGATGCATTGAAACCGGTATCTCGCTACTGGGATCGTGTGGTTCGACCAGAACAACTAATGAGTAGCCTACTTCGAGCATTTGAAGTGATGACAGACCCAGCAAAAGCGGGTCCGGCCACGATTTGTATCGCCCAAGATGTCGAAGGAGAAGCGTACGATTACCCAACATCTTTTTTTGAAAAAAGAGTACATTATGTGGATCGATATGAACCTACTTCTCGTGAGCTTAATCAGGCTGTTCAATTAATACGTAAGAGCAGAAAACCTCTTATTATTATTGGGGGTGGGGCAAAGTATTCAGAAGCCCGAGAAGAGTTAGTCGCTTTTTCCGAAACATACCGAATTCCTATGGTTGAAACACAAGCCGGTAAATCGACCGTTGAAAGCAATCACCCGTTTAATTTAGGTGGTGTTGGTGTTACCGGTACAAAACCAGCGAATCTCGCAGCAAAAGAAGCGGATTTAGTCATTGGAGTAGGAACACGATACACGGATTTTACATCTTCATCCAAAACAGCTTTCTCTTTTAACAACGCATCATTCTTAAACATTAATATTAGTCGGATGCATGCATATAAGATGGACGCTGTACAAGTCGTAGCAGATGCGAGAGTAACGTTATCAATTCTTTTTGGAGAATTAACCGGCTATAGAAGTAAGCATATTTCTATCGATTCTTGGAAACATGAATGGCTTCAGGAAAGAGAGCGATTGTCGTCTATCTCATTTGATCGTGAAGTGTTTAAACCTGAAATTGAGGGACAGTTTTCGCAACAATTATTAAATGAGTATGCAGATACATTAGATACCGAATTTCCACAAACAACTGCTTTAACGGCACTTAATAAAGCACTATCTAAAGATGCAGTAATCGTTTGTGCTGCTGGATCTCTGCCTGGAGACCTTCAACGTTTGTGGGATACGGAAACACCAAATACATATCATCTAGAGTATGGCTACTCTTGTATGGGTTACGAAATTGCAGGAGGTTTTGGTGCGAAGTTAGCTGAACCCGAAAAAGAAGTCTATTCGCTCGTAGGTGACGGCAGTTTTCTTATGATGCATTCGGAGTTTGTAACAGCCATTCAGTATGGTTATAAATTAAATGTTGTCTTATTTGATAACGCTGGATTCGGCTGTATAAGTAATTTACAAATGGATCATGGTAGCGGTAGTCATGGTTGTGAGTTTCGCACACATAGAGGCGACATCATGAACATTGATTACGCCAAAATTGCCGAAGCATATGGCGCAAAAGTCTATCGGGTATCGTCAGTGGAACATCTTCAAAAAGCAGTGGAGGATGCAAAGTGTCAAGAGGTTTCCACTCTTATTGAAATCAAAGTTCTCCCAAAAACAATGACAGATGGGTACGAGAGCTGGTGGAATGTAGGTGTCGCAGAAACCTCAAATGTAACGGCTGTGCAGCGTGCACATCAAAAACACCAAACGAAATTATATGCAGCAAAGCTCTATTAAGGGGAGATTATTTTGACCAGTAAGCAGATCAAATGGGGGATTGCGCCCATTGGTTGGCGTAATGACGATATGCCAGAAATAGGGGCAGGTAATACACTTGCCCATCTTCTCAGTGATGTAGTTGTCGCAAAATTCGAAGGAACAGAAGTTGGAGGCTTTTTTCCTGAAGCTTCTATTTTAAATAAAGAAATAGAACTTCGGCAGTTAAGAATTGTTGGTCAATGGTTTTCGAGCTATCTCATTCGTGATGGCGTAAGTGCAACGGCAGCTTTGTTTCACGAGCATTGTGCATATTTGCAGGAAGTGAATGCAGAAGTCGCTGTTGTGTCGGAACAAACTTATAGTGTTCAAAACGAAGAGCGAAACGTTTTTGCATTAAACCTTAAGCCAATTTTAACAGATGAAGAGTGGGAAATAGTATGTCAAGGCGTGGACATATTAGGTGGAATTGCTAAAACCTATGGTTTGAAACTTGCTTACCATTCTCATATGGGGACGGTTGTACAGACGAAAGAAGAGGTGAAGCGGTTAATGGAGGGGACGGATCCGAATCTTGTTGGGTTGCTGTACGATACGGGTCATACGTTTATTGCTGACGGTGAGTACTTATCCGTGTTAGACACACACTGTCAGCGAATAAACCACGTTCATTTTAAAGATGTTCGCAAAGATGTCCTGACAACATGTGAACAAAAAGGTTTAACTTTCAGACAATCATTCTTAAGAGGAATGTTCACGGTTCCAGGAGATGGTTGCATTGATTTTGAACCTGTGTTTTTACGTTTAGTAGAGAAGGGTTATCAAGGTTGGATCGTTGTTGAAGCGGAGCAAGACCCAGAAATTGCTCATCCATTGGAATACGCTTTAAAAGCAAGACAGTACATTGATAGTAAATTATTAAAGAAGAGTATTGGAACAGTCGATAGTTAAAGACCGAAGGTGGGGATACGGATGACGTTAAAAATAGGCGTTATTGGGACGGGCGCAATCGGTAGAGACCATATTCGCCGTGTAACAAAGAGTCTAGCTGGTGCAGAAATTATTGCGGTAACGGATGTTAATCAACAAGCGGCAGAAGCCGTCATTGAAGAATTTAATTTAAATGCAACCTTGTATAAAGATGATGTGGACTTAATTCAGGATTCAAGAATTGAAGCTGTATTTATCACAAGCTGGGGGCAAGCTCACGAGAGCAGTGTGTTAAAAGCAATCGAAGCAAAGAAATTTGTTTTTTGTGAAAAGCCGTTAGCAACAACTGCAGAAGGGTGTATGCGAATTGTAGAAGCGGAAATGGCTTATGGTACTCCTCTTGTTCAAGTAGGTTTTATGCGTCGTTATGATAACGGTTACAAAATGCTGAAAGAAGCGATTGATCAAAATACAATTGGAGAACCTTTAATGATGCATTGTGCTCACCGGAATGCTCATGTGGCTGAGCGTTATTCCACTGATATGGCAATCCACGATACATTGATTCATGAAATTGATGTGTTGCGCTGGTTAATTAATGACGACTATGTTTCAGCTCAAGTATTTTATCCTAGAAAAACGAAGCATGCATTGCCACATCTGAAAGATCCACAAATGGTGATGTTAGAAACCGAGAGTGGTGTCATGATTAACGTTGAAATTTTTGTTAACTGTACGTACGGATATGATATTCAATGTGAAGTTGTTGGTGAAGAAGGTCTTCTCCGCCTACCTGATGAAGCGCACATTCAAGTAAGAAAGGGAGGTCAAATTGGGAAAGAAATAGGAATGGATTGGCAGGAGCGTTTTGCTCACGCTTATGATGTTGAAGTGCAAGATTTTATCGATAACGTTCGTGATAAAGGCACCGTTTCTGGACCTACCGCATGGGATGGATACATTGCGGCAGTAACTGCAGATGCATGTGTGAAAGCACAAACTTCGGGTGTGAAAGAGATTATTGAACTTGCCCAATGCCCTGATTTCTATAAAAAAGTGAAGCCGGCAGCTAGAGTCGTTTACTAGAGAGGAGTGGGTATCATGGCGTTTGCTTTCATGAAAGAGCTACTCGTAGAAGCAAAAAGAAACCACTATGCAATCGGTCAATTTAATATAAATGGATTGCAATGGACCAAAGCAATTCTTCTTGCTGCTGAGGAAGAACGATCACCTGTTATCGCAGCAGCATCAGAGAGAATGATTGATTACTTAGGTGGTTATCGTACAGTCGTTTCTTTTGTCGACTCTTTAGTCAATGAATTGAATATAAACGTTCCCGTTGTTTTGCATCTTGATCATGGTAGAAGTGTTCAATCATGTTTTAAAGCCATTGACGCTGGATTTAGTTCCGTCATGATTGATGGATCGCACCTATCTATTGAAGAAAACATTGCGATGACAAAAGAAGTTTCGGATTATGCTGTAAAGTTTGGTGTTAGCGTTGAAGCAGAAGTTGGGACGGTTGGTGGAACGGAAGATGGTGTAACTGGTGGCGTTTCATATGCGAATGTCGACGAATGCGAGCGTTTAGTTACAGAGGCGAATATTGATGCGTTAGCAGCAGCGTTAGGTTCGGTTCATGGTCGTTATTATGGAGAACCTAAGCTAGGATTTAAGGAAATGGAACAAATCTCAAAGGTAACAGATATTCCGCTTGTGCTTCATGGTGCTTCAGGCATTCCAAGTCATGATTTAGAGCGAGCCATTCAGTTAGGGCATGCCAAAGTGAATATTAATACAGAATGTATGATTGCTTGGTCTGATCAACTAAGGAAACAGTTGATTGAACAACCAGATGCATTTGAGCCTGCCATTTTATTAACCCCGGCCATTCATGCTGTTCAAGAAGCTGTACAGCAGAAGCTGAAGGAATTTGGCTCAACTCACAAAGCGAATTAGGCTATGCCGAAGTTTTAGAAAGGGTGTTTTAAATGAAGAAGCGTATAAATATAGCAGTACTTGGACTCGGTCGTCTCGGTTATTCACATACCAAAAATCTATTAACCGAAGTACATGGGGCAAATGTATATATGGTTGTGGACCCACTATCAGGCAGAGCGAAAGAAGTAGCGGAAGAATTCGGAATTGAGTTTCATTCTACCAAGATTGAGGATGCTCTTACTCATCCAGAGGTAGATGCTGTTGTGATTGTAACGCCAACGAGCACTCATGCTGACATTATAAAAAGTGCTGCATATCATCGAAAGCATATTTTTGTTGAAAAACCATTAACGTTAAATCTAGAAGAATCGGAAGAAGTTTCAGTGGCAGTGGAAAAAGCCGGTATTATCTGTCAGGTTGGCTTTATGCGGCGATTTGATCCTGGGTATGTGGATGCCAAACGTCGAATTGATAACGGTGAAATTGGACGACCACTCTATTTTAAAGCATTCACAAGGGATCCGGGATCACCCCCACCGGAATTTATAAAGAACAGTGGGGGCATCTTTGTTGATTGTTCCATTCATGATTATGACATTGCTCGTTACTTATTTAATACAGAGATTACCTCGGTTGCCGCTCATGGAAACGTATTAAAATATGATTTCATGAGAGAGTTTAATGATATTGACCATGGGTTGACATACGTGGAGTTTGCAAATGGTGCCATTGGCGACATGGAAGTATCTAGGAATTCTCCTTATGGCTATGATATTCGTGCTGAAGTCATTGGTACAGAAGGTGCTTTATTTGTAGGCGATTTGAGAGAACAGCAGGTAACCGTATTGAACCAAGGTGGAAGTCATTTTAAGGTGTTTCCTAATTTCCAATCAAGGTTCCGTGTGGCATATATTGAAGAATTGAAGCATTTTATTCACTGTATACAGACTGGTGAAAAGCCGATTGTGAACGATCGAGATGCCACTCAAGATTTGCGAATTGCTTTAGCCGCAACACACGCTTACCAAACAGGAAAAAAAGTTGTTGTAGAAGAGTTTGCGCCGGAAAAAACTCACCTATAAAAAGGAAGCGTATAACATGCGCGCTCACCTTATTAGGTTAAAGAAGGGGGAAATTGGTTTTGAACGCTTTTGCGATAGCCACGTTTCTTTTTATTGTTGTGGCGATATGGATTTTTGCTTATCGAAAAAGTAGGACGATCGATAATTCAAGCTCAGAAGGGTACTTCTTAGGTGGTCGTAGCTTAACTGGTATTGTAATCGCGGGTACTGTAATTGGTACGAATCTATCAACAGAACAGATTGTTGGTCAAAACGGACAAAGCTATGTTGCTGGTATGGAAGTAATGGCTTGGGAAGTAACCTCGGCAATTGCGATTGTCGCCCTTGCGTTAATTTTCCTTCCAAAATATTTAAAGCATGGCGTAGATACGGTTACCGACTTTATAGAAGTACGCTTTGACAAAACTACAAAGAAGATTGCATCTGCTTTATTCATATTTACATATGTTGTATCTTTCTTACCTGTCGTTCTTTATTCGGGCTCCTTAGTGTTTAACCAAATCTTCTCTGTTGATGAAATGCTTGGAGTCGATCCACTAATAGCAATTGCATTAATTGCTGGTGGAATAGGCGTTGTGGGTCTTGCATACTTAATGTTAGGTGGATTAAGGCTAGCCGCATTTAGTGATACGATTTATGGAATTGGCTTACTTATAGCTGGTCTATCTGTACCAATTTTTGGTTTGATGCTGTTAGGAAATGGAAATATGTTGTCAGGCTTTGAGACAATACGTCAAAACACTCCTGAAATGCTTAATGCGATTGGAGCAGTTGATTCTGCTTATGTACCATGGCCAACGTTATTTTTAGGGATGTTTTTTAACAACTTATTTTTTTGGTGCACAAACCAAATGATTGTGCAAAAAGTATTAGCAGGAAGAGATCTTCGAGAGGGTCAAAAAGGTGCATTGTATGTAGGTTTTTTCAAGATCTTCGGGGCTCTTTTCCTTGTCTTTCCAGGCATTATTGCATTAAATATGTTTGGGGACGGCATCTCTAATTCTGATAATGCTTACCCAATGTTGGTATCTGCTGTTTTACCTGAATGGATGTTTGGTGTGTTCGCTGCTGTCATTTTCGGAGCCATTTTAAGTTCATTTATTGGCGCGTTAAATGCTGCTTCGACACTACTCACACTTGACTTTTATAAGCCAATAGGCAAAGAGAAAACAGATAAGCAAATTGCCCGTGTTGGGAAAATTTTCACGATTGGTGTCGGTTTAACAGCAACAATTATTGCTCCACTCATTTCGTTTGCACCTGCTGGTTTATACCATGTTGTTCAACAATTTAACGGTTTGTATAGCATGCCACTTCTTGTTATTGTGTTATTAGGTTTTTATTCAAAATATGCAACGCCTTTTGCTGCTAAATTTACATTCATCTTTCATGTAATGGTTTATGGAGCATCACAGTTATTTTTAGACATCCATTACTTATATGTATTTAGTGTTATGTTCTTTGTTGACTTGTTTATCTTATGGGGTGTCAGCCGATTGCAAAAGAATACAACTCCGTTTGTATTCGAGTCAGGCAAGCAAAAAGTTGACCTCACCCCTTGGAGACATCGTTATTGGGTCAGTGCCGTTGTGATCATCACTGTTCTTGGTACATACCTTATCTTTTCACCATGGGGGATTGCACAATAGCGTTAAACCAGTAGTCTTATAGACTGCTGGTTAACATAGAAAACCTCATAGTCTCTTTTCAGCGACAACAACCCTCCTGCTTTTTTCCTGTTTTCTACTTACACGGCATCGCGTATAATTGGTGGTTGGAATAAGGAGAGAAAACATGAAGCCAACTATTCAATTGGGTTTGTTTGAACTAAAAGAAGAGATGAAGCAGCGAAAGCATCAGCGAATGACGATCAAAATGCGCTCGTTTATGAAGCGAATCGGTCAAAAAAGACGTACGGAGCATATGGTTGCTACTGTAAACAAGCATTTGAAGCGATTAAAGGTACGAGTGTATTCATCAACAGGAACGCAATGGCATCGTCTGAAAATGGAAGAGTGGGTGACCTTTTCTTTTCAAGAGATGGAACATTCTCCTCATCTTGTAAAGGTGAGGACCAGTGATTTTCCTTTTCGCCTCTATGTGCATCAAGAAGAAGCGCTCCGGCGGTTAGACAAGATCCCCCTGCCGTTTTCTGGTATCTTGTCGATCCCAACAGGCGGCGGGAAAACAGTCGTCGCTGTGCATTGGCTATTGAAAGAGGGAGTGAGCAAAGGGCGCAAAGTGCTGTGGTTGACACATCGACATGATTTACTTAATCAAGCTTTTTCTGCCATTCGTACCCTAGCGACAGACGATTTAGTGGAAAAGGTCAAATCCATTTCGTGCCGGCTCATATCAAGTGAAGAAACACATGAATCGGTAAAGGCTATTCAGGCAGCCGATCAAATTGTTATTGGCACGAATCAAAGTATTGCAGGACAATTATCGTTGCTGCAAGAAAATTGGTTAAAGGCGAATGAGGACTTATTGATTATCGTGGATGAAGCGCACCATGCAGTGTCTGAAACGTACGAGCTCATTCTAACCACATTATCTAAAAAAGCAAATCCGACTATTTTAGGTTTAACTGCTACCCCTTTTCGGACTATAGAAGAAGAAAAAGGATTGTTAAAGAAACGATTTCCTGCTGATATTGTCTATAAGCTAGATGTTGCCACGTTAATTGCTAGAGGCATTTTAGCAGAGCCGTTTTTTAAAGAGCTTAAAACTGGTGTGGAAAAATTGCCGACTTTATCAGGAGTAGACATTCAGCACATTCATACAGCCGATCGTCTACCTCCTAAGGTTGAGCATTATTTGGCTGTCCATCAAGCGCGCAATACGCTTATTGTAAAAGAGTATGGCGATCATAAACAGGTGTATGGCAAGACGCTTGTGTTTGCGATGAACCGCAAGCATGCCATCCTTTTGACAGAACAGTTTGTAGAGGCGGGCATCTCTGCTGACTATTTCATTTCAGGAGAAGAGAAGAAAGAAGATGCATTAAAACGGTTTAAAGAAAATGAACTAGATGTGTTAGTGAATGTGAACATGTTAACCGAAGGAACGGACTTACCAGATGTTCAAACCGTCTTTTTAGCTCGACCAACAACGTCTGCTATTTTAATGACGCAAATGATCGGAAGGGCGATGCGAGGTGTCGAAGCTGGAGGAACGGCGTCAGCGCGAATTGTCCATTTTCATGATGATTGGCCAGAAACGATTTCGTGGATTACGCCTAGTGAGCTCTACCGAGATGAGGCGGCTGTAATCAAGCAGCGGAGTTTTGAGAATCAAGAGATGCCATTATCGACTTCAATTGTTGACAAGTGGTATAAGAGTCTTCCTACACAAGAAGTGGAAGCCCATCGTTTTGTTGAAACGATTCCTGTTGGTGTGTACTCGTTTATCGATCCTTCCTTGCAGCAGACAATCGACATTCTTGTGTACGAGCATTTGGCTACTGCTTATGAAGCGTGGCTTGAAAACTTGAAGCCAGTAGCGAAAAATGAAGTGAGTGCAATGCTTGATAAAACAGCCAAAACCTACTTCAAAGAAAAAAGACATACATTTGGCTTTCATGAACAAGATCTTGCAGCCCTTTACCGCTATTTTAGGGCAACGCAGCAAAAGCCAGTTTTACGCTGGTTGAAAGACCGGGATAAAGTGGATATCACAAGAATGGCAGAAGAGATTAAGCAAAGAGGGCTTTATGGTGATGAGAAAAAACACTTTATTGATACTCGTTGGAACAAAGAGCAATCCTTTATAGCGGTTTATTTTGGGTTTGATAAGCTTGAATTTCGAAAGCGTTTAGAGCTGGAGCTTATTCGATTAGAAGAGCCGGAGTTATTTAATAGAAACGAACCAAATGATTCAATTATAGATGGAGGTCGTCACGACCTGCCCTCTGTATGAAGGGAATAAGAAAAAATGAGAGCAAATGAGGGCTCTCTTTTTTTTATGCCCTGAATTAGGAGAGATGATTCATTTTTCTAAAAATAGGTTTAGAATGACAAGTACTGGTAAATAGAGTAGCAAGAAGGAACGATGGGTTCTTTGGAAAGAGGTGACACGAAACGATTTAACAAAGGTTTGGGATAACGGAAGAACGCTCACTATAGGAGGGATTACGTGGCAAATAATCGCGGTGTTGTATACATGGGTAAAAAAGGTGTACAAGTACAAGATATTGAGTACCCAGAATTGGTGTTAAAAGATGGCCCAGGAGTTCCTAAAGCGAATGTCGGTCGGAAATGTGAGCATGGTGTGATTTTAAAAGTCATCGTTACGAATATTTGTGGTAGCGACCAGCATATGGTACGTGGGCGGACTACTGCTCCAGAAGGTCTCGTATTAGGTCATGAAATTACTGGTGAAGTGGTGGAAGTCGGTAGAGATGTGGAGTTTATTGAGAAAGGTGACATTGTTTCAGTCCCGTTTAATATTGCGTGTGGTCGCTGTGTAATGTGTCAGGAGCGAAAAACGCACATTTGTTTAAATGTTAATCCAGACCGTCCAGGTTCGGCCTATGGCTATGTTGATATGGGCGGATGGGTTGGAGGTCAATCAGAATACGTCATGGTTCCTTATGCTGATTTTCAATTACTTAAGTTTCCAAACAAAGAGAAAGCTATGGAAAAAATCCTTGATTTGACCATGTTAACAGACATTTTCCCAACTGGATTCCACGGTGCTTATACAGCTGGTGTCGGTATTGGTTCAACCGTTTATGTAGCTGGCGCAGGACCGGTTGGTTTAGCGGCGGCACATTCTGCTCAGCTTCTAGGTGCGTCAAGTGTCATTGTTGGTGATCTTAACGAAGAGAGATTGGCGCAAGCCCGTAGCTTTGGCTGTGAAACAGTCGATCTTTCCAAACATGATCGACTCGGGGAACAAATAGAAGCGATCTTAGGTGTGCCCGAGGTGGATGCAGCTGTAGATGCTGTAGGGTTTGAGGCATCAGGTCACGGTGAACATGGAGGTGAACAGCCGGCAGCCGTACTCAATGCGATCATGGATGTGACCCAAGCTGGTGGGAAGTTAGGAATTCCAGGGCTTTATGTTACCGAAGATCCAGGTGCAACAGATGAAGATGCAAAGACAGGCTCGTTAAAAGTTCGGTTTGGACAAGGCTGGGCAAAGGCGCATACATTTGTTACAGGTCAAACGCCGGCCATGCAGTATAATCGACAGCTGATGAAGCTTATCTTATCTGGCAAAGCGTCCATTGCAAAAGCCGTCAACGCAACGGTTATTTCTCTAGATGAAGCACCGGATGGCTATGCTGATTTTGATGGTGGTGCAGCGAAAAAGTTTGTCATTGACCCGCATGGGACCCTTAAATAAAAAACAAAGCTACTATACTCTTTTCTTGGGAGAAGAGTGGGGCTACTGTATATAAATCCGAGCAGGAGATCTTCCTTGCTTGGTTTTTTTTTGGCATAATAAGAAGACTTAAAGAAAAAAGGAGCGTTTGCAATGGATCAGCATGAGGCACAGCAGATTTTAGGACAATTGCGTAGTGGAGAGATAAAAGAAGTGGTTGTGACAAAAGAGCAATTTACTCTTTTTCGCGAGGTGTTAGTGGAGCAAGATGATAAGAAGGATTTTCGTGGTAATGCGCAGCATCGTGGAGCTGTCATTTATACGTATCAACCTGGTTGGACGGCTTAAGGAATGAGCCGTATGAATCATTCAGTAAAAGGGAGTGATTCTCTTTCAGCTGTTATTGTTGCGATGGTTAAAGGGGATCATATTTCAATTGAAGTCGTTCATCATGACGGTACGGTGCTAGGTACATTATTTCTGTCCGATGTACGCAACGCCATTCAATTAGGTCGAGAAGGCGATACAGCTGCCTCTCTTCTCGATCACCGCCCAGAATTAGTCGCATCCCATCAGTTTGAATCGTTACTCAAAAGTGAGATGTTTGCGATATTAATGAATTCTCTCTATGACGGTGTGTACGTAACGGATGGAAAAGGCGTAACGTTAAAAGTAAATAAAGCGTACGAACGAATAACAGGTATTCCGGCGCAAGCCATTATCGGCATGCATATGCGTGATATGGAAAAAGCCGGCTATATTTCCCGTTCAATCTCCCTTGAAGTCATTAAGCAAAAAAAAGTAGTGACTCGGATGCAGCGTTTAGCGAGTGGAAGAAACGCTATGGTGTCTGGTACGCCGTCATTTAACGGTTATGGAGAGATTGAATATGTCGTAAGCGTGGTTCGTGATATGACCGATCTTATGAACATGCAGGCTGAGTTGGAAGGGTTTAAGGAACAACAAGCCGAGCTTGAGCGCTTCATTGGAAAAGGGGACGAAACGCCACTTGTTGCAGAAGACGAAAAAACAGTTGCGTTTCTTGCTACGGCCAAACGTGTCGCACAAACGACAGCAACCGTCTGCCTCCTTGGTGAAAGTGGTGTCGGAAAAACAAAAGCAGCCGCTTATATTCATGAACATTCGCAGCGAAAAGATAAGCCCTTCGTCGTCGTAAACTGTGGAGCTATTAGTGAGACCTTGATTGAAGCTGAATTATTCGGTTATGGACCTGGTGCTTTTACAGGAGCTCTAGCAAAAGGAAAAAAAGGTCTTATTGAAGCCGCACATGGTGGGACGCTTTTTCTTGACGAAGTGGGGGAGCTGCCACAAGGGACGCAAGTGAAGCTGTTGAAGGTGTTGGATGAGCAACGGTTTACACCAGTTGGTTCAACTACGGAAAAACACGTGGATGTTCGTCTCCTATCGGCAACTCACCAGAATCTTTCCAGTCTAGTGAAAAAAGGGGTCATGCGAGAAGATTTTTACTATCGAATTGCGGTCGTGCCGCTTTTCATTGAGCCGCTACGTGAGCGACCGAAAGAAATTGATCGCTTAGCACGCTTCTTTTTACAAGAATTAAATGGGCGCTATGGAAGAAAGGTTGTACTAGAGTCAGATGCCGTCTTAGCGTTACAGAAAAGACAATGGCCAGGAAATATTCGTGAGTTAAAGAATGTGATTGATTTTGTTGTTGCTACGAGCCCTACCCCTGTCATCCATGCAAGTAATTTACCGCAACCATTTATTCAACATGAGAAACAGATGCAGGCACCTACGCTAAAGGAAGCTGTAGTACAACTAGAGCAAGCGATGATTACTCAAGCATTGCATGACCATAAAACGACCCGAAAAGCAGCTGAGGCATTAGGAATAAGCCAAGCGGCACTTGTAACGAAGCGGAAAAACTACTCATTTGATTAGTTTTGTAATCATTCGATTCATATAATGATCAATAAGGGCAATAAAACCGCTCTGTACACCTATGTCATAAGTTGGCACACTTTTTGCTTCTACCTATAAAAAGATAGGGGGAAGTAAAGATGAATCAGCAACAATTTAAAAGCGCTTACAAAATTTGGACAGGATCAGGTTCTACAAAGCAAGTGAAACACGAGGTTGAGCGCTTAAAGATGAAGAAGCCGTTAATCGTTAGTGATCGCATTATTGCGAATGCAGGCTTGCTAGATGAAGTCTGTGCTCACTTAGACGAAGTCTCATACGGTACATTTTTGGAAGTGGAACCAGAACCAGCTTTTGCCGTCATTGAATCATGTAAACGTGTTTTTTTAGAAGGGAATTACGATGGATTTATTGCAATTGGTGGGGGAAGTGCTATTGATACGGCAAAGGCGGCTTCTGTGTATGCAACGTATGACGGCGCCTTAAGTGACTTTGTTGGCACCGATCTCGTTCCGGAGAAAGGTGCACCCCTTATCGCCATTCCTACAACAGCTGGTACAGGTTCGGAAGTCACGAATATTGCGATTTTATCGGACAAAGAAGCACAATTGAAGAAGGGAATTGCGAGCGATTACTTATTACCTGATGTGGCAATTGTGTCACCTGAAATGACCCGCACCGCACCACAACATGTCACAGCAGCAAGCGGCATTGATGCCATGGTTCATGGAATTGAAGCTTATTTATCTGTAAATGCCTCACCACTTACAGATGCGCTCGCACTTCAATCGATTACGATGATCGCTCGGAGTTTACCGAAAGCATATTCAAATGCCCATTTTTTAGAGGCCAGAGAAGAAATGGCGACAGCAAGCTTAATGGCTGGAATGGCATTTGGAAATGCCGGTGTAGGAGCGGTGCACGCACTAGCCTATCCGCTAGGAGGTCGTTTTAATATGGCTCATGGGGTGAGTAATGCGTTGCTATTACCGTTTGTAATGGAAGTAAACAAACCTGCTTGCCTAGAGCGTCTTGGGGATATTGCAACAGCACTAGGAGAGGAAACGACAGGACTAAGTCTAAATGACGCAGCTGACCGTGCTATTCTTGCGATGACGCGGTTATGTGCACAGGTGAATATTCCTGCAAGTTTGAAGGCATTTGATATTGAAAAAAGCGATTTAGAAGCAATGGCTGATGATGCGTCGAAAATTGATCGTCTCTTAAAAAATAACCCACGCCAATTAACGAAAAAGGAAATCTATGAAATCTATCAAGCGGCATATGAAGGAAGGACAGCACGATGAAATGGAGACAACGGCAGTTTGGTCAGGAAACACCTTATCAGCCATTAGGTCCGTTTAAACTAAGAGTCCCCTTCTACCATTACCGTTTTGAGTGGCCAGATTATGTGCAGGGGCTATTGATGTGTGCGGTTGATTTAGCCGCCATTCCGTTATTAATGGAACTGCTCGGTATGCCATTTGAGGCGGCGCTTGCCATCGTTATTTTGAATGGGCTATTTTATTTAACTCACCATTTGCTTGGGGATCCGGTTGTGCCAGGTTGGATTACACCAGCCATTCCGCTAATTATGATTTACGTCTCTTCGTTTCCAGAAGATGAACGAGTTCATGCATTAATTGCGTTTCAATTAACGTTAGGGCTCATTTCCATCTTTTTAGGAGCGACGGGCTTAGCGAGTAAGGTGGTTCGATATGTTCCTAGTGCGATTAAATCGGGTGTTATTTTAGGAGCAGGAATTATTGCGGTGATTACGATTTTCGAAGTAGGAGGTCGTTTTGAGTCGTTTCCGTGGACCATCTCAATTGCAATCGGTATTGGCTTTTATCTAATGTTTTCAAAGCATTTTCAACGTCTGAAAACAAGCGGTGGCATTTACGGTTTAGTAGGGAAACTAGGAATCTTACCTATCATTCTTCTTGCCGTTGTGGTTGCACCCTTATTCGGTGAGGCACCTTGGCCATCAATTGAGTGGGGGTTCTCGAAGCCTGACTTTATTACCCTTTGGAATGAATACACCTTGTTTGGGGTTGGTTTTCCGCCGCTTATGATGTTCTTAACCTGTTTGCCAACTGTATTTGCTGCTTATCTCGTTTTATTTGGCGATATTCTCCAAGCAAAAGCCATTATTAAAGAGGCGGATGAAGTACGCGAAGATGAAAAAGTCGATTACAACCCGAACCGTGCTCATCTTATATTTGGTGGGCGTAATAGCTTTATGAGCATAATTGGTCCTGATGTAACGATGGCAGGACCAACGTGGGCGGCCATGCAAGTTGTTATTACTGAGCGTTTTAAAGAAGGAAAGAAATCGATGCATTCCATCTTTGGTGGAATGGGTTCATTCCGATTAGGGACAAATACAGGCCTATTATTATTACCAATTGTAAGCTTAGTTGAGCCAATTCTTGGAGTGGCAATGGCGCTAACCTTATTAATCCAAGGCTATGTAAGCGTTCGAATCGGGATTTTAGAAGCGAAAAGCCAGCGCGATTTAGGGATCGCTGGCGTAATAGCGGCTATTTTAGCAGTAAAAGGTGCGGCTTGGGCCTTTGCTGCAGGTGTCATTTTATGTTTACTGATTTATGGAAAGCAGTTCTTTGATGGAGAAAACGATGAAACCTTTGTAAAAGATCAGAATGAAAAAAGGAGTGCGTAATATGAATCGAGCTCTATTTATTAACAATGGAGACGTTTGGACAAATCAAACCATTGAAGTAGAAAATCCCGCCACCAAAGAAATCATTGGAACGATTGCCAAAGCAGGGCAGGGAGAAGCGAAGCAAGCCGTAGATGCTGCAGCTTCTGCACTAAAAGCTTGGCAACGTAAAACCGCTGCTGAGCGAAGCGAATATTTGCTGAAATGGCACGAATTGATAAGACGAGATGAAAAGACCCTTGGTGAAGGGATGACAATGGAGCAAGGTAAACCATTAGAAGAAGCCATTGGTGAAATTCGTTACGCCAATAGTTTTCTTTCATGGTACGCGGAAGAAGGTAAGCGGATTTATGGAGAAACGGTACCCGCAAGTGCTCCGAATAAGCGAATATTCGTTCAAAAGCAGGCCATTGGCGTTATTGCAGCAATCACACCATGGAACTTTCCAGCAGCGATGCTCACGCGTAAATTAGGACCAGCGTTAGCCGCTGGCTGTACCGCTGTCGTCAAGCCTTCAGAATTGACGCCGTTTACTGCCTATCGCCTGGCCGATCTTGCTTTAGAAGCAGGAATTCCAAAAGGTGTTATAAATGTCATTTCAGGAGACGCGAAAGAAATTGGAGAAGCGTGGATGAACGATGATCGGGTTCGCAAAGTGTCGTTTACCGGTTCAACGGCAGTCGGAAAATTATTAATGAGACAGGCTGCGGATACAGTTAAAAAGCTCTCCCTTGAGCTTGGGGGACATGCACCGTTTATTGTCACCCAACATGCTGATATCGAAAATGCAGTAGATGGATTAATTGGTTCAAAATATCGAAACGGTGGTCAAACGTGTGTATGCGCCAACCGCGTGTACGTACACGAATCCATTAAAGACAGTTTTTCAGAAGCATTTGTTCAGGCTGTCAAACAGTTGAAGACAGGTAATGGCTTAGCTGACCATTCAACAATCGGTCCCCTTATCAATCAAAGCGCGGTAGATAAGGTTCAGAACCATCTTAGAGATGCGCAAGAAAAAGGCGCAACACTTGTCTATGGACAAGAACCTGAAGAGACAAATGGTTATTATCAGACACCAGTTGTCGTTATGGATGCAACTGATGATATGCTTTGTATGAATGAAGAAACGTTTGGTCCACTTGCGCCAATTACGACGTACCAATCAGTCGATGAAGTCATTCAACGGGCAAACGATACCCCTTTTGGTTTAGCCGCTTACGTATATTCAACGAATATAAGCGAAGCCTTTACCATTTCAGAAGCACTTGAATACGGAATTGTTGGGCTGAACGACGGGTTACCTTCTGTTGCGCAAGCGCCTTTTGGTGGTATGAAAGAGAGTGGACTTGGTCGTGAAGGTGGTCATTGGGGAATAGAAGAGTATCTCGAAGTAAAATATATTTCTATGCAGGTGTAATGAAAGAATTCCTTATTAGGGTTCCGCAATATGGAAAAGAAGTGTCGCCAGGAAGGTCTTCCTGGCGCCTTTTTGTAGATTGTCTGCTTTTATAAAATGAGCACTTCTTTCATCGTACATAACGGAGCATCAATAACTGCGGAAGGGATTGGTTCTTTTCTTGTAGAATTTAGTGAAAAGGGAACCTGCGTCCAACAGCTGATTTGAATAGAGTAGTGGAATTGTAAGAAAACGAATGATCGTATCTTTCTTGAAATGAAGGAGTTTAAAAATGGAGAAATGGGATTTGTATGATAGGCATCGAACGAAACTAGAGAAACAAATCATGCGTGGAGATCCAATGGAACTAGATGAATTTCATTTAGTTGTACACGTATGCATCTTCAATTCAGAAGGAGACATGCTTATTCAGCAGCGTCAACCTTTCAAGCATGGATGGCCAAACTTGTGGGATATCACGTGTGGGGGCAGTGCCGTTGCAGGCGATACAAGTCAACAGGCTGCTTCGAGAGAGCTATTCGAGGAGTTAGGTATCTCATATGACTTTAGAACGATTCGTCCGCACTTTACAATTAATTTTGACCGTGGCTACGACGATTATTACCTAATTGAACATGGTATTGATCTAACGAAATTGGTGTTACAGACTGAAGAGGTGAAAGCAGCGAAATGGGCTTCTAAGGAAGAAATTTTAAAGCTAATTCAGAAAAATGAATTTTTTCCTTATTATGAAAGTATCCTTTCGTTTCTTTTTGAAGGCCGACATCATTATGGCTCCATTCGGTTATAAAAAAGGGGGTCTTACTATAAATAACAGTATGTACTTCAGCGAATTCAAGTATAGCTAAAACAAGAGTAACTGCTTGGAGTACATTATTAGATGAAAATGCTGCTAGTCATATTGCTTTTGGCCAGGCGTACAGCGATACGATTTTAAATGGGTTGGGATGAATACCTCTGCTGTTCATAAAGATATGATGATAGGTGATGATTCAATGAATGTTTTTGGGTTAGTAGAACAAAAAGAAGTTCTACTAATGGCAAACGGTGAATGGAGCATTTGAGCCTTCATAGGTTCCGCTGTGTTTTTAAACGCCCATGATGAAGGGCTACAGAGTTACTCGACTTCTACTGGAATGAGGGATATAAAGTGGATATACGTACAGATAGAGTAACCATTCGTACGTTTCTAGATGATGATTGGGAAGAGGTTTACCGTTACACCTCGGATGCTGCTACGATGTATTACATGCCAGAAGGTGTACTTTCTAAAGACGAAACAAAACAATTGATTCTAAATAATAGTGGTGACGGTGCAAATGCAAAGCGTTTTCCAGTACTCTTAAAGAAAGATCAGGCCCTAATTGGTCATGTCGTGTTCCATGATTATTTTGGTTCTCACACCTTCGAAATAGGATGGGTGTTTCATCCGAACTATCAAAACAAAGGTTATGCATCCGAAGCGGCATATGCCGTTCTGAAATATGGGTTTGAAAACTTGAATTTACATCGAGTTATAGCTACCTGTCAGCCTGAAAACGTGCCGTCCTGGAGAGTGATGGAAAAAGTAGGTATGAGAAGAGAAGGTTATTTTAAGAAATGCATCCCGCATGAAAGTGGATGGTGGGATGAATATTACTATGCCATTTTAAAAGAAGAATTTGAAGCATTGGATATGGTCGGTGCTCACGTCCCAAAAAAAGAATAAAATAGTAGAATTCAACGAACGAAAGAAACAACTGAAAAATACAGTAGACAGCTACCTTACGTCACACGCTATCCTTTGAGATAGGAGGTGTGAAAGAATGAAAAATCCATTTGTATTCGGTCGATTAAAAGAAGACGATCCTAGGCATGAAGCGTTGGAAGCTACTATCGAGACAGTCTATGATGAATTGGAAAAGATGACAGCTGATGTGAATGTCACGATTGAACGACTGTCGAAGAAGTTTACCTGTGTAAGGTGACAGTTCTGGCATTTTTGTAGTTTTCGTCGCTAAAAAGAGGCTGGGACATAACTGAAAGTAGTATTTGAAAAGACGAATAGTCTAAAATATGCAGAGTAGCACCGCTACAGGAGAATCCTTCGCTTTCCGGGGGCACGGCCTCAGCCTCCTCCGTGGAAAAACGCCACTCCAGAGTCTTCAGACACGTGCTGATCCTTCAGGAGTCTTCGGATTCTCCTTCCGCTCATTTTCATATAAAACAAACGACGAACGTTCCTATTTTCAGGAATGTTCGTCATTTTGGTCTGTCTATCTACTTTTGTCCCATCCTCTTTGTTGTGATTGATTGTTCATTTAAAGCCTTTTAACAGATGCAGTTTCCATAATACTTTAACAAACGAGGTTGAACCATTCGTGACCATACTTACTTTAGTTGCTTATTTCGTGGTAACGCTGATTTACTCGTTTAACAAGTTAACTTCACGCAAAGCATGACTAGACGGTGAATGAAACCTGTCTTCATCTAACCCGTAAGATGGAATAGGGGGGAGAATGTGAAAACAAGACTACTGTACAAGCTTGATGATAATAAAAACACAAGTTTAAAGATTATTGAATCTGATCATCAACTCTTTGTACCAAATGAAAAGGATGTTTTACTACTTGATGGATGGGGTTACGTCATTGGTTCTCGTGAATTGTCGTATAAGGATGATCTGTTAGAAATAACCATACTTTGTTATCGAGAATCAAAGAAAAGGATGAAGTAGAAAAAGGCGTTCAATCAGAACGCCTTTTTCTATCTAAATAAAAGTTGCCTATAGGTCTTAAAACAAGTAGCCCAATAACAGCTAAATAGAACCAATCCCCTTCTTTATTAAAGACAAATCGTACAATAAGTAGACAAACCAAAAGGACGATTACAGTTGAATGGAATAGTATCTTACTCATAGTATGTTCTCCTAAATGATCATTGTTTTTCCTTTCATTATAATACCTTTTTCATAAGAGAGAGAGTAATTGATAAATGAAACTCCCTTACTAATCCTGTATAATGTGTCAAAAGGGGAGTGTCTTTATGGTAGTGAGGGAAGCAACATTGAAAGATTTAGAGGGAATTGCGCAATTATTTAATGAGTATAGAAAATTTTATCATCAAGAAGATCATATCGATGGTGCGCGAGGGTTCATGCGTAATCGCTTCGAACAGGGGGATTCGGTCCTTTTTATGGTGAAGGAGGATAACGCTTACTTAGGATTCACCCAGCTTTACCCAACATTCTCATCTATTTCAATGGCGAAAGCGTGGATTTTAAATGATTTATATGTACATAAGGATGCACGGGGAAAAGGTGTAGCAGCAGCCCTTCTTGATAGGGCAAAAGCCTATGCATTAGAAACGAGTGCAGTGAGTATCGCTCTTAGCACCGCACCTGACAACCTACCTGCACAGCGGTTATATGAAAAACATGGCTATAAACGGGACGAGCAGTTTCATCATTATGAGCTTGGACTAGTGTAAGGGGGGAAACAAAATGGCTGATCTTATTATTCTATTTGGCCCGCAAGCTGTTGGAAAAATGACGGTTGGAGAAGCATTAGCAAAGAAAACGGGCATGAAGTTGTTTCACAATCATATGACGATTGATGCCGTTGCTCCTGTTCTTGGTTTTACAGATGAAACGTGGCGACTCGTGAATCAATTTCGGAGGGAAATCTTTCAAGCCGCTGCCAAAAGCGATTTAAAGGGTTTGATTTTCACCTATGTGTGGGCGTTTGATTTGCAGAAAGATTGGGATTATGTTGAAGACATCTCTGCTATCTTTGAGGAGCAGGGTGGACGTGTGTACTTTGTTGAGCTGGAAGCATCGTTAGAGGAGCGCTTAGTACGAAATAAAAGTGACCACCGTCTTGAAAAGAAACCAACAAAGCGAGACGTCGTTTTTTCAGAGACTGAGTTAAAAGAAACAGCCGAAAGCCATCGCTTAAACTCAAAAGAGGGCGAAATAAACAAAAAGCAGTATGTACGGATCAATAATACATCGTTATGTCCAGATGAAGTGGCTCAACACATACAAGATGCCTTTCATTTTCACTAAGAAGGAGAGCGTATCATGGCATTTACAGACATTATAACCAGTCAAAATGCGTTTGAAGCATTTTGCGAAGAAATTGGAAAGCCAAGCGAGATGGCAGCAAATAAAGTGATTTCCTATTTAGATGAACAATGTGTGTCGTTTATTCAAGCCTCGCCATTTTTAACGATGGCATCCTCTAATAAAGAGGGTGAGTGTGATGTGACACCTAGAGGAGACGATAGGGGATTTGTTCATGTAATTGATGAGCATCATTTGTTCATTCCCGAAAGACCTGGAAATAAGCGCATGGATTCTGCCCACAATATAATTGAAAATCCTCATGTTGGTTTGATTTTCTTCATTCCTGGATTAGGAGAAACGTTGCGTGTGAATGGGAAAGCTTTCATTTGCCGTGACCCGAGCTTGCTTAAGGCATGCGTGGCAAAAGGAAAAACACCACACTTTGGTGTGCTCGTTCGTGTGAACGAGTGCTATGTTCATTGTGCAAAAGCGTTTCTTCGTTCTGGTCTATGGAAGCCTGAGACGTGGGCTGAGAAAGGGGAGCGTCCTTCACCTGCAAGGATGTTACAGGCTCATGTGAGCGTCGTTCAAAAATCGGAGCAGGACATTGAACGATCGTTACAAGAAAGCTATACAAAACGTCTTTATTAATGGGTGAATAGAAAGGAGGGAGTACAATGATTCGCCAAGCAGTTGGAGCCATCATTCATCAAGGCGATGCTTACATTGTTGTGTGTAAGTCGTGGCAGCATACGTTGAATGGGGAAATGAAAATCAACGATGAGTGGGACATTGTAAAAGGTGGGGTTGAAAAAAGCGATCCATCGTTGGAAGCGGCTATTTTACGAGAGCTTTATGAAGAGACAGGGTCAAACGCATTTACGGTCTGCAAAAAATTTGACGCAAAGCTACACTTTTCATTCCCTCCTGATATGCAAGAAAAGATTGGCTACAGCGCGCAAGAAACAACAATTTTTCTAGTTGAGTTTACAGGGAATGTAGACTACCTTAAGCCGGTAGATGGGGAAATTAGTGCAATTAAACTCGTTCATAAAAGCGAATTTTTAACGTATCTTAGTCATGAAGAGATGAGGCAATATGTAAAAGAAAACATCGCTAATGTCGTTTAAGGAAAAAGCGTTTTTTAATAAGAACAATTAGTAAAACAAGAACAAAAGCAAGACTTCCATATAAGAAGACGTTAAGAACAGCATCAACCCAGTTAAACTCAAAAAATGTAATAGTTTTCTGATTCATATGGTCTCCCTTCTGGACATTTCTTTTAGTTTAACACGATAAAAGCGAACGGAGGATTGAAATGGATCGAATGACGCGCATTCGTATGAACGAAAGGGCATACCATGAAGGAGTGTACGAGCGACACAAACTGTTTGAAAAAGGCAGTCGGCTCTATAAACCACTTTCGACTGTTGAGAATCTACTCCCTCACTTGGTGGTACAAAAATAACGGGTAACACCCGTTATTTTTAATGAGGGAATGTGAGCTGCCACGAGACACCAAACTTGTCATTAACCCAGCCAAAACATTTACTAAACCCATAGTTATCAAGCGGCATTAACGCTTGTCCACCTTCTGCGAGAGTGTAGTAGAGCCGGTTAATTTCTAGTTCGCTATCACATGTTAGGTAGATTGAAAAAGATGGCGTGAAATCAAATGCATGTTTTACGTGGCTGTCGATGCACATAAAATCTTGTCCTTTTAACGTAAAAACTGCTTGAATGACGGACCCTGGTTTTCCTGGCCCTTTTTCATCGTACCGTGCAATTTCCTTAATCGAAGCATCCTCAATCAGACTTGTATAAAACGTCATTGCCTCTTCGGCATCGTTGTTTTGAAACATTAAAAAAGGTGTTACTTTTTGCATAGGTATGCTCTCCTTTTTATATCGTTATGGCTACTCGAAACCCTCTCGCACTATAATACGATGATGCACCATTATGATAGACAAAGACATGTCCGAAGCGATAGTCACAAAAAAGTGCCCCGCCTCGCTCTCTTATATCCGCTGGTGTTTGTACCCAACTGGATGTCTTAGTATCAAAATCACCAAGTTCTTGTAGAGCACGGTATTGCGTTTCTGTGAGTAAAGAGGTGCCCATTGCCTTTACGGTGTCTATTACATTGAGAGTAGGTTTATTTGCTTTTCTAGCGTCTAGGGCGGCCTTGTCGTAACAGGCGCTTCTCCTCCCCGCAGGACTTTCTTTTGAACAGTCAACAAAAGTGTAGAGGTCTTGCTTAGCATCATAAAAAACCACGTCCGGTTCTCCGCCGGTAATTTCCATTTGATTTAGAGACCAAAGTGTTTCAGGATGATTCAGTAATCTCTCTTTAACTGTTGTCCATTCAATCGATAGATGACGTTGTTGATTCGCTTGAAAGCGGCTTTCTAGTGTACTTAGTAATGCTAGACCATCTTTATCAGAAAGAAAATGGTTTTCCATTAATGACTCACCTCTTTTTATTATTAGTATAGTAAACTTCACCCCCTTTTAAAAGCTATAGGAGTTTATGGAATCATTTGTGTTTTTGCATTTATGTACGGTATGCTTGATGAAGCGAGGTGATCGTATGAAGAAAGTTTATAACAGTGTCATCCTAATCGGTTTGGCTATCGCTATATTTTTCTCGTATCAATGGTGGCAAAGTACCCAATCTGTTCAGCCAATGGCAAGTGGACATTTACTTGAGGAGGCGCATGGTACTTCTCTTAATCAGAGAAGCGCTGTTCCAGAAGTTGAAGGCGAGCGTCCGTCTTCGTCAACAGAACCACAATCGAACGATCAGATCACACACTATTCAAATGGTGAAAACATTGGTCAGTTATCCATTCCTCAGCTAAACAAAACCTATGAAACGTTCTGGGGCACAGACGATGCGACACTCAATCGAGGAGTCGGCATGTATGTTAGTGAATGGACAACTACGCCAGATGAAAAAGGGCATACCGTATTGAGTGGTCATCGAGATACGGTGTTTTCTGAATTAGGCGAATTGGTCATAGGGGATCAGCTAATAGTGGAATTCGAAGGGTTTCAATATGTTTATGAAATTGATGACACTTGGATTACAGATGCAGAAGATCGAACGGTGATTGTGAAAAAAGACGAAGCAACGTTAACGATTACAACCTGTTATCCATTCCAATACGTAGGCGCGGCACCCGACCGTTATATTATTCAATCTCATTTGATCGCAACCTATGAGATGTAGCACACGGCAGACGTTTTTCTAAACAAAAAAGCTAAAGCAAGCTGAAGCTGCTTTAACTTTTAGGTAACGAAAACCCTTTTCCAATGATTTCAGAAGCGCTTAAGAAGACAACAAACGAATTTGAATCATGCGTTTGAATTAGTTCTTTTAAATAAACGGCTTCGGACTGATCAACAACACTAAATAATAATGATTTTCTTGCTTTAGAGTAACCGCCTTCGGACCAAACTTTGGTTACGCCGCGGTCGATTTCATTGTAAATGAGATCGGTCACTACTTGATCATGCTCCGTTATAATGAGAACGAGCTTTGAGTTGGTTGAACGTAAAAGCACGAAATCAATAACCTTGCTTCCAATAAACAATGCGACCATTGCATAAAGAGCAAGCTCTAAATTAAAGACAATCATTGCGGCAACGACAATAATGCCGTCAATAATGAGTTGAGCAAAACCACTTGAAACATTAAAATACTTCCGCATAATTTGACTAATGATTGTCGTTCCACCGGTTGATCCATTTCCTTTAAAAACTAGCCCAAGCCCCACGCCGAAAAGAATACCTCCATAGA
The DNA here is from genome assembly GCF_028735875.1 of Shouchella hunanensis. Taxonomy (GTDB): domain Bacteria; phylum Bacillota; class Bacilli; order Bacillales; family Bacillaceae_D; genus Shouchella; species Shouchella hunanensis. The sequence continues at coordinate 1,909,418 of NZ_CP117834.1, forward strand.
CGGAAGCGAGAAATGGATCGGTAACAGAAAAAGTCTTGAAGGATGTAAGCCATATAAATACAGGTAGTATAAAGGTGCCAACGAGTGTTTTAGCACTAAAGCTTTTGCCGAGAATGGCGTAGCCGACAAAGAAAAGAGGCACATTAATAATCAGCTGCACCACAGCGGGTGTAAAGCCGTATAAGTCATTTAAGATAATGCTAATTCCACTTACTCCTCCAGCTGCTAAACTAGCTGGAAGCATGAAAAGATTAAACGCTAAGGCGACAATAAATGTACCGAGAATAATTAACGAATATGATCGCAGTTCAGAAACTTGTTTCATGAAAACAAACCTCAATTCTATTTACTCATTAACAAATGAGTGCATTCACCAATTTCTAAATATATAGGAATGATAGAGATCATTCAATATCCTTTTTAGATTTCGTACGTTTTGTTACGATTATCCGTAAATTTACTGCAAAATTGATAAGAAATATGGTTTTCAACTGTTGCTACCTATCATTTTTGTAATGAGTGTGTTTCAATGATAGTAAAAATTGATACAGATGAAGGAGCAGATAAACTTGGTACGCATTCATATTGTCGCACCTTATTCTGCGATGGTTTCCGTTTTGAGCGAGTGTATTCCGCTTTTTCCATCTGCTGACATTACGTATTCTGTTGGGGATTTACAAAAAGGGCTAGAGATTGCGTTGGAGAAACAAGAAGATGGAATTGATCTCATTATTAGTCGAGGCGGCACAGCAAAGCTAATAAAAAAAGCGGTGTCTATTCCGGTTATTGATATTCAACTTTCTGGATATGATTTAACAAGATCTTTAACGCTGGCGAGTAAATTAAATGAAAAAACAGCTATTGTAGGCTTTCAGAACATTACAGCTGGAGCGGCGGCAATTATTAAGCTTTTACATTTGCCAATCAATGTCTATACGATTCATTCAGCAAACGAGGTTACATCGCTCTTACTTAAACTGAAGCAGGCAGGTTATAGTCATATACTAGGAGATGTCATTACGATTAATACATCTCATGAGGTTGGATTGAAAGGGATGTTGCTTCAATCAGGGAAAGAGTCTGTAGCTCGGGCGATTGAAGAAGCGATATACTTAATACAAACGTTGTCCAGGCAGACAATTATTAACCACGTAATGAAATCGTTGCTTATTGAGGAACATCGTAACATTATTATGTTTGATGAAGACGAGACCTTGTTGTATAAGCATTTTCAAGATTTTCGTGACCCGCTAGAAGAATCGGAATGGTCGCTATTACACACAAGCCTGGCTATTAATGAATCAATCAAGGAGTTTTATACAAAAGAACAGGGGCGTCTTCAAGTAAGAGGGATGTTAATTGATAAACGCTATAAAGTATACGTATTAAGTCGCTTGCATCCTGTCTTAAACCTTAAAGGTGTGACAGAAAAGACGATTATGAAAAAAGAACCTGTTGCAATGTCATCGGTTCCATCTGCAAATCGGTTTAGACTATTGCAACATTTATTTAAGAAAAATGAAGCTGTTGTTATTTCAGGTGAACGGGGTACAGGAAAAACGTTTCTGACAAGACAACTTCATATACTGGAAAATAGAGAAGAGCCCTATGTGGAAATCGATGCCGATGTGTTTTTATTGCAGGATTTAGAGCACTTGCTTACAAAAAAACCAAGAACCATTGTGTTAAATCAATTTTCTATAGATGAACATCAAGAACTTTTGTCTGCATGTTTACAGAAAAGGAAAGCAAACTCCTTTCGACTCATTATGCACACGTCTGCGAGGTGGGATGAGGACCAGCTTGAAGCATGGGGATTGAAACATGTCCATATGCCGGTTTTAGCAGATCGGAAAGAAGACATGGGTGATTTAGCAACATTTTTCTTAGCCGATTTCCATCAAATTTATGGAACAAGGCCTGTTGGTATCTCCGAGGAGGCTATTGCTTATTTGGAGAACGTGTCTTATAAGCATCACATTAGAACATTAAGAGAAGTGATTAAGAATGCAACGATGGATGAAAAAGAGTACCTATTAAGTAAAGAAGTAATTAAATCGGTCGTTGAAACAACCGAGCAAAAACAAACGTTTCCAATTAATGGAACGTTAAAAGAAATGGAAAAAGCGATTATTGCTCAAGTGCTACAAGAGGAAAATCAAAATCAAACCCAAGCAGCAAAGCGGTTAGGTATCAACCGAGCAACGCTGTGGAGAAAGCTTAAAGATTAAATTCTTTAGGCTTTTTTTATTTGTATAACTGTTGCATTATTAAACACTTTTTATTTTATGGAATTAATTTTACAAAAATGTGTTGCAATATTGTTCGATTTCTTTTATGATGCAAGTAACTTATAAGTGAAAGCGTTTTTAAATAGAGGAGGAGTAACGATATGAAGATTAAAGCTTTTTTGGACCGAGTCCCAGGAGGCATGATGGTTGTCCCGCTATTACTAGCTGCGACAATTAATACATTCTTTCCAAATGCATTAAGAATTGGTGGTTTTACAGAAGCTCTATTCGTTAATAGTTCAGGCGCACTAATTGCTTTGTTTTTATTAATTGCTGGAACACAGATTACATTTAAAACAGCAGGAACATCGGTGAAAAAAGGATTAACGCTTCTCTCGTTTAAATGGGGAATTGGAGCAGGTGTCGGTTTACTCGCACTAATCTTAGCGGATTCAAATGGCTTGTTCTTAGGATTAGCGCCAATTGCGATCATCGCAGCAATGACGAATTCAAATGGTGGTTTATATATTGCTTTAGCTGGACAGTACGGAAAAGAAGATGATAAAGCGGCTTATCCATTTTTAGCTTTAAGTGACGGTCCATTTTTAACAATGGTAGCGTTAGCAATCTTCGGAACAATGGGCTTTGCTCAAGGGATGTTTTCTCCACTTGACTTTGTAGCAGTATTGCTCCCGCTTTTAATTGGTATTGCAATCGGTAATATCGATAAAGACATGGGTGAGTTTCTTTACAAAGGCAGCGACAAACTCGTTCCATTCTTTGCTTTTTCACTAGGAATGGGGATTAACTTCACAGCGATTATTCAAGGTGGTATTAGTGGAATTTTACTAGGTGTACTAACCGTATTGCTTACTGGTGGAATTGGTTATTTTATTTTCAAATGGATTGGGTGGAACCCGATTGTTGGAACAGCGGAAGGCTCAACAGCTGGAAACGCAGTAGGTACACCAATGGCTATCGCCACAGCAAACGCATCATTCATGCCGATGGCTGAAATTGCAACGGTACAAGTAGCGGCAAGTGTTGTGACAACCGCGATTTTATTACCTATCTTTATAGGAATACTAGCGCGGCGACTTGAGAAGAAAACCGGTAAGCCTATAAATGAGATAAATGCAACGATGTAGTGGATGACTAAAGGAGAGGAATTATGAATTTAGCAATTATCGCAGACGACTTAACAGGTGCTAATGATAGTGGTGTTCAATTAGCGAAATATGGATTGAAAACATCTGTTTTCTTTAAAGAAGATAAGCGCTATCTTGGTGATAATGATGCCGTTGTTTTTGATACAGATAGTCGTGCTATTCGTGCTGATAAAGCCGAAGACATTGTATCAAGTGTGACAAGATTCTTACTAAAACAAGGCGTCACCAATATTTATAAAAAGATAGATTCGACCATGCGCGGAAATATTGGGGCGGAACTGTTAGGTTTTCAAGGAGAGTATCAACAGGACTTTATCTTTATTGCACCGGGTTATCCGACGAATGGTCGAACGGTCATTGAGGGATATCATTATTTAAATGGGCGCAAACTAGGGGAAACGGAAATTGCGAATGACCCGGTAACGCCAGTAGTAGAATCTCACTTACCAACATTAATAGGAGATCAACTGGATACAGAAGTAGGACTTGTGACAGTATCTGAATTAAGAGATACCAGTTTATTTCATGACAAACTTAATCAATTGAAGGAAGATCGAATTGTTTATGTTGTTATTGATTCGGAAATAGATGAAGACTTAAAGCTTCTATTAAAAGAAATGAAGCGAACACCCTTTAAAATAGGTCTTGTTGGTTCTGCTGGTTTAGCCAACCATCTTCCTGAACATTATGGTTTGGAAAAGACGGAAAACGCGTTGGAGATTCCAAATCGCAAGAAATCTGTATTGACGGTTGTTGGAAGTGTAAATGTGCAGTCTCGAAAGCAGTTAAAGCAACTACTGAATAACAAATCAGTAGAAGCGATTGAAGTGGCTTCCCATAAAGCTGTTTCAGATGATGAGACGAGAAGAGCTGAAGTAGAAAGAGTCTATTGTACAGCTAAAAAACTTGCTTTTGAGGGACATGATGTTGTTCTATATTCTGCTGGTGAAAAAAATGACATTGAGCACGCACGCCGGGTAGGTAATTTGAATGGCTATACGTATTCAGAAACAAGCAGCGAAATCGTTCACATGATGGGCGAAATTTCTGCAAGGCTGTTAAGAGCCAAGCTTTTCCAAGGTGTCGTTATGACTGGTGGAGACACAGCGAAAAAGATCTGTGAACATTGGCGCGTAACAGGGTTCCAATTGTACGATGAACTTGAAGTAGGGGTACCAATTTCAACTTTCATTGGTGTAAAAGGACTTTTTGCAATAACAAAAGCAGGTGGATTTGGTCAAGAAGATGTCTTGATTCATTCCATCGAAAAGTTAAAGGGTGAGAAAAAATGAGTAAGACGAAACCAATCGTTGGAATTACAATGGGTGATGCAGCAGGGATCGGGCCGGAAATCATTGTAAAGGCATTAAGCCATTCCACTGTTTACGAAGAATGCCGTCCGCTCGTTATCGGTGATGCGAAAATCATCGAAAAAGCAGTACGTATTACAGGTGCTTCAGTGAAGGTTAATGTCGTAAGTGAACCTGCACAAGCACAATTTAGTCACGGAACGGTTGATATCATTGATTTAGACTTATTGCCAGAGGATACGGCATTTGGTGAAGTGGCAGCCGTTGTGGGAGATGCAGCTTATCAATATTTGGCGAAAGCCGTATCATTAGCTCAAGCGCATGAAATCAATTCGATTTGTACAGCACCATTAAATAAAGAGGCTCTTCATAAAGGAGGTCATCTTTATCCAGGTCACACGGAGATTCTTGCAACATTAACAGATACAGAAGACTATTCTATGATGCTGACAACACCAAATCTACGTGTGATTCACTTAACGACGCATGTTGGCTTAATTAAAGCAATTGAAAGTATCACGCCAGAACGAACGTATAAAGTTGTGAAACTTGCACATGAAACGTTAAAAAATGCCGGTATTGAAACTCCAAGAGTAGCGGTATGTGGCATCAATCCTCACGCAGGTGAAAACGGATTGTTTGGTTACGGGGAAGAGGAAGAGAAACTGCTTCCGGGTATCCAACAAGCACAAAAAGAGGGCATTCACGTGGAAGGTCCTTATCCGGCTGACACACTTTTCTTTAGAGCGGGACGCGGAGACTTTGATATTGTTGTAGCATGTTATCATGATCAAGGACATGCGCCGATTAAAGTAATGGGAATTGAAGAAGGTGTAAATATCACAGTTGGCTTAAAAGGTGGTATCATTCGTACTTCTGTTGATCACGGAACGGCCTTTGACATTGCTGGAAAAAACATTGCTGATGAAAAAAGTATGATTGTTGCCATTCAATCTGCAAGTGAACTAGCTCCCATTTGGGAAGAAGAGAATTAATGTTCAATAACCTCCATCTCTATGGAGGTTATTTTTTAATTAGCTGCAGAAAGCAAAAGGGTTACGGCTTTTAAGCAAACAAAATGATGTTGATAGCAGATAACGTAATCAACACAATCGTGATTCGTTTAACGAGTTTAGCGTTTACCCTTTCAAATAAACGTAAGCCTAAGTTGGTTCCGAGTATAACGGCTACTAGGCCAATAAGGAAGTATGTAAAGAACGACGGATAAAAATCACCATTTGCCGCATGGATGGAGATCGAAAAAAGGCTTGCTACGGTTGTGACAGCTTGAACGCTAACGATGTAGGAAAATTTCTTTGTTGGGTAAAAAAGTAAGAAGTACAGTACGATAAATGGCCCACCTAATCCAAAGACCCCACCAATCAACCCAGCTGCAAAGCCAAGTCCTATTTGCGATACTTTTTTTCTCCTTGGTGTAACGTCAACAATTGCATCCATTTTCTTTGCGCTTAATAATTGATAAAGGACAATAAGTAATAACACGACACCGAGCCATATTTTTAAAAAATCCATATCGCCATATGCCGACAGAATGAAGAAAGCGACAAAGCGCCCAAGGAGGACAATTGCGAGAAACCCAAGAATCTCTTTCCATTTCAAATGCTTGTAGTACTTAAACGTAACCGTCAGTCCAGAAATAACAAGAAGCGAAATAACAAGTAACGTTGTTTCTTTTACCGTAAGAAAAAAGGGAAGGATTGCGGTAATAACAAGACCTAACCCTAGGCCAGTTGCGCCTTGTATAAATGCGCCAATAAAAACAGCAAAAAAGATAATCAGAAGTAACATTGGTCAATCAACTCATTCCAGCGTAAGGTGTCTTTATAAGGAGCTCTTCTCGCATTATAACAAATCTTATTAATGAAAAGGATAAGGACTTCCCACACTTGATCTTTTACTGCTGTTGCTATTAAACCAAATGAATGCCTCATAATAGGAAATAGCATGTTAAAAAAAGAGCGACACCCCATCGTAATGAAGTGACGCTCCCAGTGTTAATTTCTTATCATATAGTCAAAAGCACCGAGTGACGCGGTAGCACCTGAGCCCATAGAAATAATAATTTGGTTGTACGCACTGTCTGTGCAGTCTCCTGCGGCAAACAATCCAGGTACATTAGTAGAGCCATGCTTATCAACAACAATTTCACCCATGCGATTACGTTCAACCGTGTCATCTAACCATTCTGTGTTTGGTACGAGACCAATTTGAACGAAAACCCCTTGCAGGGCAACATGATGAATTTCTTCCGTTTCACGGTCTTTGTAGGAGATTCCATTTACGTGAGAATCACCTGTAATTTCCGTTGTTTGTGCATTGGTAATAATGGTTACGTTTGGTAGGCTGTTTGCACGATCTTGTAGAACATTATCTGCTTTAAGTTCAGATGCAAACTCAAGAACCGTTACGTGATTCACAATTCCTGCAAGATCAATTGCGGCTTCAATCCCGGAGTTTCCTCCGCCAATAACAGCAACGTCTTTCCCTTCAAATAACGGACCATCGCAGTGAGGGCAATAAGCTACACCTTTGTTTTTGTACTCTTGTTCACCAGGCACATTCACGTTTCGCCAACGAGCACCTGTTGATAAAATAACAGTCTTGGCTTTAAGAACAGCGTCATTCTCAAGTGTCACTTCAAACAGGTGTTTCTTTTCTAAGCGTTTTGCAGTTTGAAGATTCATGACGTCCACATTATAGGTTTTGACATGTTCTTCTAAACTAGCAGCAAGCTTAGGACCTTCTGTTGACGGTACACTAATAAAGTTTTCAATGCTTAGTGTATCAAGAACCTGTCCACCAAAGCGTTCCGCTACGATACCGGTGCGTATTCCTTTACGAGCTGCATAAATAGCTGCGCTGGAACCAGCCGGACCGCCACCGACAATAAGAACATCAAATGGATCTTTGCTTGTTAGCTCATCTGCGTCAACGCTAACGCCCATTTTAGCGATCATTTCTTCTATAGTCATACGTCCGCTACCAAACGGTTGACCGTTCATGAACACTGTAGGCACAGCCATAATTTCTTTTTCTTCCACTTCTTGTTTAAATGCAGCACCATCAATCATTGTGTGTGTGATGTTCGGGTTTACCACACTCATCAGATTCAGCGCTTGAACCACATCTGGGCAGTTGTGACAAGATAAGCTGATATAGGATTCAAAATGATGCTCGCCATCAATGCCTTTAATTTGATCAATAATAGCTTGGTCGACCTTAGGTGGTCGTCCACTCACCTGAAGCAACGCCAAAACAAGCGATGTAAACTCATGACCTAAAGGAACACCGGCGAATACAACGCCGGTGTCCTCTCCAACACGATTTACACTAAAGCTTGGCGTTCTTGGCAGAGCTGCTTTTTCAAGCGTAATTTTCGTAGACATTGCTGACAGTTCGTCAAGAAGCTCGACCATTTCTTTTGAAACGTCATCGTCGCCAGCATGTACTTTAATAACAATGTCATTTTCCAGTAACGCCATGTACTGGTTTAATTGTGTCTTAATCTCTGCTGCAAGAGCCATCTTTATAACACTCCTTAGATTTTACCTACTAGGTCAAGGCTTGGTGTAAGTGTTTCAGTACCTTCTTCCCATTTAGCAGGGCATACTTCACCTGGGTTGTTACGTACATATTGTGCTGCTTTAATTTTGTTTACAAGCGTGCTCGCGTCACGACCGATACCATCAGCGTTAATTTCAACTGCTTGAATAACACCTTCTGGATCTAAAATAAATGTTCCACGATCAGCTAGGCCTGAAGCTTCGTTTAATACTTGGAAATCACGAGAAATCGCTTGTGACGGATCACCGATCATTGTGTACGTGATTTTACCAATTTTTTCAGAGCTATCGTGCCAGCCTTTGTGCACGAAGTGCGTGTCTGTAGAAACAGAATAGACTTCTGCACCAAGAGATTTTAGTTCTTCATATTGATTTTGAAGATCCTCTAATTCTGTTGGACATACGAAGCTGAAATCAGCAGGGTAGAAGCAAACGACGCTCCACTGACCTTTCATTGATTCGTCTGTAACCTCAACGAATTCACCATTTCTATATGCTTGTGCTGTGAATGGTTGTACTTGTTTACCGATAAGTGACATGAACAATTCCTCCTAATGTTAAATCTAAGCATATGTGCTTAAATTGTATTAATTCTAATTATGTACTAATTATTGAATAAAGATGTTCGTTTGTCAATGCCTTTCTCGAAAGTTTGACAATCGACACAGAATGTTTCTATTTAGCGATATGAAAGGGATAGTTAACTGAATTTTTTATCAATAAAATAAATTCCTTCTATGACAGTTTGGTAAGCGTTTTCTTTTCAAATGAGAAAACGCTTATGTAAATGAGAGGAAGTAATAGCAGAAAATCAATGGTTTTTAAATTTAAAACCGTGTTTGGTTTCCTTCGTGATGAAGTTGCAGCATCTTTTAAAATAGTTGACCGACTTAGGAAAAGAGAAATCGGAAGAATGTTTTTTCAAATGTGTATCGTTTTTCTCAATAGGCTTAGAAAAAGAATAACGAATGGAATGTAAAAAATGTATCAGATGAACGTCTTCGGGATTGTTGATCTGATACGTTTTTTGTGTAGAGGTTGCTTTAAACTTACCCATTAAATATGTTGCTTTCGATTCGCTTTAGCTTGATGACGATTAAAAGGAAGCGGATTTGGATGATTGATGACTCTTTGTAAGCCTCCTCGAAAAAGGGTATCTTTCCATTTATCAGGTTGAAAGGGAAGAAAAGGATACAAATAAGGTGTACCGATGGAATGAAGTTTAGCCATTAGTAAAAGTAAAACCGTCGTTCCTAAAAACAGTCCTGCAAATCCAAAAAAGTGAGCAAGAATGATGAACGATAAACGCATAAAGAAAATGGGTGAAAGCAGTCCTCTGTGGAGAACTGGAAAACTAGATATGTAGCAAATCCCGATAATGACGATGGTGACCGGATGAAATAAATTAACATCAGTTGCCACATCACTAATTAACATCGTTCCGATAAATGTAACGGCAAAGATAACATTCCCCGGCAATCGATAGGAACCATCCATGATCACTTGCATGAGTAGGATGACAAAGAGCAATTCAATCGTAAAAGGAGCAAGAGTATCATGGGTCTTAATTAATTGTTCGTGTAAATCTCTTGGGATGAGATCTAAATGAAACCGTTCAATAGCCACAATAATAGCTGGAGTAAACGTAGCAATAAAAAAGTACGCATAACGCAATGGTCTTGACCCGAATTTTCCGAAGTCCGATAAATAGTCATCTTGATTTTGAAAAAAATGATAGAAAATGCTTGGTGCAAGTAAAGCAAGAGGGGAACCTTCTACTAAAATAACAACTCGACCGGCAGCTAGAGCCATTGCGCACGCATCAGGTCGGTCTATTGACATCGTTCGCGGAAATAATAACCCATCGCCTTCTAGTGCATCTGTAGCGAGTTGATTAATAATGGCCTGACTAACATTGATATTGTTTAATCGTGTTTTAACTTCTTCAACGATAGCTGGGTTTGATACACCATGAACTGATAGGATGGCAATTTCTTTTTTTGCTTCAGAACCAATAGAAAGGGTTTCTATGACAAGATTAGGGCTTCGGTAATAATTTCTTAACAAATTTAGATTAACTGAAATGTCTTCTGTCAAACCGGAAGCTGGACCTTCGTAAACGCTACTGCTGAGTGGAACTTCTACACTTCTAACACGCCAATTTGAACAGTTAAATAAATAGCCTTCCTCTTTATTGAACATAAGAAGGGCTCTTCCATTAACGAGACCATCCACACATTCATCGACTGTAGAAGCCATTGACGGTTCTCCATCTTTAAAGATACTCCCTAATTGATCATATGTAACCGACTGCTTAACGAGCTGTTGAATCGGAGCTAGTAAAAAAGAGTGAATTTTTTGCTCATCCACTGTATTAGGAAGATAGAGGAGCTCAGCATGAATATCTAATCCGATAGTAACAGACAGTGATCGGATCGCATCCTTAGTGTGGAACCGTTGTTGAATAAGGTGCACATTTTGTTTTAAGTGAGCCGTTAATGTCCTCATGCGAATTCGCCCTTTTTGACTAAGATACATGTAGTTTGCATCAAGCTAGTTGAATTATACAGTTCACTGCTATAAGGCAAAATGGATGCACCATTTATAGGCAAATGCGTAGAATGTATCAATGTCAATAGGGAGGTTTTAAGTATGCAAGATCATCGCTTCATGTCGTCGTTCTTCCCGCCTGGTGGTGGAGGCGGATCGATTGGCCCCTTTCCTGGGCAAGGTGGTCCAGGATATCCCCCGGGACCTCCAGGGAGTGGATCATTCCCTGGGTTTCCAACGCCAGGAGGTGGTTCTTCTCAAGGACCCCAACCAGGTCAAGGGGGAGGAGAACCACCAGGTCCGCCTCCAGGAAATCCACCTCAGCTTCAATCGATTGGCACATTTGCTGTAGATCCAGGCGCAATTAGAGGGTGTTTATTCCGATACACGTACTTGCGCTTAAATAATGGCGAACAATTTTGGTTTTATCCAACCTTTGTAGGAAGACAATCAGTCGCTGGTTACCGGTGGTTTATTTTCAGGTGGGTTTACTTTGGAATCGATACACGACGAATTAGTGCTTTTCAATGTGTGTAAAAAGGAAAGAAAGAAGAGAAATCATTTTCTCTTCTTTTTATTTTGAAAATAAGAGGGATTGAGACAAAGAAGGAGGATATGGAAGAAAATCTCTCTTAGCTTACTCTTAACGTCGATCACTCCTCTTATTGATACATAATCTCTACTAATACTGTTTGCGAAAATGTGACCAGCATCCTATCATTAAAAAGGATTGAAAATGTCGTTCATTTACAATTTGTGGTTTTGATTAAAGAGAAGCGGGTAAAAGAAAGGCGAACACCGTTGTAAAAAAAATAGGGGAGGCGCATATGGCACAGACACCAGTATTAACCCTCGAAAAACCGACTGTTGAAGATGGAGCTTCGATGTGGCAACTAGCAGAAACATCAACGCTTGATTCCAACTCAGTTTACAAGTATATCATGATGTGTGAATATTTTGACGAAACGTGTATTGTTGCGCGAGAAAACGATGAAGTTGTTGGCTTTATTACTGGTTTTATTCCGCCTAAACAAGCAGACACCCTCTTTATTTGGCAAGTTGGTGTTGCTGAATCACAACGAGGTAAGGGGCTTGCTTTAGATCTATTAGAACGACTAATTGAACGAGACGCATGTAAGAATGTAAGATACGTTGAGGCAACTGTAACGCCTTCAAACAAAGCATCTCAATCCCTTTTTAAAAAGCTAGCACGTAGTCAAGGAACGGAATGCAACGTGTTTGATTGTTTTGGTGAGGAGCTATTTCCAGATGATCAGCATGAAGAAGAAAAAACATTTCGCATTGGACCAATTAAGGGTTAAGAATACAAGGAGGAAAACCGTGAATAAAACAGACATGAAGATTTTTGAAGAAAAAGAATCTGAAGTAAGAAGCTATTGCAGAAGTTTCCCAGCTGTATTTACAAAAGCCAAAGGATCAACGATGTGGGATGAAGACGGAAATGAGTATATTGATTTTTTTGCAGGCGCTGGTGCATTAAACTACGGTCATAATGACGAAAAAATGAAACAGGCCCTCGTTGACTATATCATGAGTGACGGGATTACCCATTCATTAGATATGGCAACATCACCGAAAGCAACCTTTTTAACAGCCTTTAATCAAATCATATTAGAACCAAGAGGATTAAACTACAAAGTGATGTTTCCCGGTCCAACAGGGACAAATACAGTTGAAGCTGCTTTAAAGTTAGCTCGTAAAGTGACAGGACGCACAGATATTATTAGCTTCACAAACGGATTTCATGGAATGACAATTGGATCACTTTCAGTAACCGGTAATGCTTTTAAGCGAAAAGGTGCTGGAATTCCATTGACTAATGTTGTAACGATGCCGTATGACAATTTTCTAACAGATGAATTAGATACACTTGATTATCTCGAGCAATTTTTGACTGAAGGTGGATCCGGAGTTGACATACCTGCAGCAGTAATTCTTGAAACGGTACAAGGCGAAGGTGGTATTAATGCCGCACGTACGGAATGGTTACAGCGATTAGAGCGTTTATGTAAGGAACACGACATCTTAATGATTATTGATGATGTGCAAGCTGGTATTGGTCGAACAGGAACGTTTTTTAGCTTTGAAGAAGCCGGACTCACCCCTGATATTGTGTGTCTGTCCAAATCAATTGGTGGGTACGGGCTACCTCTTGCATTAACATTGTTTAAACCAGAATTAGATATTTGGGAGCCGGGTGAGCATAACGGTACTTTTAGAGGCAACAATCATGCCTTTGTTACGGCTACAGTGGCTTTAGAAAATTGGAAAACACCAGATTTTCAAGATTCTATTCAGAGAAAAGCTGAACTCGTGCATCATTTCTTAACTGCGATTGTGGAGAAATATCCAGATTTAAAAGGTACTGTTAAAGGTAGAGGACTTATGAAAGGGATTCGCTGCGAAGACTGTTCATTAGCCGGATCGGTCGCTGCAGAAGCGTTTAAAAGAGGCTTGATTATGGAAACAGCAGGGTTTGACGATGAAGTGTTCAAACTGTTTCCGGCAGTGACAATTCCTGAAGAAACGTTAAAAGCAGGGTTAGAAATTATTGAAGAAAGTGTGCGAGCAGCTTTAGGGATTAAAGAACCTATTTTAAATTAACAGCTAGGAGGTCCTACAAATGAAAGTAATCAAACTTGAAGATGTTCTAAATACAGAGCGAGATGTAGACGGTGGTAATTGGCGCAGTCAACGGCTTGTAGTAGAGAAAGATGGCGTGGGTTATTCTGTGCATGATACACAAATCCGTGCAGGTACGGAAACCCACTTATGGTATAAGCATCACCTTGAATCAGTTTATATTATTGAAGGTGAAGGCGAAGTTGAAACCATTAAGGATGGTAAGGTATGGCCAGTAAAGAAATTCGAATGCTATGTGTTAGACGAGCATGATGAACATTACTTACGAGCGAAAACGGATATGAGAATGGTTTGTGTATTTAATCCACCGACTACAGGTGAAGAAATTCACGATGAAGATGGCGCCTATCAATTACCAGAACATCTAAAAAATAAAGAAGAGGCTGGGACATAACTAAAAGTAGTATTTGAAAAGACGAATAGTCTAAAATATGCTGAGTAGCACCGCTACAGGAGAATCCTTCGCTTTCCGGGGACACGGCCTCAGCCTCCTCTGTGGAAAATCGCCACTCCAGAGTCTTCAGACACGTGCTGATCCCTCAGGAGTCTTCGGATTCTCCTTCCGTTAATTTTCATATAAAATAAACGACGAACGTTCCTATTTTCAGGAATGTTCGTCATTTTGGTCTGTCTATCTACTTTTGTCCCAGCCTCTTTTATTTAAATTTCAATGTCTAACGCATTAATTGTTATGACCCACGTGTCTGTTTCATCGTGGTAAGTACTGAAGTGAATAACTGGAAAAGAAACTGGGTCCGATTCAGGTTGACGGTTCTGTTCATTATAATAGAGGAGTGCTTGCTGAATCGCTTCTTTTTCAGAATAGGTGGCACCTTCTGGTTTTGGTGGCGAAACGATTTCAGAAAAAATAGCGTCAGCAGAAGCTGGATAACTTTCTTTGACGTCCGTATATTCAACAAACACGCGATCGCCAATTTCAGCTGAACGTATGAGGTTAGTAAATGTAATTAAATCATTTTCAGTACTGATAAGCCGGTTTTCGGTTACAAAACCAGTAAAACAGGTAGGGGAATAGTCTGTTAATGAAGAATGCTCGCAATCCTCCAAAGAAACTCCATTGCTATTGATTTCGATTAAATGTTCTTCCTCTCCGTAAATTTGAATGGTTATTTCCCAAACATCTGCTTCTTCTACATAGTGTGTGTATGTAACAAACTGATAATCGATCATTGGATCACTCGGTGTGAATTCTCTCGCTAAAACGAGTGCTTGCTGGATCGCTTCTTTTTCAGAGTAAGTGGCACCTTCTGGTTTTGATGGCGAAACGACCGTGGTCTGTGAGCCATCTGCTTGAGAAGGGAATGAATCTAGAACGTCGCGGTAATGGATACGTACACGATCACCAACCTCATGATCGACAGGAATGTTCGAAAACAATGTTAAGCCGCTTTCGTGAGAGACAAGTGAAGCGTGTTCGGTGTTATCGATAACAAATCCAGTAAAAGGTTCATCGTTAAGAGAGGTAAGCGTATCGCCACCGGTATCGGCTGGAATAGTGCAACCAGTTACGCACAAGCATAAAATAAATAGAAATCCTTTCACCCTTTTTCCTCCTTTTTCTCTTATGTAAACAAAGGGTTTATCACAACAGAAATGAATAGTCTAAATACTAGTGTAAAGTATAATTCCAATGCGTGAAAGCGATGTTACAGACGTTAGTCATTTGTAAAGCTTTACTTAAAAGTGAACACATAGGATGAAAGTGAAAATATCAAACGTTATACTAGGAGTGAGAGGTTTTTGTTAGAAAGGAATGATTCCCTTTGACAGCTATTTACGGACATAGAGGGGCGATGGGTGTTTTTCCAGAAAATACATTGCCAAGTTTTGAAGAAGCGTTATCAAATGGTGTAGATGGTATTGAATTAGATGTCCAGCTAACAAAAGATGGTCAATTCGTCGTCATGCATGACCCGACTGTAGACAGAACTACGAATGGAACTGGTCATGTAAAGGATAAGACCGTTAAGGAGTTACAGGCGCTTAGTGCAGGTATACCCTTTACCCATTTAGAAAATTATTGTGAAGCAGATTGGAAAGAAATAACCGTCCCTACTCTTGCAGAGGCGCTAGAATTAATGGCTCCGTATCAAGTAGAGGTGAACATTGAGTTAAAACCGAATTTATCAGAAACAGAGGGAATTGAGAAATTATTGCTTAATTGTGTGAAGCCATTCCAAAAGGCAGTAACGATTAATTTCTCGTCGTTTCATTTGCCCCTTATTCAACGTCTCCGCCAATTGGATAAGGATGTTGAATTGGCTTGGCTCATAAAGCATGAGATGCCTTATCCAGCTGATTATTTAGCAACCAATAGGATTAACTTGTATCACTTGTCTAAGAAATTGGCGTTAAAAGATCGTTCTACTTATGAAGAAGAGGGCTTATTGCAACAGTCGCGTATCTGGACGGTAAATGATCCTGAAGAAGTGAAAGGTTTACTCGAAAAAAAGGTGAAAGCCATTATGACAGATTTCCCGGAGATGGCGTTACGCATTAGAAAGCAGCAGGGCAATATCTAGCTGCTTTCTTTCTTATGATGATTAGGAGTTAGACTTTTTGACTATGTCTATAAGCTATTGAAACAGGTTTTATAAAACGCTATGCTGTTCTGTGTGAGAAAAAGGGATTGTCGTAAGGGGAGTATAAGTGAAAGCGATCAGGTGGGTAGTAAGCAAACGGAAGACATACAAAAAACGTCAGCAGTTGAAGAGAAGGACGAGAAATTTAATTAAGAACAATCGAATCAAGAGAACCATCTCAACAGCAAGGTCGTCTACGTAGAGCAAACTCGGTTTGCGATTGAGACTGTAGATGGCGATAAGTTTTATAATAGGATTCATGCCTTCTGACATACAGTTCTATGACGTTTGTTTATCATGTAACGTCGATTCAGACACAATCACTGTAAATAATAGAAAAAGATTCGTGCTGATGCACGAATCTTTTTCTTATTTATAGTGGTCAAACCAATAGGCTAAATACTTATAGTCGCCCCATTTATCATAGACGCTCTCAAGGTCGCTTTTAGAAGGAGCGATCCCGTTAAAATACGTTCCGATTACATGCTTTTTGTATTCGGAATCAACAGGCACACCATCATAACGACCGACGATCATAGCGAGCGTATTCATAGCATAAGGACCAATTCCTTTGATCTCTCGAAAGTGATTGATAGAGGATGGCTGCACGTATCGCGCAGGATTGTCTACTGCTTTATGAGCAGCATCCAAAATATAGTTACTTCGATAGCCTGTACGTACATGTTCCGTTAAAAAAGCTTCTCCTGCCGAAAGTATCTTTTCTGGTGTTGGGAAAGAGTGAAATTCCCGTCCAAATCCATGTGCCTTCTCTCCTAAATGATAAGTTAACTTTTCTGCCATTTGGATCGTTTGGTTCCAGCGGGTGTTCGTCGTTAAAAGAACTTTCACGATGTCTTCAAATAGAGAAGGGGAGCGTAATAGTCGACCTTGTCTTCTCTTAGGTAAATCTGTTAGCTCATTATACGTTTGGCACAATGTATAAAAGGGCTCAAACGGTTCGTTCACTCGGAACATCCAAGAAACTTGATGTAGAATTTCGTCTCTATCCGTTTCGGTTAATTTCACTTCAGTGACGACTTGCAAACAAGATGGTTTCATATAGACGCAAACAACTATTGTGGCATTATTTCTCAAAGTAAAGGTACGGTAAAACCGCTCTTTTTTTGGATCCCATGCATTCGGAGCGAGCATCCACCACCCATGGGAAGTAATGGCATCCTGAAAGTCAAAGGGCTCTGTTAATGGAATGGAGAAAGTAAACACTGTTAGTTAACCCCTAATTCAGTGGACCATGTTCCTTGTTGTTTTCGGATACTAACAATTTGGCCGATGTGATAGGCATTGTGTAGGGTGAGAAGTGTTAAATAATCGGTAACGGTTTCGCTGAAATCTTCTGGTTCCGAGTCTTGCACAGCTTCACGCCATTCTGAAAGCAACTGGTCAATATGTTTCCTTGTTTCACCCCAAGATGTTGTTTCTCCCTCAAATGTATGGGCAATGGAGTCAACAGGCTCGAAATTGGTTTTACTGTTTTTGAAGCGCTCTAAATAACGATGGTTATAAAAAATAAGATGGTTTACAATTCCCCAAATACTGTTTGAATCATCGTTAGGCGTCCATTTGGCCTCACTCTCAGATACATTTTTTAACGCGTGAGTCAGCGGGACAAACCAGCTTTTTTGATTATGAATAACACCTAATTGCATGAGAATGAACTCTTTTGCGCTCATACAAATACCCTCCTCTTGAGTGGATGTTCCGATCTATTCCTAAAGTTTTTGCCATTATAGCATGGATAGAAAGGCGTTGAACAGAATGAAAGGTTCGATTCTAGATCGAAAAAGATCTAAACTATGGAAAAGGAGGAATGCACAATGGATTTAAATTTAAGAGAAAAAGTGGTCATTGTACTTGCTGCAAGTAAAGGGCTAGGAAGAGGGATTGCACAGAAGTTTGCAGAGGAAGGAGCGAAAGTGGTGTTGTCGAGTAGACGACAGAACGAACTAGCTCAAGTGGCAAGCGACATGAAAAAAGAAACGAATAATCCTCACATTGTATCGCATGTATGTGATGTTACAAAAGCAGAAGACATTATGGGGCTAGTAGATTTCACCATTAAAAAGTGGGGGAGAATTGATGTATTAATTAACAATTCAGGTGGACCTCCTCCAGGAGGCATTGATCAATTTACTGATGAAGAGTGGCAACGTGCATACGAGTTAAATCTATTAAGCTATGTTCGATCGATTCGTGCAGTTGTGCCGCAAATGCGCATTCAAGGAGGGGGACATATAGCCAATGTAGCGTCCTCTTCTATTAAACAAACCCTTGATGGATTGTTACTCTCGAATACGTTCCGAGCAGGGGTTGCAGGACTGTCAAAAAGCTTGGCACAAGAGTTAGGGAAAGATGGCATTCTTATTAATACTATCGGTCCTGGGCGTATAGCAACAGACCGTTTGCTTGAACTAGATGAAACGAAAGCTACCAAAGGAAATCTATCTCTTGATGAAGTAAAGAAAAAGGAAGAACAAGCCATTCCTCTTGGCCGCTACGGAACGCCGCAAGAATTTGCCAATCATGTTGTATTTCTTTGTTCAGGTGTAAACACGTACGTAACCGGTCAATCGTTCGTTATTGATGGAGGGCTAGTAAAAGCATTATAGTCAGCACGCCAATAGGTTATAACGTAACAGTAGATGGTGCTGGTCAAATGATGATAGGAACTGAATGCTTTTATCTAGAGAGACCCTTAAGCATGCTTTGCTTAAGGGTCTTTTTAAGATCATCAATGATTTTGTTTGAGAAAGTGATAGACCGATTCAGGTAGAGGGATCCCATTGGCCAACCGTTCTCTTTCATTTATTTTTTCAAGTTCACCAGGAACATAAATACGTTCTTCAGTTGTAACGGCGGGAACTTGGCGTAATTCTTGAATCATAGTATCCAAGCGAGCAGTAAAGGTTTCTACTGCAATAAATTTACTGGGATCAATCGCCATAAAAAAGTGCCCTAGCTCTCTATTTTTGTGGTAGTCATCATACATTTTAGAAACATGAGGTCCAAAAGCAGCACCGGTGAGAAGTGCGGAAAAGATTTCAACAACCATTGCCAGTCCATACCCTTTTGGTCCACCAAATGGTGTTAAAGATACGACCTCTTCTGGTATTGTAGTGGACTGTCCATTATGGTTAACCCCCCATCCATGTGGAATAGGCTGTTGTTTTTCCTTTGCGTCTAATATTTTCCCAAGTGCAACCGTACTTGTAGCAAAGTCAAGAATGACAGGGTCTTCTTCGTTCGTAGGAAACCCAAATGCAAGTGGATTTGTACCAAAATAAGGTTTAGCTCCTCCGTATGGGACGACAATGGCATCGGTATGGGACATGGCAATGCCAATAAGCTTTTCTGCGGCTGCTTGTTGAACGAAAAAGGACAGAGCACCACAATGGCTGCTATTCTTTACAGCAATACTGCCAATACCGTGCTGTTTTGCTTGATGGATGGCTCTGTTCATCCCTTCTTTCGCAATTGAATGACCGAATCCGTGATGGCCATTAACGATTCCTGTCGATGGGGAGGTTTCGTTATAGTCAGGAGTAGCATCAGCTCGAATGCCCCCTTCGATAAGGCGGTTTATATAATGTTCTACTCGCATAACGCCGTGTGAATCCACACCTCTTAAATTGGCGTGAACGAGAACGGTTGAAATGTCATGAGCGACAGGCTCTGGGACGTGATAACGGGTGAATACATCTTTCGTTAAAGATAAAAGTTCATCTGCTGGCACGGTAATCATATGGAATCCTCCTAATTGAAAGCGTTTAAATAAATGGTAGCATACTTGTATGGTAGTGTGGTAGTATCTGATTGAGGAGGTGAAGAAAACCATGCTGAATCGTACCGATTTCAAAATGTCGACAAGAGATTTTGTCTATGAAACGATCCGCGAGTCTATTATGACATTGGATTTACCGCCAGGGTCTGCGATCTCTGAAAAAGAAATTGCGGAGGAATTAGAGGTAAGTAGAACCCCTGTTAGAGAAGCCTTTTTACGATTAACGGAAGACGAGCTGCTAATGGTGTTGCCACAAAGAGGGTCGTTTGTAACCTTAATAGATTTAGACCATGTGGAAGAGGCACGTTTTCTTAGAGAGCAAGCAGAAGTAGGAATTATAAGACTGGCATGTGACAGCTTTAATGATTATTGCTTACAGCAGTTAGAAATAAATGTTGAGAAACAGAAACAGGCAAAAAAGACCGAAGATGAGAAAACGTTGTTTGTTCTCGATAAAGAGTTTCACCGCTTATTAGCGGAAGGAACGAAAAAATTAAGAGTATGGAAAGTTATTCAGAAAATGGATACCCATTCAAATCGTTTAAGAAAGCTCAGTATGGAATTGAAATTAAACTGGGATCAACTTGTTGAACATCACGGTGAGATGGTGAGCGCTATTAAAACGAAAGACTGCGAGCGAGCTGAAGTATTAGTTCGAACCCATTTAGGATTGTTGCAGTATGATCAAAAGGCGCTGAGACTGGAGCATCCAGAGTATTTTAGTAAGTAACAGAGGCTTTGAAAAGGAGAGGGTGAACTTGTTGAAAAAACTTTTACCAGCAAGCTTAGTGGCGACCCTCCTTTTAAGCGGTTGCTTAAGTGAAGAGGCGACCACAGAAGGAGAAAAGGAACCTACATATTGGAAAATGACGCATATATCCGATTCTAGTCATCTATGGCACCGTACCGCTATTGAGTTTTCTCGTCTAGTAGAAGAAAAAACAGATGGTCAGGTGATCATTGATATTTTTCCTAATAGTCAATTAGGAAGTGAAATTGATAATATCAATTCAATACGCTACGGGGCTACGGATTTAACGATAACAGGAGAAACGTTAGAAGTTTGGACACCGAACGCAGTAATGCTAGCTGTACCGTACGCTTTTGAGAACGAAACTCATATGCGGAAAGTGATTGAAGGGGATCTTGGAAAAATCATTGAACAGGATATTGAACGTGATATCGGGTTGACGCCGTTGTTCTATATGGAGCGATCACCGCGAAACGTTACAGCCAATTACCCGATTTCTACACCTGAAGATTTAAAGGGTTTTAGCATGCGTGTACCGAATGTACCGCTGTTCTTAGATGCATGGTCCGAAGCAGGGGCTGAGCCCCAAGTCATTAGCTTGAATGAAGTGTTTACTGGATTACAGCAAGGTGTTATTGATGGACAAGAGAACCCAAACGATTTAATTGAGAGCAATGGTTTCTATGAAGTGCAACAATACCTTAATGTTACGGAACATGTTCGATCTTGGATTTATGTCGTAGTAGGAACGGAACAAATGAAAGCGTTACCGGATCAGCAACAGGAAGCAGTGAGGGAAGCTGCTGCAGAGGCAGAACAGTATGCACAAGAACTGCAAGAAGCAGAGACAGAAGAGGTGCTGAAACGGTTAATAGAGAGTGGTATTCAAGTTAATGAAGAGGTTGATCGTGATGCCTTCCGTGATGCGATGTTACCAGCATTAGAACAATACTTACAAGAAGAGCAGTATGAATTATACCTTAACATACTTGACGAAGCAGAGGAGGTAGGCGATTCGGAATGAAGATGATGAAGAAAGTAGATACTCTTCTAGCGTATGTGTCGATCGCTTTGTTTTTATCTTTATTGTTGATTGTTGTCATTCAAATAGTCAGTCGATACTTTCCGTTTGATTTTATCTGGACGGAAGAACTATCTCGCTATTTATTTGTCTATGCAATGGTAACTGCCGCACCGCTGGCATTACGAAAACAGGAATTTATTCGAATTGATATGCTTATTCTTGCGTTGCCAGAAAAAGTACAAAAGATCTATGAAGGAATTATTGCACTTGTCATCCTTCTTTTCTCTATTGTTTTGTTTATATACGGAATTCATCTTACGCAGTTAGGCGCAGATTTTTATGCACCTACTTTAGGAATACCTATGACCTATGCCTATTCAGCGGTTCCGTTACTTGGCCTTTTGTTCATGATTTATTCGGTTGTATACGTGGTTGATCGTTACCAAGCAACAGTCGATGAGAAAGGAGATGACTAGCGAGGATGGCCATATTAGTAGTCGTACTGTTTCTTCTATTTATTGCATTTGGAATACCAATCGCTTTTAGTTTAGGGCTAGCTTCTCTTATTTACTTACTGGTTGCTGGTGTTCCATTAACAGTAATTCCCCAGACGATGTTTGCTGGCATGAATTCGTTTGTGATGCTCGCCATTCCCGCCTTTATATTAGCTGGAAACTTGATGAACGCAGGAGGAATTACGAATCGAATTATTGATTTTGCGAATGCCATTGTTGGTCATATACGAGGCGGCTTGGCACTAACCAATGTTGCATCTTCTTTAGGGTTTGCAGGTATTTCTGGTACCGCTTTATCGGATACAGCAAGCATTGGTTCTGTTATGATACCTGCTATGAAAAAGCAAGGATATGGAGCAGGTTTCTCTGCGGCGGTAACGTCCATTTCATCAACGGTTGGTCCGATGTTACCTCCGTCATTACCAATGATTATTATCGGTACACTAGCGAGTGTGTCGATTGGTGATTTGTTTTTAGCTGGAGCCATTCCAGGGGTACTACTCGCAATCGGGTTTTTAATTGTTACGTACATCATTTCAGTAAAAAGACAGTATCCAAAAGGGGAAAAGCAGCCACTCTCCTTTGTGGGAAAGAGTTTTCTAGGTGCGTTCTGGGCATTGTTAATGGTTGTTATCATTATGTGGGGGATTCTAGGCGGTTACTTTACACCAACAGAAGCAGCAGTTGTTTGTGTACTTTACGCATTTGTGATTGGAAAGTTTGTCTATAAAGAGCTTCAAATGAAAGAGTTACCCCAACTACTTGGGAATACGCTAAGTTCGACAGCCTCTATACTGCTATTAGTTGGATTTGCCAATACATTTGGATGGATCTTAGTCAGCGAAGGCGTACCATTATTAATTGCAGATGGCATTTTATCCATTACGGAAAATCCAATTCTTGTTATTTTACTTATCATCCTATTGTTACTTATTTTAGGGATGTTCATGGAAACCATTGCTGCACTGGTTATTTTATTCCCGGTACTATTGCCTGTAGCAACGAGTGTAGGTATGGATCCGGTTCACTTTGGTGTTGTCATGGTACTTGCGCTCATGATTGGGTTATCAACACCGCCGGTAGGAGTCTGTTTGTTCGTCGCTTCATCCTTTGCTAAAGTGCCAATTACGAAAACAGTAAAAGAACTACTACCGTATTTTGCAGTAGCGGTCATTGTATTAATTATCGTTGCATACGTACCGTCGCTTTCGTTGTTTTTACCAAGTCTATTTGAATAAAAAGGATGTGAGTCATACATGCAAGCAATACAAGTTCAAGAGCCTGGGAAGTTGTCTATTGTTGAAATGGAAAAACCACAGATTTCTTCGCCTAATGATGTGTTAGTACAGGTTCAATGTGTAGGGATATGTGGTTCTGATGTTCATATTTATCACGGAAGTAACCCATTCACAGTCTATCCTCGTGTCATTGGACATGAGGTGTCAGGTGTAGTCGCTGAAATTGGAGAGGATGTAGCATTTCTTCAAGTAGGTGATCGAGTCTCGTTAGAACCAATCGAATACTGCGGTACATGCTATGCCTGTCGAAAAGGTCAGCAGAATGTATGTGAATCCCTTCAAGTATTCGGTGTCCATAAAGATGGCGGTATGAGTGAATTTGTAAAAGCCCATGAACAAAAATGGCATAAAGTAAACGAATCGATTTCAGCAGAAGCTGCAGCGTTAATAGAACCATTAACCATTGGTGCTCAGGCCGCGTTTAGGGGGGGCATTCAACCAGGTGATACAGTCTTTATTATGGGGGCTGGTCCAACTGGAATTGCGTGTCTGTTAATGGCAAAGGAAGCCGGCGCTTATGTGATGATTTCAGATTTCAATACAGTTAGGCTTGATTATGCATCTTCGATAGGAGCAGATGCCGTTTTTCAGCCAAATAAAGAGGACATTGAAGAAGCCATCTATAAAGAAACAAAAGGTGAGCTTGCCAATATCGTCATTGATGCTGTTGGAACAGCAGGGACGTTTGAGCAAGCGGTTCGACTGGCGTCAGTCGCTGGAACCGTTGTGACGTTAGGATTTAATGAAACACCATCTCACATTCCATCTTTATTATTAACAAAAAAAGAGCTGCGGGTTGTGGGTTCGCGACTGCAAACAAACCAATTCAAAGGCGTTGTAGAGAAAGTAAATGAAGGAATTATTTCTCCAGACGAATTAATTTCTCATCGTTTTCATTTTAGAAAAGTGGATGAGGCGTTTAAAAAGCTAGAAGAGCACCCTGAAGAAGTAAGGAAAATTGTGCTTACATTTAACGAATAAAGGAGTGGCTAACATATGAGAATGACGTTTAGATGGTACGGAAAAGAAGATGATTCTGTTACCCTTGATCAAATTAAGCAAATCCCAGGAGTAGAGGGGCTTGTTTGGGCGCTTCACCATCGCCTAGCTGGAGAGGTGTGGACGGAAGAAGAAGTGCTACAAGTGAAAGAGCAAGCAGATGAATATGGCTTTCACTTAGATGTGGTCGAAAGCATTAATGTGCATGAAGACATTAAGTTAGGATTGCCGTCAAGAGATCGTTATATCGAAAATTACAAAACGAGCTTGCGTAACGTAGCAAAAGTAGGGGCAAAAGTAGTGTGCTTTAACTTTATGCCTGTGTTTGACTGGACGCGTACCGATTTATTTAAACCATTAGAAGATGGCTCAACAGCTCTCTTTTATGAAAAAGCAAAAGTAGACAATATGGATCCGTATGAATTAATTAAAGAAGTAACGAAATCAGCTTATACGATGCCTGGTTGGGAACCAGAGAGGTTAAAGACTATCGAGCAATCGTTTAAAGCCTATGAAGAAGTGGATGAGGAGCAGCTTTGGAAGAATCTTGCTTATTTTCTCGAAGAAGTACTGCCGGTAGCAGAAGAGGAAGGCATAAAGATGGCCATTCATCCAGATGATCCACCTTGGTCTGTGTTTCATTTGCCACGTATCATTAAGAATGAAGAGGCAATTGAGCGTTACTTAGCGATTTCGAACAGTCCATCTCATTGTTTGACGCTGTGTAGCGGCTCTTTAGGTGCAAACCCAGCTAACGACGTTCCACGCATCATTAGACGGTTCCACGATCGCATTGCGTTTGCACACATTCGTAATGTTCGAATCTATGAAAATGGTGATTTCATTGAAACCTCTCATCGAACGCAAGACGGCTCTGTACCAATAGATGATGTCGTGAAAGCTTATCATGAGAGTGGCTTTACTGGCTATGCGCGACCTGACCACGGAAGACATTTATGGGGCGAGGAATGTAGACCTGGTTACGGTTTATATGATCGCGCTTTAGGCATTATGCATTTATGGGGCTTATGGGATGCCTACGAACTTATTAAACGAAAGGAAGAGAGTGAAAATCATGCTACCACTACATGAAGGATTAAAAGGGAAAACCGCTGTTATTACAGGTGGAAGCGGGGTTTTATGTCAAGAGATGGCAAAAGAGTTAGCTCGTCAAGGGATGAACGTTGCCATATTAAATAGAACAATTGAAAACGGTCAAAAAGTCGTTGATGAGATTAAACAGAACGGTGGAACAGCCCTTGCTGTTTCGTGCGATGTATTAAGTGAGGAAAGTGTATCGCAAGCATATGATCAAGTGAAAAAAGCCTTTGGTGAATGTGATCTATTAATAAATGGAGCAGGAGGAAATCATCCTGACGCCATTACCGATAAAGAACACTTTCATGAAGAAGATCTTACCGATTCAACCATAACATCCTTTTTTGACTTAGAAATAGCTGGTTTCGATCACGTTTTTCGTTTAAATTTGCTCGGTACATTAATTCCGACACAAGTATTTGCAAAATCGATGACAACAAGAGGTGGAACGGTTATTAATGTGTCTTCTATGGCAGCAGCGACACCAATGACAAAGGTGCCAGCTTATAGTGCAGCAAAGTCTGGAATTGACAATTTAACGAAATGGCTATCCGTACACTTTGCCGAAGCAGGCATACGTATAAACGCCATTGCACCTGGGTTCTTTTTAACTGAGCAAAACCGTCACTTATTACGCACGGAAGAAGGAGAATGGACGAGTCGAGCGGAAAAAATTATTGCCCATACGCCGCAGAATCGTTTTGGACAGCCAGAAGACTTATTAGGTACTTTACTATGGTTGGCAGATGATGACACATCCCGCTTTGTCACAGGTATTACGGTTCCAGTTGACGGCGGATTTATGGCATATTCAGGCGTATAAAAGGAGGCGGTCGTAATGAGCCAATTCGTGACATTTGGAGAAACAATGGTGTTATTTGAAGCTGCTACACAAGGACGATTACGATATGTACCGTCATTTCTAAAGAAGATTGGTGGCGCCGAATCAAATGTAGCCATTGCATTAACAAAGCTTGGTCATAGTGCTACGTGGTTTGGTAAAGTTAGCGATGATGAAATGGGGCACTATGTGGTCCGAGAAGTAAAGGCAGAAGGTGTGGATACAGAGTATGTGACCTATACAGGAGAAGCGCCAACGGCCCTATACATTAAGGAGCACCGGAGGGAAGAGGAGCTTGCTGTTTATTATTACCGCCATGATTCCGCTGGGAGCACGTTGACAAAGGAAGACCTTGCGTATGAAAAAATTGCCGATGCATCGATTTTACATGTCACAGGTATTACACCATTATTAAGTAATAGTTGTTATGAAGCAGTTCTCGCAGGTATACAGTGTGCAAAAGAACATGGAACGTTCGTTTCATTTGACCCTAATCTTCGTTTTGCTCTTATTCGTAAGCTAGGAGAAGAGGTAGCACGTCAGCGATTAGTAACAATTGCTGCACAAGCAGATCTTGTTTTACCTGGCTTAGATGAAGCGAAGTGGTTGTTTGGTGACATGGAAGAGCAGGATTATCTCACAAAGGTTACTGAATTAGGGGCAAGGAAAGTCGTCATTAAAAATGGTGGTGACTATAGTCTCTTTAAAGATGAACAGAGTTCTGGGAAAGTGGACAGCTTCCGTGTTAAACAAGTAGTCGATCCAGTTGGAGCAGGAGACGGGTTTGCTGCTGGAGTGCTAGCTGGTTTGCTAGAGAACAAGTCACTTGAGGTGTCCGTTCGAATGGGTGCCGCTGTTGGGGCTTTAGTCATTGGTGTAAAAGGTGACATTGAAGGGCTACCGACAAGGAAGGAAGTTGACGCTTTCTTATGTGATGATGACAAAGTGTATGGAGGAGTTTCACGATGAATGATGGGTTATCAACGGTACTTGAATCAGGTGTATGTGCGGTGTTGCGTAAATTACCTCCAGAAAAAATGGAATCGATTGCGGATGCCCTCGTCGCTGGTGGTGTTAAAGGTCTTGAGGTAACCCTCGATTCCGAGCTAGCACTAGAAACCATTAGCGCGTTAAGCAAGCGCTATGACAAAGATGTCGTCGTTGGTGCTGGGACGGTTTTACATGCAGATGATGCGATAGCGGCGATTGATGCTGGAGCGCAATTTATTTTTGCGCCGATTCTCTCACAGGAAACCATTGAAGCGGTGAAAAGTAGAGACATTCCAGTCATTCCAGGAATCTTTACGCCAACAGAAGCGTTTCAAGCCGTTCAATTAGGTGCCGACTTAGTAAAGGTTTTTCCTGCAGAGTGTGTTGGGCCTCAGTTTATTAAGTCTGTAAGTGGACCGCTCCCTCAAGTGAAAATGATGCCGACTGGTGGAGTGAACTTAGACACGATTCCTGACTTTATTAAAGCTGGAGCAGTGGCAGTTGGAGCAGGTAGCTCTTTATTATCAAGAGAAATAATTGAAAATAATGATTGGGAGCAGCTTACCGAGACAGCTCGTGCATATGTGGAGAAAGTAAAAGAAAGTCGATAGGTGGTTAGGGGACTATCAGTAACGGATTTACGTTGCTGGTAGTTTTTTGATCTGGACCAGTTATTAATCCGCATGTGCTTTGTACTTGACTTAGAGTGGACTCCAGGGAATAGGATACGTTTAATCAAAGAAAAAGGGG
Source organism: Shouchella hunanensis (assembly GCF_028735875.1). GTDB lineage: Bacteria > Bacillota > Bacilli > Bacillales > Bacillaceae_D > Shouchella > Shouchella hunanensis. The sequence continues at coordinate 1,937,594 of NZ_CP117834.1, forward strand.
GAATCAGGGAACTAGAAAAGGCTTGAAAGTAGAATGGTAAGCGCAAATTGATTGGAGGATAAGTGGAATGAAGGTAAAGGCGAGAGCAGTTAATGGTCCAACAGACGCATTTAAACATACCGAGATTTCACGCAGAGATCTTGATAAGCATGATGTTTTAATTGATATTAAGTACGCTGGAATCTGTCATTCTGATATTCATACGGCGCGAGGAGAATGGGGTGAAGTTCAGTATCCTTTAGTACCTGGACACGAAATTGCTGGCGTTGTAGCTGACATCGGCGACGATGTAACTTCATTTAAAGTAGGAGACCGTGTTGGCGTTGGTTGTATGGTCGATTCATGTGGAAAGTGTACAAGCTGTCAAGAAGGTGAAGAACAGTATTGTGAGGAAGGAAATATTCCGACTTATGCGGGAGTGGATAAGTATGGGGACTACACACAAGGTGGGTATTCCACACACATTGTTGTAACGGAAGGATTCGTTGTCCGCATTCCTGACAATATTCCTTTCGATGCAGCAGCACCGTTGCTATGTGCAGGAATTACAACGTATTCACCATTAAAGAGATGGCAAGCGGGAGAAGGAAAAAAAGTAGCGGTAATTGGTCTAGGTGGTCTTGGGCATTTAGGAGTAAAGATTGCACATGCAATGGGTGCCGAAGTAACCGTTCTTTCACAAACGTTAAAAAAGCAAGAAGATGGACTAGCATTTGGGGCAAAAGAATATTATGCAACAAATGATGAAGAAACGTTAACGAAGCTAGCAGGTTCGTTTGATTTTATTCTAAATACGGTCAGTGCCAAGTTGGATATGAGTGCTTATTTAAACTTATTAGCATTAAATGGCACCTTAGTAAATGTCGGTGCACCGAGTGAACCGTTAGATGTCAACGCGTTTTCGCTTATCAGCAAAAGACGATCATTTGCCGGTTCAATGATTGGTGGTATTCGCGAAACGCAAGAGATGCTAGATTTCTGTTCGGCGCATTCAATTCTTCCAGAAATAGAAGTCATATCAGCAGACAAAATCGATGACGCATACGAACGGGTGCTACATTCAGATGTCCGCTACCGCTTCGTTATCGATACGAGTACAATTTAGCAACATAACAGAAGAGACGAGAGGCGTTCCAACCGCCTTTCGTCTCTTTTTTCACGCATTAAGAATAAACGCCCGTTTTTGTTTACGAATGTCTTCTAAATCAGAGTGTAGCTCTTTTTCTATAGTAGCTAATTGAGATAAAGTGGTTTCGACTTCTGCTAATAGAGTAACTGCTTGTTCATGAGAATCTTTAATCTTTCCATGAACCATCCAATCAACAATGAAGCCATCGAAGAAGTAGTCAGCAAATGTAAGAAATCCTGTTAGTTCAATCTGGAAAGAGGTAAATTGATTGACGTCTTTTAATTCTTCTTCAAATTGTCTTAAGTGACGTTGAACTTGATGAATAAGTGCTTTCGCATCATCGACATGGCTATGTTTCATGGCGGTCGTTAAAAAGCCTCCACCAAAAAGATCAAATGTAGACCAGTCGCTTGCTTTATTAAGAGAAAAAATGGTGCTTTTCAATGCCTGTTTTGCTTTTTGGCCTACTTCTGTTGCTTCTTTTATTTCATTCATATAGATGGTAGTTGTTGAAGCTGCTTCTACTAGAGAGTGTAAGGCGGTATTTTTCTCTCCTAATAGTACGTCTTTCTTTAAATCTAGCAGTCGTTGAAAATCTGCCTTAGGGTTCCCTAATGAATGCAGATGTGCGTCAATTTCTTCAAGCTCGTGATGTAAATCAGTCATTGTTTCTTCGGCTTCCTCGTATTTCAGTTGAGCTTTTAAGACGAGTGCTGTAGCCTCATCGATTTTTTCGGCTTTTCTGCCTGTCACGGCATGAAGAAGACTCGAAAAGGAAAGGCCGCTTAAGCGATCAACGTCTTGCTGTTTATCTTGCAAGATCGTTTTTAGCTGTTTCGCTTTTTGTTTCTGCTCTTCTAGATTGGGTCTAATTCGGTCCAGATGTGCGTGCCATTTTTCATACTGACGGATGCGTTCTTTTACATCTGTAAATTCTTTTTCATAATTCAATGATGAACACCCCCTTATCTATATAACGTTCAAAAGAAAGAAAGGTTTCGCATGTAACATAAATGTTGCAGGAATTGAATAACTTGTTATAATGTTATAATAATATGAAAAATTCGAAGGGGCGATTGTAGTTCCCTAACGGAACAGCTCAATTTAGCCATGCATAGTCGAGCATGTTGATTGTTGTCAGTATTTTCTCTTTATTAAAGAATGAAATTAAAGGAAATGTAAACGTTTTAGCGAACGTTTATGTAGAAACATACGTGTTAAAGAGGGTGAGGGTATAGCATGAAGGTTGGTTTAAGTTCATACAGTTTAGTCCAAGCACTAAGAGACGGTAGAATGACGATTCTAGAGGCAATTGATTGGGTGAGAGAGCAAGGTGGCTCACATATGGAGCTCGTTCCTTACGGCTATACGGTAGTGGATAACTACGATTTAGCAAGTCAAATTAAAGAGCGTGCCGCACAGGTTGGAATTGAACTATCTGCTTATTGTATGCCAGCTAATTTTATCCAACCGACAGAAACGGCATTTAATGAAGAAGTAGAGCGAGTTAAAGCCCATGTTGACGTTGTTCATCATATGGGTATGACACTCATGCGACATGATGTGACGGCTTTTTCATTACAGCCAGAAGAAATGTCTATTCATTATTTTGACGATCATTTTGAGGAAATGGTACTAGGTAGTCAAATGATTGCTGATTATGCTAAGACCCTGGGCATCACCACAACGATTGAGAATCACGGTTTTAATGTGCAATCAAGTGATCGTGTTCAGCGAGTGTTACGTGCAGTAAATCGGGACAATTTTAAAACGACGCTAGACATAGGGAATTTCTTATGCGCAGATGAAGATCCGTTAGTTGGAGTACGAAAAAACCTCCCGTACGCGGCTACGGTTCATTTTAAAGATTTTTATATTCGTCCCTATTATGAGAATCCTGGTGAAGGAGCTTGGTTTAGAACATCGAATGGAAACTATTTACGTGGGGCCATCCTTGGTCATGGAGAACTACCTGTGCGCGAAATCATTCGACAATTAAAAGTGGCGAAGTACGACGGTTATCTTGTAGTGGAGTTTGAAGGAATGGAAGATTGTTTTCTTGGTTCACGTATTAGTATGAATAATTTAAGCCGACTTTGGGATGAAGTAACGGTAGATGGTTGGAAGTCGGTAGAAGGGGCGAGAGCTTAATGATGAAAGTAGTTGTTATTGGATTAGGTTCAATATCTGAAATGCATATAAAATCATACATACAAAATGAGCAAGTGGAGTTGTATGGTTTATGTGATCAAAATGAAAGTCGTGCCCAAGAAAAAGCGACTCATTATCGTGTGAAGCATGTATTTACAGACCCTGAAGAGGTGTTTAACCATCCAGAAGTGGACGGTGTAAGCATTTGTACGTGGAATCGAACTCATGCTGATTTAGCGATACGAGCATTGCGAGCAGGCAAACATGTTCTAGTTGAAAAACCGATTTCTATGACTGTACAGGAAGCAGAAAAAGTTCAAGAGGCTGTGGAGGAAACTGGAAAAACGTTACAAGTCGGATATGTGAGGCGGTTTGGAACGAATGCGCAAGTGCTTAAAACTTTTATTGATGATGGAAAGCTCGGCGATATTTATTATGCGAAAGCGTCACTGCTAAGAAGACTTGGCAATCCTGGTGGCTGGTTTGCCGATAAAGAACGTTCTGGAGGTGGACCGATTATTGATCTAGGTGTCCATATCATCGATAGTTGTTGGTACTTAATGGGTCGCCCAAAAGTGAAATCCATAACAGGACATGTTTATGATCAGCTGGGCAACCGAAGTAATGTTAAAAACCTATCATTTTATAAAACAGCTGACTATGATGCGTCACTAAATACAGTTGAAGACTTGGCCAATGCATTAATTACGTTTGAAAATGGTAGCTCTTTAATGGTTGACGTATCGTATTCGTTGCATACAAAAAAGGATCAGCTTGGTATGCAAATTTTTGGAACAAAAGGTGGAGCAGAGCTCGAACCAGAGCTTTTGCTTGTCATGGAAGAAAACGACACGATTTTAAATGTCGAGCCACAAATCGATCATCGAAGCTTTGATTTTGATAATGCATTTCAAAAGCAAATTGATGCTTTCGTAGAAGCATGCATAACTGGAGGTCCGTCTCCTGCACCAGTAGAGGACGGTTTAGAAATTATGAAAATACTTGAAGGCATCTATCAAGCCTCCGCACAAAAGAAGCCTGTGGAACTATAATGTAAAAAAAACCTAGTTACTCCTGCTCATACAGTGGAGTACTAGGTTTTTCTTAAGTTGTTTAACTGCTTACAGAGTTCCAGTATGGCTTCTGTAAACCCCCTCGATTGTTAATGATTGTCCTTTGTTATGACTGATTGAAACGAATTGCACCGCTTTTTGTACGCTATATTCAAAGCGCCATAATGGAATGACGGTGTATTCTTCGAGATTATACGTTGTAAAACTCGATTCACCCTCATCTGAATGCAAATGGATGACAACGGGGTCAGGCTGCGAAAAATGACTTACATGAACGATTAAATAGTTGGCACTTGTAAGATCTTCTTTTTTCGACAACCTAATGATTTGCTGCACTTCGTTCACTTGTTCAATGGTGACGGTTAATGTTTGTGGCGGAATCACTTCTTTATAGGCAAAGCCATTCGTTTGCTGCAATAAGCGTTGATGGTCATGTACAAAATGATGATAAAGAGGCTTCTTGGTTTGGCGATCCATATGGAAGATTCCCATCGTTTGGTAAAATTGATTATGGTTCACATACCAGTCAAATGCAGTCCAATAGTCGATTGTAGACACGTATCCGTTTGGATTATGCTCACCGTCTGGCGTAACCGTCGCCTTTTCTAATAAAGCGAGCTGAACATCTTGATAGATTTCGACTTGCTTTTCAATATAGCTTCTATCCGCATTGCTCCATATTCCATATTCCGTATTCATAATAGGCTTATCAGGCCACGCATTATGTGCGTGCTCAATAAAATGCTTTGTTCCTTCATAAGGCGTACTTCCGTGAAAAATACCAAAATACATCGTCCATCCTGCCACATCTAGCGGTTCCATAGAAGGATCATGAAACCCGGGCTGATCCGCTGCTGAGCTTTGTGTAAGCAGTCGTCCATCAGGGTAGTTCGTTTTCGTTTCATGAACCAGTGTCTCATTATAGTGTTTTCGAAGCGTGACATCTTTTGATTCATTTTGAGTACTCCACATGGCGATGGATGGACGGTTATAGCTGGAAAAGATCATTTCTCTCCACATTTGATAAGAAATGCCCCTTCTTTCTTGAGCTTCATAATGGGCTGTTTCAAATTGCCATAAAGGAATTTCAGCCATACTCGGTAAACCAAATCGGTCCAAGGCGATAAAGGTTTCAATATGGTTCGGGTAGTGAGCTGTACGAACTAGATTAATGTGTAAAGAAGAGAGAACAGTTAAATCATCCACAATTCTTTCCCATGAAGCCGTTCGGCCATATTCTGGCCATTCTTCATGTCGAGCAACACCAGCAAAAAAGACAGATTGGTCATTTAACTTGATGCGAGGCCCATCGGTTGCCAGTATACGGAATCCAAACTGAGTGTAAAACGAATCAATGAGAGCATCATCGTTATAAAGCTGAAGACCTAACACATATAAATGGGGTTCACGAATGCTCCAGATCTGTGGTTGCTCAATCGTGACCGTCTCTTTTATTTTTTTGCTTTCCCCGGAAGCAAGGGTGACTGTTGTCGCTTGGGCAGTTGGCACAGGTACTTCATCTTTGCATATGCTTTTTGCTTTTGGACTCTTCAACCAGTCAGGGGATTGAAAATCCGTTGTAAAAAAACGCGGTTTTATGAGTGCTGTTACCGGTTCACTTGAGCGATTTTCTAGCACATATTCCATTTGCAATTTTCCTTGCAAAGTAAGAGGAACAACGTCTACTCTTGAAATGTATAAACTTGGAACAACCTCTAAGTAAAGATCTTGAATGATGCCAGTGTAATTGAAAAAGTCGTTGTTTACAGCAGGAACCGTATCTAATCTTGTTGTCCATGGTGGATTATCAATGCGCACAGCAATGAGATTTTCTCCTGGTTTTAATAGGGTGGATACATCAAATGCAAACGGCGTGAATCCACCCTCATGATAGCCAACGTACGATTCATTGATCCAAAAATCACAAATATACGAAACACCTAAACATTTTAAGGTAACGACTTGTTCAGCATAAGCCTCTGGCCAGTGAATGGTTTTACGATACCATACGCCATCTTCGTAGGTTTCTGCTGCATGTACCTCCTCTTTGCCGGTTAGATGATTTTCAGGGGCTGGCAATGTTTTCGCTTCCCAGCCCTCATCATTGTACGAATATGATGCAAATCCCTCTTGTTCGGTTTTCGCAATCCAGTCTTCGGTACGAGCATGCATGGACCAGTTATGATTCGCACGAAACCGCAGCTTCTTCCATTCTCCAGCAAGTGAAAATGTTACCCGATCTTGAGGATCGAAAGACGGATAAACCATATTGTATTGATAAGGAATTCGATCTTTAAATGAAAGGGTACTTGGTACAGTACCTTCTGTGTAATGTTCGTTCATCTTAACACGCTCCTTCGTTGTGAAAAAAGCGGACAGGATAGCCCGCTTTTAACGTTATAAACCGAGTCGCTCTCGATTCTCATTCATTTTTTCATTACGGATGGCTTCGACAGCAGCGAAATTATTTGTTTCGAGAAATGTTTCATACTCGCCAAGGAGGCGGTCAAATTCAGCATCGTCTTTTGCTCGAATCATACTTGCTAAAGTGGTCGCCCAAGTAGAATTAATATTCACTAACGAGCGTGCCTCAGCAGTCCCTTGATCCGGATTGATGTTTTCAATAAGAAACTGTGGCTTAAGCTTTCCCTTAGTCCATTTCTGAATTTGATCAACTGCGATAGACGCTTCGTTTTCGCCGTGTTCAAGTGCAAATCCATCATGTCCAAAAAACCAAAATTCACCTAAACGATAAGACTTTTTGTATTCTTCTGGATTGTCATTTCTCATTTGCAATACTTCTTCGTGCAAGACGGCTTTTCCATTTTCATTGAATTCAAACGTTTCGCCTTCAACACCAAATGTTGTTAAGTATTGTCCTTCGTCACTTAGAAGGTAGGTAAATAACTGAATCGCTTTTTGCGGATCAGACACTTTGTTAGTAATATAGGTGACTGTCCAACCTGAAAGGCCAGCTTGATTTAAGGTTGGCTCGTTCCCGTTTGGATTCTTTGGACCATCAACCGCTATATACCTTTGATCAGGATCTCTAGCCACATTGGTTTGCAAGGAGCCGGATAATTGAGCGATGCCGCTTGCGAAAACAGAGCCGTACTGGCCACGCTCCACTTTTTCTTCAAAAACGGTATTATCATCAGAGAAATTATCATCGCTAATCAAACCGAGCTGATAGGCTTCGTTAAATGTGCGAATCCAGTCTAAGTAGCTGTCGTCTAAATTTCGGTTATACCAGTCGCCGTTTTCGTCTGCAATGGGGACACCGAGGTGATTTTGAAACGTGTCACCAATTGAACCGACATCACCATCTGAACCAAACCCTCTGAAAGCAAAAGGAACAACGTCAGGAAATGCTTCTTTCATTTGCTGTAAGCTGGTTATAAACTGTTCCGGTGTCGACAAATCAGGCTCGCCTAGCGCTTCATAAATATCTTCGCGAATTATGAACGCATCCGACCCAGGAATAATGTCTGCTTGATAATCGTCAATTGTATTGGAATAACTCGGGTAACCATACGTATACCCGTCTTCAAGTTGATACCAATCTAAGGTTTGCTCTTGTGCGACTTGATGGAAATAAGGGTCATAGTGATCAGCCAATTCTCTTAGTGGTAACGCCCAAGTCGGTGCACGTAATGCTGCTTGTGATTGACCATCAAAGATTGTTATCAAATCAGGCAAGTCACCGCCGGAAAAGAGCGTATTTAAGTTTGAATCGTCACCTGTTATAAAGGTAATATCAAGATTTAAATCTTCCTTCAACTTTTTTGTAATGACATCCTCTCCGTAAGCACGGTCAAACCATTCGGCATTCACATACCACGTTAATTCAACATTTTCTTCATCATCAACTTGCCAAGCTGGTGTATTCGGATCAATCTCATAACGAGCCTCTTCTAAGTCATCGATTGACACTTCTGCACCAGAACTACTACAACCAGAGATCATAACGAAACCAACAATTGACATGAATCCCATTACATTTTTTCTCAATAGTAACGCCTCCTTTAGTAAATAAAAAACGAGCTATTCTTTTACTGCTCCAATCATCATTCCAGATATTAAAAACCGTTGTAAAAACGGATAAACCAACACAATTGGGACGGTAGCGACAACAATTGTAGCAAGTTGAATGGTCTGGGAGGATGTCGGGATAATGACTGATCCGACGACATTTTGCATATTAGCCGCTTGTTGCTGAACAATAATTTCGTACAGTTTCATTTGAATCGGATAAAGCGCTTCGTTCGTAATATACAAACGAGCGGTCATAAAATCATTCCATTGGTAAACCCCATTAAAAAGAGCAATAACGGCTAGTACAGGTGTTGATAACGGTAAGATGATTTGTAAGAAAATGCGCCACACACCAGCGCCATCTATACGTGCCGACTCCTCCAAAGAAGTCGGAATCTCTCTGAAAAAATTCATGAGAATAAGCATGTTGTAAAAGCTGAAAAGAGCAGGAATAATGTAAACTAAAAAGTTATCAAGTAACCCTAATGAGCGCATTAGTAAATAGATTGGTATCATACCGCCACTGAAAAACATCGTCCCGACACCAAGGGCAATAAAGATCTTTCTTCCGATTAGGTCTTGTTTACTCATGGCGTAGGCAACCATCGCTGTAAAAAAGACGGAGGTCGTTACACCGATAACGGTTTTTAATACAGAGATAAGAAATGCGTTCCAAATGCTAGGGTCGTTAAAGACAACCCGGTAAGCATCTAGAGAAAACTGCTCTGGCCATAATCGAATCCCTGGCGTTGCAACGGAGGCAGAGCTGCTAAAAGAGCCAACAATGACATCCCAAATCGGAAAGATAATAATCGTTGTAAAGACGATCATGAAAAGAACGTTCAGTGTATTAAACAGACGGTTTTCTTTAATGCCGGCTGGTTTGTTACGTTTAGTAGGTACAGTTGATTTTGGTCGTAAAACAGCCATAGCACATGCCTCCTTTTAAAAGATAGAACGATTGTTAAGCTTTTTCGTGATTTTATGTGTAATGATAACAAGAATAAGAGAGATAATGGATATCGCTAAACCAACCGCTGTGGCATAAGAGAAATCGCCTTGTACAAGACCAATCTTGTAAACGTATGAATCAATCACCTCTGCTCGAGAAGCATTTAACGGATTAATTAACACAAGTGTTTGATCTAGATTGGAGCCAAGCAAGCCACCCACAGCTAAAACGAACATAAGCGCGATAATAAAGGACATTAGTGGAAGGGTGATGTGCCAGATTTGTTGGAGCTTAGTGGCACCATCGATTTTTGCAGCCTCATAATAGGTTGGATCAATGCTTGCCATCGTAGCGAGATAAATGATCGTTCCCCAGCCAACGCTTTTCCATACATCAGATAAAACCGCAATCATCCAGTAGCTTTGTGCTTCAACAAGAAAGTTCCGCGGTTCATCAAGGATGCCAATGGTCATTAAAAAGCTGTTTAACAAGCCCGTTGTAGAAAGCCAGCTCGTTAACATACCGCCAACGACGATCCATGATAAGAAGTGAGGGAGGTACGAGATTGTCTGAACCGAACGCTTAAATAAGCCAGCCTTTAGTTCAAAGATTAAAATGGCCAAAAGGATGGGTGCTGTAAATCCAATCAGTAGCTTCAGAAAGCTGATTGCTAACGTGTTACGAACAGCGCTCCAAAAAAACGGATCACTAAAGGCAATTTTGAAATTGTTTAAGCCTACCCATGGTGCAGAAGAAATCGTGTCTGTAACGGAAAAGCTTTTAAACGCGACGACAATTCCGTAGATGGGAATATACGTAAAAATAATCATAAAAATGACGCCAGGTATAACCATAAGTTGTAGCGGTAGTTGCTGTTTATATCGTTTCAGAAAATTAGGTTTCACTTTCAATGTAAGTCAGTCCTCCTCCTCTTTATAAAAGCGCTTTCAACATAATGTTAACGTTATCATTTTGAGCAAGAATCTGCTTTCAAGAATGAATGGCTTGAAATACAGAATTATTGACGCGTAAAACAGGGCTAATCATTCGTTGTGTCAGTGCTACATCGGGTGACTCAATCCGCTGAACAAGGATAGTAGCAAGTTCTTTCCCAACTTCGTATACAGGCTGATGGATTGTTGTAATTTTTGGGTCTGTTAAGAGTTCGTAGCCTAATCCATCAAAGCCTGCGATGGACAAATCATGAGGTACGTTTTTCTTTAACAAACGTGCAGCTCGAATGGCTCCTAGCGCTAGCTCATCGCTCATGCAAAATAAAGCAGTCATGTGAGTACGCTCAAACAATTCAATGGTCTTTAGATAACCAATATCCTCTTTGTTCTCAGCGAACTCGATTTTATCTGAAGAAAACGAAATACCATTGTCCAGTAAGGCTTGTTTGTAGCCGTTAATCCGATCAGAAACGAATTGTCTGTTCTCGTTAATAACGATCAAACCAATGTCTTTATGGCCAAGTTTAATTAAATAAGTAACCATTTCGTAGGCACCTTGATAGTTATCGACATCCACCCAATCATAAGTAGGTAATGAGTGTCCGAATAAGACAGTAGGAACATCAAATTTTTCGTCTAGAAGGGCTTCTTGATCTGCGGTAACACTCATTGCAATAATGCCATCACACTTGTATGGATAATCCCATTCTCGACGAACTAAAAAAGAATAGTGTTGCTTGCTTAATTCGTCACTAACACCAGCTAGAAAGTTCATCGCAAAAGGGTTGGTCAATTGTATGTCCTGTGAAATAAAAATATGTATGACTCGCGTTTTCTTGGTAACGAGCGCTTTAGCTGCTTGATTGCCTTGATATTGTAGCTCTCCTATTACTTTTAACACTTTCTCTCTCGTTTTTTCTTTTACGAGTTCCGGTGTATTAATCACTCTTGACACAGTGATAGTGGAGACACCTGCTGCCTTTGCGACTTCTTTCATATTTGCCATTCCTTCACCAATCCTGACTCAAAATGATAACGTTAACATTTTGAATTATATAGAGAGTGTGAGTAAGCGTCAACTCTTTTTTGAAAATAAAGATAAAAAGGACCGATTAAAGGAAAACAGCTCTTCATCACGAAAAGTATTTGTATAGAGTACGGTTAGAAATACAGTGTTGTTGTAAAGGAGGGGAAGATGGTGAATTCAAATCGAATGGTCATACGACATGCACGTCAGCTCGTAACAAATGAAGCGAGTCGTCCGTTAAAGGGACGTGAAATGGAAACAAATCTTAAAGTAATTGAAGATGGTGGCGTATGGATTGAGAATGGATTAATTAAAAAAGTGGGAACGGATAAAGAGGTGTGGAAAGCGGTATGTGATCATGGACAAACGAAGCTTGTGACATTGATTGATGCAAGTCAGCATCTTGTTACGCCTGGTCTTGTTGATCCCCATACACATTTAGTGTTTGCAGGTAGTCGTGAAGATGAATTTGAAATGCGGTTACAAGGTGCGGCTTATATGGACATTATGAATGCAGGTGGAGGCATTCATCGTACAACGTCAGCAACAGCAGCAGCGACTGAAGAGGAACTAATGGCTGTTGGTAAAGAAAGGCTTGATCTCTTTTTACGTCATGGAGTGACAACCATTGAAGCAAAGAGTGGGTATGGACTGTCATTAGAAAATGAACGCAAGCAATTGGTAGTAGCAAAACGCTTGAATGCCATTCACCCTGTCACAATTGTATCAACCTTTATGGGGGCTCACGCTGTTCCGGAAGAATATAAAACAAATCAAGATACGTTCGTAGATAGGATTGTAGATAACATGATTCCTTCCATAGCGAGGGAAGGCTTGGCTCGATTTAATGATGTTTTTTGTGAAAAAGGCGTATTTACACCTGAACAATCTAAGCGCATTTTAGAAGCTGGAAAAGCACACGGACTCATTCCGAAAATACATGCTGATGAAATCGTTTCGTATGGTGGGGCAGAGCTTGCTGCAGACGTTGGCGCCATCTCTGCAGATCATCTTTTGAAGGTTTCTGATGAAGGGATAGAAAAAATGGCGGCTAAAGGTGTCATTGGTGTATTACTACCTGCAACTGCATTTTTCTTAATGGAACAACCAGCAAATGCTCGAAAAATGATTGCTAGCAATGTTGCTGTGGCACTGTCAACAGACCGAAATCCAGGGTCAAGCCCAACTGAATCAATGCCGTTTGTCATGAACTTAGCTTGTTTAACAATGGGAATGACACCCAAAGAAGTTCTTACTGCGGCAACAATAAATGCTGCGAGTGCTATTGGCGAAGAACAAGTAGTTGGAAGTTTGGAACCGGGAAAAAGAGCTGATCTTGTGTTTTGGAATGCACCAAATTATACGTATTTACAATACCATGTTGGCGTCAATATGGTAGACAAAGTGTTTAAAGACGGCAAGCTTGTTGTTACGAATGGAGTAGTCATTTAACTCGTTAAGGGGGCTAATTTAATGAAGAAACAAACTGGACAGCGCACAGTACGTGCACCAAGAGGGAATCAGTTGCAATGCAAGGGATGGGCTCAAGAAGCTGCAATGCGGATGCTGCTTAATAACCTTGATCCAGAAGTTGCTGAAGACCCTGACCACTTGATTGTCTATGGTGGAATCGGTAAGGCGGCTCGGGATTGGAGAAGTTTTGACCAGCTTATTGCTTCATTAAAAGAGCTAGATAATGATGAAACGCTCCTCGTACAGTCTGGCAAACCAGTGGGATTGTTCCGCACCCATGAAGCTGCACCAAGAGTGTTGATTGCTAACTCTAACTTAGTTCCATCGTGGGCAACCTGGGATCACTTTTATGATCTTGAGGAGAAAGGGTTAATGATGTACGGTCAAATGACAGCTGGAAGTTGGATTTATATTGGAGCGCAAGGCATATTACAAGGCACGTATTTAAGCTTTATTGAAGCAGGAAAGAAAGCGTTTGGAACGCCAGATTTAACAGGTCGTTTTATTGTAACTGGCGGGATGGGCGGAATGAGCGGTGCCCAGCCATTAGCAGGAAAAATGGCAAACGCTGTTATTCTTGTGGTCGAGGTCGATCGATCTCGAATTGAAAGGAAGATGAAAGAAGGTTACTGTGATGTTCTCGTTGAGTCGTTAGACGAAGCACTAAAGCTTGTTGAAAAGTTCACTTCTAGTGGTCAGCCAGCTTCAATTGGTCTTGTAGGAAATTGTGCTGATGTGCTGCCGGCGCTTGTAGAAAAAGGGGTGACCCCGGACTTTGTTACCGACCAAACAAGCGCCCACGATCCTCTGAACGGGTATGTTCCAAATGGGTTAACCCTTGCTGAAGCGAATGAATTAAGAGAAAACGATCCGAAAGCATACGAAAAGCGCTCGATTGAAGCGATGGGGAAGCATGTGCAAGCTATGCTTGATTTACAAAAAGCAGGAGCAGAAACATTTGATTACGGCAACAATATCCGCGCCTATGCAAAACAAGCAGGTGTCAGCAATGCATTCCATATTCCTGGATTTGTACCAGCGTACATTCGACCTTTGTTTTGTGAAGGAAAAGGTCCCTTTAGATGGGCAGCCCTTTCAGGAAACCCAGAGGATATATACACATTGGATCGACTTGCTTTAGAAATGTTTCGTGAAGATGAAGGTTTAGTGAACTGGATTAGAATGGCTCAAAAAATGGTGAAGTGGCAAGGCCTACCGGCGCGAATTTGTTGGCTTGGCTATGGCGATCGTGATCGTTTTGCTCTAAGGGCTAATGAGATGGTTGCTAGTGGCGAACTGGAAGCACCAATCGTGTTTGGACGTGACCATCTTGATTGTGGCTCTGTAGCATCGCCAAATCGCGAAACAGAAGGAATGAAAGATGGCAGTGACGCTGTTGCAGATTGGCCCATTTTAAATGCTTTAATTAATACGGCTGGAGGGGCAAGCTGGGTTAGCGTTCACCATGGTGGCGGTGTCGGTATGGGCTATTCCGTTCATGCAGGACAAGTTCTAGTGGCTGATGGCAGTCAGTTAGCGAAGGAGCGGATAAAACGAGTGTTGATTTCAGATCCTGGTATGGGAATCGTTCGACACGTAGATGCAGGCTATGATCGTGCATTGGATGTAGCAAATGAAAAAGGCGTTCATATTCCGCTTAAGAAGGGTGATTAAGATGAATGTAAAAACAGTAACCATTAATGGGAAAAGGTTAAGCAACTCCATTCATGAATTAAGTCAATTTGGACAGAATGATGGAGGTGGATTAGATCGTACAACGTTTACCGATTCAGAGCTGAAGGCACGAGACTGGTTAAAAGAACAATTGAGCAAACTTAATGTGCACGTGCATACTGATGAAGCAGCAAATATATGGGGAAAACGTGTCGGCCAAAAGAAGAGAAGCATTGTGTGTGGCTCTCATATTGATACGGTTCCGAATGGAGGGAAATTCGACGGGGCTCTCGGCGTATTAATTGGGTTAGAAATATTGCGCACATTAGAAGAAAACGAAATTGAAACCGAACACGATGTTGAGTTAGTATCTTTTAGTGCCGAGGAGCCGAACCCGTTTGGTCTCTCGACTTTTGGGAGTCGTGCAATGGCTGGAAAACTAACGGCAGAACAGATAAAAGGGGTTAGAAATGCAGATGGTATGAGGCTTATCGATGCGTTAGAAAGGGCTGGTGGCAACGCTGCACAATTTGATCACTGTGTGCGAAGAGAAAACGATCTGCTAGCTTATCTTGAAGTTCATATTGAACAAGGTAAGCGTTTAATAGACGCTCAAGTACCTCTTGGAATAGTAACGGGGATTACAGGAATTTATCGTGAAGAGCTAACGATAAAAGGGGTTCCGAATCATGCAGGCACAACCGTAATGACAGATCGTACCGATGCCCTTGTAGCTGCAGCAGAATTGATTCTAGCAGTAAAGAATGTCTGCACGGATTTCCCAAAAGCCGAACTTGTTGGAACAGTTGGACAAATACACGTTTTGCCGAACGCTACCAACATTATTCCTGGAGAAGTGGTACTAGCAGTAGAGATTCGAGGAGAGAAAACCGAGGATTTGCAAAAAGTTCAACAGGAGCTTCAAGAGAAAAAAGCTTATGTAGAAACAACTTATGGTGTTCAGATCGAGACAAAAGTAAGGCTGAATCAAGCTCCTGTAGCAATGAGTGAAAACGTCATGACTGTCATGGAACGACAAGCAGAAATTGGAGGGTTTCCTACGATGCGCTTGGGCAGCATGGCGGGTCATGATGCAGCTCATATGGCATCTCTTACGTCTGCTGGAATGATCTTTGTTCCTAGTGTAGCTGGAAAAAGTCACTGCCCTGAAGAAGAAAGTAAGATGGAGGATATTGAAAAAGCTGCAAATGTTTGTTTGCGTACGCTTTTGGAGATTGATCGAGAAGGAGGAAGTATGTGATGATACTGTATCATGCAGATTCAGTCTATACGAACGGCGCGTTTCAAAAAAACTACGCAGTGCTCGTAAAGGGTGATGTCATTCACGATATTGGTCCTTTTGACAAATTAATTGAAACCTATCGCGAGGTCTCAAAGATCGAATGGGCAGGAAAAGCGATTGTTCCAGGGACTGTGAATGCCCACAATCATTCGTTTCAAAGCTTGTTAAGGGGGATAGCTGTAGACCGGCCATTTTTAGAATGGCGTGATCAAGCGCTTTACAAGTATACGCCTCTTTTAGACGAAGAAGCGATTTATACAGGTGCGCTATTCGCATTTGGAGAAATGGTAAAGTACGGTGTAACAACAGTAAGTGATTTCTTTTATGTACATAACAATGGAGTGAAAACAGATGAAGCCGTGATTCAAGCGGCTATAGACGTTGGTATTCGCTTAGTATTTGCTAGAACCATGTATGATTGGGATGGGGCACCATCAAGTTATCAAGAGTCTGTAACAGATGCTACGAAGCGTACGAGGGAACTAGCGATTAAGTATCAGAATCATCCTATGGTTGATGTTCATCCAGCTCCTCACAGTCCCCATGCTGCTTCTCCAGAAATGATTCAAGCAGGTCATAAACTAGCCAAAGAATTGCAAACCCCTTTTCATATACATGTTTCGGAGGAAATGTTTGAAGTGGAGGAAACGTTAGAGAAATATAATAAACGACCGGTTCATTATTTAGATTCATTAGGAGTCGTGGATGAAAGCATGCTAGCTATCCATTTGGTTTGGCTCGATCAATCAGAAATTGATTTGCTTGGAAGCAAAAAGACTGGCCTTGCTTATTGTCCATCAAGCAATATGTTTCTTTCAGATGGCATTACTCGCATACCTGAACTTGTACGTTCTGGCGTACGCGTTAGTCTTGGGAGCGATGGAGCATGTAGTAATAATCGAATAAGCGTATTTGAAGAGATGCGTATGTGCTCACTGTTACAAAAGGTAAAAACTCTTGATGGCACATGCATGACAGCAGATCAAGTTTTTCAGATGGGAACGAAAAATGGTGCTGACTTATTGCAAGTAGATACAGGCGAGCTTGTGATTGGCAAAAAAGCGGATTTCCTTGCAGTAGACACAAGCGACCTTTCTCTTTTGCCAAAGCATGAGCTCTTCGCAAATCTTGTTTACGCAATGCAGCCAACAGCCATCACAGATGTCGTTGTAGCAGGTAAATCAGTGGTACAAAACAGAACCGTGCAAACCGTTTCTGAACAGATGATTGTTAAAAAGGTTGATCATCTATTTGAAAAGTGGGGAACCTAACACTCAAAATCATTATTCTTCTGTAAGTGGACGACTTTCCCGACGAAACCATGTTCTTTTTGCTGCTTTCTTTTTAATGTAACCACCTTGAAAATTCCGCGTTTCGAATGAGACGACAAAGGCGTCTGGATCACACTCATTCACGATCGTCATAAACTCCTGTTCTCGATCACGCCGAGCGGTGCAATCCAGTCTTACACGTATCGACTCAATCCCTTCAACCGTTGTAAGCGCAACACTAAAATCGGCATCACGAAGGCGTTCTATTAATGGTTTATGGTGGAAAGACGTGTTAACCTGAAGGGATACATAGCCAATTGCCAGTTTCTCCTCAACAATGGAGCCAAGGTACATCCCTAATCCAAAACCAAGTGAATATGCGACCATGTTTAAGTGATTTGATAAATCGCTAAAAACAATGGATAAAGAAATGACGTGTACGCCGCCTTCTAGCGTCGCAAATAAAGCAGAACGTTCTTTTTCTCCTTTGACCATCATAAGCGTTCGCAATACAACAAGAGGCACATAAAGCAATTGTGCGCCTAAAATTAAAATAGGTTGCCAAAGCATTTGTTTCACCTCTTTTAATCAAACAATTTCACTTTTAAAGTAGTGTGCAACGATACGCTGAAAGTATACATAATAAAGGGGGAAATAGGTTATATCGACAAGATACGGGTGATTATTTCCAGGGGAATAACTGAAATAGGGAGAAAGATGTCGATAGAAAGAGGGTAGTAAAATAGAAAAAAGACGAACCTCAATGGTCATGAGATTGTTCGTCTTTTTACTATCTTCTTTATTTGTTAGCGTTCCTTATGTTACGTCTTTGAAAAGTTCTTTTTGAACGTTTTGGCGCATTTCATAAATATTCGTTACAATCACTTTTGCGACGGCATAGGTCGGGATCGCAATAATCATTCCGAGAAAACCAGCTATATTTCCTGCTGCAAGGACGAGGGTAATGACTGTAATGGGATGTACGCTGAGCTTTTTACCCATAATGTTTGGTGTAATAAGGTTGCTCTCCGCTTGCTGAACAACCAACGTAATAACAGAAACCCAGATCGCCAAGATAGGGTCTTGAATGAGCGCAATAATGAATGCTGGGAAAAATGCTAGCCATGGGCCTAAGAAAGGAATCATATTTAATAGAAAAGCTAGTAAAGCAAGAAGTAAGGCGTAATCTAAACCAACGAAGGAGTAGGCTGTAAAAAGCAGAATAGCTAAGATTAATGCAGCCAATACTTGTCCCTGTACGTAGCTTTTTAAAGCGAAATCGATTTCGTGCAGCAGCTTCGCCATCCATTGCTTTGTTTCGCCTTTGAAATACTGAACAATGGCAGGTGCAAAACGGTGATAGTCCTTCATCATAAAGAAGAAAAAGAACGGCACAAGTATTAAAGCAAGAATAGTTGTAATGGCACCACTCAAAAATGAAATAATATAGCCTGAACTCACGACAATAATGTTCTCAAGTGAATCAAGGAGAGACCCAATGGTTTGTTCTAAATCAAACGCAGTTGTCTCGCTATTTGTTATATAAGGCATAACAAATTCTTCGAGTTGTTGGAAGATCATAGGAACATTGCGGATTAATTTATTCGCTTCGTCAATTAATGGGTCTAAAATAAACATTGCGCCAATCATAACCAATGTGGCGACAAGGATCAAAATGCTCAATGCTGAAGCCCATTGAGGAATTTTTTTCATTAAAAATCGGTGAAGCGGTTCTGTAATATAGAATAAAAGCCCTGCAAGTAATACTGGTATTAGAATCGATGTGATCACAATGAAAATTGGTTCAAACAGCCACTGGATCTCTACAACATTCTTGATGATTAGAATAAGTAAAAGAATACCAACACCTAATTGAAACCACATTTTATTTAGCATAAAAACGTACACTCCTGGCATCGTAGTATGGATCTCTATCATTATAGCCTAAGTATACACTGTAACGTTGCGTCACTTGCAATGATGATTTAAAAAGAAAGAGAGAGGAGGGTGCTGAGAAGCATGCTATCAGAAGGTTTTGTTCTTAGGAATAGAAGGAAGAAAAGCGCGTTAGATGGAGGCCTCTTGAGGCAATGCTCACGAAAGTCATCCATCAGTAGCGCTTTTATCTGTTCTTGAAATGATTCCTTTTCTAATGATACAAGGAGCATGAGCATCTTTTAAAACTCCTCGTACTCGTTCGGGTTTTGTTTATCAATTCGTCCGTTCTCACGGGTAAGACGATTAATGGCATCCATCGTACGATTGTCCAACTCAAAATCAAAAATCGATAAATTATCCTGCTGTCTAGAAACATTTGAAGAACGTACAAGCGGAAGGTTCTCTAATTGAATTTGCCAGCGCAAAATAATTTGTGCTTTTGATTTCCCATATGATTTGGCAATGTCGTCAAACAGCTGATCATGAAAAACACTGTCTGAACGAAGGCGGCCGAGTGGACTCCAGCTCTGTGTAACGATTCCTAATTTCTTATCATAGGCACGCTGTTCTTCTTGAGAGAAGTATGGGTGCAATTCAATCTGGTTTATGCTAGGTGTAACACCTGTTTCGTTAATAATTTGGTCGAGATGTTCGGGAAGAAAGTTGCTTACGCCAATGGAGCGAACAAGACCCCAGCGTTTAGCATCTATTAATGCCTGCCACGCTTCAACAAATAGGCCCTGCTTTGGATTCGGCCAATGAATAAGATATAAGTCAAAATAGTCGAGTCCTGTTCGAAGCAGTGATTCTTGAATGGTTTCAACAGCTTTGTTATACGCATGATGCCTTCCTGGTAGCTTTGAGGTTATACGTAATTCCTCTCTTGGCGTGGAACTGCGTCGAACAGCTTCACCGACAGCGCCTTCATTCTCGTAATTAAATGCTGAGTCAATTAAGCGATAGCCAATCTCAATAGCGCTCTGAATTGAATGAACACAAGCATGACCTTTCAACTGTGCAGTACCGTAGCCAATAGTAGGTACTTGTAAGCCGTCGTTTAGCGTGCGAATTGGAATTGAATCTACCATTCTATCACTCCTATTTTGTATTAGTATTAGTCTAGCATTTGAAAGGTCGAGCGTCTAATAAGAAGATTCAGATTTCGCAGAATGAATTTGTAGTGAGAGATAGGTTATTTCTGATGCCACGGTAGCTTTTGCTATCAAGGATTGAGGTGGAAACCATTCATACAGTTTCGCTGCTTACAATTGAAACCGAGTTTGCTCGAATTATGACAACTGATGAGTTGTTCAAACGGTTAGGGAGTGAAAAGGTGTAATAGAAAAAAGAGAGGTGTGCCACTTATGGCAACCTCTCTTTTGCAGCTTATCAATCTTGAATGCCAAGAGAAACCGTTTCGCCCTCGACATCAAAGGACTTCATATCGTCTTCTTGACCGAATGAAAGCTTCTCAATCAGAACATGTTTTTTCATGAAGGTTTCAAAGCGTTGTAAAATGTCTTCCACATTTTCTGATGCATGAATCGTTAAATGGACACGCTTTTCAACTGGAAGGTCAAGCTCTTTACGATAAACTTGAACCGCACGAATGACTTCGCGAACAAATCCTTCTTCCTTAAGCTCTGTTGTAACATTTGTGTCAAGAACGACTAAGTAGTCATCACCTTCAGCGAATTCAAAGCCTGGTAATGGATTTTTTTCCACAAGAACATCGTCTTTCTCAATTTCTACGACTTGATCATTCTCTAGGGTTAACACCATTTTGCCAGCGTCAAGGAATTGTTGAGTTTGTGTATCACCAAATTGAGCAATCATTTTCTGTACAAGACCAACTGATTTACCTAACTTTGGTCCAGCAACTGGGAAGTTTAATTTTACTTGCTGGGACACGTATTGTTCTTGATTCGCATCAAGTAAAATGGTCTTTACATTTGTTTCTTCTGCAATGATGCCTTTATATGCTTCCAAATTTGCTGACTGCTTCACCGGTACAATAGCTAACTGAGCTAGCGGTTGCTTCGTTTTTAAGCTTGTTTGATTACGAATCGAGCGAGTCAATTCAACTACTTGGCGAACCGCATCCATTTCTTCTTCAAGTGAAGTGTTTACCTGAGTGGAGTCGGCTACTGGATAATCGGTTAAATGGACACTTTCGCCAGCTAAGTCACTGTAAACCTCATCTGACAAAAATGGCGCAAATGGAGCCATCAATTGCGTTGTTTTCGTGATCACTTCATACAGCGTGTGGTAAGCTGCACGTTTGTCTTCATCCATACCACTCGCCCAGAAACGCGCACGAGAACGACGGATGTACCAGTTACTAATTTCGTCTAAAAATGATGCGATGGTTCTTGCGCCTTTCGTGACATCGTATGCGTCTAAGCTTTTTGTCACTTCTGCAATAACAGTGTTTAGGCGTGAGAGAATCCATTCATCAAGCTTCGTGTGCTTGCCAGTCTCGACTGTTTTTGGATCGAAGCGATCAATGTCCGCGTACATTTTATAGAAAGAATGTACATTCGCTAGCGTATCTAACACTTTTGACTTCGTCTGACTAACGGTCTTCTTAGAGAAGCGCTTGTTATTCCAAGGTGCGCTATCAGCAAGTAACGCCCAGCGTAAGCTGTCTGCTCCGAATTCTTCAATTAGCTCAACTGGATTTAAGGCATTTCCTTTACTCTTAGACATTTTCTGTCCGTTTTCATCTAAAATATGTCCGAGAGAAAGTACGCGCTTATAAGGAGCTTTCCCCGTAAATAAAGTTGACACCGCAAGTAAGCTGTAGAACCAACCACGTGTTTGGTCGACTCCTTCAATGACAACGTCAGCAGGAAATTGCTTGTTCATCAATGCTTCATTTTCAAATGGATAGTGGTATTGAGCAAACGGCATAGAGCCACTATCAAACCATACATCAATGACTTCACTTGTGCGATGCATCGTTCCGCCACATTCACACGTAAACGTAATGCCATCAACATATGGCTTATGAAGCTCAATATCTTCGCCTAACTCTTGGTCTGCACGCTCACGTAGTTCGGCAATAGAAGCAGGCGCTTCCTGTTTGTCGCATGAGTCACATTCCCACACATTTAATGGTGTACCCCAGAATCGGTTACGCCCAATGTTCCAATCAACCACATTCTCAAGAAATTTACCAAATCGACCTTCGCGCATATGACTTGGGTGCCAATCCACTTCTTGGTTATTAGCAATTAACTGATCTTTCATTTTCGTTGTTTCAATAAACCAACCTTCCATTGCGTAATAGAGAAGGGGGCTATCACATCGCCAGCAATGTGGATAGCTATGCTCATAACGTTCTTTTGAGAATAAACGTCCGTTATGGGCCAACATCTTAACAATATCTACATCGCAATCTTTTACGAAGCGACCAGCAAGTGGACCGATTTCTTCTGTATAACGGCCTTTTGAATCTACGACATTTACGAAATCAAGGCCACTTTCCCGGATAGCTTGATAGTCATCGTCACCGTGGGCAGGTGCCATATGGACAAGACCAGTACCGCTTGAATCGGTAACGAAAGAGGCACCAATTACTTCATGACCCCTATTTAAAGAAAGGTAATTAAACGGAGGATCGTATTTCGTACCAACAAGTTCTGATCCTTTTAATGTACCTACAACGTTCGGCGATTCACCAAGTAGTTTTTCAGCTAATGCTTCTGCAACAACGTAGACTTCGTCGTCTTTTTCCACTTTTACATAGGTCATATCTGGATTGACTGCAATCGCTACGTTGGAAGGCAACGTCCATGGAGTCGTTGTCCAGCCAAGAAGGTATTCATTCTTCGTTCCTTCAATTAAAAACTTCGCTGTAGCTGATAAATCGGTAACATCCTTATATCCTTGAGCAACTTCGTGTGAGCTTAAAGAAGTTTCACAGTTTGGACAGTAGGGCACAACACGGTGACCTTTGTAAAGCATGTCGTTCCGATGAATGGTTGAAAGAATGTTCCATACTGACTCAATGTAAGGGTTCTGTAAGGTGACGTATGGGTCGTCCATATCAACCCAATAGCCAAGTGCTTCTGTAAATTGGCGCCATTCTCGTTCATACGTAAAGACACTTTCTTTACATTTTTCAATGAATGCTTCAACGCCGTACGCTTTAATTTCGTCTTTGCCTTTTAAATCAAGTTGTTTCTGTACTTCTAATTCTACAGGCAAACCATGGGTGTCCCAACCAGCTTTACGAAGAACTTGATACCCAGACATTGTTTTATAACGGGCAACAAAGTCTTTCATCGTACGTCCTAACGCATGACCTGCGTGAGGCATTCCGTTTGCAGTCGGAGGGCCTTCGTAAAAGACGTACGTTTCTTTTCCTTCACGCTTTTCAATTGACTGTTTAAATGTGTTGTCCTTTTCCCAACGCTCGCGTACCCGTTGTTCACGAACATGTGCCGTTTCGCTCATTTGCGTCATCACCTTCTTTATAAAATTAAAAAAACCTCCATCCAGGTCGCAGGATCGAGGTGTTATTCACTCAATAGTAGACATAAAAAAAACCATACAGAAGTAGTGGTTTACATGTTTGTCATCATCACTACGTACCAACATACGCGCCCTTCATATCGGTAGGGAGCCGGCAAAGCTTAAAAGGTCGGTTCGGCTTTGCTTCTCGGAGAAGATTTTCAGAAAGGTCTTAACGTTGACTTTCAGCATCCATGTCAACTCTCTGTGGATAAGAATTCAATCTTACTCGGTCTCGTCATCGAATCAATTATTTGAATTATTCCTAGTATAAAGAGCGGAACGAGGAATGTCAAATAGACTTCGTTCCAGTAAAAAAGGGGGATGTGGTCTCTAGTGTATCCATTGTCAGAAAAAATAATCTTAAAAAGCTGAAGAGACGCTTTTTACCTAATGAGGGAATAGAAAACACGATAAAATGAGAGTAGAGGGTGACCACTAGACAATTTTCTTCTCACTTTTTTTCTCAGCATTGGACTGAGTCAGATTCGAAGAAAAATCGATAGACTACCATGATTTTTATTGATAAACGATAAAAAAATGGTATACAATGATAAAAAAGTACCGAGGTGTTCTATGCAACGTGGGAGAGTTTTATTTTTAAAGGGCATTACAATTAGCCTTGGTGTTCTAGTACTAATCAGTTGTATATGGGTGTTACCGCCCTTATCACACTATATTGCTATTGATAATCCGAGTTTTGCCTATCTTCGAATTCCGGTTTTAGCAGGTGTCTATATGACAGTTGTACCGTTTTTATTTGCGCTCCAGCAGGCGTTTCAATTATTGAGCTTAATAGAAAATGATTATGTGTTTACAGATTGGGCCATTAAAACGCTGGGAAATATTAAGTTTTGTGCAGTCGCGATTATTATCTTGTACGGTGTTGGGTTAATTAGTTTATTTTTACTGAATGCGATACATATAGGATTTGTCATGATTGTCTTGACGATTATGCTCATTACTGTGGTCATTATCTTTTTTGCGTCTGTATTACAAGAGCTACTACGCTCAGCGGTACGCCTAAAATCAGAAAACGACTTGACGATTTGAGGTGTAAAAGATGGCAATAATTATTCGGCTAGATGTCATGTTAGCAAAGCGAAAAATGAGTATGACCGAACTATCTGAGCGTGTTGGTGTCACAATGGCGAATCTATCAATTTTGAAAAACGGAAAAGCAAAGGCAGTACGGTTTTCGACACTTGAGGCGATATGTGAAGTGCTAGATTGTCAGCCTGGAGACATACTGGAATATGAAAGGGAGGAAAGCATGTGACCATAATCATCCTGATTGGAGGGATTTTTCTTCTCATATTCCTTCTAGTCTTAAAACCGTTTCTTCGGATGTTGGAAGGCCATGTTCTTGTAGAACGATTAAAAACAAAAAACGGGTTTCAATCTCCTTTAAAGGCGGGCATATTGACATTTGGACTAAATGTCGTCTTGTTTTCAGTTACACTAGTGTGTTTATATGTACCAGCGTTAATAGGGTTTGATATGAGCCCTTTGTTTGCAATGGTATTCGGTACGATTATAAGTGTCCTTGCTTGGGGAGTGCTGAATCGTGGATACAAAGGGAATCGCCCGATTATGATGGGGTTTATCGGGAGTAGCTTTTATCTACTGGCTTTCCTTACAGCCCTTATCATATGGTTCCTTCCTAGTAGCCGAACAGGGGAAGAATTGTTTCACTGGGAAATTGGCCTTATCTTGATTGGGGTTATCAGTTTCATAGCGTGGGTTATGAATTTTTATGTCATTAGTTATCGAGGTAAAGAAGAGGGCGGTTAAACCGTCCTCTTCTTTACCATTGTATGGTTAAGTTAGGCCAGATTTCTTGCCAGTTCTTTTTCTTAATACGTTGATGGTAGCGATCTAAATCGTGGACATAGGCAGGTGTTGGACGAACAAGAAGTTCAACCGCATCGTTGACACCGAACGGGGCGATGAGTTCTAGTCTGTTTTGATCAAGGCGAACACCTAATGCTGTTGCCGTTTCAGGAAACCTTGATAACGCCTCTGTAGTAGAGCCATAAGGTGGAAATTGATTGACGATGTGCATACGTGCTTGGTTTTTTACAGACCAAGGTTGACCAGGGAAAAGACGATGCAACTCGTATTCATATTCTTTTTCCTTTTCTTTTTTTAAACAAGCAGAATCGTAGTAGACGACATCAATATCTGGAAGTTCTGTCCGCTGGAATCCATGCAGAGTATCCCAAATCTTCCCGCGTACAAATCCTGCACAAACACACCAATCCTTTAGTTGAAGTGCTTCAGCTGCCGCTAGTACCGCCATCATCCAATCATCTTCTTGTATGAGTGCGAGAACATCTTCTTCTGTGTGAATCATCGTCCAACTCCTTTTAGAAAATGGAGCGAAGAAACGGCTAAATGGGCTATCTAGTCGTTTCTTCGCCAAGTTAAAGTTTTACAATCGTACGGCCTTTAACATTCCCTTTTACAACATTCGTTAATACATCATTTAATTGGGTTAATGTAATTTCATTTACGGTCTCTTCTAGAAAGGATGGTTTTAAGTCTGTCGCTAATCGATACCAAGCATGTGCTCGTTCTTTCATTGGACAGGTTACAGAATCAATTCCTAGCCAATTGATACCTCGTCCAATAAAGGGTAAAACCGTCGTTACAACTTCAACGCCACCAGTTAACCCACTGGATGCAATCGAGCCGCCTCGTTTCAATGTAGTCAGTAGATAAGAAGTTGTTTTCCCTCCTACTGCATCAATAGCGCCTGCCCATTCACCTTGACGAATGGATACCCTCTCGCTTTCTTCCAGTTCTTCTCGGGTAACCATTTCAGAAGCGCCTAGCTGCTTTAACCAATCGTGAGCTTCCACTTTATTTGTTCCTGCGACAACGTGATAACCAAGCTTTGCTAACATTTCTACTGAGAGACTACCAACACCTCCAGTCGCACCTGGAACAACAACTTTTCCTCCATCAGGGTGTAAGCCATTTTGTTCTAATTTTGTAATAGAAAGAGCTGCTGTTAAACCAGCGGTTCCTAAAATCATAGATTCTTTTAATGTTAATCCTTCTGGGAGTGGAATAACCCACTCGGCTGGAATTCGCGCATACTCCGCATAGCCTCCGTGATGAGCGGTTCCAATTTTATAACTTGTAGCGATGACTTTTTGACCTTCTGAAAATCGATTGTCTTTCGAACGTACAACTGTTCCTGCTAAATCAATGCCAGGGATGAGTGGAGAAGTTTCAGCAAGGTTGCCTTGTTTTACAACCATCGCATCTTTATAATTTACACTTGAATAAGCAACTTTAATAAGCACGTCACCTTCTATTAACTCTTCCAGATCCCATTGTTCTATCTGTCCTTCAAGTAGCGCTTCTTTTCGGAGGACGAATGCGTCAAATGTCATAAAAATCCCCTTTCTTCTTGACTGTATTCTCATGGTAGAAGTTTAGGGAGGAGGAAGTCAATCATCTTGCTCGCACTAGGTTTACACGATACGATAGAAAGAAATGGAGGCGGAACATGAAGCAAAATAAATACGATGAGCCTAATTTCTATGAAGCATACAAACGAATGCCTCGTTCTGTTGAAGGACTTAAAGGGGCAGGGGAATGGCACGTATTAAAAACACTCGTGCCAAACCTCGCTAATACGAACGTATTGGATTTAGGTTGTGGATTTGGCTGGCACTCTCGTTATTTTCATGATCTAGGTGCGAACCAAGTTATAGGAATTGATCTGTCGGAGAAAATGATTCAAACTGCACGTGAGATGACGAATCAAGAGGGCATTGATTTTAGACAGGGAGCTATTGAAGACATTGAATTTAAAGCTGGTTCATTTGACGTTATCTTTAGTTCTCTTGCACTCCATTATGTAAAAAGCTATCAAGAAGTGGTACGCAACGTAAAACAATTACTAGCGCCAAAAGGGGTCTTTCTTTTCTCTGTTGAGCATCCCATTTTTACTGCACGAGCGGAACAAGATTGGATATATGATTCAAAAGGAAACATCGATCACTGGCCGATTGACGATTATCAAGCAGAATCCATTCGCCAAACGTCCTTCTTAACAGATCATGTTGTAAAATACCACCGTACGCTTACGACTTACTTGAATACATTACTTGAAGCTGGGTTTTTAATTGAAAGAATAGAAGAGCCGAAACCAGATCCAGCTATACTGGCACAGAACCCTGAGTATAAACAAGAATTACGAAGGCCGATGTTTCTCATTATAAAGGCGAAAGTGCGCTGAAAAATAATTGTTTGTAATGTTGAAGGGGCAATTATCCGTTTTAAGTTTTACCCATAGAAAAACACTGTAAACATGGGAATAAATCATGCTTACAGTGTTCCTTTTTTATTTAAGATACCGCTTTAAGTCCTGTAACACCAACTACAATAATGACTAAGCTGACAATACGTATTTTACTTTTAGACTCACCAAAGAAAATCATGTTAATGAGAACAGCAGCAGCAGTTCCGCTACCGATCCACACTGCGTACGCTACACTTACTTGTAAAGAAAGAAACGATAAATATAAAAAGACAAACGCAAGTCCAAAGCCGCCAAAGAAAAGAACCGCATGTTTCAATGATTTCCGTTGGCTAAACGATTTTAAACCGATAACTCCAGTAATTTCAAAACATGCCGCTAAAAAAACGAAAAACCAACCCATTATGACGCAGCCTCCTCTTGTTTTGCACCATCATCTGATCGTTTTAATAAAATGACGCCAAAAACGAGCATCCCCATAAAGAACCCTTTGGCTAAACTGAATGAGCCTTCAAAAATATAAATATCCATAAGGGCTGTTCCAACTGTACCAGCGGCAGCAAAGATGGCATAAACGGTTCCTGTAGGTAAGCTTTCACATGCTTTTGCTAAAAAGTAAAAATCAATCATAATAATGGTGATGATAATAGCCCAGTGCCACCAAGTGGAAGCAATGTTAAATCCGAGTACCCAAAATAACTCAAATAAACACGTGAGAATAACGAAAATCCATCCCTTGTTCATGTTGATATCTCCTATCTAATAATGAATGACATTCAGTCATTATTGATTTGAAAGAAAAGCAAGTGAACTAATCACTCGCACCTAGAGCGTTTGTTAGAAATATGATGAGCTCTTGTTTGTGTTCATTTACATAATCAATGTCTTCCTGGTTATAAAGATAAAGCTGTTCGGCTGTTGATTCTATTGTTCCTACCATAATCCGTGCCGTAGCGTCTGAGCGTAAAGATTTTCTTATTCCACCTGATTGCTTTGCTTGCTCTAAACGATCTGCAAGCCAATCGTATAGTGGGGTATAAATGGTTTCCCATTGCTGTAAATGCTCCGACTGCGTTAAACCAGAGTAAATGAGAACAGCAAGTTTTTTATGATGCTCTGTTGTATGAAAAACGGTATCTACGAGTTCATTTAACTGTTGTTTAAATGAGCTTGCCGTTACATTTTTGTTCAGTTCAACCATAAGGTGATCAACAAAAACAGCTGCGATATCAGGCATAACCGATAGTTTAGAAGGAAAATATAAATAGTACGTACCTTGGGCAATGTTCGCACGTTTCACAATATCGGATATGGTTGTTTTTTCGACCCCTTTTTCACTAAACGCTTCAATGGCAGCGGTTATAATTCGTTCACGCTTATCCAATGTAAACACATCCTTAAAAATGACTGACTGTCATTCATATGATAACGTAATGTTTAAAAGAAGTCAATTCTGTTGCGTTTGGGATAGTCCTCTTATTTATTCGTCTCACAAGATTTTTCTTGGCACTTTACCTAGTTACCCCTGTAAACAGTGAGCATATTCTACTATAATTTCTTGTTGTTCATCGAAAGAGTATAAAGGCGTAGTTCAAAGGTTTTGCTTTTATTTTGAAAAGGTATAAGCTTATAGGGAAGTAGAGGAGGGAATTGAATGTATAAAGTCTCATTAGAAGATAAAAAACACGCAATCATTGCGGTTAAATCGGAATCTAATCTAACGCCAGAGGGCATTCATCAAGCGAATGATGAAATTAATACGATTTTAAGAGCACATCAGCTTAGCCAGTTCCACTTAATCGTGAATATGAAGGACGTAATTGTATTCAAGCCAGAAACACAAAAGGAAGTAGTTGCTCATCAAGAATGGTTACTACAGAAAGGGATGGATCAAGCAGCAGTCGTTGTACAAAGTAACGTAGCTAAACTTCAATTAAGACGAACGGCCAAAGAATCAAGTCATAGATCGGAAACCCACTTTACAGAAATAGATGAAGCGCTCACTTTTTTAAAACAGAAGAATCATAGTGAAAACCCAAACAGCCTAGCATAAGAGCAAGGCTGTCTTTTTAATTTCAGTCAATTGATTAAATCTCATCATGTCCAATGTAAAAGAGCATATAGTTGTATAAAGCTTGGCTAACAAATCGGAAATCGCGTGAAATACTATCGAAAATGTTTCGCAATAAAGGCTTTTAACCTATTAAGAGAGAAAATCCATCCTCAGTGTTTACGCAGAAACAAATAAGTGATTAGGCAGGGATACTATGGAGCAACTTCTATTCGATTTAATGGAATGGTTTAAA
This sequence comes from Shouchella hunanensis, assembly GCF_028735875.1. Taxonomy (GTDB): domain Bacteria; phylum Bacillota; class Bacilli; order Bacillales; family Bacillaceae_D; genus Shouchella; species Shouchella hunanensis. Next base: position 1,967,673 of record NZ_CP117834.1, read on the forward strand.
GATCTTTCCTATCTAGGTGTTTTTATCGCATTGTGTATAGAATTTATTCCAGCTGAGCTTGTGTTACCTCTCGCAGGTTTTTGGGTTTCAGAAGGAGAGATGCTGTTTTGGGGTGTTGTCGTTGCAGGATCGTTAGGTGGGGTAGTCGGTCCACTTACACTTTATTCAATTGGTAGATTCGGTGGCAGACCGTTGCTTGAAAAGTATGGAAAATATATCTTCATGAAAGAGGAAAATTTACAAAAAGCCGATCGCTTCTTTCAATCGCACGGCGCCTTTGTGGCGTTTAGCGCTCGTTTTTTACCTGGTGTACGCACACTCATTTCAGTACCATGTGGCATGGCAAAGATGAATCCATGGATTTTTTCGCTATACACGTTTTTAGCAATGGCACCGATTACATTCTTCTATGTTTACTTTGGTGTAGAATTAGGCGAGAACTGGGCAGAAGTAAAAGGGTTACTACAGCAATATTTAGTACCATTTGGTATTGGTTTAGTGATGGTGTTCTTCATTTACCTTTTAGTGAAAAGAAGGAAATCAAGTGTATGAAAATAGCAAACTCCGTAAATACTAGTTGAAAAAGCAGTATCGGAGGTACATCTATGCTTATTGATAGCGGTAGATTTCATCACATTACAGATACGTACTTACAGGATCAACAGCAACACTTTATACAGGACGATCTCTATTACAGTCACCCGGTAAAACAAGAGAATGGCTGGACATTAAACCTTGAAGTTCATTTTGAAAAAGCGAGGGCGGTTTCCGAAAATGAGGGCTCACGTAATTTCTATATATGCGCATTTCCCCTAAATGAAACACAGGCTGCAAGAGAAGCAAGGAAAGAAGACCTACTGGCTGTTATTAGTATGAGAGAGTCTGTCTTAAAAAGCGGTGGTCTACTGGCATTAATGTGTTCAACCTTTCCAAAGTGGAAGCGCATTGGTATGGAATCAAAAGAAAAAAGTCGAAAAGAACGTATTGGTTAATGAGCCGGTACGTTTTTTTTGCTGCTACACAATATGAAATAAGGCATCTTTTTCAGTGCCAATCCGTTATAATAGAGGGCATGTTTCAATCTATCTATGAAGGGAAAGGGGAAACCGATGCTACCTACTAGAATAATGGAAGCGTTTGAATTGGATAGTGCAAGGCTAGAAGAAGTTGAAGACTCAAAAAGCTCAACTGTTGTTCGATGTGAATTGACGAACGGGGAGACTGTATTTGTGAAAATTCCCTATTCATCGATCAAGTTTGAACGAGAGCGAGAGGCGTATGACATTTTGCAGGGCAATGTACGAACACCAAGCTTGCTTGCAACGTGTGAAGGGGATGATGCGTATTCAGGTGCATTACTGTTATCTAAATTAGAAGGCATTTCCTTGGCTCAACAGAAGCCATCACCTAATGTAGCGTATGAAGTCGGCATTTTGCAAGGGAATATGCATAACGTAGCCCCACCAGATAAGACGGTACTCAAAGGAATTGATAATGAGTTTCCTAATTGGACAGGATTTGTTGAACGGCAGTTTTATAGTTTTGCAGAAGATGTAAAAGAAGTTATTGAAGCATCGCTATACAAAAAAGCCATTTTACACTTTGAAAAGCTTAAAGAGCAATTACCTGCACCAGACGGTCCAAGCTTCGTCCATATGGATTTTCGTGCGGCGAACATTCTTGTGGACGATAGAGGCATTGCTGGAGTACTTGATTTTGAAAGCGTCCGCTTTGGATCAACGGAAATTGATTTCACTAAGTTGTATCGAGATTACTTGAGTAAAGATACCGCGCTACTCAATGCATTTCAAGAAGGGTATAAAACGGTACGACCAATGATCAATCTGGAGCTCGTTCTCTCCTTCTATCAATTTGTCGATGCATTTAATAGTATTGGTTGGAGCAAGCGGCGTGGTCTAGAAGAACATTTCGATTTTTACAAAGAAAATGCAGAAAGATTAAAAGGATTTGTCTTGTAGAGTAATGTTCTTTTATCAACTGAAAAGGAATGAATCATGGACAACCATAATGAAATCAAGTTAAAGTGCGTCGAATTCCTTTTGTGCGGCTCTTTTTCATGTTCATTAAACGTTTGATTAAACGATAGGTAAGCACTGCCTAATAAAAGATGACCAGTAGTAGGCTTCTGGTCATCTCTTCATCCTAATGATTTACGTTTAATAGTGCGGAACTGCATGAAGCAATTCATCTAATGCTTGTTCAATAGTAGAATAAATTTTAGTTGTTGAAAAATCAATACCGAGCTGGACCGATGTTTGAGCGATTTCCGGTCGTACACCAGATAAGGACGCTTTGGTACCAACTAATTTTAAACCGTCAATGAGTGAGAAGAGCTGATTGGCAACCATTGTATCAACAACGGGAACACCAGATAAATCAATTAGTAGTGAATGAATATCCGTTGAAACACATTCTTCCAATGTTTGTGTGAAGATGACTTGCGCACGATGTGTATCAATTTCACCTACTAAAGGTAACAAAGCAATGGTGCGTCGAAGTTTAATGACTGGTGAGCTTAATTCTGTAATCATTTCTTGTTGTGCTCGTAACTGCTGGTCAGCATATTCCATATTGTTACGACTAAATGCAATGACGATCTCTTTAAACCCTTTTACGAGAATGTCTATCCACCGCTCATACTGAGCAAAGGATACCGTATCATTTTTCTCCGCAATGTAGTTTTTGATCAGTTGCATGTATTGACCTTGGACATTTAAAAATTCTTCAATGATCTCGGGAATAGGTGTCGCTAAATGAGCTTGATCCTTGGCAATAGATACAATCCATTGTTCGAACGCTTTATTATGCTCGGCGTTATAATCTTCACGAAAGAGTTCACAAAACAATTCGTGAAACGCATAATTTTGTTTCTTTAACCGTTCAATTTTAACTGGGTCATTTGAACCGTAAACCCCATCTTTTGTTTTGTCGAGATCCGCATACCACTGTTCGGTTAAATTCCACGTATTTTCCTTTAAAAATTCATATAATGACATGACGCTCCTCCTTTCTTATTATTATGAGATCAATCTTGTTCACTTGTCCAATTTAACAATATTACTAGTATAAAATAAAGCTTTTTTTGAAACCGCTTTATAAAATTATTTTCAAAAAACACTTGCAAAAGGAAAATAAAATCTGCTACACTACGTTCAACAACAAATTTTATAATTTTTCTTATTAAGAGGAGCGGAGGGACTGGCCCGATGACGCTTCAGCAACCCCACTTAGGTGGAAGGTGCTAATTCCTGCAGGATAGTAAAATCCTGGATGATAAGAGCGAGCTTGAATGATAATACTTATTCGCCCCTCTTTCATTAACGAAAGAGGGGCTTTTTCATTTTAAAACGAGATAGAAGACATAGACACAATACGTATTTGCATAAAACTTAGTAATAACATCGAATTAGGAGGATTAGGCATGATTGAATTTAAAAACGTGTCCAAAACGTTCTCGTCAAACGGCCAAGACGTTCACGCCTTACAAAATATTCAATTAACGATAGAAAAAGGAGATATATACGGGGTTATCGGCTTTAGTGGTGCTGGAAAAAGTACGTTGATCCGCACAGTGAATTTAATTGAACGACCAACGGCTGGAGAGATCATTGTGAACAATGAGAATCTTGTAAGCCTACAGCCTCGAGCGTTACAGCGTGCTAAGCGAAATATTGGGATGATCTTTCAACATTTTAATTTACTACAGTCTAAAACGGTATTTGAAAATGTTGCGACGCCACTTCGGTTAGTGAAAACGAAGAAAGCTGAGGTTAAAGAACGTGTCAATGAATTGTTACAGTATGTTGGATTAGGAGACTTCGCTTCTCGTTATCCGGACCAACTATCTGGAGGACAGAAGCAGCGTGTTGGCATTGCTCGTGCTCTTGCCACCAATCCTGCTGTTCTTTTATGTGATGAAGCAACGTCTGCTCTTGATCCAGAGACAACAAGCTCGATTTTGCAATTGTTAAAACGCATTAATCGAGAGTACAACATTACAATTCTAATGATCACCCATGAATTAGGCGTTGTACGAGAGATATGTAACAAAGTAGCGGTTATGGAAAGTGGACACATCGTTGAACAGGGAAACGTGGAGGATGTGTTGGCGCGACCTGTACATGAAACAACGAAGAAGTTCGTGCGCTCCATTATTCCTGATGATTTACCAGAGAAAGTGAAACAATACCTTGGGCAGAAAGGAAGCGATGAACGCATTTACAAAATAGATGTAACAGATGAAACGGAGCAATTATCTGTATTTAATGATTTAGTTCATCAAGGGTTACATGTATCACTACTGTACGCATCCATGCATGAAGTGAGAGAAACATCCTTTGGCGCTCTTTATTTAAGTTTAAAAGGAAATGCAGCTGCCCAAGAGACAGCGCGAAGCTACCTTGAGAAACATGATGCTCAGGTGAAGGAGGTAACGAAAGATGCTGGATTGGTTGCCTGAAGCAATACGCCCAGAAATTACAAGTGATATTTTGACACAAGCTCTATTTGAAACGATTTATATGGTGGCTTGGTCTTTACTCTTTTCCGCTTTGCTAGGTGTTGTATTAGGCGTCATTCTTGTTGTAACAAGACCTCGACATATTATGGAAAACCGATTTATTTACAATTTAATTAACCCTGTCATCAATGTTCTACGGTCTATACCGTTTATTATTTTACTTGTTGCCATTATCCCGATTACTCGTTTTTTCGTTGGTACAGCGTATGGAACGACGGCGGCAATTGTTCCGCTTGTCTTTTATGCAGGGCCATACATTGCTCGTTTAATTGAGAACTCTCTATTAGAAATCGAACCGGGCATTATAGAAGCGGCAGACTCCATGGGTGCTTCTAAATGGCAAATCATCTTTAAGTTTCTCGTACCTGAAGCCATGGGTTCACTTATTCTTAGTATGACCACAGCAACAATTGGTCTTCTAGGTGCGACGGCTATGGCAGGAGCAATTGGTGCAGGAGGCATTGGTGAAGTAGCGATTTCTTACGGATACAATCGATTTGATGATGGAACGATGTTTATTACGGTGCTTTTATTAATTATTATGGTGCAAGGCTTACAAACAATTGGAAATATCGCTTCAAAGAAAGTTAGACGACGATAGATAGAAAAAAGGGAGAGAACATACAATGAAAAAATTTCACCAAGCACTACTATTCGCTGGAGCTGTAACGTTTACGTTAACAGCATGTGGGAACGATACAAATTCTTTAGCTGATGCAGGAGAATCATACAGCCCAGAAAATCCTGTTCATGTCAAAGTGGGCATTACAGGCACTGATTCACCTGAGTGGGATGAAATTTCTGAAATAGCAGCAGAGGAAGGCATTGAATTAGAAATTGTTCGTTTTAGTGACTATACGCAACCGAACCAAGCATTGGCAGACGGGTCAATTGATATTAATGCCTTTCAAACCGTTTCATTCTTCGATAATTTCAAAGAAGAACATAACTTAGACCTTACGGCAATTGGATCGACTGTTCTTGCACCAATGGGATTGTATTCCGATAAATACGAAAGTGTCGAGGATATTCCAGATGGAGCAGATATTACCATTGATAAAGAAGTAACCAATCAAGCGCGTAACTTAATGTTGTTAGCAGAGGCGGGTTTGATTGAGCTAGAGGACGATTTTGGTGTGACAAGCGGACTAAACCAAATTAAAGCGAACCCGAAAAACTTAAATTTAACGGAAATTGCCCCGGCTACAGCACCTCGTATTATGCAGGATGTGGACGCAGCGGTTATTAACAATGGCTTTGCAGTTGATGCAGGTTTAAGTCCTACCGATGATGCTATTTATAGAGAAGATGAAACGGCAACACCGTATATTAATATCATAGCAGCGCAAACCGAAGAGCAAGATAACCCTGTATTATTACGCCTCGTTGAATTGTATCAATCTGAAGAAATTGAACAGTTGATTATTGAAGAGCATAAAGGAGCACGAATCCCAACGTTTATTTCATTAGAAGAATTGAACAGCTATCCAAAATAACACTGAGGAGAGATGATGATGACAACCATTGAATCTGTTCAACAATCCATACAAGAGCATTTTGTAGAGAATCGTTTACGCTATATTAAAACGAGCCATGCCATTCATGAAAATCCAGAAATCGGGAATGAAGAAGTATTTGCTTCATTAACATTAACAACGCTATTAAAAGAAGCTGGCTTTACGGTAAAAGAGGATATTGCTGGCCACCCTACAGGATTCGTAGCAGAAAAGCGAATAGGAGAAGGACCAACCATTGCTTTTCTTGCTGAATACGATGCTCTACCAGGCTTAGGCCATGCGTGTGGGCACAATATTATCGGTACAACAAGTGTGGCGGCAGGCATTGCACTAGCTGAACAGTTGGATCACATTGGTGGTCGTGTTGTTGTCCTTGGTACGCCAGCAGAAGAAGGCGGAACGAATGGAAGTGCAAAAGGAAGCTTTGTGCGAGAAGGCTATTTAGAGGGAATTGATGCAGCTTTAATCATTCATCCCGCCAACGAAACAAGACCTTCAGGCTCCTCACTCGCTGTAGATCCTGTAGATTATGTCTTTCGCGGTGTATCTGCTCATGCCTCTGGGTCTCCAGAAAAAGGTGTGAATGCGCTAGACGCAGTGATCCAGCTATTTAACGGCATTAATGCACTGCGTCAGCATTTGACAGACGATGTCCGCATTCATGGCATTATTCCAGACGGGGGAGACGCACCAAACATTGTTCCTGATTATGCGCGGGCAAGATTTTACATTCGAGCAGATTCAAGACCAAAAGCAAATGATGTACGTGCAAAAGTAGATGCGATTGCACAAGGAGCGGCGCTTGCAACAGGAGCGAAAGTAGAAATCGTTGAATTTCAAAACAAAGTGGATAACCTTATTCCAAATGATACGCTAAACGATGTATTCAACGAAACGTTCGCGACTTTAGGCGAAACGATTATACCAGGGGAAAGAGAAGGGCTTGGCTCAACAGATACAGGCAATATCAGTCAAGTTGTGCCAACGATTCATCCTTATATAAAGATCGGACCAAGTGAGCTCGTTGCCCATACAGTAACGTTTCGAGAAGCTGCCGCATCGCAAAAAGGAGACGAGGCTTTGTTAACAGGTGCAAAGGGGCTGGCGCTTATCGGCTATCGTTTACTTAAGGAACCTGCCATTATTGATGAAGCAAAGAAAGAATTAGAAAGTCGGAAAAGCTTAGCTGAGAAGCGATAAGCGTTGTACGGAGGTGGTCCATTTCCAATAGCGGAAAGGATCATCTTTTTGCTTTATTTTTATACTTGGGAAAATGGATAGAATAAGAGATTGATCCTGTTAAAAGAATGAGCTACACTTTAAGAATTAAATGAAAAGAAGCAGTTACGAGGCAAATGAAAGAAAGGGGTGAAGGATGCCAGGTGAATGTAGTAGACTCTCAGATTAAAAAATAAAAAAGGAGCTACTAAAAAAATGAAGACGATTTATTCTGAAAGGCTCTCTTTGCAAGAAGTCTCGCAAAAAGATGCTGAATCATTGTTTCACATTTGGTCAAACCCGGAAATTACGAAATTCATGAATATTCCCGCCATGACACGTGTAAATCAAGCAATGGACATGATCCAACTATTTGAATCGCTAAGTCAAGAGAAGAAAGGAAATCGTTTCACCATTTCTTTGACTGAAACGAAAACCGTTATTGGCTCTTGCGGATTTAACTACCTTGATTATGAAAACGATCGTGGTGAGATAGGATATGAACTTGATAAGGAGTACTGGGGTCAAGGCTATATGACGGAAGCGTTAAAGACTCTTATTCATCTCGGCTTTTCTGAATTCGCTTTAAACCGGATTGAAGCAAAAGTGGAGCCGGAAAACGTTGCTTCTCAATACGTGTTAAAGAAAATTGGGTGCAAAGAGGAAGGACTCCTCCGTCAGTATGAGAAAGCAAAAGGAACATACATCGACCTAATCATGTTTAGTGTCTTAAGAGAGAATCTATAAAAAAGCGAGTCTACCCCTTGGTAGACTCGCTTTTTTACTATGTTTATGCGGAGCCTTTAATCAGAAGCTTGCTTTCATAGTGCTTCCGTTCAAACGGCTTGCTCTGACCAGATAAGCGCAGTTCTAAGGCGTGAACTAAATCTTTTGCCATCTCTTGAACCTGATTCGTCATAGTCGTAATAGCTGGCGATGTGACATCACTAATGGAATGATTATCAAACCCTATGATGGATAGTTCAGTTGGCACAGAAAGGCCGCATTCATGTGCGGCCTTTAAATAACCAGCTGCCACAAAGTCGCTACCAGCAAAGATCGCATCAATGTCATTTGTCTGGTGAAGTTTTTTACCTAGCATATAGCCATCATGAATGGATGCGATCTTGTCAAAAATCAAGTGTTCATCCCAAGTGAGTCTATGTTCTTGATGTGCCAGTTTATATCCTAGAAGTCTCTCCTGTTGGGAAGGGGAAGCGAGATAATCAGAACAGAAAGCAATTTTCCTCCGCCCTTTTTTAATAAGATAAACTACGCTTTTATAAGCGGCATGTTTTTCATTTAAACAAAAAACATCTACTTTGCTACTTTTATAGGCCTCATTACAAATGACGAGTATGCCATTCATACTCATCTCGTCTAATTCTACTTGATTTAAAGAGGAAGACGTTATGATAAGAGCATCTAGTTCTTTTCTTTTCCATTTCTCAAACACGTCGATTTCTTGATGTCTATCGCCAAAGGTTTGAAACAATACGGGTTTATAGCCGTAGTTGTGACTTTCTTCTGAGAGGACACCAGCGAGCTCTGCAAAGTAAGGGTGTGATAAGTAAGGAATGATGATGCCAATTGAACCTGTGCGCTTTAGGCGGAAATGATTTGATATCTGATTTGGCGTAAAGTGAAGCTGTTTAATCGCTTCTTCCACGCGCTTTCGTTTTTCATCAGACACATAGGGATGGTTGTTTAAAACACGAGATACGGTGCTCCGTGACACACCACTTAATTTTGCTACATCTCGAATGGTATACATGGTGACCTCCTGAATAAAAATTAAAATGGATCTTGACCTGGGACCGGTCTCATCTATTATAGTGTCTTTATCATCTTGAGGAGGAACGTTACATGCAAACCATTCATTTCCCGCCACCATTCCCATTTCCAAAAAAGACACGTTCACTTGTGTTTTGTGATTTTGATGAAACCTATTTTGCTCATGAATGTACAGCGAAGCAAAGAAAAGACATACAGCAATTAGAAGACTTCTTGCAGGAGGCATCCCAACAATATGGCTTTCAAATTGGCTGGATTACTGGAAGCGATACATGTCATCTACTGTCCAAAGTAAAACAAGCGGGTATGCGTTTTTCTCCTCATTTTATCTGCTCAAATCTAGGAACAGATGTATTCCATGTTCTAATAGATGGAAAGATTGAATCGAATAAACTGTGGGAAAAAAGCCTTCCAAACCGTATTGAGTTCCATAGAATGTCTGCTGAAGTCGTGTCTGAACTAAAGAACATGTATCAAATTGAATTGGTCTCTCAAAGTCAATATGGACAGTCTGCTTATAAGAAAAACTATTACTATTTTATTCGTTCAAGTTCTTTAACAGCTTATCATATGAACGTGATTAAACAAGTTGCCTCTTCATATGGAGTAGGATTGAATATAAATCGGTGCAACCCGAAAGCTGGAGATCCAACATACGCATATGACGTTGATTTTGTTCCAAAGGAAGCAAGTGGAAAAGATGCTGTAGCTGCTTTTATGTGTCAATGGTTTAATGTCCATGTTGATGACACACTAGCCTTCGGTGACAGTGGTAATGACATCAAGTTATTAAAATTTGTGAAGCATGGGTACCTGGTTGGCAATGCAACGAGTGAAGCGCAAAAAAAGCATAATCAAATGACGAATGGCTCTTATACTGAAGGGATCTTAGAAATGCTGAAAAAGCATTATACGTAGGTAACGGAAAAGCCAACTTATTTTTGCCTTAAGAAAGTCTGTTCTTGATTGAATGAGCTATAAGACCCATTCATTGGAACTTCAGACAGGATTACGTGGTTCATTGGAGTAGCTATACAGTTAAAGTCTTCAATGAATGCCTCGCATACGGAAACAAGTGTCGTTACTGTATGGCAAAAGGTGAGCCTACTAAAAATGTTAAAGAAGAAGACATGGAAATAGCTACAGCCTTTGCCGAGTTATTCCTTAATGATCGCTGAAAGAGTAGCTGAATAAAACCTTATCATAGAGAAGAGCATCCTTTATAATAAAGATAGGATAAAGGGGGTCTCTATGAATTTACAAGAAGCGTACCGATGTTTAGACCTTTCTGAGGATGCAACGGATGAAGAAATTGAGAAGCAATACATGCGATGGATCCGCAAACAAAAGGCAGATCCATCGATTTCACTGGACGACAAAACGGAAGCGTATACACGAATTCGAAATCATCGCGATTATGGGCCAATTAATGAAAATGATACAATGAAAGACAAAGCAAGTCACTTTTTCTATTATTATAAAATTCATACAGTCGCTGCTGTTATTTTAGTAGGTGTCCTTATTATGGTTGGATCAACCATTTATTCTAATTATCAAGAGCGGCAAGAGCTTGCGGCATTACCGGATGCGAATGTAGAGATCATGTTTTACGGTTCATTTCTACATCCGGGATTGGATGAAGAAGCAGAAGAAGTGGTTGAAGAGACAATTTTAGCGCTGATGCCTGACTGGAGTAGAGTAGATGCGACGTTAACCTATCACTCTACTGATACTGAAAATTTATTGGATGTAGGAGCTCAGCAGAGAAGTACCGTTCTCTTAGCAACGGAACGACCTGATTTGTACATTTTTGATGAAGCATCCTTTCAAACATTTGTTGGAAGTGGTATGTTTGAACCGTTAGATGAAATTAATGACCAAGTAAATGAAGAAGTATTCGCTTCGTCCCATGTTTATGGCGTAGAAGAGGGTGAATCTGAAGAACAGTTAGTTGGTTTAAAACTAGATCACCATTCCTTATTCGATACGATTGATATAAATGACGACGTTACTCAGATTGCTGCTATTAGAAAAGACGCAGTTAATAAAGAGAATGCGCTTCAATTAATATTAACGTTACAATAATGGTCGATAGCGAGGAGGTTGAAGCATGAATCCAACAGGTATCCACCACATTAGTCTTGTCGTCACAGATATAGAAAAAGCAAAAGCATTCTATGGTGATGTTCTGAGGCTTCAACAACTAAAACGACCACCATTTACGTTTGTAGGACTCTGGTATGCACTTGGTCAGCAGCAGCTCCATTTAATTGAAGACGGACAGTTAAAATTGAGGGAAAAAGAAACGTCTATCAACACGAGAGGGAGACACGTAGCCTTTCATGTTTCAGATTTTGATGAAACTGTCCGTCACTTACACAATCAAGGTGTTTTGTATATTGAAAAGAGATACAGTACAAGTGGGTTTCATCAAGTATTTATAAATGACCCAGATGGAAACACCATTGAATTTATGAGCGAGTTCCAAGCAGAATAACAGAGGTGCTGTGATAAGGGATTCTGCTGTAAGAGATTTAATAAAGAGAAGTCATATGGAAACGTGGCTTCTCTTTATTTGTCATGAGGAACAATGAAGGTTTGCGAAGCTATTCGTGTATTTCTGATCGATTCCCTCTGGTCCCAAAATCAATGATGGAAAGATCGACTTCATAATGAATGTCTGCTTGTTCGAATACAGCATCCCAATTGCTCTGCTTTTTTTCCCAGAAGTCATAGTGTTGAATCTTGACGTATTGTTGTAAGTTCACTGGATCGGTTTTAAATTCATGTTGTAATTCATGGATCATCGTTTCAACGTCAGATGTCAGTTGTGCTTGTAATTCTTTTTCTAGGTTTTTTAAGTACTGTGCATCATAAGCATCTTCATGTGGATCCCAGTTTTCGGCTAAACGTCCGTCGCTACTCACTTTAATATCAATTCGCAGACGATCATTCGTTAGCGATGTTTCTATGGAGTCCAAATGTACATCCAATATCTCATAGACAGTTCGATTGCCATTGACCACTTTTGTAAGAACACCACCTTTTATATCTCCAGTAAGCCAATTCAACAGACTCACTTGATAAGGAGATACATAAGTCCCCATTTCTTCTCCATTCTTTACAATATAGCCACCATCGAATTTTATATTATCGTCTTTCACACGAACGTTTGGTAATAGGATGGATTGTTGACGACTTGTTGAGTCAGCGAGTAAGCCTAACGTGACAGGCGCTGGAATTTCTGTGGTTCGATCTTTATTTTTACTTAGATCGACAATCGTTTTTGAAGTAGGAGATGCGTTATTTCCTTTAGGGTAGGAGAAGAGTGTGCTCAAAGATTCATTTGTTAACACCACTTTGACACCTCTCTTTGTCCGTTCATCTCTAATTTTTTGATTGATTAACTTCTTCACTCCCCATTTCTGCACTGCATCCGTGTCTAAAACAAGAATCATTTGATGATCACTCATAATTCCCTGATCAATTAGTTCCAAATGTCGAATCGCATCGAGGACGGATTTTCCTGTTGAATACTTATTGCGATAAGAAATACTAGAAGAGATGTTTTCATCGCTTAAAGGGAGATACAATTGAGTTAACAAACCAATAGTATCCTCTTGATCTTCCTGTACTTCAATACCTACGCCCATGACAAACGACAAGCTTTCAATATTTGAGCTGTCCCAGCATGCAGTTAACTGGAGTAACGATACAATAAAGATGCACTGAAACCACTTCTTCATATACGAGCCTTCTTTCGTAACGAAACTAGGGCATAACAAGTAACTGGAAGAATAAAAAAGAATGAAACAAACGCAAATTGCTGATACTCGGATACTTTTGTAATGTCATCAATTGTTTGTGGCCATAAAGCGAGACCGATCATACTGATAGTTGCTGGTGGAATGAGCCAATTCCTTGAAACCGGGAAGACTTTTTTCAAAAGAAAAACAGCACTATAAAGGGTAAATAAACTGGTTAGGAAAAACTGTAGAATCCATGTGGTGATAAGAAAAGAGTCTGCTCTTTCGGTAAACAGTAGGCTGCTTTCTGATGCATGGGTCAACGTAATGGTTGGCCAAGTCAACATTTGAACTTCTACAGTTCCTACAGTCGCGACAACAATAAGGTAAGTGAATGCATAGAGCAATGTAGCAAACATTAACGCCCCCAAACCGGCTTTAATAGGACGGACCGTTTTTTGAATGGAAGCCAGTAAGATAAAAATCATTTCGATGCCTTGAAACGATTGAAGTCCATTTTTGCTATTAAGCAAAATAGGGAGCATCCCTTCTGGTGCGACGGGCCGTATATTTAAAATAGATGCATCTCTAAACCCTATCAATAAAACTAAGAATAGAACGACGACGGTCAGTGGTAAAAAGAAACATGCTACTCGCACGATTGTAGGTAAGGAGTAGTACACAGCAAACGCACATAACAATAGAACCGTTACGATGGATACGTAATGAGGGGTACTTTCTAAAAGAAAATAGCGAATCATTTCGCTCATCGCAACAGCCTGCCAGCCGCCAAGAAGAAGAAAATAAATTGTTAGTAGTAGACAGATCGCTTTACTAATGAAAGCACCGAATGCTTTTGTTGTGTACTCATCAATGGAATGCACGTTGTGTCGCTTAAAGGCAAAACAAACAAAGGCATACTGAAGGGTAATCAAAATCCCTCCAAATAAGATAGAAAGCCAACCGTCTGCAGTTCCAATGTGAACCGTTAATGTACGCGGTAGGTTCATAACACCAACCCCCAAAAGCACACATAATAAGGACACGGTTAATTGATAAGTAGTCAACGTGTGGCTAGTTTGAATTTGACCCATTTAAACACCTCTTTTATCCTTCAAGACTGTTGGAAGACGTACGATAAGGTCATATATGCCGTGTCTCTTCAAAGAAAATTTAAAAGAAAAATAGTGAACACCGTAGTTATGTAAGCTAGAGAGGTGTATCGTTACCGCAATAAAGTAAATCACAACGCCATATAATCCTAATGTAGAAGCAAGCGTGATGGAGCAGACACTTAGAATCCTAAACGACGTGCTTAAACTGTACAGAGGAACAGCAAAAGATGCGATGGCCGTAATAGCGATCACAATGACCATGATGGAGCTGACCAAGTTCGCTTCAACGACAGCTTGTCCAATGACGACGCCTCCAACTAATCCAATCGTTTGTCCAAGAGGATTAGGCAATCGTATACTGGCTTCTCGGAGTAGCTCTATAAAGAGTGTCATGAGAATCACTTCCCCTACAGCTGGGAAAGGAATATTCATTCGTGAGTTCATAATAGTCATTGACAATTCGTTTGGAATTAAACCTTGATGAAATGAAACAAGGGCAATGTAAATCGGTGCAACAAACATCGTAATAAAAAGGGCGATATACCGTAATATTCGAATAGCAGAGCTAATCATCCACCGTTCATAATAATCGTCTGGTGCTTGCATTTGTTGTTCAAACGTTGTAGGCACCATAAAGACAAACGGTGATCCGTTTACAAAAACAGCGACTCTGCCTTCTTCAAAGCCTGCCAAAATCCGATCAATTCGGTCTGTGCTTTGAATTTGTGGAAAAGGAGAGTAGATGGGGGAGTTGTCTAAAAAACTTTCCATCTTTCCAGAGTCTTCAATATTTGGATGATTGATGGACTTCAGTCGATTTTCTACTTCAGTAACCGTTGAAGAAGGTGTGTTCTCTTTGTTGTACATATAATAAACGGTTTTCGTTTTTTTATTATGCGTAATGCTGTGCTTGGCGGTTAGTAAGTTTTCATCTTCGCCAAACTGTCTGATCAAAGAGATATTGGTAGAAGCATCTTCAAGAAAAGAGGCCCGCGGTCCTCTAATGACTCTTTCAGTTGCTGATTCTTCCAAGCTTCTTTGTAGGTGCTTATTGATTTGAAGGCTATATGCAAAAGGCACCCCCTCCATAAAAAACACACAGCGACCTTTATATAGAGTGGACACAGCAGCAAGCGAATCTGAAAGCGTGGATTCAGCTAGACATAATATGGGCGTTGTTGCTTCTATCTCCAAATCTCTTTCGTTTAGGACACGCACGTTTAAACGATTCATGTAATCGAGTGACCGATTAAACTTTTCATCATCAAATTCCCCAAGTAAATAAAAAACCCCAACTCGTTCTAACCCTGCAAGGTAAACATGCTTTTGGTTAAGGTCAGATTGATCGCCTAATGTTTGAAGAAATAGAGTCGTGTTCTGATCAAAATCTGTTGAAAACATCGTATTCCCCCCTTTGGGAAGTCAGTTTAGTATGTTTCCAAGTATTGATCTTATACAAAAGGGATTCTTGGAGTACGTACGGGCTTCTTGAAGCTCATTAAAATGAGAACTCTTGATATAAAAATGAATGCTAAATACATCCCCTTTTTCTGTGATGAAAGAGTTAAGAAAAAGATAAGATTTATTTCACAGAATGATTAGAAGTTGCGACTACAATGAAAAAATAGAAAAGGGAAGCTAAAGGAGGAAGTGTACAGAATGGAACGTGGTTTAAAGAGAATTGGTAAATGGATGGCCACATATAGGTGGGGTGTTGTTGGTGTCTGGATCGTCTTGATTGTATTTGGCGGTTATTACGCTACTCAAGTAGGCGGGTATTTGACTGGAGGGGGCTGGGGTGTTCCTGGATCGGGGTCAAATCAAGCATACGAACTTGTTTCAGAAGAGTTTGAATCTAGGAATGCCACATCGTTAACGTTCGTAATGAGTCACGATACGTATGAAGTTGGTTCTACAGAATTTACAGAAGCATTAGAGCAGGCGTCAGCATCGTTATCAGATGAAGACGAGATAGAAAGTGTTTATACGTGGGTTAATGCGGAAGAGCGTATAAAAGATCAATTTGTTTCTGATCAGCGTCATACAAGTATTGGGTTTGTTGAAATGAATGTAGATGAAGGGTTTGCTCAAAAGGTATTACCTGACATTCAAGAGCGTCTGACAGAAGCGATAGATCAAGATGGCTTTCAAGCGACGGTTTTAGGAGCTCCCGCTTTTTGGGGTGAAATGAACCAATTGAGTCAAGAAGGACTTGAGAAAGCACACTTATACGCTTTGCCTATTATTATTATCGTTTTATTATTCGTGTTTCGTTCTGTTGTATCTTCCTTAACACCTTTGCTTTTATCTGGGTTTTCAATCATCGCTTCATTAGGTGTCCTTTACTTTTTCGCTCAGGGAATTGAATTATCCATTTTTGTGTTAGATGCAGCATTAATGTTAGGGATAGGTGTAGGGATTGATTTTGCTCTCATCTTTGTCAAACGTTATCGAGAGCAGTTAGAGAAAACGAGTGGCAACCATCTTGATGCAGTCGCAGAGACGATGGGTACAGCGGGTCACGCTATTTTATTCTCTGCTTTAACGATTATTGGTTCCATGTCTGCCATCTTATTCGTTGATATAGCTGCTGTCCGTTCCATCGCTCTAGGTGTCATCGTTGTTGTGTTCTTTTTAATGCTTACTAGTTTATCATTACTGCCTGCATTTTTAGCAATAGTAGGACCAAAGATTAATGCACTAAGAGTTCCTTTTATGTCGCTCCGTACAGTTCCAAATCAGCAAGGTACATGGTATAAACTTGCTCATAAAGTAATGAAGCGACCAATTCTTTATTTTGCAGGTTCTGTTTTCTTTCTTCTTTTACTTGCTTGGCCTGCACTTGAACTCGAAGTTTCAACGCCGGATTCACGCATGCTGCCAGAAGATACGCAAGTTCGTAGTGGTATAAGTGATTTGGAAGATGGATTTGGTGTTGGTTATTCCGCCCCTATTCAAGTCGTTGTATCGACAGAAGAGGGAGAATTAACTGATGAAGCATCACTTACGAATCTTCAATCATTACAGGAAGAGTTAGAAGGTATAGCGAATGTTGAAGAAGTCAATTCACTCTTCTCATTCTTCCCAGATATGACCATGGATTCTATTAGCGACATTCTAACAGATAACCAAGATCTTCTTTCCGCAGGTGAATGGATGATGCTAAATCGAAATCTTGGAGAAGAGAAGAATGTAGTCATCTTTGATGTCATCTCAAATGATTACTCTTCTAGTGAAGCGAACCGAGGGATTGTAAAAGAAATTCGTTCGAATCATTCTTCTAAGGACGGATGGACCGTTCTCGTAGGTGGAGAGACGGCAGAAGGACTGGACACTAGTCAATCGTTAAATGATAGCTTGCTAGGGGTTTTAGCCTTTACTTTAGCGCTTCTATTTATTGTACTGGTCATCACGTTTAAAAGCGTACTATTACCGCTTAAAGCGATTATCATGAATATTCTCTCCCTAGGTGCTACGTATGGTGTACTTGTCGCAGTGTTCCAATGGGGATGGGGATCGGAAATATTCGGTTTCGGTGAGTTTGGTTTTATCCAAAGTTTTATTCCGATTTTGTTACTAGGCCTCTTATTCAGTTTAAGTACGGATTATGAAGTGTTCTTGTTGAGTCGTGTACAAGAAGAATATATGAAAGGTGTATCGAATGAGGAAAGCGTGGCGCTAGGGTTAGAAAAGACAGCGCCTATGATATCTGGAGCTGCGTTAATTATGGTAGCTGTTTTTGGATCATTTGCGTTTGCTGGCGTACTCCCTATGCAGCAACTAGGGTTTGGGATGGCTCTTGCCATTGCCCTTGATGCAACGGTCGTGCGGCTGTTTTTAGTCCCAGCGACAATGAAGCTTTTAGGTGATTGGAACTGGTGGTTGCCGTTTAAGCGCTCCTCACGGAAAACAAACCTAGAGAAACAACGCTCGATTAGTTAGCATTTCGTTTTTTTAGAGAAAGAGATCGATTATAATGAAAAAGCAGACAGAGGAAGGAGAGAAATGATGTCAATACGAGTAAAGTTGATTCTTTCATATGTATTAATGACCATTATTCCCATTGGCCTTTTCATTCTCTTTCTTCATCTTCTTTTTCATCTATTTTTAAATAATATAGAAGAAATGAAAGAATTTTATCAGGTAGATGACCGGGCGGTTGAAGCATTTTTTTATGAAGAATTAGCCGCCATTACGGAGTTGAAACAAGTCGCTCTTTCGAGCCCAGATGAGCTATTAGATGAGTCGATCGTTTCACGATATGAGAATCTGTTAGGACATCGGCAAATCGCTATTTTCGTTCGAAAAGGGGATACGCTCACAAATGGACAGCAAACAGATACATCTACTTTTTACTCTTATTTACCGGCGCACCAGTTAAGCGAGTCTGATCCATATGTGAATCATCAAGGTCAAATAGGTGAAGACGGTCAGTATTGGCTCTATACAGGAACCGATTTTCGTTTCACTGATGGCGACGATGGATCACTCTTCTTTACATTGGATGTTGAACCTGTAAGTGACTTTCTAACCAACATCATTCCGCTCGTTATTACTGGATTTATTGTTGCCTTTATTTTGACAAATGGTGTGATTACGTATGTCATATCAAAGCATCTTATACAGCCATTAAAAAAGTTGCACCGTGTTGCAGGAGAGATTGCTAGTGGGAATTTAAATGAACAAACTGGTATTGTGCGAAATGATGAAATTGGCGATTTGGCTGGTGCTTTTGAGGAAATGAGACTTCAATTAAAGCAATCAATGGCGCTTCAAGAAAAATATGACGAAAACCGCAAAGAATTAATTAATAATATCTCGCATGATTTGAAGACACCGATTACCTCAATTAAGGGGCATATTCAGGGAATCATTGATGGTGTTGCAAGGGATCAGAATAAATTGGATAAATATATTCAAATTATCCACACAAAAGCCTCAGAAATGGATCAATTAATTGATGAACTTTTGCTCTTTTCAAAACTGGATTTAAATAGTATTCCATTTCATTTTGAGTGTGTAAACCTTCGCCCTTATCTAAGAGATATTATCGAAGCATTTCAATTGGAATACGATGAGGTTGAAATTGAATCAAATGTAAGTATTCATCCAGACACCCTTGTTTTAGCTGACCGAGCTCAACTTTATAAAGTGTTTGCTAATCTTTTAGCTAATAGCGTTAAATTTATGAATCAAGATGAAAAAAGAATACACGTACATGCAAGTGAAAGAGGGCAAGTTGTATGTATCTCTATTACAGATAATGGTCAAGGCATTGAAGAAAAGGCTTTACCTTACGTGTTTGATCGATTTTTTAGGGCCGAGGCTTCTCGAGGAACAAATCAAGGAGGAAGTGGCATTGGGTTAGCCATTGTCAAGCAAATCGTTGAAGCTCATGAAGGAATGGTGGATATTACAAGTAAGGTTAACGAAGGTACTACCATTCAGTTCACTTTGCCAATAGTCGATGAAAACAAGAGAGGTGAAAAAGATGAAAAGGATTTTAATTGTTGAAGACGAGAAAACGATATCAGAGTTGCAGAAAGACTATCTCGAAATTAATGGTTTTGAAGCAGAAATTAAGCATAATGGTCATGAAGGTCTTGAACGAGCACTTACAAGTGACTTTGATTTAATAGTACTAGATGTCATGCTCCCGGGTTTAGATGGGTTTGCTGTCTGTAAAAAAATTCGAGAAGTAAAAGAAGTGCCTATTCTGATGGTAACGGCTCGCGTCGAAGAGATCGATTTAATCCGAGGATTGGGCTTGGGTGCTGATGATTACATTTTTAAACCTTTTAATCCAAATCAACTAGTGGCAAGAGTAAAAGCCCATCTAGCACGCTATGAGCGTCTTGTGTCTTTACATGAACAACCAACAGAATTGACAACGATTGGGCGTTTATGTGTTGATCACACGGCTAGGAGCATTCAAGTAGATGGAGTAGAGATTCAACTCAGAGCAAGGGAATTTGAGTTGCTCGCGTTCCTTGCTCTTCATCCAGGACAGGTCTTTACGAAAGAACATTTATACGAACGAATTTGGGGGATGGATCCTGCTAGTGATCATACAACAGTAACCGTACATATTAAAAAAATTCGTGACAAATTGTCAGTAAACGGAATCGAATTTGATAGCATCGAAACGGTATGGGGTGTGGGTTATCGCTATAAGAAGTGATGATGTCAATAAGTGTGTAGGGTTCATTGGAGACTGAATAGATATCAGTCTTTTTTTATCTTTAAATCACGTTTTACATAAATGAGCAGGTTAGCATCAATTCAATGAAGGGATGTAAGTGCTCTCTGTTCTGAATACACCCCTCCTATTATGTTAATTTCACTCAAATGCCGCATGCCAATGGTGAGGTTGAAGTTCTTTCAATGTTTTAAAAATCAAGGCTTGTTCTTGATTGGATACGGCGGCTTTTACCCCATATCCCCAATAAAATAGTCGTTCTTGACATACTCCACAAGGAGATAAAATTGTAAGGGGAGAGTGCTCATCTTCTCGCATAAGACAAAGAGAATGGGTCACAGGACGGTTTAATTTATGAGCTTCTAATATAGCGCCAGTTTCCATACATAGTTCTGTTGAAGCAACGACTACTTCTGGTGCGATGCTTGTTAAAATCCTTCCATTATCTAATGCAAGAGCGGCGGCTCCTCCCCAGCCAGTAGGATAACGGTCATAAATAAGGGTTGCTGCTGCATCAAAAAGTTGTTTTTCAAGTGTCATGTTTGCCTGCTTCCTTAACCCTTTTAAATAAGGTTAAATGTCATTTTCTCAATCATACCATTTTTTGATCAATTGCCTGAAAGGTTGAAAGGTGTAGATTACCGATAAGAAAAAGGGAATAGTCTACTCTCTCTTGTATACCGTAGGGGGGTATGTTATGATTGGTGTGTGAAGAAACATGACTATTTTACGGATAAGCTGTTTAACATGATCAGAACGGATCATTGACATTCTAGTGAAGAAGGAGGCGGAACGATTGTGGAAAAAGAAGTCTATATACCAATAGAGGGTATGACGTGTGCGGCGTGTGCTAACCGGATTGAAAAAGGATTAACCCGACTGGATGGCGTTGATAAGGCAAATGTTAACTTTGCGACAGAAAAAGCAAAGATACGCTACCACTCAGAGAAAATAACCCCAAAGGCATTTGAAGAAAAAATTCAACACCTAGGGTACAACGTTAATAAGGAAAAAGTTGTTTTTGCTATTACTGGTATGACGTGTGCAGCGTGTGCAAACCGAATTGAAAAAAAGCTAACACGAATAGACGGTGTTTCAAGTGCGAGCGTTAATTTTGCCGTTGAGAACGTCACTGTTGAATACAATTCAAGTGAAGTGACTCCAGTTGATTTAAAAGAAGCAGTAAAAAAGATTGGCTATACGTTAAACGAACAAGACTCAAATGAAGAAACAGCTGACTATCGGGATAAAGAAATTCGAAATCAAACAGGGAAATTTATCTTTGCGGCGATTTTATCGTTGCCACTGTTATGGACAATGGTGACGCATTTTGAATTTACATCCTTTCTCTATATGCCTGACATGTTTATGAATCCATGGGTGCAGCTTGCTCTTGCTACGCCTGTCCAATTTATTGCTGGAGCGCAATTTTATAAAGGAGCCTATAAAGCGCTCAGAAGTAAGAGCGCCAA
Organism: Shouchella hunanensis; assembly: GCF_028735875.1. GTDB lineage: Bacteria > Bacillota > Bacilli > Bacillales > Bacillaceae_D > Shouchella > Shouchella hunanensis. The sequence goes on from NZ_CP117834.1 coordinate 1,989,274, forward strand.
TATGGATGTCTTAATTGCGCTTGGAACGACCGTCGCTTTCTTCTATAGTCTTTTCTTAGGCTATGAATGGCATATTAATGGGCAAGTAGGGATGCCTGAACTTTACTTTGAAGCAGCCGCAGTCATCATTACGCTTGTTATTTTAGGGAAGCTGTTTGAAGTGCGTGCAAAAGGTCGAACAGGGAAAGCAATTGAAAAGTTACTCGATATGCAAGCGAAAACCGCACGTATAGTGCGAGATGGTTTAGAAGTGGAAGTCCCTGTAGAAGCGGTTGTTGTTGGTGACACGTTTATTGTTCGTCCCGGCGAAAAAATACCAGTAGATGGAGAAATTGTAAAAGGAAGTTCTGCCCTTGATGAATCGATGATTACTGGAGAAAGTATTCCTGTTGATAAAAAGCCAAAGGATGTTGTTATCGGCGGAACAATCAATAAAAATGGAACGCTAACGGTGAACGCAACCAAAGTGGGAAAAGATACAGCTCTCGCGCAAATTGTAAAAGTGGTTGAGGAGGCGCAAGGTAGTAAAGCTGATATTCAGCGCGTTGCCGACCGAGTGTCAGGCGTATTTGTGCCGATTGTCGTGCTTATTGCAGTAGGTTCTTTTCTTGCATGGTATTTCCTAATTGAGCCGGGAGATGTCCGTTCTGCTCTCGTGCCACTCATTACGGTACTTGTAATCGCTTGTCCGTGTGCCCTCGGACTGGCAACTCCAACGTCTATTATGGCGGGATCAGGAAGAGCTGCGGAAATGGGTGTTCTTTTTAAAGGTGGCGAGCATTTAGAGCATACGCGGAATATCCAGACGGTCGTGCTTGATAAAACAGGAACAGTAACAAAAGGTGAGCCAGAGTTAACGAATGTAGACATTGTAAATGGAACGGAACAGGATGTATTAGCACTTGTAGGTGCTGCTGAGAAACATTCTGAGCATCCACTTGCTAAAGCGATTGTTGACGGCATAAAGAAGCGAGGCATCTCTATTCCAGAGCCGGAACAGTTTACGGCGTTGCCTGGATTTGGGGTAGAGGCCCAAGTGGATGGTAAGACCCTTTATATTGGAACAAGAAAGTTAATGAAGCAGCATCAACTTGATAGTCAATTGATTGAAGAAAAGATGGCAACTCTTGAAACAGCAGGGAAAACAGCGATGGTAATCGCGATTGACAACGAGATAGCAGGCCTTATCGCTGTCTCAGATACGGTTAAAGACACGTCAAAAGCAGCGGTAGCACGGATGAAGTCCCTTGGGCTAGAGGTTATCATGCTAACAGGCGATAACGAAAAAACAGCGACGGCCATTGGTAATCAAGTAGGTATTGACCGCGTCATCGCTGAAGTCGTTCCAGAGCAAAAAGCGGATGAAATAAAAAAGCTTCAGCTAGAAGGTAAGAAAGTGGCTATGGTTGGAGATGGAATGAATGATGCACCTGCATTGGCTGTAGCGGATGTTGGAATGGCGATTGGTACAGGAACTGATGTAGCAATCGAAGCGGCAGATGTGACGTTAATGCGAGGCGATTTGCAAAGCGTGGCTGACAGCATTCAACTTAGTGAAAAAACGATGCGAAATATTAAACAAAACTTATTCTTCGCATTTGTTTACAATTCAGCAGGTATTCCAATTGCTGCCGCGGGGTTATTAGCACCTTGGGTAGCTGGGGCAGCGATGGCATTTAGCTCGGTTTCAGTCGTCTTAAATGCGCTACGTTTACAACGAATGCGCTTTAAGAAAGAAGGTGATTCTCGTGAACAGTAAGGCATGGGTGCTAATTGGAATTGCTTATCTTATTTTGGTTGTGACAGCATACGGTTTAATTACGGGTGAGAATATTTTTCAAAGTGGCACGATGCACGAGGCACACAGTGAAGAGCTTGGGCAGGAGCCTGATGTGAATCACAATGAACATGAAGGTCAGGGAACGGATGAATCACAAGTCCTAACACATGTAAGGTACCAAGATGACCAATTAATGATCCACCTTGAAGATGAGGAAGGGAACCCACCTGAGTTAGAAGTCTCTCATGAACAAGAAATGCATGTGATTGTGGTGTCCAATGACTTGGAGAAGTATTTGCACCTTCATCCTGAAAAGCAAGGTGAAGGGGTGTTTGTTATCAACCAATCTCTTGCTGACGGAGAGTATCAGATTTTTGTTGATGTATCACCGAAAGGAAAAATGTATACTCCTTCTGCAAATGCTATGCAAGTAGGCGAAGCACCAACGGCGAAAACTCAGTTGGAAAAAGATGTGGTTTGGACAAAAGAAGTCGAAGGCAAAACGGTCACGCTGGAAGCGGTTGAAGCCAAAGTTGATGAACCCGTCCAACTTGTGTTTGACTTACACGGTGAAACGCCTGAGCCGTATTTAGGTGCACTTGGTCATGTCGTCATTTTAGATGAAGCAGTAGAAGCGTTTATTCACGTTCATCCAGTTAGTCATGACGATACACGCTTCGATGCTCATTTTACTCAGTCGGGCACTTATAAGCTATGGGCAGAGTTTCAGTATCGCGATGAAGGAGTTATCGCTTTTCCTTTTGTGATTGAAGTCAACTAAGGAATAGACCAAAGAAATAGAATGGAGGAACAATAAATGAAAACAATTGAATTAAAGGTAAGTGGCATGTCTTGTGGACATTGCGTCTCAAGCATAGAAACTGGCGTTGGAAACATGAATGGTGTTGACAACGTGACTGTTAAGCTAGATGAAGGGCTTGTTACGATCACGTTTGATAGCGATCAAGTCAACAAGGGGATGCTCAAACTAAAGATAGAAGACCTTGGTTACGACATTCAGTAAACGATGGTGAAAAGAAGCGAAAGATCCGAATCACCTTTTGGTTCGGATTTTTTTGCTATTTGCATAGACATCATATAGGAATACATTGCTAGGCTAGTCAAACGGATTTGTCCATTGTTTAATAGGAATAGACCTCTAGTTTTGTAACTGGTAAAATGGTACTCGCTACACTTAATAAAAAAATTGATATAAATGAAGAATGTCTAGTTGACTAATCGGATTTAAAGGAATAAAGTAAGTGGTAGAAAAAAAGAAACGTTTTTAATAGTATAGGGAGGGTTATGGATGGATGTTGGTTTAACGATTGCGGTTGTAGCATCAGTTGTAATCGTCGCTGCAATCCTTTTTTGGATGCAACGAAAGCATTTATCGTTTTCAGTACGCGTATTAACCGCTTTAGGAGCAGGGATCGCGCTTGGCTTTATTTTTCAATTTTTCTTTGATCCAGAATCAAACGTTATCGTAAATGCGATGGATTGGATAGGCATTGTTGGAACAGGTTATGTTCGCTTTTTACAAATGATTATGATGCCGCTTATTTTTGTGGCGATTTTATCTGCCTTTACACGGATAAAAGCTGCAAAAGAGGTAGGCAAGATTAGCGGACTTGTGATAGGGATGCTCGTTGTCACAACGATCATCGCAGGTGCGATTGGATTTACGTCTGCTTCCGTGTTTAATCTAAGTGCAGACGATATTCAGGTGGGTTCCGCTGAACAAGAGCGGGGTCTGTCAATGGAAGAGCGTTATGACACGATGGAAAGCACAACCATTCCTCAGCAAATTGTTCAGCTTATCCCGACAAACCCATTCGCTGATTTAACAGGAGCGCGACCAACGTCAACATTAGGTGTGGTAATCTTTGCAGCATTTTTAGGAGTTGCTTACTTAGGTGTTCGTCGTAAAGAACCGCAAGCTGCTGAGATGTTTGAAAAAATTATTGGTGCAATATTCTCCGTTGTGATGCGTGTTGTGACACTTATTTTACGCTTAACACCATATGGGGTACTCGCCATTATGACCTCTACTGTAGCGCAAAGTGATTTAGGTGCTGTTATGACATTAGGAACGTTTGTTATTGCTTCCTATGTGGCATTAGCCGCTGTTTTCCTTGTGCATTTACTCATTTTATTATTTATGGGATTAAGCCCGGTGCAGTATTTGAAGAAGGCATTTCCAGTGTTGGCGTTTGCGTTTACGTCACGAACAAGCGCAGCTGCTTTACCGATGAATATTCAAACACAAAAGAAATTAGGCGTACCAGAAGGAACGGCGAATTTTGCGGGATCATTCGGTTTATCAATTGGTCAAAATGGTTGTGCGGGTGTTTATCCAGCTATGCTTGCGTTTATGATTGCACCGACAGTAGGACAAAACCCGTTTGAACCTGGTTTTATAGCGATGCTACTTGTTGTGATTGCCATTAGTTCATTTGGCGTTGCTGGTGTAGGTGGCGGAGCGACGTTTGCCGCAATTCTTGTACTTGCCGCGATGGATTTACCGATTGCGTTAGCTGGGTTGTTAATTTCAATTGAACCGCTAATTGATATGGGACGTACAGCTGTAAACGTGTCTGGAAGTATGATATCCGGTATTTTCACATCAAAAGTGAAAAAAGATTTGAATGTGGATGATTATAAAGATGATTCTCTTCGCATTGATGTATCTGAAGAAGCAAGTTAATGACGAAGACCGCAACCCTTAAGGATTGCGGTCTTTTTTTCGACTTTCATGAACGAGGTGCAGGGCGCTCAGGATTGCTGTAATTGGAATAATGAGTGCAACCCCAATTCCGGCACAGAAGATCGTGATCAGTTCGTTTGCAAACACTTTTGCGTTTACCATTTCGCCTAGTGTATAGGATAAGTCTTTAAACCAAATTAAGAGTGCGAGCTGTCCGCCAAAAAACGCAAAGAATAAGGTGTTGGCATTCGTTCCTAGAATATCCCGTCCAATTTTCATTCCGAAGAGAAATAGACGTTTTACATTCGCATCTCGATGCTGCTTGTATAATTCTTGCATTGGAGACGTAATGGAGATTGCCGTATCAGCAATAGCGCCAATTGTACTCATCACAATGACGGAAGCGGCAATTTGTGTGAAGTCGAGTCCGATTAAAATGGAAAAGGACCCAAGCTCTTCAATTTCTTCCTCACCAAACCCTTGAATCATTGTATGGTTCGTTACAAAAGAGATAAAGACTAACAGAACCCCAATTGTCAGCATTGTTGAGACAAAGGCTGTAATGGACTTACTGCTCCATTCATTAATAATAAATAGGGTTGCAGCGGCAATTAAGGTACAAGCAATAAACGTTATCACCAACGGATGCGCCTCGGGGTTTGTCATAAAGACAATTCCACCGAAGAGAATGATAAAATTTAAGAACAAGACGGCAAAAGATCGCGCCCCTTTTTTACCACCAACGGCAATCATGAGGATGAATAGAAGTACTGTTAAAACGGTAAGAACATTCAATGTTTAGCCCTCCTTTTACGGACGAAATAGAGGGACAAATAGAGGCCAACAGGAATGGCTAGAACAATGCCAATCCCCGCCACTAATGCGCGTGCCAATTCTAACGATAAATTAATCGATACGATAAATTCTAGCGGTGAATGGTTTTTAAAATAGAGAAGGATACTTGGAATCGATCCACTTATGTAAGCAAAGAACATAATGTTGATCATTGCTCCCATTACATCTCGTCCCACTTCCAATCCTGAAGCTTTCAATGTGGCTTCATCAATGGCTTCGTTTTCCTCGTACATGCCAAAAATAGAGGCGGACATCGTAATGGATACATCCATCACTGCCCCTAATATACCGATTAACACCCCAGCCATAAAAACAGTGTGATAGGGTCGGGTTAAAAACTGCATCTCTTCAAATCGTAGACCATTGTTATTCAATAGAGTTAGGACAACGTAAGCGAACGTCATTGTAATCGTAGTGACGATGAGCGTTGAAAGAATTGCTGTATACGTTTTTTCATTTGCTCCATTTACAAGTAGTAAGGTTATCACTGTGAAAAGGATAGAGCTGACCGCGCAAATGACCAGCAACCAATCGTTAGATGCTTGTAAATAAACGTCTAGGGCGATTGATAAGATGAGGCCATTCACACCTAATGATAGAGCAGAATAGAGTCCTTGTCGTTTTCCAACTGCCATGAGCACGAATAAAAACAGCCATGCAACAATAACGAGGTAATGGTCGCGCTTCACGTCGGTAATGGAACCCGACAGCTCTTCTTCTTCAAACGAATCAATCCAAATAAAGACATCATCCCCAGGCGCAAATGCTTGGTCATATGCTCCGGAATCAGAATAGTGATTTGCTAGTGTAATAGCTTGACCTTGATGCTCTCCATTTTGAATTTTTGCGGTAATGGCCTGCGAATAAAGCGTATCTTCATTGCCGAATTGATCGATGACATGCTCTTCTTCATAGCTGGTCACATCGGTTATCGTCGCAATAGGTCTTTCATAAAAAGAATAATTATTCAATACAAACAGAATAGAGGAGACTGCTAGAAGAACAAGCACTATCATCCATATAAGTGATTGTTTCTTGACATTTTTTCGGTTCATGTTAAAGCCCGGCTTTCTTTTTTCAATTCTGTTTACTTTATCAAGTGTACTAGAAAAGGTCAATTTTAAAAAAGAGGCTGGGACATAACTGAAAGTAGTATTTGAAAAGACGAATAGTCTAAAATATGCTGAGTAGCACCGCTACAGGAGAATCCTTCGCTTTCCGGGGACACGGCCTCAGCCTCCTCCGTGGCAAACCACCACTCCAGAGTCTTCAGACACGTGCTGATCCCCCAGGAGTCTTCGGATTCTCCTTCCGCTAATTTTCATATAAAACAAACGACGAACGTTCCTATATTCAGGAATGTTCGTCATTTTGGTCTGTCTATCTACTTTTGTCCCAGCCTCGTGCTCTAATTGTTGTTCCATTCTTCTCTTAAGATGCCCATGCGAATGGAATCATAGTAGTGGCCATTGAAGTAACGGACGTTACGAATTCGACCTTCCATTTGCATGCCGAGTTTTTCTGCTACACGAATCATCCGTTTATTTCCAGACCAAGTTGTTAAGCCCAGTCGAACATGATCCGTTGTTCGAAAGAGGTGGTTCATCCACAGCTTTAAAGCACGGGTACCTAAACCATGACCCCAATGCGCCCCCTGGTAAAAAATGATTCCCATTTCAAGCCAAATCTTTTGTGCATCTTCATAGTAAAAGCTGACTGTTCCGCAGATCATGTTATTCACTGTGACCACCCAACAATCATCCTGGTTTACCCAGTTTTCACTTTTGTGCATAAAAGCTTCATAAGCAATCGGGCTATGAGGAAAGTATGGAGCATCCCATTGTTTCCATTCTGGATTTGCCTCTTTATAAATAAGTTCCCACAGTGTCGTTAAATCATTTTGCTGAATTGGACGTATGGTTAGCTCTTCATCTGTATACATTCGTTTCCTCTTTTCTTGAGTCAAGTGAAGATAATTGAAAAGAAGGTGCTCTCTTGCTTTTCATTCCCCTTTGTATATGTAGGCTGTTTCATCATACTCATCCCTAACTTCGTAAATCTTGTCATGTCAATGGATGAAAGAAACAACAAAAGAGGGGAGAAGAGAGCTGTCAAGTTTGGAGAGCGGCACGCGTTAAGTGCGATCTGCGATCAATAAGTAAGTAGGATATAAGCTGTCATGCAGCTCTCAAAAAGTGACATAGTACATTATGATATTTTTAATGATTTTGCTAATCGACGGACAGCTTGTAGTTCTTTGTAAGATATTAATACAGAGCGAAAAACACGATTCCGTATTGAAATACTTTGATGGAGTGGCTTTTCTAATTCAGGATAAGACGATGTCACATAATAAATTAAATCGGCGTAAGATAAATCCAGTTCTTTGCATGTTTCGTGTTTTTTTAGCAAATGGTTTTGAATTTTGTTAATCAACATAAACGCAGTTTGATTTTGTCTATGGTTCATCAATAATCCCCCTTTAGTTAAAAAGCATAACAAAAAACAATGACTTCAATCAATACCCGGTCTGGTTACTAGATAAACTGCTTTTTAAAAAAGTACATGTGTAGAAGCATTCAGACGTTGGATCTGACGATTGGTGAGGTGGATACCTAAGCCATTCAGAGCTACTTATATGAAAATGTGTGAATCGAGTTAAGGCAGCCTTCTGCTGTTTCAATTTAAATGGTTCTATGAGATACTTAGTACGTTGACTTAAAAGTGGGCTAATTTTGAGAGGTGTGATCCCTTAATGTACAAAGTAGAACGTACTGTCAATGGGGTAACGGTGACCTTCAAGGACTCAAACAGCCATTTGGATAAAACCTTTAATGATCCTGTTGCCGCGAAATTGTTGGCAAAGAAATTGAACTTAGACTTAATTATCGCAGATAACGACGAATGGCGAGTTGTAAATTATTTATAAATAGATACAGGTGGCTGGCTGTATGAACCTTCAAGTGATTTCACTTGGAGGTTTTATTTTTGTGGTAAGGGCTATAGGTGGTTAGGGTTGGAGGTGTTTGCGGTGTCTGGACATTGGGTAAACTATTTTATTTTGCTTTTACCGTATTTGTTGATAGGTGTACTGATCGGTTATTTTGTAGAAGAACCAACCGTTATTTTACTAATCGTTATGGCTCTGTTTTGGCTCATGCTGTTGGGTTGGATTTGTATTGAAAAGCACAAATCGACTCGGACAAATCAAACAAAATAAAAAAGGATGCAACACGGTTTGTTTGCATCCAATCACTTTGTCACTCATGAAGTGCCTATTTCACTACTTTTACCCTTGCATCGATTGAACCAAAGTCTTTTTCACCTGGTGTATGTGCAGGTTTTCCGAATGGCATCTGTGCGCGTAATTTCCATTCTTTTGGAATAGACCATGTCGAAGCAACCATTTCATCAACGAGTGGATTGTAGTGCTGTAAAGACGCACCTAGTCCTTCGATTTCAAGTCCAGTCCAAATCGCATATTGCAACATACCTGAAGACTGTTCTGACCAAACTGGGAAATTGTCTGCATAGAGTGCAAATGACTCTTGTAGCTGTTCAACGACACTCTGATCTTCAAAGAACAATATTGTTCCATAACCGCCTTTGAACCCATCCATTCTTGCTTGAGTGGATGAGAAGTCCCCATCACCAACAACTTCTTTAAGAATTTCTGTCGTCTTCTCCCAAAAAGCATCATGCTCTTTATCAAAAAGGACAAGTACACGCGCGGATTGGGAATTAAAAGCAGAAGGAACGTATTTTACTGCATGTTTAACGATGTCCTCCACACGTTCTTTTGAAACGATTTCTTCTTTGCCAACGATATGGTACGAGCGGCGATTTTCAAGTGCCTTATAAAAATCCGTCATAATCAATCTCTCCTTTACTCTTTCCATTTAAGGTTAAGCGATTTTGCTGTTTTCTATTCACTACTCTTGTTAGTATATAAAGAAGACCAGAAGGATGTAAGTACGCACATTTTTGTAAGAAAGTATCCAATATGAAACCATGCAAAGAAAGAGGGGCTAGTCATGGAGTTTTTGTCGTTAAAGGGTATACCAAGTAAGCGAATCGTAAAGGATATCTGTGATTTACATCGAGAAGTGTTCAATGAGGATCGTCAGTTGAATGAGCGTATGGCGCATAAGCCAAATTTAGATGTGCAACTCGCTTATGAGGATGAAACGTTAATCGGCTACAAATTGGGTTATGAGCAAAATGCCACCACATTTTACAGCTGGTTAGGTGGCGTAAGGTCAACCTCTCAAGGAAAAGGAGTAGCGCTACAATTAATGAAAAATCAACATACGAAAGCAAAGGAAGCAGGTTACGAAAAGGTCGAAACAAAATCGATGAACCGTTGGCGAAAAATGTTGCTACTTAATATTCGCTTTGGGTTTGATGTGACGGCAGTAGAAGAAAACGAAACAGGTGATTCTAAGATTATCTTGCAGAAAGTTTTATGAGCATTCGTTAATGACATTTTACACAGGAGGCGGCATTCGTTTCGTAACAAAAGGGATAAATTCGTGTAGAAGTAGAGACTAGACAATGTGGGAGGAAACGTGATGAAACAGTTTGATATTGCAAGTATTCCTGGAGATGGTATTGGGATAGAGGTTGTTCCGCAAGCTGAACGTGTTTTGAGAGCGGTTGCTGATGTGCATGGGGGATTAGCATTCCAATTTCAATCGTTTCCGTGGAGCTGTCAGTATTACATAGAACACGGTGTAATGATGCCAGATAATGGATTGGAGCAATTGAAACCATTTGATGCCATTTTTTTAGGAGCGGTTGGTGATCCAAACCTTGTCCCCGATCACATTTCACTATGGGGCCTTCTTATTCAAATTCGCCGTGAATTTGAACAAGTGATTAATATGAGGCCAGCAAAACGACTTGATGGTATTCAATCGCCATTACAGAACCCTAAAGACTTTGATCTTGTTGTTATTCGTGAAAACAGTGAAGGTGAATATAGCACGGTTGGCGGTCGTATTCATAGCAAAGAAGATGAAGTAGCCATTCAAAATGCTGTATTTACACGAAAAGGCACGGAACGAGTGATGCGTTATGCGTTTGAGGTTGCAGCAAAACGAAAACGATTTGTGACGAGTGCAACAAAATCAAATGGGATTGTTCACTCTATGCCTTTTTGGGACCAAGTATTTAAAGAAGTAAGTGCAGACTACCCTGCTATAAGAACCGAATCTCAGCATATTGACGCATTAGCTGCGTTCTTCGTTACAAGACCGGCTGACTTTGATGTCATTGTGGCTTCTAATCTTTTCGGAGACATTCTAACAGATATCGGTGCTGCCATTATGGGGAGCATTGGTATTGCACCAGCTGCAAATATCAATGTGAATGGAAACTATCCATCAATGTTTGAACCGGTTCATGGTTCCGCCCCAGATATAGTTGGGAAAGGATTGGCTAATCCAATCGGCCAAATTTGGACAGCGAAAATGATGCTGGACCATTTTGGAGAAGAGGAACTTGGAACGTTTTTATTAGATGCGATTGAACGCGTCACAAGGAAAGGCACCATCACCAAGGATCTTGGCGGTATCCATTCAACAGAAGAGGTAACAGATGCAATCATAAGTGAATTGCATACCGCTCGTTCTGTATAGAGAGGTGTAGGTACTAGCTTTATTTTAAGGGGAAATGGGTATACCTTCTTTAGAATTTCTGTTAAAAGGGGAAAGACGAATAGCTGAGTAAACAGGACAAGCGGCCCTGAAAAAAAGGTTGGTTTTTTACAGGGCAGTTTTTTCTGTTGAAATCAAGTACAATGGTGAAAATAGTACGTGTCAAAAAAGGAGAGAGTTTTTGTTGACCTATGAAGAAAAACAACTCCAATGGGCAATTTGGCAAGGATTTTTTTTGTTAATTCTAATTGGACTTGGTTTCGTTCTTGTTTTTCGTTTTGGAGAGATGATACCTTTTCTCCAGTCTCTTTTTATTAGTGAAAAGTATTCTCTAGCACTTCAATTACCCGCTGGTGTAGCCATTGGTCTTTTAGTTGGGTTTGTAACCCTTTCTCTATTAAAATGGACGAACACAACATTGCCAGAAAATGAGTTAGCAGATTTATTGCGCACAATCCTTTCAAAGCCAGTCGGGTTTGTACCGGTTGTAATCGGCGCGCCTCTTGTGGAAGAATTTTTGTTTCGTGGTGTATTTATTGGGCTCTTTCTGGACGTAGTTCCGACGTGGATTCTGTTACTTGTTAATGCTCTTTTATTCATGCTCGTACATGTCCCTCAATACAAAGGCATGCCAATTCTTCATGGCATCATTTTCTTCGTCGGCTTGTTACTTGCGTATTTGTTTATCGTAACGGGGGCGCTCATCGTCTCCATTCTCGTACACGCTGTTTACAATCTAGTTGTTGGAATGGCTATGAGAAGAATGGCATAACGTTCAGAGGGGAGTGTTTCTTATCTAGCCCTCTTTGATTCCTGTTAAACTGAAATGATAAAGGACTCAATCCATAAGCTCCTCTCTCAGTGGCTTCCTTAAAGAGCCAATAACCCAATTCGTGTTCTTACTTCAGTCTTCTTTTAATCCACCCAATACAGAATAAGATAGGTAAGGGGATCAATTAAAATAGAGGATTGAGTGTAAGGAAACATGGGTAGCAAAAAAGGGAGAGGGTGTTCAAAATGGATGTGTTTATGAATGTTGGTATGCTGCTTCCGTTTGGAATAGCTATTCTAGGTTGGATTTTAGTCGTGCTTTTTCGACGTCAACCAACGAAAATCGTTTGGATTGGCATAAGTAAGCTTGTTGTTGCTTTTCTACTATTTGTGTTGTTTATTCTAGGTGAAGAATCACAAACAACTGAAACGGGACTTGGTATGACCGGCGCTCGTTTTTTAATCGTTCTTTTACCGAGTGCAATTATGACACTTGTGTTTGCTTTTACTCAGCAATATAAAGTCAAGCGATCAGAGGATAATGGAAGGTAATTTAACGGAAATAAGTAAGGGAGAGGAGTAAGGAGAATGTTGGATGAAGATGAGATAGAAATTGTTGAACGAGAATTGGCTTTTCTTGAACGTCTGAAAAAAGAAAGATGCCAACCTTCTTGTATGTTCATTCCTACAATTAATGAAGAGATAAAGGAAGTAAGGCGTGCAGTGATTTCGTCGAAAAGGAGGTAATATACTAGATGAATCAGCATCAAAGAGACGTGCTTGTCAAACTAGTGAACGCATTCCATTCAAAAGGCGTCTCATTTGGAATTGGTGGCTCTACACTTCTATTTCATCACTCTATCGTTAAAGAAACAAATGATATTGATCTTTTTATTGATTTGGCAGATGAAAAAAGCGTTCAAGAGGTGATAACTCAATTAGGTGATGAAAAAAAAGCCAGTTATAAAAAACCATTCCAAACGGAAGTCTTCAAACGCTTCACAATAGCAGGTGTTTCAATTGATATCATGGGTGGTTTTGCAATTGAACATGAACAAGGAGTGTATCGTTTCTCGTTTGACTCGTCGGCAGTCACATTAGAAAAAGGACATACTCCTTATATGCAGCTTGAAGACTGGTACGTTTTTTATTTGTTGATGCCAAATCGTGAACAGAAGGTGTTGATGGTAGAAGCTCATTTTCGCACTGAAGGAGTGGAGAAAGTGGACAGGCTTCAACGTGCCCTGATGCAGCCGCTTCCAATTGAAGTGAAGCAAAGGATAATGGAGTGGCTATGAATAGCGGCGTTTTTCTTCGAGAAAGAAGAGAACGCTTTTTTTAGTGAAAAATCACATAACCATTACATAATTTAGAAATTGACAAATCATTTAGTCTAGGAATATACTATCTGTAACCGGTTACACATTAAGGGGTAAAACATGACAACGATTAAAGATGTAGCAAAATATGCGAACGTTTCTGTAGCTACAGTATCGCGTGTATTAAACAATAAAGGTTATGTGAGTAAGGAAGCTGAAACAGCAGTACAGAAGGCGATAACAGATCTTAATTATCGGCCAAGTGCAGTTGCTCGCTCTCTTTACGATAAGAAATCAAGAATGATTGGTTTATTGATTCCTGATATCGCCAATCCATTCTTTCCTGAGATCGCCCGTGGAATTGAAGATGTTGCATTAAAGGCTGGTTACACTGTCGTACTATGCAATACAGATAATCAAGTAAAAAAAGAAGCACATTACTTAAATACATTAGAACAGAAGTATGTAGATGGTATCATCGTTGCAACGGGTGTTGGGGGCTACGAGCACTACAAAGCATTAAATGTACCCATCGTTGCGTTAGACCGTTTCATTAGTGAACATGTACCAACTGTAACCGTGGAAAACAAACAAGGTGCAAAGCTTGCAACAGAATATTTAATTCAAAAAGGTTGTATGCATATTGCGCATCTTCGGGGCCAGACTGGTTTAGTGACTGCTGATGAACGATACCAAGGGTTTAAAGAGACGGTTGAGCAGTTTGGAAAGCGACATACCGTTCTTGAAACAGGCTTTAATAGTTATAGAGCAGAAGAGATGGTTCGAGTATTACTAGAGCAGCATCCAGAGGTTGATGGAATTTTTGCAGCGAGTGATGTGGCTGCTGCAGGGGCGATGAAGGCGGCTCATACAATGAAGCGAATGGTGCCAGATGACTTGCAAATCATTGGGTTCGATGGCATCTCCTTTGGTGAAATGTTGAGCCCGTCGTTAACTACAGTAAAACAGCCAATTTATCAAATAGGTGAAAAGGCCATCTCGTTATTAATCGATCAAATTGAAAACAGGCCAATAAAAACATTTCAGTATGTGTTTCCGCCAATTATGCACATACGTGGAACAACAAAGTGAGGAATTCAATATGCGTAAGCCAAAGGTAACCGTCATTGGAAGTATCAATATGGATATGGTCACGACTACTTCTAAAGTGCCAAACCAAGGAGAAACCATCTTAGGAGATGCATTTCAAACAGCATTTGGTGGGAAAGGAGCCAATCAAGCCGTTGCAGCGGCACGTTTAGGTGCAGATGTAGCGATGATCGGTCGAGTAGGTGACGATCCCTTTGGTCAGCTTCTGTTAAATGGTCTTGAACAAGAAGGAATCTGTATAGACAGTGTGGAACCGGTTACAGGTGAAAGCTCCGGTGTAGCGACCATCTTACTTTCTGAAGGTGACAATCGAATTATTGTCACACCCGGAGCCAATCGGTGCGTTGATTCCGCTTATATTGAATCATTTCGGGAACTCATTGTACAAAGTGATGTGGTAGTCATTCAGCTAGAAATTCCACTTCAAGCTGTCGACTATGCCGTGACAATCTGTAGTGAGGAAGGGGTGCCAGTTATTCTTAATCCAGCACCTGCTCAAACACTCTCAGTAGAAACATATAGGCGAGCGACTTATCTAACACCAAATGAGAGTGAATACAATGAACTTTTCACTACTTTTTATGAGGAGTTGGAAGAAAAACTTATAGTCACACAAGGCGCAAATGGTGTGCAATGGTCTGAGGATGGTGAACGAAAGCGAATAGCAGGTCACACAGCATCTGTAGTGGATACGACAGGTGCTGGAGATACATTTAACGGGGCATTGGCCGTTGCCCTTGCTCGTAAGGAATCTCTAGAAGAGGCGATCACGTTTGCGAATGCTGCGGCTGCCTTGTCAGTTCAAGCTTTTGGTGCCCAAACAGGCATGCCAAAAGAAGAACAAGTAAAGGCATTCTTAAACAACACTGGAGGGATTTAGAATGAAAAAGACAGGTATTTTAAACCGAGATATAGCGCGTATTCTTGCGACCCTCGGTCACACCGATCACATTGTTATTGCTGATTGTGGGTTGCCAATTCCTTCTGGAGTAGAGTGCATTGATTTATCGTTACGAAAAGGATTTCCTTCTTTTACTGACGTGTTAGAGGAAGTACTTGAAGATATGGAAGTAGAGGCTATGATAGCAGCTGAGGAAGTGAAAGATCAAAATCATATCTATACAGCCATTGAAAGCAAGGGTATTCCTACTTATTACTTACCCCATCAAGACTTAAAAATTGAAACAGCAAAAGCGAAAGCTGTCATTCGAACGGGTGAAGTAACGCCTTTTGCTAACGTTATCTTGCGCGCGGGCGTCTTATTCTAAGGGGGACAAGCCTTTGATTGTTGAAATGAACAGGATCAGCAAAGCATTTAGTGGAAATCAAGTGTTAAACGATGTTTCTTTCACGCTCGAAAAAGGTGAGATTCATGCACTAATGGGTGAAAACGGTGCTGGGAAATCTACGTTGATGAAAATTTTAACGGGCATTTACCCAAGGGACAGCGGGGACATCACGGTAAAAGGAAAAGACGTTTTCTATACTCATCCTAAGGACGCTGAAGATGATGGCATTACAGTTATTCACCAAGAATTAAATATTTTGCCTGAATTAACGGTGGCGGAAAATTTATTTTTAGGTAATGAACAAACGGTCTGGAAAACAGGCTGGCTAAAAACGAAAGAGATGAATCGTCTAGCGGAGCAACAATTGGCTGATTTAGGGTTACATGTAAAGGCGACGGAGCGTGCAGGCAATCTGTCAGTCGGCAAGCAACAAATTATCGAGATTGCAAAAGCGCTCATGACGGAAGCAGATGTCATTATTATGGATGAACCAACAGCAGCGTTAACAGATCGAGAAATTGATACGTTGTTTGAGGTCGTTCGAGGCTTACAGAAAAAAGGTGTAACGTTTGTTTATATTTCGCACCGAATGGAAGAAATCTTTTCCCTCTGTCAGCGTATTACGGTTTTAAGAGATGGAAACTATGTTGCAACAAAAGTGATCAAAGAAACCGATTTTGATGAGATTGTTCGTTTAATGGTGGGACGAGAGCTCGGTGGACGTTTTCCTGACTATGATTTACAGCCTGGAGAAGTGAAGCTAGCAGTAAAGGAGATCTCTCGTGAAGGCGAATTTGAGAACATTACATTTGAAGTGCGAGCTGGAGAAATTTTTGGCATAGCAGGTTTAATGGGTGCTGGTCGTTCAGAGGTTGTTGAGAGTCTTTTTGGCTATCGAGGGATAGACAGCGGATCAATGGAATTAGATGGTAGCCCCGTTTCATTTAGAAAGCCTATTGATGCGATTGAGAAAGGAATTGGTTTCGTGTCTGAAGACCGCAAATCAAAAGGGCTAATCGTTGATTTTTCTATACGTGATAACATTAGTTTGACAAATTTGAATGCGGTTTCAACGTCGGGTATTATGCAACGAACGAAGGAACAACAACTTTACGAGTCATTGGTTACGAAGCTTGGTGTACGTACATCAGGACCTCATCAGCAGGCGAAATCACTAAGCGGAGGCAATCAGCAGAAAGTGGTAATCGCTAAGTGGCTAGGGATTAAACCGAAAGTGCTTATTTTAGACGAACCAACTCGAGGTGTTGATGTTGGGGCAAAAAAAGAAATTTACACCATTATGAATGAGTTAGCAAAACAAGGTGTCGCAATCATTATGGTGTCTTCTGAATTGCCAGAAGTGATTGGCTTAAGTAGTCGTGTTGGCGTGATGTTTGAAGGAAAGATGCTAACCATTTTAAACCGAGACCAATTATCAGAAGAAGCCATTATGCATGAAGCCACTGGAGGAGAGAAACATGTTCGACAATAAAAAAGCAAAAGCCCTCGCGGCAACATTAGGACCGTTTATTGGTTTGTTTTTAATCATTCTCGTTATTAGTATTTTGAATCCGAGTTTTCTATCTACAGCGAATCTCTTAAACGTTTTACGCCAAGTTTCCATAAATGCTTTGATTGCGTTTGGTATGACTTTTGTTATTTTAACAGGTGGAATTGATTTATCTGTAGGTGCAATTCTTGCTTTTTCAGGAGCGGTAACGGCAACTATGCTCGCTTCAGGTGTCGACCCGGTTCTAGCCATTCTGGTAGGGTTACTAGTAGGTGCAGTTCTTGGTGCCATTAACGGGATTATTATTGCTAAGGGAAAAGTGGCTCCTTTTATTGCGACACTTGCCACAATGACCATTTATCGTGGCGCTACACTCATGTTTACAGATGGACGTCCCGTGTCTGGTCTTGGAGATTCAACTCTGTTTCAAATGATCGGTGGTGGCTACTTTTTTGGCATTCCGATGCCTGCCATTACCATGCTCATTAGTTTCGTTATCCTGTATCTTATTCTTAAGAAAACAACGTTCGGTCGCAGAGTCTATGCGGTAGGTGGAAATGAAGAGGCTTCCATTTTATCAGGAATAAAAGTTGATCGAATAAAAATATATGTGTACTCGTTAACCGGTTTTTTGGCAGCGGTTGCAGGGGTGATACTAACATCCCGGTTAAATTCTGCACAGCCTACAGCAGGTACGATGTATGAACTTGATGCTATTGCCGCTGTTGTCTTAGGTGGTACGAGCTTGACCGGAGGAAGAGGTTGGATTGTTGGTACACTGATTGGTGCGCTCATTATTGGCGTATTAAATAATGGGCTGAATTTACTTGGTGTCAGTTCGTTTTTCCAGCAAGTTGTAAAAGGAAGTGTCATTTTACTTGCAGTCTTACTAGACCGCAGAAAAACAGCTTAATTAAACTAAGGGAGAGATTGGGATGAGAAAAATAAGTCTAACAGTGGCAACAATGGGTTTAGCAGCATTTCTTGGAGCATGTTCAATGGATTCACCGGGGTCAGATGATGCAAATAACAGCAATGGTTCTGGAAACGGAGAAGAGAGTGGCGAATTCACTGTCGGCCTATCTATTTCAACTTTAAACAATCCGTTCTTTGTTACACTAGAGGACGGAGCAATTGAGAAAGCAGATGAATTAGGAATTCAAATTGAAACAGTTGATGCACAAGACGATAGTTCAAAACAAGTGAATGATGTAGAAGATCTCATTCAGCGTGGTGTCGATTTAATTCTCATTAACCCAACTGATTCCTCCGCAGTAGCAGCGGCTATTCAATCAGCAAATAATGCTGGGATTCCAGTGATCACCGTTGACCGAGCTGCTGAAGGTGGAGAAGTTGTGACCCACATTGCTTCTGATAACATAGCTGGTGGGGAAATGGCTGGTGACTATTTACTCGAGCTTGTAGGAGAAGGAGCACAAGTTGCTGAATTAGAAGGAATTCCAGGTGCCTCTGCTGCTCGAGAACGAGGAGAAGGTTTCCATAACATTGCAGAAGAATCACTTGATGTCGTAACAAGCCAACCAGCCAACTTTGATCGGGCAGAGGGGTTGACGGTAATGGAAAATATTCTTCAAAGCAACCCGGATATTGTCGGTGTATTTGCTCATAATGATGAAATGGCTTTAGGCGCATTAGAAGCGATTTCAGCAGCTGGTCGAGATGATATTGTTGTTGTTGGATTTGATGCAACAGATGATGCAGTTGCCTCTGTTGAAACCGGTGGACTTGCAGGTACTATTGCTCAGCAACCTATTCTAATTGGTGAAGAAGCTGTACAAGCGGCGTACTCTGTATTAAATGAGGAAGAGATTGACGATTTTATTCCCGTAGAGCTTGAGTTAATACGTCAATAAAAAGGATGTACACCCCCTCTTAACGAAGGGGTGTTTTTTTATGAAAGTAGAGCATAGAAAAACGCTACAATCAGTAGCCTAGCATGAGGCAACTGACGTAGCGCGTTGAGTTATTTATGGCTTTCACGATATGCAATGGAATACTGATCGGCAGCGATCATGGCATCAACAACATCATCCACGCTAGGAACACTTGGCATGTTGTGGCTGCTTTCCCCTTCTTGAAGAGCGGTTTCAGCAACTTTCTTTAAATCCTCGCGATCAATGTCTTCAATGTGAAGGTCTTTAAATGTCGTAGGCAATTCTAGTTGTTGAAGAAGGGAGATATAACGATTCACTTCTTCTTTGTCACGTGCTTCATAAGCGAGCTGGGTTAAAATACCAAAAGCAACCTTTTCCCCATGGCTCTTTTTATGAATGTCCCCATCTAAGACAGTAAAGCCATTGTGAACGGCGTGGGCAAGGGCTAGGCCGGCACTTTCAAAGCCAAGTCCACTTAGCAACGTATTAGCTTCCACAATTTGCTCAAGGGCATACGAAACAACTTGACGTTTATTTGATTCATAAGCGAGTAAACCATATTCAAATAAGGTTTGCTCGCACTTTTCAGCAATCGCTTTACCAGCAATCGTTGCTTGTCCGCCTGCCATCGTTGTACCTCGTGCTTCTAAGCTAGCTCGTGCTTCTACCCAAGTAGCTAGGGCATCTGCAATACCTGCAGCAAGAAAATGGGGTGGTGCAGCTGCAATGATCGCCGTGTCGAGCAATACAAGATCTGGATTTTTGTTATAGAAACGATAACGCTCGAAAACACCTTCATCTGAATAAATAACAGATAAAGCACTTGTTGGCGCGTCAGTAGAAGCCGTTGTTGGAATCACTGCACAGGCAGCGCCTTCTAACGAATCTCGAACACCTTTTGCTGTATCAAGGGTTTTTCCACCACCGACTCCAACAATAATATCAATGTTATTGCTACTTGCTTCTTTGCTAATTCGTTCAATTTCTTTGGCAGAGGCTTCACCCTCGAACGTAATTTCCATTACGTCTAGATCATGCTCTTTGAGGCTTCCTGCAACTCGATTCCCTGCAATGTCCCATACGTTTTTATCAGCAATGACCATTGCTTTTTTTCCAAGTTGAGAAATATATTCTCCTGCTTTATCTAATGTATGACGACCTTGAACATACTTACTAGGACTGATAAATATTTTTTCACTCATTGTTCTCTCACTCCTCTAATACAACCTTTAATGCTAAGATTCCCCGACAATCAGAGAAGTAAACAAGGAAAATAGTCAGGTACTTAGATGTTTAATTCGATAAAGAACGGATATGGTGACTATTTGAGTCAACTAGTGTTGCGCAGTTGGTTATGAAGTAGGTAAAAAAACGCATGTGGTGCCGAGACCATTTTAATCGGAGGAAATGGAAGAAAGATACAAGTTAGGTTGAAGCAAAAAATAAGCTTCTTCTCAAAAAAACTGTTTAGTTAGATCGTCGAAAATAAATCGGTCTCGTTGCTGTTATGATGATTGATTTTCTGTAAAATGAATGAGTTTTTCTCTATTGGTTTTAGGAGGCTCATTAGCTGTTGCTGGTTGGTAATGCTAGAATCAAGCCATGCTTGTCGGTTCCCTTCTGTTAATAATACTGGCGCGCGATTGAGTGTCAAACCACTTGTACTTGAAGTAATAATGGTGCAAGAGTAAATTGTTTGATTGGTTTCTAGGTTTTTCCACGTATCCCATAGTCCAGCAAAAGCCATGATTTCTTGATGAAGAAGTTCAATCTTGTAAGGGTGCTTTGTACCATTCTTGGTTTGTCGCCATTTATAAAAGCAACTAGCGGGAATAATGCAACGATTTTTTTGGAGTAGAAATTTAAAACTCCTTTTTGTTTCAATGGTTTCAGCCCGTGCATAAGCCATCTTGTTGCCCACACCTTCGTGTCTTGCCCAATAGGGGATAAGGCCCCAACCCATAAGGGATGCCTTGAGTTCTTTATTGTCCGAAATGGTCAAGACCGTTTGGGAAGGGGAATAAATTGAGTGTTTGCTAATGGAAGGAAAGGATACTTCAAATTCGGTTTCTAACTCCTTAATGGAATGAAAAAGAGCAAAATGGTTATACATGAATTCACCTCTACAACATAGTGCTCTTAGTTTTTCCACGTAAGCTTCTTTTAAACAAAAAAACGCGTAGGAATAGGTATTCCTACGCGCATACAAGCTTCTATTGAACGGCATTTTCGGCATTCAATAAGCCACTACCGAAGCGGAACGAATCGCCAAGATCATTGGCTGTATCGTTTAAATGGCTTCGTATTTGTTCGTTTGTCCAGCCTGGATTTTTTTGTTTAACGAGTGCTGCTGCACCTGCAACATGTGGAGCAGCCATAGATGTGCCGCTTAAGCTGTCATAACCTCCACCTGGGTACGTGCTTTCTACACCAACACCAGGAGCGACTAAGTCAAGACCCTCGCCATACTGTGAGAAGCTAGCCAGGCTATCGGATTGGTCGGTAGCGCCAACAGCCATTGCATTATCATAACGAGCTGGATAACCTAATGAGCTTGTTCCAGAATTGCCTGCTGCTGCTACTACAAGCACACCACTATCTGTGGCGTCATTAACCGCTTGTTCTAGCGTCTGACTAGGAGAGGGACTGCCTAAACTTAAATTAGCCACATCAATGTTGTTTTCAGCTGTCCACTCTAAACCTTGCGCAATCGAACTAATTGATCCTGATCCAGATGCACTTAAAACTTTTACTGCAAAGAGATCAACCTCTGGAGCAACGCCTAAAACGCCTTCATCATTATCTAACGCTGCAATCGTTCCTGCTACATGAGTACCGTGTCCATTTCCATCATCTGCTCCACTTTCGCCTGGTACAAAACTAACCCCCCCTTGTACATTTAAGTCAGAATGTGGATCAATCCCTGTATCAAGGACCGCGACACTTACACCGCTACCTGTAAATCCTGATGCGTGTGCTGCTGGCGTGCCAATTCTTTCAATTCCCCATGGAATGCTTTGCGCCATCGTTGTCACTTCTTGATCTTCTTCAATATAGGAAATACTCTCTTCATTTTTGAGTTCAGTCATTTCTTCTTCCGTCATATCTACGGCAAGAACAGGAATATCTTTAAACTCGTACGTTACATCAATAGCATCATCTGCTTGTGTACGAATCTCTTCTTCCAAATTTGTTGTAAATTGCTCAACTTCTTGAGGTTCATCAAAGCCAATTAAATAAGATTTTTTTTCCTCTGCAGCTTCTGAAATGGATGGTGTTCCTATTAAAGCAATGGTTGCGATCGCTGTTCCTGCGATTAAAACGTTTGATCTTTTCTTCATTCGGTAACGCCTCCTGTTCAAAATGGGTTGTCCATTACGATAGCATGCAATTGAACTCCTTTTTATTGGGAAACATGAATAAAAAATAAGTTGTATATTGAATAAAATGAGGTGATAATTAAGAAGAATGAACTAAAAAAGCTGTCATATAAGCCTTTTTATATTGGGAAAATGAAAAGAAAATCTTCTCATAATGAGTAAAGATAGGAAGATAAACATACCTCCTTCTTAATCTTTTTAATAACTTTTCTAAATGATGTAATTTATGGAAATGATGTGAGTGAATATCACCATATTTGTTACAAAGATGAAAGGTTTTTTGGCGTACATACGAAATTTTTGTCATCATTGTCATCGTTGTTTAACGGTTGATACACCATTGTCATCTCTGTTGTTGTGATAAAATGACATTTAGTTAGTTGAAGGA
Organism: Shouchella hunanensis; assembly: GCF_028735875.1. Taxonomy (GTDB): domain Bacteria; phylum Bacillota; class Bacilli; order Bacillales; family Bacillaceae_D; genus Shouchella; species Shouchella hunanensis. The sequence continues at coordinate 2,011,935 of NZ_CP117834.1, forward strand.
GGATCATAATGGCGACAATTGATACATTTAAAGAGCTAGATATTCGTGTGGGTACCATTGTTCAAGCTGAGTTTTTTGCAGAAGCAAGAAAGCCCGCTATTAAATTGAAAGTAGACTTAGGGGATTTAGGAATAAAAGCATCCTCTGCACAACTAACGAAGCGATACAAGGCAGCGGATCTAATTGGGAAGCAAGTATTAGCAGTCGTTAATTTTCCAGCAATGAACATTGCAGGTTTTACATCAGAAATCCTTGTTCTAGGAGCGGTTCCGAATGATGAGGATGTGATCCTCGTTCAACCTGAAGTCACTGTTGCGAACGGAACAAGAGTAGGATAGTGGTTTGTAAATGAAAACTACACACATTCACTTAGGGTTTTGTGGATAACATTGTCCACAAAAAATAATCCTATCCACATTTAACCGCATACATCCACATTTTTATGTGGAAAACCTCAATTTTATCCACAAAATAGAGACTGTTGGTGTGAATAATAATTTAAGTGATATTAAGTGTTTTTTTATTTTGCTTAAATATCATTACAAAAGATGCTTAATCACTTATAATAGAAGAAGAGGGACGCTGTTCCTTTGTCTCAAGCCTGAGAAGAGTGGCTTTCATCAGCACTCTTCGGGTGATTGGGCGTGGTTAATTTGCGACAGTCTGCTTTTTTTAATACTATAAGAGAGAATCGTTCGCTCACGCGTGCGAAATACTTGTGTTGGTCGAGGTACATGGAAATCATGTTAAGATTACTTGAAAATGAGCAATTTGATGAACTGTATCAGCTGTTTCTAGAAAGCTTCCCTGTGGATGAGTTTAGACCGTATGAAGCTCAGCTAGCGCTATTAAATCAGGAAAACTATCGCGTATATATCTTTGAGCAGAAGCAAACCATTGCTGCTTTTTTTGCGATTTGGGAAACAGACGAATTTGTTTTTTTGGAGCATTTTGCAGTGAGAGAGAGTTATCGGAATGGTGGCTTAGGCGGAACGTTGCTACAGGAATTGCTTGGAATGGTTCAGAAGCGAGTCTTCATTGAAGTAGAGCCCCCAGACGATGAATTGAAGCAGAGGCGGGTGGCTTTTTATGAGCGGAATGGGTTTCACTTCAGTTCCTATGGATACATTCAACCAGCTTTAGCGGAGGGACGTCAGCCAATACCGTTAAATGTTATGACTTATCCAGGGAAGATGGGTGAGGATCAATTTTATTTATTTAAAAATTGGATTTTTACAGAGGTATACGAATAGCAAATAGAAGGTGCTTGAAACGATGACCACGATTCTTCTAGAGATGAGTGGTTTTTTTTTATGTATATATTAGTGTGATCCACTTATACGCAACGTCTTGTCATCGCAAGAAATCACTCGCTTTGTCTCTATTAGTTTTGACTGGATGTACAGCTGTTGTTTCGATAATGTTCGTATATCTTTACGTTTTGAATCGACTTCGTATTTTGATATCTCAGTAAAGTGAATGTTCTTTTTATCCATAAGAATCTCTCCTTTAACTATAGATAGGGTTGTCATACTTCTGTCTAATCTTCTTATAAAGTGCTGTCATTGTATCAATCTTATAGGTAATATACAAGAATCCTTCTGACTTTACATGATTTCCAATAAAGATCCGTTGTTTATGCAACGTTCTTTCACCACTCTACGAAAATGGAAACATTATCCTCTAGTATGTAGAATATACGTTCGTATATACTACAAGCAAATGGAGGAATCGTTATGAAAAAACAATCATGTGAAAAAGACCTATTCGATCTAGAGATTGCCAAGGAAACAGAAGATCCAATTGTGCTCACTGTAAGAACTCTTTTATTCACAAAAATGGTGAAAAAAATCCTTCATAAAGAATTATGCCGTCTAGAAGAAAATGAGAACCTCTTTCAACGATCTCCATACTACAGTTGGCTACGACGCATAATGAACCTAATAAGTAAAGATTTGTATGCAATAAAGCGGTATTTAAAAAAAGAAGGCGTTCAAGTCAGTGAGCGACCTGTTGAGGTGACAAGAAGCTACATTAATTGGCTCTTTTGGTATAAAGGAAGAATGTCCTATACTGGTGGAACACCATCTCGATTAAAACAGCGTTTAGAGGAACGTATTTTTCACTATATTCAGCTAGAAAGAGAGAGCAGTAAAGGTGAATAAGGAGTCACGCTGTCCTTTTGATGAAGCTTTAAGTATCCCACTTGAAGCCCTTGATGAAGACCAACTATGGCAAGAGATTTTAATCGTTCAGCGAAAAAAAGACGAACAACCGATTAACAAAAAAAGACAATAGCTTTACACTTGTGTCCATGCTATAATGACAAACATCCTTTGTATAAATACAGAATGATTGAGGGAGAGAGAGAATGAAGTTAATTTTACGTTTGTTAATGGGGATTGCTGGAGGAATTATCATTGGACTTGTTGCAAATGAACGGGTTGCTCGATTCATGGTGACGATCAGTGATATTATTGGCAGCTTTATTTTCTTTATGGTCCCGCTTATTATTATCTTTTTTATTGCTGCTGGAATTGCGAATCTTGGAAAAGGAGGAGGAAAGTTACTTGGTTCAACAATTGGCATTGCCTATTTGTCAACCATTTTAGCTGGAGCCTTTGCTGTATCTGTAGCTATGTATGTATTTCCGCTCATTGGGCTTTCAGGGTCAGAAGCGGCAGCACCGGAAGGATTGCGTGGGTTTATTGAATTTGAAATTGAGCCGATAGCTGGAGTGTTAACGGCTTTAGTTCTTGCATTTGTTTTAGGCGTTGGTATCGCAGCTACTGAAGCTACTTCGTTTAAACGCGTCATTGATGAAGGTCAAAGCATGATTGAAATGATTATTCGAAAAGCCATTATTCCGTTACTTCCATTTTATATTGCGGGTGTTTTAGCCGAGATGGCTTACGAAGGAGCAGTATTTGAAACGCTTGGAGTATTTGGAGTAGTGCTCGCTCTTGCTGTGAGTATGCATCTGATTTGGCTGGTTATTCAATACACAGTTGCTGGAATTGTGAATAAAGAAAATCCATTTCGATTAATGAAAAACATGGTTCCTGCTTATGTGACAGCGCTTGGAACAATGAGTAGTGCAGCGACCATTCCTGTGACCGTTAACGCAGTGAAGAAAAATCGAATCAAAGACTCAATTGCTGACTTTGTAGTGCCGTTATGCGCCAATATTCATCTGTCAGGAAGTACAATCACCATTCTTACAGCTGCCACAGCTGTGATGTATATGATGCCAGGTCTTGAGTTTCCTGGATTTGTTGGAATGATTCCGGTTATTCTGATGCTAGGTATTATTATGATTGCCGCCCCAGGTGTACCAGGTGGAGCGGTAATGGCAGCCGTTGGTATCCTTTCTTCAATGTTAGGGTTTAACGAAGCAGCTATTGCCTTAATGATTGCGCTGTATCTTGCGCAGGATAGTTTTGGTACAGCAACAAATGTGACAGGTGACGGAGCCATTGCGCTCATTATGAACGGAAAAGACCAGAACGATTCTGATAGGGATGTAGCATAGGATTTTGATTTATTCTTTTATTAGACCAAGATGGGAAAAATCCCACTTGGTTTTTTCATCTATACAGAATGTATGTTCTGTGATAATGTTTAAGTAAAAAAGGATGATCATGACATGCATTATGAGCAAGCATTAGAACGTTACATAGAGGCAACAAACACACATCGTTTTAGTGAGGTAGAGAAAGTGTTACATTCAGAAGCTGTTTTTTGGTTTACGAATCAAAATTGTGTCACTCGAAAAGACATCAAAACCTTCTTTGAAACAGCTTGGACACATATTAAAGAAGAAGTGTATGAGGCAACAGAGGTGAAGTGGATGATCACAACAGAACAAGCTGCGATGTGCACATATACGTACACTTATAAAGGGTATCAAGACGGAGTATTTGTATCAGGAAAAGGACGAGCAACAAATGCATTTGTTTTGGAAAATGGGGAGTGGAAGCTGATCCATGAGCACTTGAGTGCAATGCCGCAAATAGAAGGGAGTAAACAGTGAAGACAGGGTTACTCCATCACGTAGAATTATATGTTACAGATTTGCCTAAAAGTTTGGCTTTTTGGGGCTGGTTTTTAGAAGAATTAGGGTATGAAGCTTTTCAAGAGTGGGAACAAGGAAAGAGCTGGAAGCTAGAAGAAACATACATCGTTTTTGTTCAGGTTGAAGAGAAGTACCGTAATAAGCCTTATCATCGAAAACAGGTGGGGTTAAATCATCTTGCATTTCATGCAGCATCAAAAGCGCATGTCGATGAGATGACCAACCGTTTAAGAGCCATGCAAGTGCCTATACTCTATGAAAACAGCTACCCATTTTCAGGGGGGCGTGACCATTATGCTGTGTACTTTGAAGATCCAGATCGGATAAAAGTAGAACTAGTGGCACCGAAAACAGTGTAATCCCTTATATGAAAAAAGGAGCTTTCTCTGTTAAGAAAGCTTCTTCTTTTTACGCTTTTTTTATTTTAAGGCTCAGGTTTCCGTTGATCGTTGTGTAGAAATGAGCATTTTTACTGCTATCTATCGGAAGCCTTGTTTTTACTTCTAGTTTAGTTGGTACCATTGCGCTTTCGTAATCCGAATGAGCTAGTTTAAAAATGTACCCATCCACAGGCATACTCGCTAGCTCTGAAGCATTCAAACGTATATCCAGTTTACCACTCTCTTGCTGCTCAAGAATAGGGTGGATGGTTTTTGCATTTAAAACACTGGAACGACCAATAATTCGAATGCCCTCAATAGTTGGGATGTCATTGCCTGTTAGTTGGAATGTTAGTAAGACATCATCGTTTTCTTTGTCGATAGCAATTAATTCAGATCGTAAGGCTATAGGAATTTGTAGTTGTTGACCGTTTTTAAGGTGAAGCACTTTAAATGGTTTACCGTTTATTAACTCAATAGCACCGTTATCTTCTTTTTTTGACCAATGTGCTAACTGCTCTAATGAATCATATTCCTTTGTAAGAGCTAACTGAAAGTAGAGTCGATTAATTGGTTTAATTAACGTGTCTTCTAATGAATAGCTCCGTTTTGCCTTCGTAAAAAGCTGAATAACTTCATGAAACTTTTTATAGTAAGATTGTTTATCTTTAGACTTTAAGAAATGGTTTCGATCAAACATTCTAGTAATAGAATCAAACTCAACTAAACGATTGATAATTGGTTTTTCTTGCTCTGATGGAAGATTTTTTTCAAGAACATGTTTAATGACTTGGATATTAGAATTCATTTTCTCCATAAAATTAGTTTGTTTCGTCAGTGATTCGTTATTGTCAATTCGGTTTAGATAGTAAATAGGCTTTGTCGTTGTCGTAACGGTTCCAGCTGCCAAAATAACATCTATAAAAAACTGCTTATCTTCAGCAAACTTCATTTCCGGGTATCGAATATCATTATCAATAATAAGGTTAGATCGCATCATTCTCGCTCGAGGTCCAAGATGATAAAAGAAATGTTTAATATCAAATGGAGAAACTTCTCGTCTTTCTTTACTTGACTCATAACGACCAATAACTGTTTCACCTTTTGCGTCGACTTGGATGGTTTTGCCAACAGCGTACGTGCCACCTGTTTCTTCCAAGAGGTAATAAAGTGTTTGCAATCCCTCTCGATGCAACCAATCGTCAGCATCTAAATAGAAAAGATAGGTTGAATTCGACAGATGTGCACCTAAATTTCTTGGGAAGGCAGGTGTACCAGTGTTTTCATGCAAAAGGACACTAACGATATTTTTGTACAGACGGGAATAGTTTTCTATTAATTGTCGGCTTCCATCAGAAGATTGATCATCAACGAGAATTAAAGTGATGTTGTGGAAACCAATGCTTTGTGTAATAACCGAATCAACGGTTTTCTCTAAAAAATCTATGGCGTTATAAACAGGGACAATAACAGTCACATCTGTTTTTGTGGACAAAGATTTTTCGTTTAATACAGTATAATCAACTTTATTGTAGTATTTTTTGTTTTTGAATTTCGTTAAAAACCCCATAGTAATGTCTCCACCATCTCTTTTATAAAGTAATGTGTACTGTACACATTTTCTTTCTATTATTAAAAAACACGAATTCTGGCTACGCTTGTTAGAAATGACAATATACGTCAAATGATGATAAACAGATATTCCACCATTATAGCTGTTTAATGAATTGAAAGGCAATTCATTTCCATGAGTTTACATGACTTATCAAAAAACAGCCGATGAATCGACAATTTTACATAGAAATTTTAGAGTGATTTTATAAATTAAAATAGCTGAGCATACGGAATCGTTGCCCAGCTTTATCTTTACTGCACCCTTCGATAAATAGATGCTACTAGATTCATCATCCATGTAGGCACTTTACTGGGAAAGTACGCCTTATGATAGTGTTTGTAATAGCCTGCCTTTAAATCATTCCACTGGTAACAAGTTTTTGTTTGGGAGAAGCGAGCAATATCAATAATATGAACACGGTCGTCTTTTGTCACAAGTAAATTGTGGAGATGGATATCAGACGGGTTTAGCCCTTTCTTTTTAGCATAGGAAAGAGCGTGGTCGACTTGTTGGACATAATCAGGCAGAATGGGAATGCCTTCTTCTAGACATTGAAAAAAAGTGTGTCCATCAATATGATCGATGACAAGATAATTTGAACCGCTCTCATAGAGCGTTGGATAATAAGAGCTATCTTTTACCTTCCTATAATTATGTTGTTCTTGTTCTGCAATGTTTTCATATGGCGGGTAAAATACTTTTAGTACAAGAGGTTCTCCTTTTAGTTTGAATGCTGTAGCGCTTCTTCCTACGCCGCAAATCGTTAAATCTGGATGATGAGCCTTTACATGATAGGTCGACTTATCTTCTTGGAAGACAACCGTTTTGGCATACGAATGGTATAAGGTAATGGGATTCGGCATCATCCTTACTTTAATCCTTTTCTTTTTTTGATTTCTTTTTTTACAAGTGGAACAATGTGCTTTTGCGCTTGTTTTATCCCTTGACGTACCGCTTGTGATTTTAGAAGCTTCATCAGTTTCCCCATATGATCTTCTCCTTTAATGGTGGCGGCAAAGGGTAACAAAAAAGACCTTTGCCCACCAGAATGGACAAAGGTCTCGCAAGCAACCTTAACGTTGCCAGTAGTGCCGAGGATTTCTCCTGTAATGACGACAGCTACTATTATGCTACTCCCCTTTGGGATTTCGTTTTCGATGTTTTCATCAAGTATAGCTCTCTAGTCTAAGGTTTTCAATGATATCCACAACTTCTCATTATTTCGCGTCAGTAAATAGGAACATAGCCGTAATCACCCATAGATTCTTTAAGAAATATTTACATAACAGGCTTTGACTGCTACTAGCGAAGCATTAGCTGTATAGATATAAAGCCTTTCTCGAGTCACTCAGTAAAAGGCGCAGACACATGTTAGACTCTTATCCGTTTCGCCCATGGTACTCAAGCATAAATTGTTTGAACGCTAGCGCTGCTTTCGATAAATAGCCCTGTTTTTTATGAATTAAATAAATGGGACGTTCAATGGTAAGACCGTCAACGTCTACTTTTTCAATACCGTTAATGGAAGACACAACGGAATCTGCAATGAATGCAACCCCCTCGTTTTCTTTTACAAGACCAACAATACTATTGATTTCCAAGCCTTCGTAAACGGTATGAAGCGTTCGATTTTGTGAAGAAAAAGTAGAATCAAGTAATTTTTTTAGTTCAGTTCCAGGAGTGTAGGAAATGAATGGTTCGGCTTCCAGCTCATCAATGGAAATGGGCTGTCGCTTAACGAAGGGATGATCTGCAGCAGCAATAAGCACGATGCGATCTGTAAACAAAGTAGTGTATTCAAGCTCTGGAAATGTCTTATATTGTGTTCCGAAACCAAAATCAACTGTATTGGTTAAGAGATCTTTAATGATGGTGGATGCTTTTCCCTCTTGTAGTGAGAGGGAATAACTAGGGCTAATCTGTTTAAAGATTTTAACCATAGCAGGTATATAAGAGAGACCGAGACTATGGACGTAAGCGATGGAAATACTACCCATTGTCGGATCAATGAGCTCTTTTAACTGTAACTTAGAATGATCCCAATGTTGAACCATTTGCTTGGCGTTTAAAAGAAACGCTCGACCATAGCGATTTAAGATGATTTTACGGTTTTTTCGGTCAAACAATGGCACCCCTAATTCTTTTTCGAGGTTGTGGATGGAGCGGCTTAAAGCCGATTGAGATAGTAGTAATAAATCGGCTGCCTTCGTGATGTTCTCCTCTTCGGCAACGACAATGAAATTTTGTAATTGCGACATTTCCATTTATTTCAGTCTCCTATCTACTGGTGTTTCTCATTCACTAATTAGGTTCAGGGAATGACAGAAGCGTTAACCTCAATCGCTTTCATTTTATCACTGATTCTAATAAGAATATACGTTATCAACAGTTGAAAAGGTATGAGACACCTATCCGAACGTAAAGAAAGGAAGCCGCTTTAAAATGGTATCTTGAAAAAAGCAACGGGCTTTACGAGGCGTGCTAGAATAAACCTATATAGGAAGAGAGGAGAAGTTGAATGAGTTCACGTTACATATATGGTGCAACAATCATAGGTGCTGCGTGTTGGGGCTTGATCGGTCTTTTCATTGCGCCTTTATACGAAGTGGGATTTACACCTTGGGATGTTGTAACAATACGAGTTGTGTGTACATTTGTTCTTTTAATCGGAATCATGTTTGTCTTCTACCGAGAGCAGCTTAAGGCACAGTGGAAAGATCACTTTTTCTTTGCATCTGCAGGTATCATTAGTATTGTGTTTTTTAATTATTTCTATTTTGAAGTGTTTTCTGAATCGAGTTTATCGGTTGCCGTTACGTTGCTTTACACAGGGCCGGTATTTGTTACGCTTCTATCGCGTCTCTTTTTTAAAGAACGATTGACGTTTCGCAAAATAATGGCTCTTGGGATGGCTGTACTAGGTTGTGCATTTGTTGTTGGCTTTTTTCCAGTTGGTCAACAAGAGGTATCCCTATATATAGTGGGATTTGGCTTATTATCCGGCTTTTTTTATGCATTGTATAGTATACTCACAAAGCCTGTTACAAAAAAATATTCAGTGATGACGATCACGACATACGTGTTTTTTTACGCAAGCGTATTTATGGTGTTGAGTAGCAACACGACTCAAAAATGGCATTTGTTTTTAAGCGCTGAAGTGCTCATTAGTGCCTTTCTACTTGCCTCGATTTCAACAGTAGCAGGTTATATTTTCTATACCATCGGCTTAAAGCATTTAGAAGCAAGTAGAGCATCCATTCTAGCTACGGTAGAACCTCTTGTAGCCGTGGTGACAGGCATGATCCTTCTAGGAGAAGTGTTAACGCTTTGGCAAATTGTCGGCATACTCTTTGTGCTATATGCGGCCGTTTTAGTCGTAGAACGAAAGAGTAAGACCGTATATGTGAACAATGAATAGGAAAAGTAGCCTAATGGGTGTGCGTGATACGAAGACAAAATAAATTTAATAAAAGAACGAAACAGGTTCACATTACCATGAGGTAATGTGTTTTTTTATAGGATCGTTCAAAAAAAGCGTCTTCTGTATAAGTACAGTCTTTTTTGTAGAAATTAACTGTACTAAGGAAAGGAACTGTTTATGAAAACGTTAACTGAAATAGAATCTTTTTTTCGGCAACAGCTTCATCATTCAAGCGATGTCGTCCTGCGACCATTGACGATACAAGGCCAGCAAGCTTTCCTTGTATATTTAGATACACTAGTAGATGAAATGTGGCTAGAGCAGGCGTTATATCAGTCATTTTTTCGGAAAGAAGAGTCTTCTCTTCCGACTGTAGAAAGTCAAGCAATCGTATCAACAGAAAGGCTGCATTCAGCTGAAGAGTGCTTGCCTCTTTGCTGGACTGGTCATGCCATTCTTGTGTTCGGCTCTTCATCCATACAATACCTTGCACTAAAGACACCGAGCACACAAAACAGGTCCATTGAAGAGCCAATTAATGACCGAGCTTTACGAGGAGCCCATGATGGATTTATTGAAGACTTAACGACCAATTTAAGTTTAATTCGTAAGACTGCTCGAATTGAAAATTTGGTGATTCAAACGCAAGTGGTTGGTCAATCGTTAAAAAAAGAAGTCGCAATGGTTTACATCGAAGGGAGAGCGGATTCGACTATTGTAAAAGACATTAAGAAGAAGCTAAGAGATATAAAACAAGATATTATTAGCTCACCTGGAACGCTGAATGAACTCTTACAAGGATCAAAGAAAACGTTTTTCCCGCAGATACTTTATACGGAGCGTCCAGATTCAACGGTTGGAAATTTAGCAGAGGGAAGAATCGCCTTATTAATAGAAGGAAACCCAACAGCATTAATTTTGCCAGTATCATTTTTTAGCTTTATGCAATCTGTTGATGATTACAATGTTCATTTCGTGCTGGGTAGTTTCTTTAGACTAATACGAACTATTGCGTTGCTTATCTCTATTCTATTGCCATCTCTTTATATTTCGCTTGTGGCGTTTCATTTTGAGATCATCCCACAGCCGTTAATCATATCGGTGAAAAGTTCTTTACAGAACATTCCTTATCCTCCTCTCGTTGAAGCGTTAATTATGGAATTTACAATTGAATTAATTCGTGAAGCAGGGCTAAGGCTTCCTGCACCAATTGGTCAGACAATTGGGATTGTCGGAGGATTAGTCATTGGCGAAGCCGTCGTAAATGCAGGATTAGTATCCAATATTATGATTATCGTTGTAGCCGTTACGGCAATCTCTTCCTTTGTTATTCCTAGTCCTGAAATGGGTTCAGTCGTGAGATTATCTCGCTTTCCGCTCATGCTTTCGGCAGCGACATTTGGATTAATTGGTGTTGTCTTAACGTTTTTTGTTATTTTGATGCACTTAATTAAACTTGATTCTTTTGGCATTCCCTATCTAACGCCGATTGCGCCATTTAATCGCAAAGGGCTTAAGGATGCAATGGTGCGCTTTCCGACCTGGCTTATCCAACGTCACACGGAAATGTCTTCAAGTCATCCATTAAAAGGGAATCAAAAAAAATAAGAAAGGATTCTCATTATGGAGCAATCCCCGACACTAGGAAAGACACAACTCTATTGGTTTTTTGTTCACGCTCAAATCGGTGTTGGTCTTTTTTCATTACCAAATCATATCTATCAATTTGCAAAAACGGACGGGTGGATCTCGTTACTACTTGCAAGCATCGTTGTTCAAGTGGTCCTCTATTGTTTGTATTTGCTACACAAACGTTATCCTCATGACTCGATATTCAAAATCTGTGAAAGGGTTTGTGGAAAATGGATAGGGAAATTTTTTATTCTTTTATTAATGATCTATTTTACCTTATTAGCGGGGCTTGTCTTAAAAGGGTTTACGCAGCTTATTGCCATATGGATTTTAAGTAAAACACCAGAGCCAATTTTTATGATTTTGTTTTTGTCAGCATGTGTACCTATGTTATTTTCTCCGCTTAAAGCAATTGGTCGTATGCTAGTGGTGACGGCTCCTATTGTCTTAACGATTCCTATTATTGTAGGGTATGCCTTTATTTATGGAGATTATTTAAATCTATTGCCACTTGGAGTAGCTGATTTCTCAGCTATTACAAAAGGGATATTTGCATCCATGTTTTCCATAAACGGCTTTATTGTGGTGGCGGTTGTCTTACCCCATGTGGAAGGAACACCAAAGCAAAAATTTAAAGTATTGTCCGCTGCGCATTGGACTGTAGCACTTATTTACACGATTGTGTTACTGACCTCTTTTCTCACTTTTAGTCATGGAGAAATGAAGCTTCTTCCTGAGCCTTATTTATATATGATTAAATCCTTCTCGTTAACGATTATAGAAAGACTTGATTTAATTTTTCTATCCTTTTGGTCCATTAGCATTATTACAACGTATGTCATCTTTATCTACTGTGGTGCTATAGGGACGATGAAGCTTTTACAAACAACTCGATATCGTCTTATCGTCATTATTCTTCTGTTAGTGACTTTTTCCATTGAGTTTTTGCCTACTTCTATTAACGAATTTAGCCAAATGGTCACGTATATTAATAAGCCAAGTGCGTACTTAACGTTCTTACTTCCTGTCTTATTGGTTCTTTTATCAAGTGTTAAGAAAAAGGAGACGCGATTATGAAGAAAATAATACTAATGATCATACCGTTGCTTCTAATGACAGGCTGTTGGGATGAGCGACTTGTGAAAGATATTAACCTCATTTATTCGCAGGCACTTGATAAGACGGATGAAGGTTTAATTGAAACGACCATTGTGACGATTGGTGGAGCGCCCAATGAAAGTGGAGCGCAAGTGAGTACGCAAAAACCAGCGATAATCTCTGCAATGGGTAACACGCCTCGTGATAGCCGGATGAATCTGGATCGGAAGGTATCTGGTGAATTATATGCTTCAAAAAACCGTGTAACGCTCTTAAGCCAACAACTTGCAGAAGAAAACATTTATTCTATGCTGGATGTCCATTTTCGGTCGCCACTTTCCACAACCAATGCTCGTTTGGCGGTTGTTAAAGGTGATGCGAAAAAAGCGTTGCACGTTAAAGTAGCCGAGACCCCACTCATTAGTAATTATCTAGGAGATTTGCTTTTAGGGCTAGAGGAAGTAGAATCAATCCCAAAAGCGTCGATGGAGGATGTATTAAGCGCCTTGTTTGACAATGGTACTGATTTTGTATTGCCGCTATTACATGTGATTGATCATGAGAATGTTGTGGTGGATGGAGTAGCGTTATTCGCTAAGGATCACATGAGCGGGGAAATAAACGCCGATCAAACGTTGCGATTATTGCTAATGGATGTGGACAGGAGAAAACCGAGTCGCTTTAATTTACGGGTAACCGAAAACGAAGAAGATCGTGTAAATAATTATGTTACCGTTGATGTTGAAGAAAAAAATAGAACGTTAAAAATAAAAAAAATGGCTCCTAAACAATTTTCCGCTCACATTGATCTTGATTTAATCTTAAATGTGGTGGAGTACCCAAAAGACACACTATATATTGAGGAGAACGTCATAAAATTAAACGAAGAAATAAAAAAACAGTTGCAATTCGAATGTGAAGAAGTGCTGCGAATCATTCAAGAAGCAAACTGTGATTATTATGGGCTTGGCAAGCATATTCGTGCTTATCATTATAAGGATTGGGAAGCGATAAATTGGGAGGAAGACTATGCCAACACTCCATTTACCGTTTCTGTTCAGACAAAGGTTGTTTATCACGGTATTATTAATTAAGTCAGGGTTTACTCGCGTCGATTAGTAAAGAAGCAAATTGGAGCGTACCATTTTGATTTCGATGGTCAAATCGTTTTGAGCGATAAATCATACCATCTTCTTTGTTCCAGTCATTCTGATGAAACCGACCATTCTCATCATGGTATTCTAACAGTGAAATGCGAAAGCCGGCAGTCTCAAAAAGCGAGCAAAGTGTACGATAGGTATGAACGACTTTATGGCTACTAGCAGGATGATCTGAGGGGCCTGGTCCACCAATTTGTACAGCAGTCTGGTACGCCTCGTTAGGGAAATAGCGATCAGGTACGGCACAACGAACATACCCTCCTGGTTTTAAAAACTCATAACAAAGAGCGGCAGCTTGAGTCCCTTCTTCAATCGTAAGGTGTTCCCAAACATGTTCTGCTAAAATAACAGAAAGGCTTGATGGCTCAAAGTACGTCAGCCAATCTTCTCGCTTTATAAGATTTAGCTCATCTTCTTGTAGATGAAGCCATCCAGGGTTATTATGATACTCACCAGCACCAACAACAATCTTTGTTTTTTGGTTTCTTGTCATATATGATCTCTTCCTTCCAACGTGTTTGTCCTGTTTCTTCTATTAAAGGATGAATGAATCCTGCTTAAATCGTGACAAGAATGTTTTGATACTCTCCGGAACGGTTATGGGAATAGTATAGACGAGAAAAGGGAGATGATGAAAACATGTCAACAGTACTTGCAGGTATTCAGCTTCTGCCGAACCTTAAAGAAGACCATACAGGAGGAATGATTGATCATTCTCTACAGTTGGTTGAAAAATCTGGTCTTAGATATGAGGTAGGACCACTGGAAACGGTTGTTGAAGGCGATTTAGAATCGGTTATGGGTCTTATTAAAACAATCCAAGAGGACGCTATTCAATCAGGGGCCGATGAACTACTGTCTCACGTAAAGATCCATTACCGTAAACACGGCGTTTCGTTTGAAGATAAAAAATAAAAGGTCAGTTATGCGCGCATGCCAATAGGGATGCGCGCATTTTTTAAAAGGAAGTGTGTAGAGTTGGATAAGCATACGGTTTTGTTAATTGTAGATTTAATTAATCCATTTGATTTTAAAGACGCTGAGAAGCTCTATGATGCGTCTTATACATGTGCACAACAAATTGCCAAATTAAAAGATACCATGCAAGAAAAGGGTTATCCAGTTATCTATGTAAACGACAATTATGGTCACTGGAAATCTGAATTTACCCAGCTGTATCATTACATTGTCGAAAATGAACTTCCTGGCTCGCCGATTGCAACATTATTAAAGCCAAGTGAGCATGAATATTCTGTTCTGAAGCCTCAATTTTCCGGTTTCTTTGCTACACCTTTAGATATGCTTTTAAAAAGAATGGAAGCAAAAACGCTTATTATAACAGGTGTTGTCGGAAACATGTGTATTGAATTTACTGCGAATGATGCGTACATGCTCGGTTATCATTTAATTATTCCTAGGGACGGTTTTGCGTCTTTTACAGAACAGGAATATCAACAATCGTTAACTCATTTTGAGGAGATTCTTAAAGCAGATACACGATCTATTGAGGAACTAATACAAAAAAGGGATCGCTAAGGGCGATTCCTTTTTTCGTTTGTCTGCTCTGTTATCCAAGAAATAACGATCTCGATGATCGCTTCTTGCTGCTCGGCTACAGAAAGATGTGCATCCCCATCGCCAGTTTGTTCACCGTATAGACCAAAATATGCATGGTTGCCGCCTTCAATTTCAATAAAGTCGGTCGTATCTGGAAGGTTTTTGCTATTATCTTCAATTTTCTCTGGTGTGCTTAAGCCGTCTTCGGATGCACTAAGAGAAAGGACTGGGAGAGAAGAGGAGTGTAAAGATTCATTGCTCGCTGCATACGAACCGAATAAAAGTAAGCCCTCAATCGTCTCCAAGTGGTTATCTGCATACATCGCTGCAGCTGCACCACCCATAGAATGCCCACCTATATACCAATGAAGATCAGGCTCCCTTTGGATTAACTCTTCTGCTTTAGCACTATCAAAAATTGAGAGGTTTAACGTAACAGACGGAATAGCTACCGTTATACCTTGCTGAGACAATTCTTGCGCGAGGTAAGCATACGCTTCTGGTTCTACTTTCGCCCCAGGATACAAAACGAACCCGGTGTCCGCATTAGAAGCAGAATAAATAATCCAATCATCGTTTATAGGAAGAGGTTCATTTAATTCAACACCTTCAGCATTGATCAGCTCATAGGTGAACTGAGTCCAGACGAAGAAACCTGCCCCTAGAAGAAGGATAATTCCTATAAAACCAAGAAATATCCATTTTAGTCCTTTTTTCATGTAATGGTTTCCTTTCAGTAAGTCATCTTTCCTATTATGATCATAGAGGATGTTTTCATGCAATTCAACGCAGGAAGTCAGTAAAGCTTAGTTAAAAAGAGGTGGATTATGATTGTATCGATTACAAGACTACATTTGAGAGGGATTCGGACACTGCCAACGTTTGCTTGGATGACTGTTCGCTCACATTTTCAAATACGTAAAACAAAGGGGCTCGAACACGTTTCGTACCGAAAAGAAGGCATGTTA